>NZ_BAUC01000006.1 GCF_000474215.1 Edwardsiella hoshinae NBRC 105699 = ATCC 33379 | reverse complement strand
TCTGCCTCTGCCTCTGCCTCTGCCTCTGCCTCTGCCTCTGCCTCTGCCTCTGCCTCTGCCTCTGCCTCTGCCTTAAGCAACGCTATTTTTATCCGACGGCTGATTCGCGCTCTTCGGTTTGCTCTCGTTGGGTGCCGAATGGTGTTTTTTTATGCCTGGTATCCGCCGTTGGGATAGGTACACTCATAACGACGGCACGAGCACGCCGGTGTCACCAGCCAAAGGAAAAACTATGGGACAGCTCAATCATTACGCTATTGCCTATCAACAGATTCGCGCATTGATCCGTTATCCCGAGGCGCTGTATCAGTTCCTGGCGCGCCAGTGTACCCATCATGAGCGCGCCTTGGATTTGGGCTGCGGCAGCGGTTTCTCCACCGCCCGTTTGCAGACCTATTTCTCTCAGGTGGCCGGTTGCGATCGCGATGAGGCGCTGATCGCGCTGGCGCGACAAAACTATCCGCAGTTGACTTTCGATATGGCGGCAGCCGAGACCTTTACGCCACCGCAGCCAGTCGATTTGCTGACCTGCGCGACCGCCTTCTACTGGATGGATCGGCCATTGATGCTGTCGCGGATGGCGCAGTTGTTGCAGCCGGGCGGGATCTTCTGCGCCTATCGTTACGAGTTTCCTCTGGTCTATGGGCCGTTGCGCGACGTGGTGGAGTATGAGTTGGCGACGCGTTGGGCTCCATTCCGAGATCGGCGCTTAGTGGACTACGACGATACCCTGGAATTGATGCAGATCCAGCCTAATCTGCAACACAGCCAACGTCAGATCTTTCCCAATATTCTCACCTTGAGTGTGGCGCAGTTGGCGACGTTTTTCCTGTCGACCAGCTATGTAACGGGTTATATGGCGCAGCAGGGGGGGCCGGAGTATGCCAAACGCCTGATGGCGTTACTTGCCGCCAGCGGGCAGCGTGATGTGCGGGTAAATTTCGATGTAACGGCTTTTATCTGCCGTCTTCGTCGCTGAGGGCCGCGGGGGGAGAGCACTGCAAGATAAAAAGACACCCAAACCGGCTGGTTGGGTGTCGAGATGGGCGCGGTTAGGCCTTGGCGGCCG
>NZ_BAUC01000007.1 GCF_000474215.1 Edwardsiella hoshinae NBRC 105699 = ATCC 33379 | reverse complement strand
GTCGGGCGAGAGTTGCTGAATTTTATCTCCAGCGACACGGCTATGACCGGTCAGGAGTATTTACTGGCCGATAGGTGAAGAGTGTGCGCAAACGGTATCCCGTTTGCGCGCCGCGCACTGCGTTTTACCTACGAAGTTACTGCCGAGATGCGGACGCCTATCGCCCGCTGATGCAACCTGTCGTGAATGATTCATTCCGCTTACCTTGTTGCGCCTCGGCATGTTGACCACTGCTCCGTGGCGACGTTGTCTCTGAGCGTTGCCGCAGGAAAGCACCTGACTGGCATGATTTTTACACAACCTATTGCACGTAATAATCTGCCTTTGACAACACGATTCAGCTCTCTGGCCAGCCAACCCCTTCGCCTTTCACGCGCCGTTAGCTTGATGAAAAATCATCGGAGCCTTTATCGGTCAATACATGTTCTATTAATTGAAGGCGTTGCCAACAATATATCATATTGATTCTAATCTTTTGTTTTGCTTTTAGCTAGACGATTGCACTCATCATTTCGACTTAAGTTTTGTTATTTTTGCTATTTTTGTTATTACTTTCTGTTTTTGACTTTGATTAATTAATACTTTCTTTTTTGCTGTAGGGTAATTAGTGGTGATTGGCATATTTAACGATCTTTTATATTGATTTGCTGGTATTTGCTGCTGTGCTGTCCTGATATTTTTACTGCGTTCGGACTTATATTTTGGCTATAATTGTCATTTCGGGTTAAAAGATCGTTAAAAATGCGCTTTGCAGTGTTAATCTCTTAAGTATAATCAGTGAAAAGATTCGTTATCCGCCCTGTGGGTGTTCCCCTTCTGGAAGGGAAGTAAGGAAGCTTAATTGCAGCAGAATAAAAAATCATTGGCGGAAGTCAGAGTTGTCAGGGTAGGAGAACTCGTCGCGGGAGCAGTGCCAGAGGAACAATTCTGGCTGCTTGTTGATATATCTCCGATACACAGCGAAAAGGTTATTCTCGCACTGAGAGATTATTTTGTTTTTGGGCTTTCAAGAAAGGTTGTGTGTGAACGCCACGGTATGAGCTGCGGCTACCTCAGCGTCAGTGTCAACCGACTGAATTTGATCAGCAAGAATGTACATAAGCTGGCGGGTTATTACAGTCATAATTACTGATAAAGCAGAATAAATAGCTGCTACGGGTATGCGATGAAAACAATAAAGGTATTTTTCCTTCTGCTGCTGGCGGGAGGCGGATTTTCTCACGCCTCCGTTCAGAAAACCTTGTTCAGCGCTGATGTGGTGGCATCCGCCTGCCATGTGGTCGTGGACGCTGATGGTAGCGGCAGTAGTCGCCTGACGTTCGGTACATACCGTAAGTCTTCCGCCGCGCCGGTGCCTGCGCGTGACTTTACCGTGTATCTGTATGAGAGCGGTGCCAGCGTTCAGGGCTGTTCAGCCTTTCTGGCCGGGCAGATCGCCGCCTTAAACTTTGGTAACCCAGGTCAGATGGATGCAGCAGGAGTCGTTACCCGCGGTGCCGGGGATGGTATCCGGATCGCGGTGCGCGCTGTGGATCCGCAGGCCGACTATCGGGGGCGTCTTTCATTGACAAATCATGAAGTGAAGTACCCGGCGGCTTTTGCCGCGAAGGGCCAGTTTCGGTTTCGTGCCCAGCCGATCTTTCCGACGGAGGTAAAGGTCGGTGAATACAGCGGTGCGCTGACCTTTGTGGTGACGTATCAGTAAAAGATGAAAGGAGATGCAGCAGAATGGCACTGATACGAATGTCCTCAGCAGGGCACTTCGCCCAGCGGCCCCCCTTGTCACTTGCGATCGCCGTTGCCCTGTGCAGTGGCACCGTAAGTGCCGGAGAAGAGAGGCTGGACATGTCCTTTATTCAGGGCGGTGCGGGGGTAAACCCAGCAGTCTGGGCGGCCCTGAACGGAAATTACGCGCCGGGGCGCTACCTGCTAGACCTGACTCTGAACGGGAAAGATGCCGGAAAGCGTATTCTGGACGTAACGCCACAGGACAGTGAGGCGCTGTGTCTGACACCGGCATGGCTGGCAGATGCCGGGATTTATATCAATACCGACTACTTCCGTGACGGGTATGACGATCTCCGGCAGTGTTATGTGCTGACGAAAGCACCGTCCGTGAAGGTGGACTTTGACGTCTCTACCCAGAGCCTGGCGCTGTCCATTCCCCAGAAGGGGTTAGTGAATATGCCGGAGAACGTGGCGTGGGATTACGGAAGCGATGCGTTCCGGATGAGCTACAACGCGAACGCCAATACCGGGCGAAATAACTCCTCGGCATTTGGCTCCGCAGACCTTAAGGCGAACCTCGGCCGCTGGGTGGTGAGTTCGTCCGTCACCGCCAGCGCCGGAGATAGCGGGAGCAACGAGGCCACGATAAACATGTTCACGGCCAGCCGGGCTATCCGTTCCCTGAGCGCGGATCTGGCGATAGGGAAGACCTTGACCGGCGACAGTTTGCTGGGCAGTACCGGCACGTACGGGCTGTCTCTGTCACGGAACAACAGCATGAAGCCAGGCAACTTGGGGTACACCCCGGTGTTCAGCGGCATCGCCAACGGCCCGTCCAGAGTCACCCTGACCCAGAACGGTCGATTGCTGTATTCAGAGATGATGCCAGCCGGGCCGTTCTCTGTCACGGATGTGCCGTTGTATAGCAGCGGGGACGTGATGATGAAAATCACTGGCGAGGACGGGCGGGAGCAAACCCAGGTTTTTCCGTTGTCGGTGATGGCCGGGCAACTGAGCCCGGGCCAGCACGAGTTCAGTCTGGCGGCCGGGATGCCGGACGATGACAGCGACCTGGCGGGCGGAGTGGCTGCCGCGTCATACGGTTATGGCCTGGACGGACTGACCCTGCGCACGGGAGGAGTATTCAACCAGGATTGGCTGGGCGCTAGCGCTGGCGCGGTGCTGGGGCTCGGTTACCTGGGGGCGCTTTCCGCTGACGGCGCATACGCCACGGCGAAGTACCGGGACGGTGGACGTCGCGGGAATAAGGTGAAACTGGCATGGAGTAAACAGCTTGAACTGACGCATACCGGGCTGCGGGTGAGCTGGTCACAGCAGAGTGCGGAATATGAGGACATCTCCGCCTTTAACCCGACCGAATCATGGCTTCAGCAAAACCAGGGGCGCCGGATACAGGATGAGTGGAATGCCGGCGTCAGCCAGCCGTTAGGCGGCCTGTTCAGCCTGTCGGCGTCGGGATGGCTGCGGAGCTATTACCCGGCTATCAATAGCGGCAGGGACGGCTATCGGGATGATCACGGTAAGGAGACGGGGGTTAGCGGTTCGCTGAGTACGCAAATCAAAGATGTTAGCCTGAGTCTGGGGTGGTCTGGCTCTCGGAATACCCGCGGGGAGAACAACTGGTCGGCATCGGCATCGTTCTCGCTACCGTTCACCCTGTTTGAGCGAAAGTACAGCAGCAGCACCGCAGTGAGCACCAGTCAGGGCGCGGGTATTGGTTTCAGTAGCGGGGTATCTGGCGCCTTGAACGACCGCTTTAGCTACGGTTTGGGCGGCGGCCGTGACAGTGATGGCGGGGTCAGCAGTTACTTGCACGCTGCTTACAGCGGCGAGCGGGCGCACCTGAACGGCACGGTGAACTACTCGTCCGGCTCGGGCAGCAGTGGCTCGTTGTCAGCCAGCGGCTCGGTACTCGCGGTGCCGGCGGCGCGGAGCATTATGTTCAGCCGTACGACCGGGGATACGGTGGCGGTGGTGAGTGTGAAAGGTACGCCGGGCGTGAAGGTGATGTCCGGGAATGAAGCCTCGGACAGTGACGGCAACTTGGTGGTACCGCTGAACAGCTATGACTGGAATACGGTGACCATCGATGCCGGGTCGCTTCCGCTGGACACGGAGTTGTCCTCCACCAGCCGGAAGGTTGTACCGGTGGATAGGGCGGTGGTGTGGATGCCGTTTGCTGCCCTGAAGGTGCACCGCTACCTACTACAGGTGAGGATGCCGGACGGAACCTTTGTGCCGGGCGGTACCTGGGCGCGGGACAGCAGGAGCACGCCGCTGGGCTTTGTGGCGAACAATGGCGTGCTGATGATTAACGCGCTGGATACCCCTGGCGACATCACGTTGGGTCACTGCCGGATAGCGGCAGCGAAGCTACGGGATACGGCGAAACTACAGGAAATTGAGTGTGAATAAGCGTAACTGGACACTGATGATCATGAAACAGCCTCAGAAAATAAGTTTTTTTTTCCGCAACCGGGTGACGCAGGGGCTGGGGCTAATCCTGGCCTTGATGATAACGAGCCAGAGCGCGCTGGCCTCCTTGGCCGCTGACCAGACCCGCTATATTTTCCGGGGGGACAAGGATGCGCTGACCATCACGGTGACTAACAACGATAAGACCCGTACCTTTGGCGGTCAGGCCTGGGTGGACAACATCGTGGAGAAAGACACCCGCCCGACGTTTGTGGTGACCCCTTCTTTCTTTAAGGTGAAACCGCTGGGACAGCAGACGTTGCGCATCATTATGGCATCTGACCACCTGCCGCAGGACAGGGAGTCGGTGTATTGGCTGAACCTCCAGGATATCCCTCCGGCCTTGGAGGGGAGTGGGATTGCCATTGCTCTGCGCACAAAGCTGAAGCTGTTCTACCGCCCGAAAGCATTGCTAGCAGGACGTAAAGGGGCCGAAGAGGGGATTAGCCTACAGGTTCGTCCGGACGGCCGGGCGATGCTGGTCAACACCACTCCCTATATCTACGTCATCGGTAACTTGCTGGATGCGAAAGGTAAAAAGATTGAGGTGGACAATGATATCGCCCAGGAACTGCTGATGTTTATGCCGGGGGATGAGGTCGTGGTGCCGGGTAACGTGGTGAAGATCGACGCGCTGAATGATTACGGTGAACTACAGCGCTGGACCATCAACCAGAAAAAGACTGTGGTACCGGAGGCCAAGGCGGTTTCTGAATCGAAAATAGCGACCAGGGCTGGGAAAGAGTAACCCTTTTCGCTCCCCGCGAAATAAAAGAGAAATCATGATGAAAAAAGTACTGATGGTGGTGGCCCTTTTCAGCGTCCTGCCGGCCCTGGCGGCGGATTACAGCGAGAAAACGCAGTACCTGGGGGTAGTAAACGGCCAGGTGGTGGGCAACAGCGTGGTGAAAGTGACGCGCACACCGGCTGATCCAGTGTTGTACCGCACAGAAAGCAACGCTCCGCTGCCAGAGAGCCTGGTCATCCGCCACGCCGAAAGTCGTCCGGCCTCCAGCGGACTGGCGAATATTACGGTGAAACGAACGTTGGCGGACGGGCGGGATGCGCGGCTCACCCTGAAAACCACCCTGATGGTGGACGGACAGAAAACGGCCATCGCCGCTAGTCAGCGAGGAGAGGATGTGGTTATCAGCCTGCCGGCGGCAACCCGGCAGGTAGAATTGAGAACGGATGCGCCGGTGGAGCTGGAGGTTCCGGCGAATTACCGGGGTAATTTGCAGGTGCTGCTGGAAGTGGCAGGGGGTTAACGTCAGTTAACAAGAGATAAAAGCAAACAGAATGCATTGGAGAGGAGGAAAACGCTATTTATATTATTACGGTGATAACGTAAAGCCATTCCAGGAATAAAACACACTGTACATACAATACAGGGAATAGGTGCTGCCTGAATAAGACAGCAGGGGATGGTTTTGCGGTAACACCAGGAAATGGCGTGCCGCAATAAAAGAAATGTTTCTTGATCGTTTGATAAAACCGAAAGGAATTTAATTCATGAAAAAAACACTGATTGCATTGGCGGTGAGCGTCTCCGCTGTTGTATCTGGCTCTGCAATGGCCTGGACTGCCGATGGTAGCGGCGGTACTCTGGCTATGGGTGGAACCCTGACGCCTCCCCCGAGGGTCTCGCCGTGGGAAGTCCAGGTTGGTACGGACGTGAGCAACTTGGATGCTAATTTCACTGCGGGTAATGCTACCGTTACCATCCCCGTCAAAACGACCATTCCGGTTCTGGGGATCCGTACCAAAACCAATGATCCATTCATTGGGCATGGTGCAACGGGGGGGAATAGACCAGTAATTAATTATAATGGTGCAGTTGATATTGATAATTTTAATGCAGGATATACAACCTTGACGCTGGAAGTGACCGATGCGGCTGGTCAGAAAATCGGTTCGTTGACCAGTAGATTGGGTGCGGCAGCGGGGAGGGCCTGGGCCGGAAATGTGGGATTTTCTAACCCACTGTATGCCAGCAATGATGGTTTCGCGTTTTGGGGCGGGGTAGGGAAAACCCCCGCGTCTGTCGCTGCCGATCCCCGAACGCTGGCGGAGTCGCTTTTTCCGGGCGTTACAGATAAATTTAATATAATGGGAGGGAGTACTCGTTGGTTGGGCCCCGAACAAGAAAATTTTTCTGTTACGACTATGCGTTTTTCTGGGTTTTATGGGGCAGGTATTGGGGCTGGAGAGAATATTACCCTCACGCTTGATAACGCCCCAGCGGCGGGCAATGGTAATATAGTGTGGAAAGCCTCAATGCCTATCGTGGTGACTTATAAATAATTGAAGCGGTAATGTTGTGTTAACCCGGCCCTTAGGTTTGTTCTTCAATAAGTGTTGACGTCTTTTAATAACCTGAGGGCTGGTGTTGAGTTAAATTCTTTTTCATGGTTGGGGACAGTACGCAGGAAAATCCTAACCACGGTATGACGTGGTTGAGGGGGCTAGCGTTTGCGACCTTAACGGTAATATACCGGTGCACGTATACTGACATACGTATTATCGTTGTCGAGATAGGTGTGCAATTAATGTTGGCATTCCTTGATTGATGTGTCCGACGAAAACAGGGTAAATAACGATGAATATAACGCATGATTATAAATCCCTTATTGCCTTCCTGGCCGTGATGACCCTGTTTTATTCCGTAACCTCCCGCGCCATCATGCTTGATGGTGGCGAAATTCAGTTTCACGGTCTGGTCACGGACGAGGCCCCGAAATGGACCTGGCGGGTGGGTTCCCCTGACCAAACCTGGGTGGTGGATAGCGCTGATGCCCGTCATGAAAACGGCTTTCTGGTGTTTGACCTGCGTAATAAAGGCACCCTGCCGTTTCTGGAGGGACATCTGTATGAGGTGGCAGAGCGCGGTGGTCCCGGTTTCACGCCTGTTATCACGTTCAGCAGTAACGGGCAGCCGTTTTCCGTGACGGGGGGGGACAGCACGACGGCACAGCACTTTCGTGCCTCGGTTCCGGTACGTAATCCAGAGAATGGTAATGTGGTGGGACAACTTGCTTTCACCCTTGATCAGGGAATGGTGGTGAGTGCCGACATTCAGAAAGACGGCGCCACGCTGCCGACGGGAATGTCACTGGTTAATGGGCAAAGCGTGAGCAACGTACAGGCCGCTACTCTGCCACCGTGGCTGAAAGGACGATTGTCTTCCCTGTTGTTGCTGAACCGTGGCTTCGGTAGCGGAATGAGCACGCTGGATAACGGTCTGGTGATCAGCCAGGGTGTGCTGGCTGACGAGCGGGTGATGAATCTGGCGGCGGCCTATGCCTCCGCCGTATCTGGTTTTGAACTGCGCCTACCAGTCGAAGGCACGCCGGCACAGTGGCAGACCGGGCTGAGTGTGACGGTGACGGTACAGTAGAGAACAGGCCGGAGGGAGGGAGAAACCATGAAACGAACAACGCGTTTACTGCTGGCCGCCAGTCTGCTGCCATCCTGGGTACTGGCCTGGAATATGCCGGGGGAAGACTTCAGCGGAGCGTTGAACCTGGGCGGATCAGTGACCAATGCACGCAATCCCTGGGTATGGAAGGTTGGGGAAGGCAATACACAGATTAACACGACGACACTCACTGTCCCGCGCAGCAGTGACCGGGGGATACCGATTCGCCTGCCGATCATGACGGTGCTGCTGGGGAAAACCACCCTGACTACCCCGGCTGGTCGGGAGGGGCTAGCACCGCAAGTGACGTTCGGCATGGGAACCGATGGTTTTTCTCTGACATGGATGGCGCCGGGCGAAGCCTTGGTGACGCTGCCGGTGAGCGGTGAGGGAAAGGCTCGTACCGGCACCTTTACCTTCCGAATGCAGGCGGTGGGCGTGTTACGCCATGTACAGGACAATCGGGCGGAGTATGTCGGATTGTATGATGATCTGTTGGGTAACGCTCTGCCGTCACAGGCACAGATGATACCGGCGGAGCAGATCCCCAGCGTATTGCAGACCATGTTTGGCAATGAAGGCCCGGCTTGGCTCCGAGCGATGGCGGTAAACAGCGTGAGCGGCCTGAGCCGGTTTGGCGACGCCTCCCTACGTCAGGTTGATGGGGTATACGGCGCGCAGACGGTAGCGAATAGCGGGGCGCTGCATTTGATGGGACCGCTACCGTCCCGCTGGCATACTTCCCTGGCGGTGAGTATTGAATACCGTTAAGACGGCAATCAGCTTAACTATTTTGTTTTTATTGATGATTTTGGGGGAAAGACGAATGGGGGAGTGAAACAGTGAACATGGAGTGTTTGCTCCCTTCATGGTGCCACGCTCTTCAACCCTCCTCACAACAGATAAAAGGGTCATCGGCTAGATTTCGTCCATTGCCATCGTCCCTATGAGCGGGAGAATATTAGCCTCAAACATCCGCTGTAATTCAGTCGCCTACCCCTCCGACCATACCTGGCGCTTGTGGGCGTACCACTTCTGATAGATCACTGAGAATGAGTTATCCTTCTCGCCTCCCTTTTTTTTTCCTTACCGGGTCTATGCCATCGGCAACGTCTTTTCTTGCCTGGTAGGCTTTGTCGCGAGCCTCTTATAAAGAAACCAGAGGGTATTTACCCACGGTTAAAATTTTCTCTTTACCGTCCAGTTTGCAGCGCAGCTGCCACACCTTTTTCCCAGAGACGGCTACGTAGAGGTATAGCCCATTGCTATCCAACAGGCGATAGGGCCTGTCTTTTGGCTTTGCTGCTTCAATCTGTTTAACCGTGAGCATGGGTAAAATTTTTTACCCGCAAAAGCGTGCGATATAAATAGAACGGCAGCGAGCGGAAATTAGCTGTGATTGCTTATCTGGCGCGGGGTTAGCGGGCTTCTGCGGATGCTGGCGAACGGTGTAATGGCGTTCCCTGCAGGAATCGAACCTGCAACTAGCCCTTAGGAGGGGCTCGTTATATCCATTTAACTAAGGGAACAGATGAATAACACCTGGCGTTGCGGTGCTGTCGGTGCGAAAGTCGCGGGCTATCCTAGCGTATTCTCTCTCTTTTTTTCAAGCCAATCCGCGCGTCAGGGGCGAGGGTGCGCTATTTTTGCGCACCACACGCGGGACGGTGTACGTTCCGTAACCCGTCGAGAAATAGCATGGCGCAAGGTGGCGCGCCTCCGCGAGGGAGTAAGCGCTCACGGGGGAATGACCAGCTCCGTGCGTGATATGCGCGCGCCGTATTAGATGCGGGTATCGGCCATCAGAAAGATCTTGGCCTTATCGCCGACGCGGATAACGGCGATCACGCTTTCCGGGAAGGCCTCTTCGACCCAGATGTTATTGCTATCGACCTCGGCCAATACGGTGCTGCCGGGATGCGCGTAGTCGCTGACGTTGAGTGTGAGCGTGGTGACTTTCCCGTTACTTGGCGCATAGGTATGGGGGAGAGCGCCAGCTTGGTCTTGAGCAACGAAGCCTTAGCGGCCAGGCGTTGGGCGTTGTTCGCTCCGAGCGCACCGCAATCGGCGATCGCCCGTTGCAGCCGTGCCGGCGTGGTAGCGACATTGCCCGGGCTTACGTTGAGATCCGTTTCAACCTGCTGGTAATCCTTGAGCGAGGCGAAGTGAGGTGGCGTTAGCTTGCTGATATGCTGGACGTTGCCTGCATATAGCGGTATCGATTCTGGGCGTTGTGTCGTGCCGCCTTGGCAGAGAGTAGCGCCGCACTCTGTGCTAACCGTTGCTGTTTGACGTCCGCGAGATTTGCGTGGGCGTTTTGGCGCTTGAGTCGCCGTCGTCGAGGGGAAACAGTAGCTCCCCTTTCTTCACCGTCGGATGGTGACGTACATTGACCCGGGTGACTAGACCGTTCACGTGCAGAGGGGGAATATCAATGATATTCGCCTGCACGATGCTGTGAGTGAGTACTCAATTGCTGGTTGTATTGATGAATGGCAAAGATAATGAGCGTAGCGCTAATAGTGAGAAATAACGCCGTGCGTGAGGTGGGGGACTGGCGCATCACATGAGCGGTTAGCGAGAAAAGGGGGCGATCACCGGTACTGCATAGATGGCGGATGCATAAGTCCAGGTGATGAGGGGGATGCCAGAAATAGCTTAATAGACGATGGCGCGTGGCAAATTTAATCGATAATGGAGTGATAATAAAACACAGCGTGCCTAATACAGCAGCGTGGGGATGAAGGCATTTAGTGGCACGATATCGTTAAAGCGTTCCATAATGACCTGCATATATTCGAGTCATTTTAATTTATCTCTTATATAGCACGCTATAGATAGCGTTTATCCCCATTTCATGAGGATAATGAAAGTGCCCTTGATGCGTGACGTGATTTTATCGGCTCGGGCGCTGGTTTTGCGCTGAGCAGGGCTGATGTCGGTGAGAATTATCATATCTATTAAGCTATTATAGACGTCGTGTCGCATGGTTTCGCAGCGGTGGGCCGCGTTTATCAGGGGCAAATCGGGCGATCTGGGGCGCAGGGCGTGCGGAGAAAGTGAGCGCGAAACGCCCGTTTTTTTAATCGGTCATGATCGCGTTTATTGTCGGAACATATATTCCCTATATATCAATCTGACCTAATTAAGAAATCGTGAAATCTTTCTTTTTCGTCTTGCATGAGATGGGGTGATGAGGGCGGCGTGCAACAGGGGGAGCGTCTTAACGCGATTAATCCTACTACCGCTGCTCTACGGCGTTCCCATGAGCAAGTGACGACAAGGATGTCGCTCGGTAAAATGTGAACTGCGTCGGGATGAGAGGCATTTGCGGTGCCTTAGCGGGATCGACCCGATGATTATCCTTGATCTGACGCATTATTTTACCCCGAAGGAGTTAGGTCGATGACCCGCTACAGGGTTCGGGGAGCGTAGGGCTTATGCTATTATGCAGCGATTCCAATCAGAGCAGAATCTATCCATGTTGACGATTTCCCGCCTGGGCTGTCGGCGCGATGAGCGTGTGTTGTTTGATGATCTGAGTTTTCGGGTGCAGTCCGGGGAGATGGTGCAGATCGAGGGGCCGAATGGGGCCGGGAAGACCACCTTATTGCGTATGTTAGCGGGGTTGTCGTTGCCGGACAGCGGTGAAATCCTGTGGCAGGAGCAACCGATCCGCCGGCAACGCGAGCATTACCAACAACATCTGTTATATCTGGGGCATCATCCAGGTGTGAAGAGCGTGATGACGGCCTTCGAGAATCTGGCGTTTTATTGCCGAGTGTTGGGGCAGCGCGATGACGAAGCGATCTGGCAGGCGCTTGCGCAGGTGGAGTTGGTCGGTTTTGAGGATGTACCTATCGCGCAACTGTCGGCGGGGCAGCAGCGGCGGGTCGCGTTGGCACGTCTGTGGTTGAGCGACGCGCCCTTGTGGATCCTTGATGAACCGTTGACGGCGATCGATAAACGCGGCGTGGCGCGTTTGTTGGCGTTGTTCGAACGCCATACCGCGAGTGGCGGGACGATAATCCTGACTACGCATCAGGAGCTGAATTATTCCAATATGCGTCGGCTGTGCCTGCGTGGTGAAGAGAGGGCAGTATGATCTTGGCCGTGATTCGGCGCGAATTGAGGATTGCCGCCCGTAGCGGTGCCGAAATTATTAACCCGCTGTGGTTCTTTCTGATCGTGGTGACGCTGTTTCCCTTGAGCATCGGCCCGGAACCGCAGCTATTGGCGCGTATCGCGCCGGGTATCGTCTGGGTGGCGGCGTTGCTGGCGTCATTGCTGTCGTTAGAGCGGCTGTTTAAAGATGACTTTTTGGATGGCTCGTTAGAGCAACTGGTACTGATGCCAGCGCCGTTGACGCTGACGGTCTTGGCCAAGGTGGTGGCGCATTGGTTGCTAACGGGATTGCCGCTGTTGATCCTGTCGCCATTAGTCGCGCTATTGCTGTCGTTCGATGTTGCAACCTGGCAGGCGGTGGCGCTGACGCTACTGCTCGGTACGCCGACGCTGAGTTTTATCGGTGCGATCGGGGTTGCGTTGACGGTCGGGCTGCGTAAGGGCGGGGTATTGCTTAGCCTGCTGGTACTGCCGCTGTATATCCCGGTGTTGATTTTTGCCACCTCGGCGATCGATGCGGCCGCGATGGGGATGCCTATCGGAGGCTATCTGGCGATCTTGGGGGCGATGTTGGCGGGTAGCATGACGCTGGCACCGTTCGCCGCCGCCGCCGCGTTACGCGTGAGTATTCAGTAAGGTGATAGTTGTAGGATGATCTTTACATGCAGCGATAACTAAAACCTGGTTGCTGCTGTGGCTATCGGCAGGACAAAATTTGCGGCGTTTCTGTTAGATTAACGCTGAATTTGAATGACTTTTCATCATTCCGGGCACTAGCCCGGACCATTCATTATTATTTGTGAGCAAATCGCTATGTGGAAATGGCTTCATCAGCTTGCCATGCCGGAACGGCTCTATCGGCTGTGCGGCAGACTGACTCCCTGGCTGGGGGGCATGGGTATCCTGTTTCTTCTGGCCGGTCTGATTTGGGGGTTCGGTTTCGCGCCTGCCGATTATCAGCAAGGGAATAGCTATCGCATCATGTACCTGCATGTCCCGGCGGCTATCTGGTCGATGGGGATCTACGCCGGCATGGCCGTCGCCGCGTTCGTTGGACTGGTGTGGCAGATGAAGATGGCCGATCTGGTCAGCGCTGCCATGGCGCCGGTTGGCGCGGTGTTTACCTTTATCGCCTTGGCGACCGGCTCGGCGTGGGGCAAGCCGATGTGGGGAACCTGGTGGGTATGGGATGCCCGCCTGACTTCTGAGCTGGTGCTGCTGTTTCTCTATCTGGGGGTCATCGCGCTGTACCATGCCTTCGACGATCGGCGCCTCGCCGGGCGCGCCGCGGGTATCTTGGTGTTGGTCGGGGTGGTCAACTTGCCGATCATTCATTTTTCTGTCGAGTGGTGGAATACCCTGCACCAAGGGTCGAGCAATATGCAACAGAGTGTCGATCCGAGCATGCGCACGCCGCTACGCCTGAGCATTTTGGGCTTCCTGTTCTTCTTCATCACGCTGACGTTGATGCGTCTGCGTAACTTGATCCTACAGCAAGAGCGCCATCGTCCTTGGGTGGCGGCATTGTTGACGTCGGCGGGTTCGCGAGGGAGGCGCGCGCAATGACTCCATTCTTCGATTCTTGGCAGGCCTTCTTTGCAATGGGTGGTTATGCCTTCTATGTCTGGCTTTCGGTGGCGTTGAGCCTACTGCCCTTGCTGGGACTGGTGTTGCACACCGCCCTGCGTCGGCGGGCGCTGTTCCGTGAAATCCGTCGCCATCAGGCGCGCGAGTTACGCATGCGTCAGGCGCAATCAGCGGCGGCGGACGCCGATCAAGGAGGATATACATCATGATGCATCCACGGCGTAAAAATCGCCTGTATCTGGTTATTGGCGTGCTGGTCGGCTTAGTGGTGACGGTGTCATTAGTGCTGTATGCCTTACGCGCCAACATCGATCTGTTCTACACCCCGAGCGAAATCCTGATGGGGAAGGGCGAGCAGCATGAGAAGCCGGAGGTGGGGCAGCGGTTGCGTATCGGCGGGATGGTGATGCCGGGCTCGGTACAGCGTGATCCCCATAGTCTGCGCGTCAACTTCAAGTTGTACGATGCCCAAGGCGTAGTCGATGTCACCTATACCGGCATCCTGCCGGATCTGTTCCGCGAGGGGCAGGGTGTGGTGGCGCAGGGGGTGCTGGAGCCGGGCAATGTGATCCAGGCGAAAGAGGTGCTGGCTAAGCATGATGAGAAATACACCCCGCCAGAGGTGGAAGCGGCGATGAAAGAGAATCATCACATGCCGCAGGCGGGGACGACTGAACAATCAACAGGGCGGTAACCCATCATGATCCCTGAGATCGGTAATTTTCTTCTGTCATTGGCGTTGGCGGTGTCGGTGCTGCTTAGCGTCTACCCCTGTTGGGGGGCAGCGCGTAACGATGTGCGCCTGATGGCGCTGGCGCGGCCATTAGCCTACGGGTTATGCGCCAGTATCACGCTCTCTTTCGCCTGCCTGGTCTATGCGTTCGTCGCCAACGATTTCAGTGTGGCTTATGTGGCGGCCAACTCGAACTCACAGCTGCCGGTCTACTTCCGCATCGCGGCGACTTGGGGCTCTCATGAGGGATCGTTGCTGCTGTGGGTCATGCTGCTAAGCTGGTGGACGCTGGCGGTGGCGTTATTGAGTCGCCGTATGCCGCAAGACTCAGTTGCCCGCGTGCTCGCGGTGATGGGGATGATCAATATCGGCTTCTTGCTGTTCATCTTGCTGACCTCGAACCCTTTTATTCGCACCTTGCCTGGCTTTCCTATCGACGGACGTGATCTGAACCCGTTGTTGCAGGATGTCGGGCTGATTTTCCACCCGCCATTGCTGTATATGGGCTACGTCGGTTTCTCGGTGGCCTTCGCCTTCGCCATCGCCTCGCTGATGGCCGGGCGCTTGGATAGCGCCTGGGCGCGCTGGTCGCGGCCCTGGACTATGGCGGCCTGGGTATTCCTCACGCTGGGCATCGTCCTCGGTTCGTTCTGGGCCTACTATGAGTTGGGTTGGGGGGGCTGGTGGTTCTGGGACCCGGTGGAGAACGCCTCGCTCATACCGTGGCTGACGGGCACCGCCTTGTTGCATTCGTTGGCGGTCACCGAGAAACGCGGCACCTTCAAGGCGTGGACGGTATTGCTGGCCATCACCTCTTTCTCTCTGTGTCTGTTGGGCACCTTCCTGGTGCGTTCCGGGGTATTGGTCTCGGTGCACGCTTTCGCCTCCGATCCGGCGCGTGGCATGTTTATTCTTGCCTATTTGGTGGTGGTGATCGGCGGCTCGCTGCTGCTGTATGCGTTACGCGGTGGTCAGGTGCGCAGCCATACCCGTCATGAGCTGTTCTCCCGTGAGACACTGTTGCTGGGTAATAATGTGCTGTTGGTCGCCGCCACGTTAGTGGTGTTACTGGGGACGCTGTTGCCGTTGGTGCATAAGCAGTTGGGGCTGGGCAGCATCTCTATCGGCGAGCCCTTCTTTAATACTATGTTTACCTACCTGATGGTGCCGTTCGCCCTGCTGTTAGGGCTCGGGCCGTTGGTGCGTTGGCGGCGTGATAGCGTGGGACGTCTGCGTAACTCGCTGCTGGCGGCCCTGCTGATCAGCGTGCTCGTGGCGTTGTTGTTGCCGTGGTGGTTGCAGGATCGCATCGTGGCGATGACGGTGGTCGGGCTATTGATGGCACTGTGGGTCGTGGTGCTGACGCTGGTGGAACTGTATCAGCGCGCGACTTATCGTGATGGCCTATGGCATGGACTGGGTAAGCTGTCGCGCAGCCAGTGGGGTATGGTGCTGGCCCATCTGGGGGTAGCGGTAACGGTGATCGGCATCGCCTTTAGCCAGAACTATAGTATTGAGCGCGACGTACGCATGAAATCGGGTGACAGCCTACAGATCCGCGACTATCGCTTCGTGTTTCGCGATGTGCATGAGATCCGTGGGCCAAATTATACCGGCGGTGAGGCGTTGATCGATGTGATCCGTGGCGATCAGTTGGAAACGGTTCTGCGTGCCGAGAAGCGCTTCTATACCAACGCACGCAGCATGATGACCGAGGCGGCGGTGGATGGCGGTTTGACGCGGGATCTCTACGCCGCGCTAGGAGAGGAGCTGTCCGAGGGCGTTTGGGCCGTGCGTCTGTACTATAAGCCCTTTGTGCGTTGGATCTGGTACGGCGGCGTACTGATGGCACTGGGAGGGCTGTTGTGTATGTTGGACCCGCGTTACCGCACGCGCCGTATGACAGAGAGTCAGGAGAAGAAAACAGCATGAATCGTAAATGGCTTTTTGTTCCGCTGGTGCTGTTTTTACTGTTGGTGGTGGCCTTCCTGGTACAATTGCAGCGCAATGCCGACGGCGAAGATCCGACCCTGCTGGAATCGGCGTTGATCGGTAAACCGGTGCCCACTTTCCGTTTGGCCTCGTTGGATACGCCGGGCAAGACCTACAGCCAGTCGGTGTTGCATGATGGCAAGCCACTGTTGCTCAATGTCTGGGCGACCTGGTGTCCGACCTGCTATGCCGAACATAAATATTTGAACACGTTGGCGGCTCGTGGGATCCGAGTGGTGGGCTTGAACTATAAGGATGATCGTCAGAAGGCGATTAAGTGGCTGAATGAGCTGGGTAACCCTTACGCCCTGAGCCTGTATGACGGCGATGGCATGTTGGGGCTGGATCTGGGGGTCTACGGTGCGCCGGAAACTTTCTTGATCGATGGCAACGGCATCATTCGTTATCGCCACGCCGGCGATCTCAATGAGCGGGTATGGAAAAACGAGATCGAACCTCTGTGGCTGAAATATCAGGGAGGCCAATCATGACCGCACTACGCAGTGCGCTGCTGGCCTTGGGGCTCCTGCTGCCGGGCCTGTTGTGGGCGGCGGTGATCGACACCTACAACTTCACCAGCGAGCAGCAGGAACAGCAATACCGTGAGCTGACGGAGCAGTTGCGTTGCCCCAAATGCCAGAACAACAGCATCGCCGACTCTAACGCCATCATCGCCGCAGACATGCGCCAGAAGGTGTATGAGCTGATGCAGCAGGGCTATAGCCAGCAGCAGGTGGTGGACTATATGGTGGCGCGTTACGGTAATTTTGTGACCTATGAGCCACCGGTGACGCCGGCGACCTTGATCCTGTGGATTGGGCCGTTATTGGCGATTCTGGGCGGGGTGTGGATACTGGTGCGCCTCGCTCGCCAGCGCCCGACCTCGCCGGCGCAGGGGGAGGGAGGCGCACCGGCGGCACTCAGCGCCGCCGAGCAACGGCGCCTACAGCGTCTGCTCAACCAGAATGATGACGGAGAGCATCGATGATAATCTTTGGGCTGATAGTGCTGTTGTTGCTGGTGGGGGCGGCGGCGTTGTTCCTGCTCCCGGCCTTGCGTACCCCGCGTGAAGTGGGGGTGGCGGATCGCGATCGCTTGAATACCCAACTCTATCATCAACGGCTGAAAGAGCTGGAGCAAGATGAGGCGCAGGGGATCGTCGCGGGCCGAGCGGAGATGTTGGCCGATCTGCAACAGAATCTGCTGAATGATGTGCCGGGAGAAGAGAAGCGCACCGCCGCGCCGCTCAGTCGCTGGGCGTTATTGCCGGGTGTGGTGGTGCTGCTGGCGTTGTCGCTCGGCGTTTACCTGAAGACTGGCGGTTGGCGCCAACTGGCGGAATGGCGCCAAGTGATGGCGCAGATGCCGCAGCTACGCGAGCGGGTGATGAATGAGGACAAGCAGCCGCTGGATCGTGAGGAGTTGGCGCGCTTGGGGTTGGGGCTACGCACCGAGTTGCAACAGCATCCCAACAATGTGGCGGACTGGGTCATGCTCGGACGTATCGGTATGGCGCTGAATAATGCCACGACGGCCACACAAGCTTTCGCCCATGCCTATAAACTAGCACCTAACGAACCGGAGGTGGCGCTGGGTTATGCCGAGGTGCTGACGCGATCCAGCGATGAGCAGGATAATCGCGATGCGGCCGTCTTGCTGCGTCGCTTGCTCAGTCAGGATCACCAGAATACTCAGGTACTGAGCCTCCTGGCATTTAATGCCTTCGAGCAGGGCGAATACCGGCAGGCGATCGGTGCCTGGGAGATGATGTTGAAGCTGTTGCCGCCGGATGATCGGCGCCGTGACATGATCGAGCGTAGTATCGCTCAGGCTCGGGTACAGGCCGGGATCGATGCGGCTCAGGTGCGGGTCGATATCGCCATGACGCCAGCCCTGGAGCGGCAGTTAGCGCCGGGGAGCCAGTTGTTGATCAGCGTTACCGATGGTAAGAGTCCGCTACCGGTTGCGGTCAAGCGTCTGCCATTAGGTCACTTCCCGCAGTCGGTGACCTTGTCGGACAGCGACGCGATGATGCCGGAGCGTTTACTCTCTTCGCTGAGCCAGTTCCAGGTTCGGGTGCAGGTGGCGCCGGGCGAAGGGGCGGCACAGTCGGCGAGCAATGTGTTCGGAGAAAGTGCGGTTTTACCCTATACTAGCGGTAAAACGGTAGCGATAACCCTCAATAGGCAGACGCCGTAAGCGGCTCACTGCGGGATCTGTTGGTATTCAGGGCGCCCCGTTATGGGGCGTCCTTGTTTATGGAGTGAATTATGAAATATCGTCTGGCGGGAGTGGCTCTGGCAAGCGTGATGTTGGCGGGCTGTGCGACGAGCGCTTCCCAACCGGATTCTCAGGGGCGATCCGATCCGCTGGAAGGATTTAACCGCGCCATGTTTAGCGTCAACTACGACTATCTTGATCCCTATGTGGTCCGGCCAATAGCGGTGGTATGGCGCGATTATCTCCCCCGTCCGGCGCGTAACGGGCTGATGAACTTCTTCGTCAACTTGTCCGAGCCAGCCAGTATGGTGAACTGTTTCGCCGAAGGGCGTATCTATGACGGTTTCCGCCATTTTAACCGTTTCTTCCTCAATACGACCTTGGGACTGGGAGGATTGATCGATGTCGCGGCGATGGCGAATCCGGCCAAGCTGGGGAAACAGGATCCGCAGCGTTTCGGTAGTACCCTGGGCTATTACCACGTGCCCTATGGCCCTTACCTGGTGTTGCCGGGGTACGGTAGTTTCACCTTACGTCAGGAAGGCGGTGATTCGGTGGACTATCTCTATCCGCCGCTGGGGTGGCTGACCTTCTGGATGTCGGCGGGTAAGTGGGCGCTGGAAGGGATCGAGACGCGTGCACAGTTGCTGGACTCCGATGGCCTGTTACGCAACTCGCCCGACCCCTATATCACGGTGCGTGAGGCCTACTTCCAGTACAACGACTTCCTGGCGAATGGCGGCCAGGTGAAACCGGAGGTGAATCCGAATGCGCAGGCGATTCAGGACGATCTGAAGGATATCGATGCGGCTAACTGAGTCCACCCGCGCGGTGATCGGCGCCCGATGGGCGCCTTTTTTTGCTCCTTGGCGGGCCGAACGCACGGGGCAAGGCGTTTCGCGAGATGTCGCGGTTTAGCGCTGGCGCCGTGTGCCACGCCGCGCCGGTAGCGGCGCTCAGGCTCCGATGCCTGCGCCGTCTGTCGTCGGGCGGCATGATGTCGCGCCAGTGCAAGCGCTGAGTGGGTCGACCGACAATGCGCGGGGCATCCTCCGGGGATAAAAAAAGCGCCCCGAAGGGCGCTACTGAACGATTAAACGCGCTAGCTAGCCTTAGAAGGCGTAGTTGACGTTGGCGCCGTACAGCCAGGCTTTGCCGACGGAGCGGAACTGATAAGGGCCTTCCTTGAAGTTGACGTGGGAACCGTGCATATAGGAAGCCCCGACATCCACGGAGAGATCACGATTGAAGGCGTAGCTAAAGCCGCCGCTCAGCCAGGCACGGTTCTGATCCGGGATGGAGATGGAACGGTGATCTGCCGGTACCGGCGTGGCATCGAAGGCGACACCGCCACGGAAGGTCCAGTTATCGTCGTAGTAGTAGGTGGCACCCAGCGCCATGCGATAGGCATCGTGGAACTGCTCATCCTTCTGGAACAGAGTATCGTTAGCGTTATTGGTGGCTTTCAGTTCTTTGAACTGGCTCCAGGTGGTATAGGCGAGGCTATAGTGGATGGCCCACTGCGGCGCCACGCGGTTATAGCCGGAGACTTCCAACATCGCCGGCAGGGTCATGCTCAGCTTACCCGGAATGATCTGGCCATCGCTACCGGCAGGGAGGCCTAGGTGGCTGAAGATAGTACCCATGATAGGAGTCAAATGGGCGGATGGAGGCAGCGCGCTGCTGTAGTCGCCTTTGAAGTCAAGTTTCACTTCGGAGCGGTAGGTCAGGGCGTAGCGGTTACGCTCGTCGATCTGATACAGGATCCCGGCGTTCCAGCCATAGCCCCAGGTGTGGCCTTTTAAATCGGCGATCATCGTATTGGCGGGTTGCCCAACTAAAGCGCCCAATTCGCCAGCATAACGCTCGATCTTCGCTTTAGCGTAGACCGCGTTAACGCCCAGACCGAAGCTCCACTGCGGATTGAGGCGGTAGGCGGTGCTCAGGTTGAAGTTGGCCGTCATCAGATCGGTGGTGCCGCCGAAGGCGCCGGCGGTGTAGTCATCGCTGAACTCGGTAGCCAGACCGTAATTACTGGTGGCGGAGGCGCCGATGGACCAACGGTCATTCAGCGGCTGCACGTAGTGCAGGTTGGGGATCAGGGCACTCGGCGCGATATTGTGCGCGTTTAGGCTGCGCCCCGTTGGCGAGGTACCGGTGATATCGACGCCGGGATCGATATAGATACCGCCGACGGAAAGGGCCGGGCGGTCGAAAGTGCTCAGCACCGCCGGGTTACGGCTGGCGGAGGCCGGCGTATCGATCATGGCCCCCTCGCCGGAGAAGGCGCGTCCCAGCCCCGCGGCTGAAAACTCATTGAGCTGAAAACCCGCGGCATAGGTGTTGGCGGAAGAGAGGAGTGCTACTGCTGCGGCTAACGCCGATCGAGTAAACAGTTTTTGTGGGCGCATAATCCGAAGCCTCGCAGAACTTTTTTTAAGCAATGTTACACATCGTAACAAGGAGCGCGGATTGTAGGGGGGGATGGCGGTCTAACAAATCAGACCAGTCGCCCGATACGGCGAACATCGGCGCCAATGTTATCAAAATGTTCTGGCAATTCATGTGATTATTGTATGTTTTTGGTTGATTTTACGTTGTTTTTGTTGTGTTTTGTGGGGAAAATGGGTAATAAAAGGCCGCTTTTACGGTGAGAAGCGGCGTTACGCCACGACATACAATTCCTCGCTTCCGGCGCTAGTGCCGGCCTGGCAGTCGAGGTAAAATAAGCGTAAATATCTTATTTTTTGAGCCAGATCATCATTGGCACGACTATCGGGGCCTCTGCCCCCATGAGGAGACAAGTGAAATGACCGATGCCATCAATAAATGCAGCGCGACTGAAACGGCGGCATGCTGCTGTGTAGACGTAGGTACCGTAATGGATAACACCGACTGCACCGCATCTTATCGTCATCTGTTTGCCAGCCAGGGAGAGGCTGAGGCCATGCTGGCGACGCTGACAGAGAAGGCACGTGCGGTGGAGTCTGAGCCATGCCAGATCACCAGCACGATCAACGAAAGTGAGCAAGGTTTCGAGCTGAACATCGATTTCGTGTTTTGCTGCCAAGCTGAGACGCTGATTTTCCAACTGGGTCTGCGTTAAGCTAACGCCAGACTGAATAGCCAGACGCACGGGAAACCGTGCGTTTTTTATCACCGAATGAAGATCGCCTTGTCAGCCCCGTTACGCGTGATGCCGCGTGGATGAGAGGCGGATCACTGGCTGCAACTCTTTTCCCCCGCAATGCTGTACAGCCGTGGATGAACGGGGTAGTTTTCCTTCCTGCGGCGCGGAGTTAGCGCGTTGCCAGCAGTATGACGTGGTCGCGCGACAACAATAATCAGGCGGCGACCCCACAGTTATCCTTTGCTCTTCCGGTGGATGCCGGTAAAGGATGCATTGAGCAACGATATTTTCTTTCCATCAGGGTGTAAAAGCCGCGCACGGTGGCGTCGGCGTTTACCCATAGTAGCGGTGCAATATGCAAGTTTTTATTATGCGTCACGGTGAGGCGGCGCTTGAGGCGGCGAGCGATGCGCAACGTCCCTTGACGCTGGCGGGTCATGATGAGTCGGTGCGTATGGCGGCCTGGTTGGCGCGTAGCGTTGAGCAGATCGATCGTGTATTAGTTAGCCCCTATCTGCGGGCGCAGCAAACCCTGGCCGCAGTGCGCGAGGTGTTGCCGCTGCCGGCGGAGGTCGAGGTGTTGAATGAGCTGGTGCCTGGCGGCGACGCCGATGTAACGGCCAGTTACCTTGAGGCGTTGGCGGCGCAAACATCGCAACGTGTCCTGATCATCTCTCACCTTCCGCTGGTCGGTTACCTGGTCTCATCCCTGTGCCCACAGGAAGCGCCACCGATGTTCTCCACCTCGGCGATCGCCGCGGTTAGCTTGGCGGAAGACGGTGGAGTATTCGAATGGCAGGTTAGCCCTGCGCAGATCACAGATATCGCCTGATCACTGTGTGCCGCTAACCCGATGTTGGCGCCAGCGCCCGTTAGCGGCGAGGCGCCTCCCGCTCATCCACCTCGATCAACACCAGTAGCGCGGCATCGCCGCCCCATTCGCGCGGCGCCTGATAAAAGGCGCGCACATCCGGGTGTTGGGCCAACCACAGCGGTGTCTGTTGTTTGAGCACGTGCTTGCCGTGACCGTGCATGACACAGGCGCAGCACAGGTGTTCCCGCCGGCAGGCGGCGATCAAGGCACCCAACTCCTGTTTAGCCTGTTGCTGGGTTAATCCATGCAGATCCAGGAACATTTCCGGCGAATAGTCGCCGCGCCGCAGCTGTTTTAGCTCGAAATGGCTGATGTCCGGGCGCACATAGCGGGTCGGCCCTTCGCTATTTAGATTGGGCTGAAACTCATCGGAAAAATAGAAGCTGGCATCGATCTGTTCTTGTAAGACCTTTTGCGGCGCAGCCTGCCGCGGGATACGCGCGGGACGGTGAGTAACGGTATCTTGACGGAGCCGGCGCGTACCGGCGATAGAGGCACGGAACAGCGCCGCGTCATCGTGGCTGACGGAATGTTTCTTGCTCATTGTTGTGAGTGTTCGCTGATGGCTGACCTAGAGCGAATAGTGTAACCGCAGATGGGCGCGACGCTAAGTAAAACCGCCGTCCGGATGGATTCTTTGCTGATTTGTCTGTGGCTTCATGGCACACTACGCCGTTACGGTGCCCGCCAGGGCATGAGTCGATTTTATCTGTAATCCATGCCGTGAGGCATGACTTTCCGAGCGCTGCTGGAGGCTACTTTGGACAAAATTTTCGTCGACGAAGCGGTAAACGAACTGCACACCATTCAGGATATGCTGCGCTGGAGCGTCAGCCGTTTTAACGCCGCGGAGGTTTACTACGGCCACGGCACGGATAACCCCTGGGACGAAGCGGTGCAGCTGGTGCTGCCGAGCCTCTACCTGCCGATGGACATCCCCGAAGAGATGCGCAATGCGCGCCTTACCCTAAGCGAACGTCACCGCATCGTCGAGCGGGTAATCCGCCGCATCAATGAGCGCATCCCGGTGGCTTACCTGACCAACAAGGCTTGGTTCTGTGGGCATGAGTTCTATGTTGACGAGCGGGTATTGGTGCCGCGCTCGCCGATCGGTGAGCTTATCGACAACCGTTTCGCCGGCCTGATCAGCGGATCACCGCAGCATATCTTAGACATGTGTACCGGTAGCGGCTGCATCGCCATCGCCTGCGCCTATGCTTTTCCGCAGGCCGAGGTGGATGCGGTGGATATCTCTGGCGACGTACTGGCGGTGACCGAGCACAACATCCAGCAGCATGGCCTGGAACAACAGGTTACGCCGATCCGTTCCGATCTGTTCCGTGAGTTGCCGGCGCTGCGTTACGACCTGATCGTCACCAACCCACCGTATGTCGACGAAGAAGACATGTCCGATCTACCTGATGAGTTCCGTCATGAGCCGGAACTGGGGTTGGCTGCTGGCAGCGATGGCTTGAAGCTGGTACGCCGCATCCTGGCTTGCGCGCCGGACTACTTGAGCGACGACGGGGTGTTGATCTGCGAGGTCGGCAACAGCATGGTACACCTGATGGAGCAGTACCCGGACATCCCGTTCGTCTGGTTGGAGTTCGCTAATGGCGGCGATGGTGTGTTCATGTTGACGCGTCAGCAGCTGTTGGACTGCGCCGCTCACTTCGCCCTTTATCGCAGTTGATGTACCAGGCAGGCGTAGGCCTGCCGCCAAACCGAATGCCAAGACAGGCAGTCCCCTGATGGCGTCAGGGTAACCAGGAGAGTGACATGGCGGGAAACAGCATTGGGCAGGTATTCAGGCTCACCACCTTCGGTGAGTCGCATGGGGCGGCGCTGGGGTGCATCGTGGACGGCGTGCCGCCGGGAATGGCGTTGAGCGAAGCGGATCTGCAACACGATCTCGATCGTCGTCGCCCCGGTAGCTCGCGCTACACCACCGCGCGGCGTGAAGCGGATCGCGTGCGTATCCTCTCCGGTGTCTTCGAGGGAGTGACGACCGGAACCAGCATCGGTCTGTTGATCGAGAATACTGATCAGCGCTCACAGGATTACGGCGCCATCAAGGATCTCTTTCGTCCGGGGCATGCCGACTACAGCTACGAGCAGAAGTATGGTCTGCGCGACTACCGGGGCGGCGGGCGCGCCTCGGCGCGTGAGACGGCGATGCGGGTGGCCGCCGGCGCCATCGCCAAGAAATACCTGCGCCTACAGCATGGCATCAGCATCCGCGCCTGCCTGTCGCGCATGGGAACGATCGCCTGTCAGCAGTATGACTGGGCACAGGTAGAGCAAAACCCCTTCTTTTGTCCTGACGTGAACCAACTGGCGGCACTGGATGCGCTGATGCGCGATCTGAAGAAAAGCGGCGACTCGATCGGTGCCGAGGTGAGGGTGCTGGCGACAGGGGTACCGCCGGGGTTGGGGGAGCCGGTGTTCGATCGCCTGGATGCCGATCTGGCCCATGCGTTGATGAGCATCAATGCGGTAAAAGGGGTGGAGATCGGCGACGGCTTCGCGGTGGTGGCGCAGCGCGGCAGCGAACACCGCGATGAGATCGCGCCGGACGGATTCTTGAGCAATCATGCCGGCGGCATCTTGGGGGGGATCAGTACTGGACAGCCGCTGCTGGCCCGCTTGGCGCTGAAGCCGACCTCCAGCATTATGGTGCCGGGACAAACCATCACGCGCGAAGGGGAGGCGACGACCATGGTAACCCGTGGCCGCCATGACCCTTGCGTCGGGATCCGCGCGGTGCCGATCGCCGAGGCGATGGTGGCCCTGGTGTTGATGGATCATCTATTGCGCCAGCGGGCGCAGTGTGCGGATGTGGTCTGCACGGTGCCACGTTGGTAAAGGAGCGCGGGTTATGCGACGCGGATGGGGATGGGGATGGTTGCTGGCGCTCTGTGTTTGGCCAGTATGCGCTCAAACGCCCTGGCAGCGTATTACGCAACCGGTGGCGGGACCGCCTCAGGCCATCGGCAGCTATGCCAACGGCTGTATCATCGGGGCTCGGGCGTTGCCACTCACCTCACCGGATTATCAGGTGATGCGTAGCCAACAGCGGCGTTACTTCGGCCATCCGGCGTTGCTGGCATTTATCGAGCGCTTGAGCGAGCAGGCGAAGGCGCAACATCTGGGAACCGTACTGGTCGGTGATATGGCAATGCCGGCAGGTGGGCCTTTCAACGGCGGCCATGCCAGCCATCAGTCGGGGTTGGATGTCGATATTTGGCTGCAACTGCCTCAGCAGCGCTGGAGTCAACAGCAGTTACGTCAACCGGTGCCGCAGGATCTGGTCGCGGTCGGCGGGGAGCGAGTGATCCCGTCGCGCTGGAGGCCGCAAATCGGTGAGTTGATTAAGCTGGCCGCCGAGGATCGGCAGGTGTCACGTATCTTTGTCAATCCAGCGATCAAGCGCCAGCTGTGCGATACGGCGGGTACCGATCGCCAATGGCTGCATAAGGTGCGTCCCTGGTTCGCCCACCGGGCACATATGCATGTGCGTCTGAACTGTCCGCCGGGCAGCACGGCCTGTGAAGCGCAGCTGCCGCCGCCACCCGGCGATGGCTGTGGCGCAGAGCTGGCCAGCTGGTTCCTACCGCCCTCGGCGCCAAGCGCTCCCGCCAAGCCGCGCACTCCACCACCGTTGCCGGCGGCCTGCCAGGCGTTATTGGCACAGTTACACGATGAGGACGCCTAGCCTCTGCGTCTGCGGCGATGTCGCCCTGCGTTTATGACGCGCGGCGGGCATCGCCCTACTTCCGCCCCGCATTACCCTATTGATGCTGGCCTGGGCAGTGCTGCACGCGTCGTAACGTGATGCCGACGGGCTCCCCCGCGACCTTGCCTGCGATGACGGCAGCGCCGCTAGCCGCTGCTCTGATACGACGGTATGATAAAAATCAGTTACGCCGAATGAATAGTTTGTCATGATAACGCCCTATTTCGCGGTCTAAATCACATAACGCTGCATATAATTTCTATGTCTGATAATGCCGATGTGATACAGGACAGACACAACACGATGTGACGGTTTAGGCAAGGATCATGGAAACACTGCTGCTTTCCCCCGAATTAATCGGAATTCTATTTTGCGTGGCGTTATTCGCCGGTTTTATCGATGCCATCGCCGGCGGCGGCGGCTTACTGACGGTGCCGGCGTTACTGGCAGCCGGTCTGCCGCCTGCGCAGGCGCTGGCCACCAATAAGTTACAGTCGGTGGGGGGCTCCTTTTCCGCCAGTCTCTATTTTGTGCGCCGCCGTGTGGTCAACCTAGCACAGCAGAAGTGGGTCATACTGCTTACCTTTGTCGCTTCCGCTATCGGTACTATTTTGGTGCAATCTCTTCAGGCCGATATCCTGCGTCAGTGGCTGCCTTATCTGATCATTTGTGTCGGTATTTACTTCTTGTTGACGCCATCGCTGGGGGCCAGTGAAGGGGTAGCACGCATTGGGATGCCGCTGTTCGCCGTTTTGGGCGGCGCCTGTGTCGGCTTTTATGATGGTTTCTTTGGTCCCGGAGCCGGTTCATTCTACGCCCTGGGCTATGTGATGCTGCTCGGGCTGACCCTCCCCAAGGCGACGGCGCATGCCAAGGTGCTCAACTTCACCTCCAATGCGGCTTCGCTCCTGTTCTTTATCCTCGGCGGCAACGTTGTTTGGGTCGTCGGATTGTTGATGCTGGTGGGGCAGGTGATCGGTGCGCGCCTCGGCGCGCGGATGGTTCTGACCAAGGGGCAAGCCTTGATTCGGCCCATGATCGTGGCTATGTCGCTGCTGATGAGTGCCAAGCTGTTGTTTGACAATCATGGCGATGAAATCCTGACCTGGCTGCAACAAGGATGGTAACGGGTGCAAGTGGCTGCCGCCTGTGCGACAATCGCCGCGCACGGCACGACGCCGTTCCTTACTTCTTTATGAGAGTCGTCGCTATTCATGTCTGTAACCCATCATTATCAGCAATTAATCGATCTGTTTGCGCAGACCTTCGGCAGCGAGTACCAAACTCGGCTGGTGGCCGGGACGGGGGAGCCCATCTATCTGCCCGCCGATGAAACGGATGCGCAGCACCGTATCGTCTTCGCCCATGGCTACTATGCCAGTGCCTTACATGAGATCTCCCACTGGTGTATCGCCGGTGAAGCGCGGCGTCGTCTGGAGGATTATGGCTACTGGTACTGTCCCGATGGGCGCGATGCCGCGACACAGGCGCGTTTCGAGGTGGTGGAGGTGAAACCGCAGGCATTGGACTGGTTGTTCTGCGTCGCCGCCGGTTATCCGTTTAATGTGAGTTGCGACAATCTGGAGGGCGACTTTGAGCCCGATCGGATCGCCTTCCAACGGCGGGTACGTGAACAGGTTCTGGCCTATCTGGCGCAGGGGATCCCCGCGCGGGCGGCGCGCTTTATCCAGGCGCTACAGGCGTTTTACCATACTCCGGCGCTGACACCGCAGGCCTTTCCTTACCCGGAATACGTGCAGTGACGGTAGATGTCACCGATCCCCTTATCCAAGGAGCCGTAATGATTACAGAGTTTGAATGCCGTATTCTGGCACTGATTGACGAGATGGTGGAGCACGCCAGTGACGATGAACTGTTTGCCGGCGGTTACTTGCGCGGCCATCTGACCCTGGCGGTAGCGGAGGTCGAGGCATTGCCACAGGCAACGCCAGCCCAGTTGGACGAAGCGGTGCGAGCCAGTTTGGCCCACGCCATCCATGCCGGCGAACTCTCTCCGCCCGACCAGGCGTTGGTGTACAACCTATGGCAGGATCTCTACCAGCGCGCCCACTAAGCGCGCCACTCGGGCAAAGCGTCCGCACGCCCGAGCTATGTGCCGCTCTAGCGCCGCGCTTTACCTTGCTTCTTTAACCATTTACGCAGCCAGAAACGGTTGGGGTTGAGGGCCGCCAGCAGATCCTGCTCTAGCGGTAACGCCTCATCGTGGATCTGTGCGGCCAGCAGTTCGGCGCACAGCGGTGCGCTGCACAACCCGCGTGAACCGAGTGCGCCAAGAATAAACAGATCCGGATGACTGGGTGCAGTCGGTGCCGTCGAGCCATCATAACGGGTATCGTCGGCGTAACAGGCCTGAAGCGCGGGTTGATCCGGTAATGCGCCGACTAAAGGCAGGTGGTCGCGTACGACGCAGCGCACGCCGACGCGCGCTGCGCCGGCGCTGACATCGACCTGGTAGGGCCAGGTGCTCTGCGGTAGGCAGTCGATCAGGCGTTGGCGATTATCCTGTTGCTCCTGCTGGCTATAGGCGCGGTCACGGCAGTTTCGTCGGTAGCTGGCGCCGATACAATGGGTACCATAGTCCGGGCTGCGAGGCGTCAGGTAGCCGTCGTAGCATAATACTTGGCGCAACCCGGCCAATGCCGGGATGCTAGGGATATGACTGACCTGGCCGCGCACAGGATAGAGCGGTAGTGCATCGCATTGGCTGAACTGATCGAGCTCGGCGCCGGTGGCCAGTACCACGCAGGTATGTCGTCGCTGTGTGCCGTCAGCCAGCAGGAGCCGCCAGCCCTGCGCTTCACGTTGTAACTGTGTCACGCGTTGGTTGAAGTGTAAAACGGCACCCTGGCGCTCGGCGAAGGCCAACGCCTGGCGGGTCAACTGTGCGGGATCCAGCCAGCCACCGCGTGGATAGCTGACGCCGCCCTGCGGCAATGGCAGGGCGCAGCGTTCACTCAAGGCGGCGGCATCGCCGCCTTGTGCCAGCCATGTCGGCCAACCGGCGGCCAATAATTGCGCAATCTTACGCTGGCTGGTGGCATCATAGCCCAGTTGGCTGACCCCGCACCATTGATGGGCGAAGGTTACGCCCTGCTCGATTAGCGCATCATAGCAGCGTAGGGCATAGGGAAAAGCGCGGGCATAGAAGCGTTCCAGAGCGTCGCCGCGCCCATTGAGCAGGGGGTAGAGCGCTCCCTGGCGATTACCAGAGGCACCCTCGGCGCCCTGGGCGTCGGCGCAGTACAGGGTGACACGGCTGCCACGGCGTAACAGCGCCAAGGCGCACAGGGCCGAGGCGACTCCGCCGCCGATCAGCGCCACCTCATCGGGACACGTCGCCGCCGGGCGGGCATACCAAGGGGCGCGGGCGGGAGTGGTGGAGGGGAGCGGTGGACGACGGCCCGCCAAGCATTCGCGTTTTTTCCCGAATCCCTTGACCTTGTCGACCTCGAAGCCCGCTTGCAGCAGACCGCGCCGCACGAAACCGGCAGCGGTAAAGGTGGCGAAGGTGGCGCCGGGACGCGCCAGACGCGCCATGGTATCGAACAGCGTCTGGGTCCACATATCCGGATTTTTTGCCGGGGCGAAGCCATCGAGAAACCAGGCATCGATGTGGCCATCTAGCCCATCGGGTAACTGTGGCAATAGCGTGTTGATATCGCCAAACCACAGATCCAGGGTGATGTGCGGGGCCGGATGCAGACGGTGGCAGCCGGGCAAGGCATCGGGCCATACGGCGCACAGTTGTGCGCTGAATTCGGCCAGCTCCGGCCAGGCGGCATGGGCTGCACGCAGATCGCCGCGTTGTAGCGGATACTTTTCGAAGCTGATGAAGTGTAGGCGGTGCGGCGTCTGCTCAGGCGCCTCTTGCCGGCAGGCGGCGTGGGCCTGCCACAGGGTAAGAAAGTTGAGCCCGGTGCCGAAGCCGGTCTCTGCGACAGTAAAACACGTCCGTCCGGGCTCCCGCCAGCGCTGCGGCAGCCTATTTCCCTGTAAGAAGACATGGCGCGTTTCCGCTAACCCATCCTGATTGGAGAAGTAGACGTCGTCAAACTGTTGCGAAACAGGTGTACCCTGTTGGTTCCAGCTCAGCGATGCGCCCTGTATCGATGTATGGTTCACGTTTTTTTACCGCTAAATCAGCCAGTGCACGATTCTAACGGTCTGTGGGCGGGGCAGCAAATTTCACGCGATCTGGTTTTACCAGCGCTGATCGGACTTGCCTCGGCGTACAGCTGTACGCTAAAGTGCGACACGTATCCCGAATGACATAATTTTTTCACGAGGTAATGAATGAAACGTGCAGTGATTACTGGCTTGGGTATTGTTTCCAGTATCGGTAACAACCAACAGGAGGTGCTGGCGTCTCTGAAAGAAGGGCGTTCGGGGATCACCTTTGCGCCTGAATTACAGGAAGCCGGTATGCGTAGTCAGGTGTGGGGCAACATCAAGCTGGACACCACGGGCTTGATTGACCGCAAGGTGATGCGTTTTATGAGCGATGCATCGATCTATGCTTATCTGTCGATGCAGGAAGCGATCAACGATTCTGGCCTGACGGACGAGATGGTGTCCAATAACCGTACCGGTCTGATCGTCGGCTCCGGCGGCGGCTCTCCGCGCAACCAGGTTGCCGGTGCCGATGGCATGCGTTCTCGCGGTATTCGTGGTGTCGGCCCTTACATGGTTACCAAGGCGATGGCATCTGGCGTCTCTGCCTGCCTGGCGACGCCGTTTAAGATCCGTGGCGTCAACTATTCCATCAGCTCCGCTTGCGCCACCTCGGCGCACTGCATCGGTAACGCCGTGGAGATGATCCAACTGGGTAAACAGGACGTGGTCTTCGCCGGCGGCGGGGAAGAGATGTGCTGGGAGCTGGCGTGTGAGTTTGATGCCATGGGCGCGTTGTCTACCCATTACAACGATACGCCGGAAAAGGCCTCCCGTACCTACGACGCTAAGCGTGACGGATTCGTCATCTCCGGTGGCGGCGGCATCGTGGTGGTGGAGGAGTTGGAGCACGCGCTGGCCCGCGGCGCGCACATCTATGCCGAGATCGTTGGTTACGGCGCGACCTCGGATGGTTACGATATGGTTGCTCCGTCGGGTGAAGGCGCGGCACGCTGCATGCAGATGGCGATGCAGGATCTGGATAAGCCGGTTGACTACCTGAACGTACACGGTACCTCCACCATGGTTGGCGACGTGAAAGAATTGGGTGCCATTCGCGAAGTTTTCGGCGATAAGACACCCGCTATCTCCTCGACCAAGGCCATGACGGGTCATGCGCTGGGCGCGGCGGGCGTTCACGAGGCCATCTATACCCTACTGATGCTGGAGCATGGCTTTATCGCGCCGAGCATCAACATCGAAGAGCTGGATGAGCAGGCCGCCGGGATGAACATCGTCACCGAAACCACCGAGCGTGAGCTGGATGTGGTGATGTCCAACAGCTTTGGCTTCGGCGGTACTAACGCCACCTTGGTAATGCGTAAACATAAGTAAGCGTATCGCGCCCGCGCGCGAGATCGAGATAACGCAAATAAATAAAGCTACACCCTGCCAACCGTGTTGTCGGCAGGGTGTTCTGCGTTTTATCCTCTCTGCCTCTGCCTCTGCCTCTGCCTCTGCCTCTGCCTCTGCCTCTGCCTCTGCCTCTGCCTCTGCCTCTGCCTC
>NZ_BAUC01000008.1 GCF_000474215.1 Edwardsiella hoshinae NBRC 105699 = ATCC 33379 | reverse complement strand
GGGCCGCCGCGAGCCGCTGGCGGGTCTCGTCATCGTGCCACCAACGCTGGGCCGCCTCGCTACGCTGAAACTCTGCTACGCGGTTGACATCAATGTAGATGATGTTCAGCCAACGACGCGAGGAGGGACTGTAGGGGCTGATACTATCCGGGTTGGCCGGGTACAGGGCATGGATCGGGTTCAAGCCGATGAAGGCCCCTCCGCGTAGGGCTATCTGCTCAACCATTTGAGCGAGATCGCCGAAGTCGCCGATCCCCCAGTTGGCTGCCGAACGTAGGGTGTAGAGCTGGATACACGCGCCCCAGAGTTTACGTCCGGTCAACAGCGCATCGGGTTCATAGCAGCGAGTCGGGGTGATGATCAGCGGGCATTGCCACTGTTGTTCTCCATCATTCAGCTGTAGGCGATGATAACCCAGCGGCAGTTGGGGTGGCAGGGCTAACTGTTTGCGGCGTTTCAGCCGCCCTTGATGGGCGGGCTGAGTCTCATTTTCTAGGAGCAACGCCCACTGGTAGTCCCCGCTCTGTTGCAGGGTAAGCGTGGTACTGCCGCCTTGAGCGGCGACCAGCACGGCGGGCAGTGGACCCGCGAGAGGCACCGGCGTAGGCATCGCATCAAGCAGGCGCTGCTTGGTCTGTGCGCTGATGGCCTGACTACGACCATGGGCGTTGATGTAGCTGCTGGCAATCCCGGCCTTGGATGCCCGCTGTTCCAGAGTGGTTTGCGTCGGTGCGCGTTGCATGGCGACTCCTTAACGCTGGCGTTGCCAGATGCGTTGCTGATAGTCGCGGATAGCTCGATCTGCGCTAAACATGCCGACGCGCGCGGTATTAAGGATGGTTTTTTCCGTCCATGCCTCGCTATCGCGATAGAGGGTATCCACCCTGGCTTGTACCTGACAGTAGTCGGCGAAGTCAGCCAACACCAGATAGGGATCGCCCCCCTGGAGCAGGCTATGCAGCATCATGTCGAAAGCATGACTATCGCCCTGGCTATAGTGGCCGGAAGCGAGTTCGTCGATGATCGCCTTCAGTCGTTTATCCTGACGATAGATTTTTTGTGGCTGGTAGCCGGCGGCGAGCGTGGCTTTCACCTGCTCCACCGTTTGACCGAAGATGAAGATGTTGTCGGCACCGACTTGCTCGGCGATCTCGACGTTGGCGCCATCCAACGTGCCCACGGTCAGCGCCCCATTGAGGGCCAGTTTCATGTTACCCGTGCCTGAGGCCTCTTTGCCCGCAGTGGAGATCTGCTCGGAGACATCGGCGGCCGGGATCATCATCTCCGCCAAGGAGACACGGTAATCCGGTAGGAAGGCGACCTGGAGGCGGTCTTTGACGCGCGGGTCATGATTGATCACCTCGGCCACGCGATTGATCGCGTAGATGATGTTTTTCGCCAGGTAGTAGCCTGGTGCGGCCTTGGCTCCGAACAGGAAAAGACGCGGCACGCGATCGGCGTTGGGATTAGCGCGCAGCTCATGGTACAGCGCTAGGATATGCAACAGGTTGAGGTGTTGACGCTTATATTCATGTAGACGCTTAATCTGGACGTCGAAGATGGCGTCGGTATTCAGGATCAGCCCCTGAGTCTGCTTCACATAGCGCGCCAGGGCGACCTTGTTCTGCTGTTTGATCTGGCGATATTGTTCACGGAACCCCGCCTGTGCAGCGTAAGGCTCCAGTTCGCGTAGCACGGTTAAATCGTTGGCCCATTCGCGTTGTAGGGTGCGATCGATCAGCCCGGCGAGGGCGGGGTTACACTGCTTCAGCCAACGTCGAGGCGTGATCCCGTTGGTGACATTATGGAATTTCTGCGGCCACAATTGATAGTACTCGGGGAACAGATCGCTCTTGACCAGTTCGGAGTGCAATTGGGCCACGCCGTTGACGGCGAATCCGGCGACGACGCACAGGTTAGCCATGCGAATTTGCTTGTCGTGGATGATGGCGATGCGTTGCCAGATTGCCTTATCACCCGGCCAGTGTTGCTCAACCTGCTGCTGGAAGCGCTGGTTAATCTGGCGAATGATGTCGTGGTGGCGTGGCAGCAAACTGCGCAGCAGACTCTCGCTCCAGCACTCCAGGGCTTCCGGCATCAAGGTATGGTTAGTGTAGGCGAAAGTCTGGCTGGTGATCTCCCAGGCGCGATCCCAGGTCATGCCGTGCTCATCGAGGAGAATACGCATCAACTCGGGAATGGCGATGGTCGGGTGGGTATCGTTGAGCTGGATCACCTCATACTGTGGCAGCGCCTCAAGTTTCCGTCCGGCTAGGTGATGGCGGCGGAGGATGTCAGCCAGTGAGCAGGCACAGTGGAAGTATTGCTGCATCAGGCGCAGACGCTTGCCGGCCTGATGGTTATCGTTCGGATAGAGCACCTTGGTCAGCTTAGCGGCTTCGATACCTTGACGTTCGGCACGGAGGAACTGCCCACGATCGAAGCTGTCGAGATCGAAGGGATGATCGTGACAGGCGACCCATAGACGCAGCGGTTGGCTAATGCCATTGCGATAGCCGACGACGGGCAGATCGCGTGCCACGCCACGTAATGTCAGAGCCGGTTGCCAGCGAACCGTTCCGTTGTCACGCAGGAGTTTACCGCCTACGTTGACCTGGACATCCAACGCCCGGTTTTGGCGCATCCAGGGATACGCTTCGCGTCCCCAGGCATCTGGGCTTTCCTGCTGATGGCAGTCGCTGAAGGATTGGCGGAATAGGCCATACTGGTAGCACAACCCATAGCCGGTGGCCGGTTGTTTGACGCAGGCCATGGCATCGAGGAAGCACGCCGCCAGACGTCCGAGTCCTCCGTTACCCAGCGCCGGATCGACTTCTTGCTCCAGTAGGTCGCTGAGTTGTATGTCGTATTGCCCTAGCGCTTGCGCTACGGCGTCGTGCCATTCCAGATTGAGCAGGTTGTTGCCGGTGAGGCGGCCAATGAGAAACTCCATCGACAGGTAGTTCACATGGCGCTGGCCATCTGCCTCGACCCGGGCGGGCTGCGTCGCGGCGGCGAGTTGTTCGGCGCAGGCCTGACTGACCGCCTGCCACCACTGGCGAGCGTTCATTTGCTGCGCACTTTCCAGGCCCAATCCTTGCCAGTGGCGGGTCAGCGCCGCGTGGAAGGCGGCTTGATCGAACGGGGTATACGACATAGGCGTCTCTCTCAATGCGTCAAAATTGAAGTAGTAGGCATGATTCTCATCCTGACGATCCTGCCGGGGGAAAACATCCTCCCGCCGTTAGCTGCTCAGGGGAGGAGTCTTAGGGCGTAGTCTGAACTGTGATCCGTACCACGCCTTTACGCCGCAGGCGGCACGCTTCGTCGTAACGACAATGTATTTATGACGGATAAATAATACGTATTGGTGGCGATTGAGGCGCTAATTGTATGGACTCGCTGAAAAATGTGATCAGTAGCAACTTCCTGCGATCGCGCACGGAACCTCGGTTGCAATAGTGCGCACATTGTCAGACCTTAAAGAGCAGCCATTAATTACGAGGCGTGAAATAAATAGACGCGTAGTGGCGATTTCTGGGGCAGGATGGCACCTGCGCTACCTTGCTCGGCACGGGCTGAGCTGGCGTATAGGTGGCATCAGAATAGGGGCTGGCGATCATGCTGATTCCGTCAAAATTGAGCCGTCCCGCACGGCTACAAACTACGGTAGTACGGGAACAATTACTCACTCGCTTAGATGCGGCGCGTAATTACCGCTTGGTATTAGTGAATGGCCCGGCGGGCTATGGTAAGACGACGTTGATGGCGCAGTGGGCGCAGGAGAAAGCGCATCTGGGGTGGTATTCGCTGGATGAGAGCGATAACCAGCCGGAGCGTTTCGCCAACTACTTGATCGCCGCGATACAGCAGGCTACTGGCGGTCAGTGCGCCAAAAGCGAGGCGATGAGTCAGAAGCATCAATACGCCACGCTGTCCGCGTTATTTGCCCAGTTATTTATCGAGCTGGCGGAGTGGCCGACGCCGCTTTACTTGGTGATCGACGATTACCATCTCATCACGCATCCACAAGTGCATGAGGCGATGCGTTTTTTCCTTCGTCATCAGCCCGACAACCTCACATTGTGCTTGATGTCACGCACCTTGCCGCCGTTAGGTATCGCCAATCTGCGGGTGCGGGAGCAATTATTGGAAATCAACACACGCCAGCTGGCGTTTACCCATTCAGAAGCAGGCCAATTTTTCCATCAGCGCCTTAATGCTCCCTTGGCCGACGACGAGATGTATGCGCTGTGCGACGAGGTCGAAGGCTGGCCGACAGCGTTACAGTTGATCGCCCTATCGGCGCGTCAATCGTCGGCGCAGGCACAGGCTTCGGCCCGTCGTTTGGCACGCATCAATGCTACCCATCTGGCCGACTATTTGGCCGATGAGGTCTTGGATCGGGTCGACGATGATACCCGTGGTTTCCTGTTGCGTTGCTCGGTGCTACGTTCGATGAATGACGCCTTGATCTGTACCTTGACCGGCGAGGAGGAGGGGCAACAGCGCCTGGAGGAGCTAGAGCGGCAGGGGCTGTTCATCCACCGGATGGATGGGGAGGGCGAATGGTTCTGTTTTCACCCGTTGTTCGCCCATTTCTTACGTAATCGCTGTCAACGCGAGATGGTGACGGCGTTACCCCAACTGCATCGCAGCGCGGCACAGGGCTGGTTAAGTCAAGGATTTCCGGCGGAGGCGATTCATCACGCTCAAGCGGCCGGCGATATGGCGTTGTTGTGCGACATCCTGTTGCAGCATGCATGGAGTTTATTCCATCAATGTGAGCTGGCACTGCTGGAAGACTGTCTGAATGCGTTGCCCTACGACGCGTTGATCCAACATCCTAGTCTGGCGTTGTTGCAAGCTTGGCTGGCGCAGAGCCAGCATCGTTATAGCGAGGTGAATACTCTGTTGGCGCGCGCTGAGCAGGAGATGGCGCTACGTCAGATCACCCTGGATGCGGCGCTGCATGCCGAGTTTAATGCGCTGCGCGCCCAGGTAGCGATCAACGATGGTCGGCCGGATGATGCCGAGCGCCTGGCCACGGAGGCGTTGCGCTACCTACCGATCGGCAGTTACTACAGTCGTATCGTTAGCAGCTCCGTACTGGGCGAGGTACTGCACTGCAAGGGCATGCTGGCACGGGCCTTACCGATGATGCAGCAGACTGAGCAGGTGGCGCGTCGCCACCAGACCTACCATTACGCGCTCTGGGCCTTGCTACAGCAGAGCGAGATCCTGATTGCGCAAGGTTTCTTGCAGGCGGCTTACGAGACGCAGGATAAGGCGTTTGAACTGGTTGAGGAGCAACATCTGCAACAGTTGCCGATGCATGAGTTCCTGTTGCGTATTCGCGCCCAGGTACTGTGGTCGTGGATGCGGCTGGATGATGCGGAGCGCGCGGCGCGTGAGGGGCTGGCGGTCCTGGCAAATTTCGAGCCGCAGCAACAGTTACAGTGCCTAGCGCTGTTGGCGAAGTGTTCGCTGGCGCGGGGCGATCTGGATAACGCCGGGCAGCATCTGCGCCGTTGCGAAGCGTTGTTGCAGTCGGGTAGCTACCATAGCGATTGGTTGGTGAATGCCGATAAGGCACGAGTGATCTACTGGCAGATCACCGGTGATCGCCAGGCGGCCGGCAATTGGCTATTACAGGCGGTGCGTCCGGCAGCACCGGATAACCATTTCCTCCAGGGACAGTGGCGCAATATCGCCCGAGTACAGATTATGTTGGGGCAATATGAGGAGGCGCAAGCGGTACTAGAGGCGTTGAACAGCGCTGCGCGCCGTTTGCGGCTGGTGAGCGATCTCAACCGTAACCTGTTGCTGAGCAATTTGTTGTATTGGCATATGGATCGGAAGAGTGAGGCGTTGCGTGTATTGATGGAGGCGTTGAGCCTAGCCAATCGTACTGGCTTTGTCAGCCACTTCGTTATTGAAGGTGAAGTGATGGCTCAGCAGTTGCGTCAGCTGTTACAGCTCAATACCCTACCCGAGTTGGAGGTGCATCGGGCCCAGCGTATCCTGCGTGATATTAACCAACATCATCGACATAAATTTGCGCATTTCGACGAGAAATTTGTCGAGCGGTTGTTGAATCATCCTCAGGTTCCGGAATTGATCCGCACCAGCCCGCTGACTCAGCGTGAATGGCAAGTATTGGGGCTGATCTATTCGGGTTATAGTAACGAGCAGATCGCCGACGAGTTGACGGTTGCCGCCACCACCATTAAGACCCATATTCGTAATCTGTACCAGAAGCTAGGGGTGACGCACCGTCAGGAAGCGGTGCGCCAGGCGCAGGACATCATGCGTCTGATGGGCTATGGGGTCTGAGTCGGCATTATTAGCGCCAGATCAAGAGGACGCAGGCGGCGGTGAGGGCGCCCATCGCCAGGTTGAACGTGAACCAGGCACGCCGGCTTTGCAGTAGGCGTCCGATCAGCGTGCCGAAGCCGAGCCACAGGAGACCGGCGATGAGATTAATCAGCGCCATCGCCAGGCTGATGAGTGCCACGCTCGTCGGATAGTGGGCTCCGGGGAGAGTAAAGCTGGTGACCGCGCCCAGCGTCATCAGCCAGGCTTTCGGGTTGAGAAATTGGAGCAGCCACCCTTGATGCCAGCGGATAGGGCGCTGCGGTGGTGTATTTTTCTGTGGCGGTAGCGTCAGGCGGGTATAGCGTGAAGTTGCCACTTTCCAGGCGATATATAACAGGTAGAGACTGCCCGCCCCCTTGAGTAGGGTATGCAGCGTCGGGTAGAGCAATAACACGCCGCCGATGCCGAAGGCGATCAACAACAGCAGCGTCTGCATGCCTAGGATAATGCCCAGCATCAAGGGGAGGGAGACGCGCCAGCCGAGATTGGCGCCGGAGGTGGTCAGCAATAGGTTGTTAGGGCCAGGGGTGATCGCCGCAACCCATAGAAATCCGAGTAGAGAGAGGAACAGGGTGCTGTCCATACCATTTGGCTCCGCATCACGGGGAAAGAGATGTTTTGACCCTAACAGTGTGCTATTGATGATACAACGCGTCTTTCGATGAATTTTCTTCCGTTACTATGAGTGCCACGCCGTTTTCGCCCGCGCCTCTGCTGCGCAATCCGCATCTCCAGACACTATTGCCGCGTCTGTTGCGTCGTCGCATCGCGTTGACGCCCGTCTGGCAGCGTCTCACGCTACCGGACGGCGACTTCGTCGATCTGGCTTGGAGTGAGGCGCCGCTCAGCGCGCGTCATAAACCACGGGTCGTGTTGTTTCATGGCTTAGAGGGCGGGTTTTATAGTCCTTATGCCCATGGCTTGCTGCACGCGTGTCGCGCGGCCGGTTGGCTGGCGGTGGTGATGCATTTTCGTGGCTGTAGTGGTGAGCCTAACTTGCTGCCGCGTTTTTATCATTCGGGGGAGACCGGCGATGCGCGTTTCTTTCTCACCTGGCTACAACAGACGCTGGGTGAGGTTCCGACGGCGGCGGTCGGTGTTTCCCTCGGTGGTAATATGCTGGGCTGTTATCTGGCGGAGGAAGGGACGCGCGCGCCGTTGACGGCGGCGGTGCTGGTCTCGGCGCCATTACAACTGGCGGCCTGCGCTGCGCAGTTGGAGAGGGGGGCGGGGCGTGTTTACCAGCGTTACTTGTTACATGAGCTCAAGCGCAGCGCGTTGCGCAAACAGCGTTGTTATCCCCAGTTGTGCGCGCTCGATCCGCAGCAGATCCGGCGCTTGCGCCGGTTGCGCGAGTTCGATGAGCAGATTACGGCGCCATTGCATGGTTTCGCCGGAGCGGATGACTATTATCGACGCTGTAGTGCGTTACCGCGTCTGGCGGCCATCCGCCAGCCATTGTTGATCCTCCAGGCGCGTGACGATCCTTTCATGACGGCGGCGGTGATCCCGGATAGGGCACGGCTACCGGCTAATATCGACTATCAGCTAACCGAATTCGGCGGGCACGTCGGCTTCATCAATGGCACGCTACGGCGTCCGTCCCTGTGGCTGGAGCAGCGTATTCCTGAATGGTTAGCGCGTTATTTGGAGTCAATGACGTGATTATTCCTTGGCGAGATATCGCCCCGGCAACGTTGGACAATTTGATCGAAGCCTTCGTGTTGCGTGAAGGTACCGACTATGGCGAGCAGGAGAAGAGTCTGGCGCAGAAGGTTGAAGATGTGCGCCAACAGCTGATAAGCGGCGAGGCCGTAGTCGTTTGGTCTGAACTTCATGAAAGCGTCAATATTATGGCGCGTAGCCAGTTTAACGGGGGGGATTAGCGTCCATGGCTCGCCTTTCTTGGTGACTTAGCGCAGGCTACTGTGCAAATAAAGTGCAAAAATAATTCCGTTAGAAAAAAAAACGCGCTGAACAGTGAGCTATCCCATGCTGAAACGAGACAGTGCGAGACAGTTGGGTCAAGCTATGCTACAAACTAAGCCGACATGCACCTTTAATGGAATGAAGCGGGTATAGATCAATAAGGTCGGGTAGCAACTCCCTTAGGCTAACAACACTATATTCGACAAGTGCACTGCTATAACAGGTTACTAGGCAGTTTCCCGGCTCCGCCGCCTGGTGGGGCACGTTTGGCGCACGGGGATGCGATAACAACAGAGGATAATAGCGAATGGTTCTCGGCAAACCACAAACAGACCCAACCCTTGAATGGTTCCTGTCCCATTGCCATATTCATAAGTATCCGTCAAAAAGTACGTTGATTCACCAAGGTGAAAAAGCGGAGACGCTTTATTACATCGTTAAGGGATCTGTCGCGGTACTGATAAAGGATGAAGAGGGCAAGGAGATGATCCTCTCTTACCTGAACCAGGGCGATTTCATTGGTGAGTTGGGCTTGTTTGAGGAAGGACAGGAGCGCAGTGCCTGGGTACGGGCGAAAACCGCCTGTGAGGTGGCTGAAATTTCTTATAAGAAATTCCGCCAGTTGATCCAGGTAAACCCGGATATCTTGATGCGCCTGTCCGCTCAGATGGCGCGTCGTCTGCAAGTAACGTCAGAGAAGGTCGGCAACCTGGCTTTCCTCGACGTCACCGGTCGCATTGCCCAGACGCTGTTGAATCTGGCGAAGCAACCGGATGCGATGACGCACCCGGATGGCATGCAGATCAAGATCACGCGTCAGGAGATCGGCCAGATCGTCGGTTGTTCACGCGAAACTGTCGGTCGTATCCTGAAGATGCTGGAGGATCAGAATCTGATCTCCGCACACGGTAAAACCATCGTCGTCTACGGGACGCGATGATTTTTCGCCCGCGCCACCTCCGTGGCGCGGAACGCTTTCCATCCTCAGGATGGTGCTCATGTGGCGGCGGTTTATCTACCACCCAGAAGTGAACTATGCACTGCGTCAGACGCTGGTCTTGTGTCTGCCGGTGTTATTCGGGTTGGTGATCGGCCAATTGCAACAAGGGTTGCTGTTCTCGTTGGTTCCTGTCTGCTGTAACATTGCAGGTCTTGATACACCTCACAAACGCTTCTTTAAACGTTTAGCCGTGGGCGGGACGTTGTTCGCGCTCGGTAGCTTTCTTTTGCAATTGGCTTTGTTGTGGCAGGTTCCCGTACCGCTGGCGATGTTGCTATTGGCATTGTTGCTGGGGGTCAACGGGGAGATCAGTCCGCTGCATGCCCGTCTATTGCCTGCCGCATTGGTGGCGACGATCTTTACCCTCAGCATGGTCGGCATGGTACCCATCTGGCAAGCGCCGCTATTGTATCTGGTGGGGACCATCTGGTACGGCGCCTTCACCTGGTTCTGGTTTATCTTATGGAAGGGACAACCGATCCGCGAGACACTGAACCAGCTCTATGTGGAGTTGGCCGATTACATCGAGGCCAAGTACAGCCTACTGACGCAGCATAGCGATCCGCAGACGGCTTTGCCGCCCCTGTTACATCGCCAGCAGAAAGTGATGGATCTGATTAGCGTGATCTACCAGCAGATGCATATGCTGTCTCTGGTCCATAACCCGGAGTACAAGCGCCTAGTGCGTTATTTTCAGGTGGCGCTCGATCTGCAAGAGCACATCACCGTTAGCCTCTCGCAGCCGGAAGAAGTTCAGACACTGGTGGCTCAGAGTCAAGCCGAAGCGATCATCCGGCGCAATGCCCAAGTCGTGGCCGGGCGTCTGCGAGTCGTGGCGGATGACATCTTGTATCACCGTTATCCGCAACATTTCTCCATGCAGTTCGAGGTTGCCGCGTTGGAGAAACTGGCTAACCGTTACCCAGACAATCCGGTGGGGCAGTTCTGTTTGCATCACTTTAGTCGTATGGCACGTCTGTTGGAGCGTCAGCGCCCACTCTACCAGCGCCAGCTGATGGCGACCCAGCAGCGCCTACCTTTCTGGCCGGCGCTGCGCGCCTATTGCTCGCCGAAATCTGGCGCGTTGCGCAATGCGCTGCGTCTCGGATTGACGTTGGCCGCGGGGAGCGGCTTGGGGATGCTGTTGGCATTGCCTAAATCCTACTGGATCATGCTGACTACCATGCTGGTGATCCAGAACGGTTATAACGCGACGCGGGTACGGATTCAGCATCGCGCGATGGGGACCTTCGCCGGCTTGATCATTGCTGCTGGATTGTTACAGCTGGCACTGAGTGAATATGTGATGCTGTTGGTGATGTTGCTGGTGACATTGGGGGCTTATCTGGTGTTACGGAAAAACTATGGTCTCGCGGTCATCGGCTTCACGATCAGCGCGGTGTTTACCTTACAGTTGCTGGCGCTGAATGGGTCACACTTCCTGGTGCCGCGGCTGGTGGATACCTTACTGGGCTGCATCCTCGCCTTTGCGAGTACCATCTGGTTGTGGCCACAATGGCAGAGCGGTCTATTGCGTAAAAACGCTCACCAGGCACTGGAAGCTTATCAGGACGAGTTGCGCCTACTGCTCTCTGCCGCAGCGGGCGTCAGCGAGTTGGCCTATGCCCGCATGCGCAGCAACCAGGCACAGAATACGCTTTACTCCTCCTTGAGCCAGGCAATGCAGGAGCCGGGCTTCGATTCACGCTATCTGGCGGATATGCGCCTATGGATCACCCATAGTCAGTTTATCGTCGAACATCTGAATGCCATGACTATCTTGGCACGGGAACACTATATGCTGACACCACGCTTGGCGCAGGACTACTTGCAGTGTGGCGAGATCGCGCTGCAATTGTGCCAGCAGCGTCTGGAGCACGATGGCCCGAGCAGCAATGATAACCAGGCGATTCCGATCCCAGAGCCGCAACAGGGTATGCCGATGACACCGATGGAGGTTCATCTGCGTCGCATCCTGTCACATCTGCGCACCATGCATACCATCTCCTCGATCGCCTGGCGTCAGCGCCCGCATCATGGGCTATGGCTCAGCCGTCGGTTACGTGATTGAGTGGCGGATGACACGCTTGTTGTCTTGGCGAAGGCATTGCCTGCTGGGGCGCGGTCGCGTCTCATAACGAAACCGGCCGCGCGAGGCGCGGCCGGCAGATCTGGCGTTGGACGGGTTACCCGTCGTGTCGCGGGCGAGCGATTAATAGTAAGAGTGATCGCCGCGTTGGTGTTCGGTCAGATCGCGCACCCCTTTGAGTTCTGGGAAGCGTTGCAGCAACTCTTTTTCGATCCCCTCTTTTAAGGTGTAATCCACCATCGAGCAGCCGTTACAACCGCCACCAAATTGTAGGATGGCATAGCCGTCATCGGTGATTTCCATTAGCGAGACGCGACCGCCATGGCCGGCCAGTTGCGGGTTGATCTGCGATTGCAGGATATACTCCACGCGCTCGATCAGCGGCGCATCGTCGGCCACCTTACGCATCTTGGCGTTGGGTGCCTTCAGGGTTAGTTGGGAACCGAGCTGATCGGTAACGAAATCGATCTCGGCGTCTTCCAGAAACGGCGCACTGATTTCGTCGACATAGGCGCTTAGCCGTTCAAAATCCAGCTTATGATCATTGGCCTCGACGGCATCCGGCGGACAATACGAGACGCCGCATTCGGCGTTGGGCGTGCCGGGATTAATGACAAAAACCCGGATCTGAGTCCCCGGTTCCTGATTTGCCAGCAATTTGGCAAAGTGCTCTTGCGCTGCTTCGGTAATACGGATCATGGCATCTGCTCAATAGTTGACTTCTCCGGTCGGTTATAATACGCCGATCGTAAAATGCTCACAAGGTGCGACACAGGCAGATAACCTCTACCGACATCACACCTTGTGCGATTAATTGTAGGCTGATTTCGCTTAAGGTACTGCCGGTGGTGATCACGTCATCGACCAGTAATACGCGGCGTCCGGCCAAGGCGGGATGGCAGACGAAAGCGCCGCGCAGATTGCCCCGCCGCTCGGCGGCACTTAGCCCCTGTTGCGCCGGTGTCGAACGAACGCGTCGTAACCAGTACGGGTGGTAATCTGTCTGTAGCCAGTGAGCTAATGGGCGCGCCAGTTCGGCAGACTGATTGTAGCCGCGCTGCCAGTGACGTAGCCAGTGCAGGGGGACTGGTAGCAGCAGGTCGGGGCGTGTCGTAAGCAGACCGCGCCGTACCTGAAGATAGCGCAACAACATCAGACGCGCCAAGGGGGAGGCCAGCGGCCACTCGCCACGGTATTTGAAGCGCTGGATCAGGGTGGCCAGCGGCGGTTGATAGTCACCGATAAAGATCAGCCGTTGCCAGGGGGGCGGCCGTTGTAGACAGCGACCACAGAGTTGGCTGGGATCGGTGCTGGGCAAGCCGCAGCGTGGACAGCAGGGCGGGGGGCGGGGGAGCGCTCGGCGGCAGGAGCTACAGATACCGACAGGCGCGCGTAGTGGAAGGCGGCAGATCGCACAGCGGCCATGAAGTGATACCATGAGGCTTTTCCTGATAGGATCAAGATGAAAGGAGACGATAACCGATGAGCGCGCTGTATTGGCATCGTTGCGGGAGCGGGAAACACGATCTTGTGCTGCTGCACGGTTGGGGGCTGAATGGCGAGGTTTGGCGTTGCATTTTGCCTCGGCTCTCCACACAGTTTCGTCTGCATGTGGTCGATCTGCCAGGATATGGTCGCAGTGAGGCAAGCTCCAGTTTTTCGCTGGAAGCGATGACGCAACAGCTCTTGGCACAGGCGCCGCAGCAGGCCATCTGGCTAGGATGGTCGCTGGGGGGGTTGTTAGCCATGATGGCGGCGCTGAGCCAACCGTGGCGTTTGCGCGGGCTGGTCACCGTGGCTTCCTCACCTTGTTTTACGGCACAGGCCGACTGGCCGGGGATTAACGGTACGGTGTTACAGGGCTTTCAACAGCAACTGAATGCAGACTTCTCGCGTACGGTCGAACGTTTCCTGGCGTTGCAGACTCTGGGCAGCGAGAGTGCGCGCCAGGATGCTCGCACCCTGAAGTCGGTGGTGCTGGCGCAGCCGATGCCTTCATCTGCGGTGTTGAACGCCGGGCTGGCGATATTGCGCGCTGCCGATCTGCGTCCCCGGTTAAGTGAGGTGACGATGCCGTGGCTGCGTCTCTATGGCGCGCTGGATGGCTTGGTGCCGCGTCGGGTGGCATCACGGGTAGATGCGCTCGCGTTGCAGGGAGATTCACTGATTTTCCCTGCGGCGGCGCATGCGCCCTTTATCTCTCATCCCGAGCTATTCTGTACGGCGTTGTGCGACTTTGCTGGCGCGTTGACGCCGGAATAAAAAAACAGCCGCATGTGCGGCTGTGAAGTCGGCTGGTGGGACGTGTTTAGCGCGTCCGAGCCTGGTAGATGAGCGTTTGGCATTTCCTCTGTGCTTCGGGGCAGCTTTTGCAGCTGCCGTTTAGGCAGCCGCTATCGATATCGTCGACCTTTTCTACACAGCCCATTTGCTCCAGGCGTTCCAGCATGGCGCGTACCATGGCCGGTGTACCACCGACCTCACGGCATAGACGTTGTAGTTCGATGCGTCCATGCAACGTAACGGTATCTCGGACTTGTAGCAACGTAGTCATGATCGTGCTCCGTTACACCGCTTAGTGGCAGTTGCCACGGTTATTGCAGCAGCAGCTGGCACTGGCAACGTTGCTCAAGCGCACAGTGACCCGATCGCGGGAGCGGCGCAGTATGACCAGCAGTGCCAGGTTGAACACGATGACGGCGCTGATAGCGATCAAGCTGTAATCGGGATGAGCGTTGAAGTTCACCACCTGGTAGTACAGGGTCGCCAGTGAGTAAGCTACATTCAGTCCCCAACCGATGGAGAACAGCATCCAGCCGCGGCTACTTTCGCGGGCGATAGCCCCCATGACCGAGACACAGGGAACATACAGCAGGACGAAGATCAGGTACGCATAGGCGGCGCTGATGCTACCAAACTTACTGCTCATTACTCCCATGGAGCTGCTACCCATCTCACCGTCACCCTTACTGGCCTCGATCGGGTTGGAGAGTACGCTGATGCTGAATGTGTCCTTCAGGCCCTGCCAGGTTTCATCCAGCGCCTCTTTCAGTCCACCGACCAGGCTGTAGCTTTGCGCATCGAACTCCTCTTCATTGATATGTTCGGCGGTGTACAGGGTATTCAGTGTACCGACCACCACCTCTTTCGCCATCGCCCCGGTGATCAGGCCGACAGTCGCTTGCCAGTTGTCCTCTTTGACGCCGATCGGTTGCAGCAGCGGTGTTAACACTTTACTGGTCGCCGCCAGCGCCGAATCGTTGAGATCGCTGACTGGCTTACCGCTAAAGGAGAAACTGTTTAGCGCTCCGATGACGATACTGACGATGATGATGACGCGTCCGGCTCGGACTACGAATGCCTTCAGGCGCTGCCAGGTTTGCAGCAGCAGGCTCTTCAGATGCGGCACATGGTAGACCGGCATCTCCATCACGAAGGGCGAGGCATCGCCGCGCATCAGGGTGTGCTTCAGCATCAGCCCGGTCAGGATCGCCATGACAATGCCCAGCAGGTAGAGCGAGAACACCACGAAGGCACCATTCTGTCCGAAGAAGGCGGCGGAGAAGACAGCGAAGATAGCCAGACGGGCACCGCAAGACATGAAGGGCGCCATCAGCACGGTGATTAGCCGTTCACGTGGCGCATCCAGGGTTCGGGCTCCCATCACCGACGGGACGTTACAGCCGAAGCCGACGATCAATGGGACGAACGATTTCCCCGGCAAGCCTAACGCCTGCATCATACGGTCGACCACGAAGGCGGCACGGGCCATATAGCCGGAGTCTTCCAGGAAAGAGAGGAAGAGATACATCATGCCGATCTGTGGCACTAACGGTAGGACGGTATTGATACCGCCTCCGACGCCCTGGGCCAGGAAGATGGTGAGCCAATCGGGGAAGTTTAACGTGGCGCCCAACCACTGAATACCCTGAATAAACAGGGTAGCGGAGCCGATGTCGAACAGCGGTTGTAATGCTCCGCCGATGTTGATGGCCAGCAGGAACATCAGGTACATCACCAAGAGGAAGATAGGGATCCCCAGCCAGCGGTTGAGGATCACCCGGTCTAGTTTTTCCGTCAGGCGGTTAGGTTGGGCCTGTTGGCTGTTGCTGACCGCATCACAGATATCGGTGATGCTTTGATAGCGTGCGTTGGCGATGATCAGCGCCGGATCGTCTTGCAAGGTGCGTTGCAGGGTTTCGCGTACCTCGGGCAATAATGCCAGGGCATTGCTGGCTCGTGATGAGCTATAGATGTCGCCTTCTAAGAGTTGCAGGGCGATCCAGCGGCGTTGTTGCATGGTCAGGGAATCGGGCATGACCTGCGACAGACGGTCGACCTGATTGAGCAACAGTTGCGGATAATCGACCAATGCCTCGACCGCGCAGACTGGCGGCATGTCGATGGCACGCTTCAGGGCGCACACGCCTTCGCTACGGGTGGAAACCATCGGGATCACCGGACAGCCGAGTCGCTTGGAGAGTGCGTCAATATCGATCTCGATCTGTTGGCTACGGGCAATATCCAACATATTGAGCGCGACGATGCAGGGAATACCTAGTTCTAGCAGTTGTAGGGTCAGGTAGAGGTTACGCTCCAGATTGGAGGCATCCACCACGTTGATGATCAGATCCGCATCACCGCTGAGGATGTAGTGGCAGGCGATCTGCTCATCAAGCGACGTTTGCTCGGAGATGGTGGTCAACGAGTAGGTCCCGGGCAGGTCGACCAGCTTGACCTGATGTTCCGGCGTGTTGAATTGCCCCTCTTTACGTTCGACGGTGACGCCAGCCCAATTGCCGACACGCTGACGAGCGCCAGTCAACTGGTTGAATAACGTCGTTTTCCCTGAGTTGGGGTTACCGATTAACCCGATGGTCAATTGTTTCATAATTTACTGTTTTTTGGCCAAGACTGACACCGGCACGGGTGTCGATAACCCGCGCTATCCCATAAACATGTTGCCGCCCTGTGGTAAGGGGGCGTGGATGTATTATTGCGCGCCGACGGCAGCAGCCGGTGCGGCGTCGTGTGCGGCATGCCGCGCCTGCTCCAGCGGCTCGATGTTGAGCAACGCGAGATCTTTTTTCCGTAAGACCAAGCTGACTCGGCGAGCCTTCACTTCAATCGGGTCACCCAGCGGAGCGATGCGTACCACCGTAAAAGGTGCGCCTGGTAGGAACCCCAGCGAGAGTAGTTTTTGGCGATAGGCGGGGCTGATGGACGGCGAGAAGCCGAGAATTTTGTATTGATGACCCGGAAGAAGCTGGTGCATATAAACCTTCTTACTTGTTACGACAGTCATTGCGTTGGGCCGGCGTGCGGAGGTGCAATGATACGCTGCGGCATACTTACGACATTCAGCAAGTTGATGCCTGCATGCCAGTCAATACGTAGTATAATTAAATTGATAACTATTTGCATCCGCATTTGGCACTAAACGTCATGCGACGCGTGTCGATGACATCGGCATGGTAACGCGGTACATAACCTGTACCATGGCTGTGTTTTAGCACTATTTTAGCAATACAGCAAATGAGAATCATTCGTTAAAAAGGTTAACGATATGTACCTGCTTTTTGTAGGGTCTTTTGGCGTGCTTAACGATGCGGCGAGAAGATTGTGGCAAATAGCCAACCGAAAATTATTTTTTTATTGTTTTTTATCATATGGATATCTTTAAACATCTGGCATGTATTCTGGCAGAGCATCGCGATGGCGGTTGTGTTATGGCCGATGCGGTATACGTGTTTTAATGCTCGAACGTAACAACTTATTCACTTTTTTATGCGATTGACAGCGCATGCGCAGCTGAGATTGCGATGGCGTCTCATTTAGATTTGTATTTTGTGATATTGGTCACGCCCTCTTACGAGAGGGCGTGACCCGCGAACTCAGCGTTTCAGTTTACCCAGTGCCGCCGCTAACGCATCACCCATGGCGCTGTTGCTGCTACTGGCGCTACGCTCGTTACGTCCCTGAGGGTGCCGTGTCGGGCGCGATGACGGGCGGGCTCGCTCACCGTTGCGCTCAGCCATTGGCCGTCGGCTACCACTCTCGCCCGGCTGCTCGTCTAAGCGCATGGTTAAGGCGATACGCTTACGCTCCAAGTCGACCTCTAGCACCTTGACCTTGACGATATCACCCGCCTTGACCACCTTATGCGGGTCGTCGACAAACTTGTGGGCGAGGGAGGAGATATGTACCAAGCCATCCTGATGTACACCGATATCGACAAAAGCACCGAAGTTGGTGACGTTGGTGACACAGCCCTCCAGGATCATACCGACGCTCAGATCGTTCAGGGTTTCGACCCCCTCGGCGAAGGTGGCGGTCTTGAACTCCGGGCGTGGGTCGCGCCCTGGTTTCTCCAACTCACGTAGGATATCGCTGACGGTCGGGACGCCGAAACGCTCATCGGTAAAGTCCTTGGCGCTCAGGCCGCGTAGCGCGTCCGGGTTACCCATCAATAGCGCCAGACTCTGCTCAGTTTTCGCCAGGATGCGCTCAACTACCGGGTAGGCCTCGGGGTGCACCGTTGACGCATCCAGCGGGTTATCGCCATGGGTAATACGCAGGAAACCGGCACACTGTTCGAAAGCTTTGGGCCCGAGGCGACTGACCTTGAGCAGTTGTTCGCGGTTAGTGAAGCGACCATTGGCGTCGCGCCAGGCGACGATGTTTTGCGCCATCAGGCGCGATAGACCGGCGACGCGGGTTAGCAAGGCGACCGAAGCGGTATTCAGATCGACGCCCACGGCGTTAACACAGTCTTCTACGACCGCATCCAGCTTGCGCGCCAACAGGCTTTGGCTGACATCGTGTTGATACTGACCCACTCCGATGGATTTGGGATCGATCTTCACCAGTTCCGCCAACGGATCTTGCAGACGACGGGCGATGGAAACCGCGCCACGCAGCGAGACGTCCAGGTCGGGGAACTCTTGTGCGGCCAGTTCCGAGGCGGAATAGACCGAGGCGCCAGCCTCGCTGACGATCACCTTTTGCGCCGTTACCTGCGGGTATTGGCGTTGGACCTCGGCATAGAAGCGATCTGTTTCACGCGAGGCGGTGCCGTTACCGATGGCGACTAGCTCGACGCCATGCTTTTGGCACAGATGGGCGACACTGGCCGCCGCCTTGGCGCTTTGTCCGGTGTGCGGGTAAATGGTATCGGTAGCGACCAGCTTACCGGTGGCATCGACCACGGCCACTTTGACCCCGGTACGCAAGCCGGGATCCAGACCCATGGTGGCGCGCAGTCCGGCCGGTGCCGCCATCAGCAGATCGTGGAGGTTACGGGCGAAGACGTTGATCGCCTCCTCTTCCGCGCGTTCGCGTAGGGCCGTCATCAATTCGGTCTCCAGGTGCAGCAACACCTTGACGCGCCAGGTCCAACTAACCACCGCCTTACGCCAGGCATCCGCCGGCGCGTGGGCCAGGCGTAACCCGAGGTGATCGGCGATAAGCTGCTCGCCATAGCTTTCCCGCGGCGGTTCGTCGAACTGGGGATCGGGATTGAGGGACAACTGCAAAATTCCCTCATTGCGGCCACGGAACATGGCTAGCGCACGGTGTGAGGGGACGCTAGCGAGCGGTTCGTGGTGATCGAAGTAATCGCGGAATTTCGCCCCTTCCTCGGCCTTGCCTTCGCTGACACGCGCAACCAGATGCGCGTTTTTCCACAGGTAATCGCGGACTTTGGCCAGCAGCGCGGCATCCTCGGCGAAACGCTCCATCAGGATGTAACGGGCGCCATCTAAGGCGGCCTTGGCGTCAGCCACACCCTTAGCGGCGTCGATATACTGCATAGCCAGCGCTTGGGGATCGTGTTGTGGCTGTTGCCACAGCGTCTCGGCCAACGGCTCCAGTCCGGCTTCGATGGCTATCTGTCCACGTGTACGGCGTTTGGGTTTATAGGGTAGATAGAGGTCTTCCAGTTCAGTCTTGCTCTGCGTGGCCAGGATCGAGGCTTCCAGCGCGCTGTTTAATTTACCCTGTTCAGTGATGGACTTGAGAATGGTAGCGCGGCGCTCTTCCAGTTCGCGCAGATAGATCAGGCGGCTTTCGAGTTGACGCAGTTGGGTATCGTCCAACCCACCGGTGGCCTCTTTCCGATAGCGCGCGATAAACGGTACCGTGTTGCCTTCGTCCAGGAGGCGAATGGCGGCGTCAACCTGCTCGGTGCGCGCCTGAAGTTCAGTTGCGATAATGCGGCTTAATGCATCATTCATAGCGTTAGATAGATCGTCTTGATGGATAAAAGCCAGGCCCCGTGATACGGAGCCGAGCGTGAAAATACCAGTACCGCGCCAGCGATAGGCGGCTGGCGTGGCGGGAGAGCGGTTAGGCTTTGGCATACTCGATGGCGTTGACATACCACACCGCCTCGCCAGACGGCGTGATAACGGTGGCTGCGTCGCCAACCTCTTTCTTCAACAGGGCGCGCGCCATCGGTGAGTCAATGGAGATATAGTCGTTACGGCCAAAGATTTCATCATAGCCGACGATGCGGAAACGTTTGGTCAGCCCATCATCGTTTTCGACCTCGACCCACGCACCGAAGAAGACCTTGCCATCCTGTTGAGGGGAATAGTCGACGATTTTCAGTATCGACATGCATTTGCGTAGATAGCGGACCCGGCGATCGATTTCACGCAGGCGTTTCTTGTTGTATTGATAGTCGGCGTTCTCACTGCGATCGCCGAGACTGGCGGCCCAAGTCACTTTCTTGGTGACCTCCGGGCGCTCTTCGCGCCACAAGTAGTCCAGCTCCTGTTTGAGTTTGTCGTAACCTTCTCGGGTAATCAGCGGGGTTTTCATCTGTCATAACCTGAAAATGGAGGACGCCGGGATGCCATATTGCCCGATGCCGCATTGCATCGTCTTGCCCGGCGCGCTACGGTGGATAGCGCTGCGCCACAGCCTAACGCATTTTGCCAGCGCGGGCGAATAATTGGCGCGATAGTGCGGCCAACCTAGCGTAACCATAAGATAAATAACCTTTGTAACAATTTAGGCTAGAATATAAACCATTATCTGCTGTTTGAATAAAGCGAGTTTTCTGACAATAGATCGCTACGCGGGCGCGCGCTATTCTGGCGGGCGATAACCTGACTACACATACAGATATATAGACAAGCGCCGGGCTTTCTGCCTTTGGGAGTACACCATGCAAGAAAATTACAAAATTCTGGTTGTTGATGACGATATGCGTCTGCGGGCATTGCTGGAGCGTTACCTGACTGAGCAGGGGTTCCAAGTACGTAGCGTCGCTAACGCCGAGCAGATGGACCGTCTGCTGACGCGAGAGTCCTTCCATTTGATGGTGCTGGATCTGATGCTGCCGGGCGAGGATGGCTTGTCAATTTGCCGCCGCTTGCGTAGCCAGAGCAACCCGATGCCGATCATCATGGTGACGGCGAAGGGGGAAGAGGTGGATCGCATCGTCGGGCTGGAGATCGGGGCGGATGACTATATTCCTAAGCCGTTTAACCCTCGTGAGCTGCTGGCGCGTATCCGTGCGGTGTTGCGTCGTCAGGCTAACGAGCTGCCGGGAGCACCGTCGCAGGAAGACGCGGTGATAAACTTCGGTAAGTTCAAGCTCAATCTGGGTACCCGTGAGATGTTCCGCGACGACGAGCCGATGCCGTTGACCAGCGGCGAGTTCGCGGTGCTCAAGGCGCTGGTGAGTCACCCGCGTGAGCCGCTCTCCCGCGATAAGCTGATGAACCTGGCGCGCGGGCGCGAGTACAGTGCGATGGAGCGCTCTATCGACGTGCAGATCTCCCGTCTGCGTCGCATGGTCGAGGAGGACCCGGCTCATCCTCGCTATATCCAGACCGTATGGGGTCTGGGCTATGTCTTTGTTCCTGATGGCAGTAAAGCATGAGACGATTGCGTTTCTCGCCGCGCAGCTCTTTTGCCCGAACCCTACTGCTGATCGTCACCCTGCTGTTTGTCAGCTTGGTGACCACCTATCTGGTGGTACTGAACTTCGCGATTTTGCCGAGTTTGCAGCAATTTAATAAGGTATTGGCCTATGAGGTGCGGATGCTGATGACGGATAAGCTCCAACTGGAAGATGGTACCCAGTTGGAGGTTCCGCCGGCGTTTCGCCGCGAGATTTACCGCGAGCTTGGTATTTCGCTGTACACCAATTCGGCGGCGGAAGAGAATGGGCTTCGCTGGGCGCAGCATTATCAGTTTTTAAGTCAACAGATGGCCCAGCAACTGGGCGGGCCGACAGATGTCCGGGTCGAAATCAGCAAGAATACGCCGGTGGTATGGTTGAAGACCTGGCTATCCCCCGATATCTGGGTGCGCGTACCGTTGACCGAGATCCATCAAGGCGACTTCTCGCCGTTGTTCCGCTATACCTTGGCGATCATGCTGTTGGCGATCGGCGGAGCCTGGCTCTTCATCCGTATCCAAAATCGTCCCTTGGTGGAGTTGGAGCATGCCGCCTTGCAGGTAGGGAAAGGACAGATCCCGCCACCGCTGCGGGAGTATGGTGCCTCGGAGGTGCGCTCGGTGACACGGGCGTTTAATCAGATGGCCGCGGGGGTCAAGCAGTTGGCGGATGATCGCACCCTGCTGATGGCTGGAGTCAGCCACGATCTCCGTACCCCGTTGACACGTATCCGCTTGGCGACGGAGATGATGAGTCCCGAGGATTCTTATTTGGCGGAGTCGATCAACAAGGATACCGAGGAGTGTAACGCCATCATTGAGCAGTTTATCGATTACCTACGTACCGGGCAGGAGATGCAGACGGAGTCGTGCGATCTGAATGGGATCTTGACCGAGGTCGTGGCGGCGGAAAGCGGCTATGAACGGGAGATCGACACGGCGTTGGCCGATGGCGAACTGCTGATTGACGCACATCCGCTGTCTATCAAGCGTGCCGCTGTCAATATGGTGGTCAATGCGGCGCGCTACGGCAACGGTTGGATCCGTGTCAGCAGCGGCCGTGAGGGAGCCCGCGCCTGGTTCCAGGTGGAAGATGATGGGCCAGGGATCGACGATGAGCAGTTAGCCCATCTGTTTCAGCCTTTTGTGCGTGGCGAGAGCGCACGCACCACCAGTGGTACTGGCCTTGGCTTGGCGATCATTCAGCGCATCATCGATGCCCACCATGGCAGTTTGGATATCGGTCGTAGCGAGCATGGCGGGTTGAAGATCCGCGCCTATCTTCGCCTGGTGTCACAATTAGTGCCGGAGGAGCGTGGTGTCAAGCCACGGAGCGCTGGGCGGCGTAAAGAGCGTAGCTAACGACGGTGCCAAAGTAAAAAGAGGATGCCTTTGGGCATCCTCTTTTTTCTAGCGCCTCGCGGCGATCGTTATCGACGCCGTCATACGGTTAACATTGTGGGCCGGCGTGAACCAGCGCGGCACCGGCAGGCGTGTCGGTGTACTTATCGAAGTTAGTGATAAAGCGCTGGGCCAGATCCTGCGCCTTCTCTTGCCATATCGCTGGGGTGGCGTAGGTAGCGCGCGGATCGAGGATCGCCGGATTGACGCCGGGTAGCGAGGTCGGAACCGCCAGATTAAAGATGGGTAGGGTGAACGTCTCTACCTGATCGATATCACCGTTGAGGATGGCGTCAATGATCGCGCGCGTATCCTTGATTGAAATGCGTTTCCCGCTCCCGTTCCAGCCCGTGTTAACCAGGTAGGCCTGAGCGCCAGCGGCTTGCATCCGTTTCACTAAGACCTCAGCGTATTGGGTCGGGTGTAGAGTGAGGAATGCGGCGCCGAAGCAGGCGGAGAAAGTCGGCGTCGGTTCGGTCACACCGCGCTCGGTACCGGCCAGTTTGGCGGTGAAGCCCGACAGGAAATGGTATTGAGTCTGGTCGGCGGTTAGACGAGAAACCGGCGGTAATACGCCGAAGGCGTCGGCAGTCAGGAAGATCACTTTCTTAGCATGACCAGCTTTCGAGACAGGTTTTACGATGTTCTTAATATGATAGATGGGGTAGGAGACGCGGGTGTTTTCCGTCTTGCTTCCGTCATCGAAATCGACGCTGCCATCGGCGAGGACGGTGACGTTTTCTAATAGGGCATCGCGCGTGATGGCGTGATAAATATCCGGCTCCGCCTCGGCGGAAAGCTTGATGGTCTTGGCGTAGCAGCCGCCCTCGAAGTTAAACACCCCATCGTCGTCCCAACCATGTTCATCGTCGCCAATCAGACGGCGTTTGGGATCGGTGGAGAGGGTGGTTTTCCCGGTGCCGGAGAGACCGAAGAAGATGGCCACATCGCCTTGCTCACCGACATTGGCCGAACAGTGCATCGAGGCAATGCCTTTTAACGGCAGCAGGTAGTTCATGATGGAGAACATCCCTTTCTTCATCTCGCCGCCGTACCAGGTCCCGCCGATTAATTGCATACGCTCAGTTAGGTTAAACGCGACGAAGTTTTCGGAGTTCAGCCCCTGCTCTTGCCATTGCGGATTGGTGCATTTGGCGCCGTTCATCACGATAAAGTCGGGTTCGAAATCGATTAATTCGTCAGCGTCGGGACGGATAAACATATTTTTGACGAAATGAGCCTGCCAGGCGACTTCGGTGATGAAGCGCACCTTCAGACGGCTATCCGGGTTAGCGCCGCAGTAGGCATCGATCACAAACAGGCGTTTGTTCGCGAGTTGGCGCGTGACCAACCCTTTGAGATGCTGCCATATTTCGGGAGATAAGGGATGATTGTCGTTCTTACCTTTACCTTGATCAGACCACCAAACGGTGTCGCGCGTGGTGTCATCGCGTACTAGGTATTTATCCTTGGGGGAGCGTCCGGTGAAGATGCCGGTGTCTACGGCGACGGCACCTAATGTGGTAACGGTGCCGCGCTCATAACCTTGCAGGCCGGGGGCGGTCTCTTCTTTAAACAAGAGGTCGTAATCGGGATTATAAACAATTTCAGTAACATCAGTGATGCCATAGGAGGCGAGATCAGCTGCGGTTAAGCCAGAGGCATGCATTACACTACTCCTTGTAGGTTATTTTTATCTGCGCCTACTGTAAGTCGTTGCTTTTTTGTTAACCGAGAGAATCATCAAAAAAACCAAAATTCAGCGGAATCCATTTAGTGGTAAATTCTTCTATTTTGATAATGCCTGTCAGGATCAATTATTGCTGCCGTATTGCTCCCCAACAGGCTGACAGCACGTTAGTGAGTCAGCGTTGATGCGGGGCCTTCGTCCTTCTCCGTAGGTCGTCCCGAGGTGATCCAACCGAAGATACCGTCGGCCAGATGAAAGACATGACGGTAGCCGAGCGCCATGGCCATCTTGGCGGCATCATGACTGGCGAGGCAGAGTTTATTCGCACAGTAGAAGATCAAGGTCGCTTGCCGGTCACGAGGCAATAGGCTCTGCCAGTGCTCGCGGTTAATGTAGATGGCGCCGGGAATGCGCCCTTGCTGCCAGATCTCTGGGGTATTGACGTCCAGGAAATAGACATTGGGCTGGCCGAGTAACGCTTCGGCTGCTCGCATGCTGATGGGCGTTGGCTCCTGTGCGTCCTGAATGTTAGAGTGCGAGGGGGCGGCAAGGGGAGCGAGCGGGAAAAGCAGGCTAAGTGTAAGATAGAGAGCGAAGTGTGGGTGACGTAACATAAAATACTCCTTGTTGTTGATGTGGGCGATTGAGGGGGAAAGCGGGTGGGCGCCAGAGACGCCCACCGTATGCTGCGACGCTTAGTGCGCCTTACCGTCTAGGATCGCTTCAGCGTGATCAATATACAGTTGGCCCTCTTCGATGCGCGTTTTGGCGTAATGCGGCGCATGGAGGCCCCAGGAGCCGTCTCGCTTGATCAGGTCTGCTTGTTGGCGGGCGTGGTTGCTGAGCAAGCGTACTTGTACCTTGTCGCTTTGCGACAGGGTCGTGGTCTTGTTCAGGCGCTTCTCGATGCGATCTAATCCGCTGTGAATACGAACATAGCCATCCTTGACCGGCGTTTGCCACTCCATCACCTTGGCATAGATGCTTTCTTGATCCTTAAATTGCAGGCGTTCGGAGAGCACGGTTTGGACCGGGCTGTGGCAGCCTCCCCCATCGATCACGTCGCCGTCGCTAAAAGCGGTGCGACCGCAAGACCACATCAGATCCAAGTAGGGTTTGCCATCCTGGCGGGCGATACTCCACCCTTTGACGTTGGCGGTGCGGGGTTGTCCCTCGGGCGGATTGAGAGTCTTGGCTTTCTCATCGACCAGGATCTTCCAGATATGCGCCCGGCGTACGTTATCGAACCCGGCATGATCGGGGAACTGGATGGTGGCGAAGTTTTCACAGCTTCCCATGTTAGGCATATGGCAGGCGGTACACTGGTTTTGTCCGTGGGTATCTCCTTGCGCAAAGAATTCAGCCTGATCGGTATGGCAATCTTGGCACCGTTTTTTCAGCGTCGCCTTAGTGAAGCCCTCCCGCCAATCGTTAGCTGTGACCGCGTGTGGATCGTGACAGGTATTGCAACGCATACCATTCTGGTAGTGTGCGGTGTAGTACATCTGCGAGCCTTCGGTGCCACAGGAGGGACAAGACGACTTGAAGTAGGAGTTGAACGGCCGTTGCGGATCGGCGGCTTCGTCGGCGGTGTTATAGGTGAAACGCTGGTGGCAACGTTCACAGTTGGACGGCATCCCCGCACCACGGGCACCATACAGGTGCGCTCCGGCACCGTGGCACTCTTCGCAGGAGATCCCCTTGGCGATGGTATGCTTACGTAGCTCTGCGGGCTTACCTAGCGCGGCGATAAACTCCTGGGAGCTCTTGAAGTCGAACTTCATGGAATGACATACCTCGCAGTAGGCGCTGGCCGGCTGGAACATCATATTGGTGCGGTTAGCGGCACCGTAAGAGGTCATACCCCAGATATTGGAGCCTTGTGCGCCGAACTGCTCCAATTTGGTGGGAAAACCGGGAACAAAGGTGGCGATCTTCTGCGCCATCTTGGGGGTGATAAACTGTGCCCAGCCACGAGAAAACTGGTTACCGCCGGCGACCATGGTTCCGGTGCCGTCTTTCAGTAATCCGCCCTCAATATGGTAGGTACCACGGACCATCCAGGCATCGATAAAACCGTATTTCGTTCGTGGAGTACCGATGATGGCATAGATAGCATCTGAGGTGACTCCTTGCGGCAGCACGGACGCTTTACTGCCATACAGTCCGCGGTGCAGATCCCCGTCAGGGATTTCGAGCATTTCGTCGGGAAATCGGACGGTTTTGGCATGGCGGGAGCGTTCCCAGGCTTGGTACTGTGCTGGGTGGCATTCCGCACACTTCTGTGGGCCAACATACTTATTGGGGAAGTCGAGGATGGACTCGACGCCTAAGCGATAGGTGATCGCCACCGGATAACCATGTTTTTCAGCGTATTTTTCACCGCCGCCGAACTCGACAAACTCCTCTTCACGATCGCTGATGGTGTATTTACCGACCAGGCGCCCGGCGGCTTCATACTTAAATAGAGGATGATGTTCGCGCAGATAGGCGAACAGATCTTTCTCTTGCTCGACATACCCCATCAGGGTGCGCGGTGTGTCGGGAGTGCCGTCGTTACGGTTTACGTCGATTTTGGTTGCGGGGGACGCTACCAGGAGCGTGGCAGATGGCGTTGATTCCGCAGGTTCATTTGGCGGAGACTGAGACACCAGTCCTGATGCGGCCATGAGCGGCATAGCGAAAAACAATAAGGGAAAACAGCGTAAGCGGGTAGGTATTTTCATCGTCAACTCCTTGACCCAGTAAATAATGGCGTGGTGCGCTGACACCAGCCTATTTTTAATATTTATGTCTTTTTTATTATTTATTCTCTACGATGTGGACTCGATGGCGATGATAACCATCGAGCATCGTCATAAAGGTTTCTTTCCATGTCTCGCCAAGCGTGCATAAATAAATATGTGCACTGATAAACATCAATCCAAATAATGATAATAATAAATGGCCTTGTAATGCCCAGTAGGCGGTACCGTGCGGAAGCCATTGCGGGATCGTCAGAACGAAGCCACTGAGAAATAATAGTGGCAGTAGACCGAACATGACTACGCCATAGCTCAGTTGTTGCAATGGATTAAATTTTTGCGCCGATGTTGTGATGAATGGGTGGGATTCGGCATGAAAGATCCCGATGAGATAAAAGCGGGCCTGGCGCCAGCAGCGAGCCGCTAAACCCGGCCAGATGATGCGATAATGCCGGCCATTGGGGCCGAAGAGGTTAACGGCGAGAAAGCCGCACCAGAGCACCACGAGCAGATAGCCGGCGTAGGGATGAGCGTGTACCAGCCAACACATGGCCGCCAAGGGCAACAGCGTGAAGTGGGTGAGTAGGCCGCTGATGAGTAAAAAGAGGAACAGTAAGGCGTTCAACCCATGCCACAGACGAAGATGAAGAGGATAGAGATAGAGATGCTCTGGTGTACCTTGTTGTGGGGGAGCGGGATAGCGCCGCCGTAGTAGGGCATGTAGTAGTAAGAGGACACAGAATACTAACCAGGCGATGGTTAAGGCGACCATTCCGATCGGCCAAACATCCGCCGCCGGGGCGGGAAGCTGTTGGGTCAGGTAGGTATGCAGTTGTACGGTGTTCATGCTCGGCTCCTAGTCATCGGCGAGAATATGGTAGATCCGGCTGTGACGCGTACCGGCCAAGTGATACTGGTAATAAGGAGCTAGCGCCAGTTTGAGCTCGAACTGCGGTGTCGCCAATTCGCCAAAGCTGAGTGCCTGCTTGGGGCAGATGCGCGCGCAGATGGGGACCTGGCCGTGGCTTAAGCGAGTAGCGCTACAGAAGTCACACTTGTCAGCGATATGGTGGGTCGGGTGGAGATAGCGCGCTTGATAGGGGCAGGTACGGATGCAGTAACCACAGCCGAGGCAGCGTTGTGCGTCGATTTGTACTAGACCGTGTTGGTCGCGGTAGGTCGCCCCGCTGGGGCAGACATCAAGACAGGGCGCAGGATCGCAGTGCTGGCAGCCGTGGCGGAAATAGTGTTGGTTCTCTTCGGCGTGTGCAGTTGAGGGCGGCAGTGGGACGATCGCTAGGCGGGTGCAACCGGGGGCGACCTGATTAATGTTATTACACGCGGTGACACACTCCTGGCAGCCGATGCATTTCGTTTGATCGTGGATCAGTGCGTACTGTTTTCCCTTTCGGTTGGGACTGGATAATAATATGCCCGGTGCGAGCACGATAAATCCGGCTCCAATGATAATGCTGCGGCGTGAATAATGCTTCATAGATTATCCCATGAAATATATTTGTTCTTATTTCTATTTTATTGTTTTTCTTTTTCCTGGCGGACGGGGAGGATTCTATTTCTGTCGGCATGATGGAAAAGAGAGAGGGATCAAAAAATGATGACTCCCTAAAAATGGGTAGATTTAAAGAGGTCTAAATAATTATCTAAATAAATGCAAGTTCATTAATAAATAAAAATGGGAGGCCAGGCCTCCCAGAAGCAGAAGATTAATGGACTTGCCCATCGTTGGTGTTCGTTGCGCTGGCACGTAAGGCATCGATGTCGACCCGATCAAACAGATAGTGGCTGCCACAATAGTCACAGTGCATATCGATGCTGCCACGCTCGTCCAATAGTTGATCCAGTTGTTGCGCTGGCAGGCTCATCAACGCGCTCGCGCTGCGCTCGCGGGAGCAACCACAACGGAAGACGATCGGTTGAGGGTCGAACAGCGTGACCTGCTCCTGATTGTACAGGCGGTATAGCACTTCATTGGCGGGCAGGGTAAACAACTCTTGCGGCGTCACGGTGGCGGTCAGGAGCGCCAGATGGTGCAGATCATCGGCATTATTTGGTTGCGTCGGTAAGATCTGTAATAGCATGCCGGCGGCTGCGGGTTTACCTTCGTGTTCACCCGTGAAGATAAACAGTCGGGTCGGTAGTTGCTCGGACTGCATGAAGTACGCCTCCAGGCAGTCGGCCAGGGTTTCGCCCTCCAGGGCGACGACGCCTTGATAGCGCTCCCCCTCCTGCGGGGTGATAGTGATCACCATTACCCCGTTCCCCAGCATCTGTTTCAGGCTGCTCCCATCGGCGATCTCGCCTTGTAGGCGGGCGACACCCCGCATCTCCTGGTGATGATTGCCATTAATGACCGCCAGTGTTAGCGGGCCATCACCTTGTAGTTGAACGGTGATATTGCCGGCAAATTTCAGGGTGGCAGTCAGCAGACTGGTCGCCACCAGCAGTTCACCCAGCAGGGTCTGTACCGGCAGCGGATAGTCATGGTTTTCGAGGATATGGGCATAGGTCTCGCCGGCGTTGACCAGCTCGCCGCGTACGGCCAGATTCTCAAACAGGTAGCGATGTAATTGGTCGTGATGGGACATAGTCATCTCTCTTCAGGCGCCGGTCATTCCGACTGGCCGTGTTTAAATTTAAGCAGATTGCGCCGCTCTTTTTTATCGGGGCGGCGATCCGGGTGCGGCATGCTCAGGGCATTCAACTTCCGCGCCTGGGCGAGGGCCTCCCGTTTCGCGATGCTCTGCGCCGTCTCTTGATAGAGTAGGCGAGCCTGTTCGGCCGCGCCGCGTTGGGTACTGAGGGCCATGACGATGACGGTGCGATCATCGTTGCCTTGACGCAGGCGGATCTCTGCGCCGACCTCAACGTTGCGGCTGGGTTTACCGCGCACGCCGTTATAATGCACTTTCCCACCGTCTATCATCTCGCGGGCGATGGCGCGAGTCTTGTAAAAGCGCGCCGCCCATAGCCATTTATCCAGGCGAACGCCTGTGTCCGTTGGCGTTGTTTTGCGACTGTCCTTCATCCAGCCCTCCTCTCTTGGCCACCTCTGCCAGCAGCGATAGCTGGCAACAGGGTGCGGTAATCATTCAGTGCCGCATGGCGAGCGAAGCGTTTCTCCGGTTTGCCGGAGTCGGGGTTGCTGACGCCCAGGCAGTAACGGATACCGAATTGGCGTGCGGCATCGAGTATCGGCTCGGCATCATCGATAAACAGCGTCCTGTTCGGATCGAATGGGCAGTGGCGCTGTAGTGCCTGCCACAGACGCTGATCCTCTTTGGGATAGCCAAATATGTGGGTGGAATAGCGTAAATCAAGATGGTTCGCCAATCCCGTCTGCGCCATTTTTACTGCTAATCCGTGTGGGTGGGCATTGGTCAGCAGGATGGTGCGCCGCCCGCTGGCACGCAGCGCTGTCAGGAGGGGCAGGGTATCCTGACGGACACGCACGCGATCACATTGTTCCTGGGTCATACGCTGGATATCCAAGCCGAGCCGGGCGCTCCAGTAGTCGAAGCAGTACCAGTCCAGGGTATGCGCTACCGCCTGATACTCTCGCTGAATCAAAGCCTGTGCCGCATCCGCAGAGATGCCACGCGTGGCGCACAACGTCTGTGGTACCAGCGTCAGCCAGAAATAGTTGTCGAAAGCGAGATCGATCAGGGTACCGTCCATGTCTAGCAGGACGGTATCGATGTCGTTCCAGTTGAGGGTGGGACTCATGGCGTACTCCGGAAAACACAGGGGGCGGGGGTATCAGCCCCTCAGTATATTTTCCTGGCGTCTCCTTGTCATGCCGCAGTTAAGGACGCGACGGGGGATCAAACGGCATAATCTTATGGTTGATGCATTGCTCGTAGTAACGCTGGATCGCCGGAATTCGCGCCCGGGCGCTGCGCCAGCGGCGGACGAAGAGGGTGGCGTTGACGGCGAGTACCACGCTCAGCGTTAAGAGCAGTGGAGGCATCAGTAGATAGCGCCAAAGGGTTAAGCCCTCCGGCTGGCTGTGCAGAGTGATGTGGCGCGTACCATTGGCGTCGCTGCGGATGTCGGTGATCACGCCGTGTGCGCGGAAAGGGGTATTCAGTAACATGCGCGACAGATTTTCCAGTTCGCGCCACTGATCTTGTGGGCCATAGTCATACAGCGAGAGGGGAGGCTGGGGGTGGGTAACCCACTGGCGTTTTTCATCGCTGCTGATCAGGAAACCGCCAGGTGGCGTCACCGCCAGTAACTGGGCCGCCTTGTGCGTTTCCCGGTTGTAGAAGGAGGAGACCGCGCTGTTGACGATGGTGGCCAGTTGGTGGGCGCTAGCCGGACGCATCAGGACATTGATGCCCTCCAAGCCGCCGGTGCGCGCTTTCTTGAGCAGGGCGCTCCATGACTTGCTGTTGCTGAGGTTCACCAGCGCGTTCTTCAGCCGAACACACTCGTTCTTTTGACCGCATAGCGCATCGGTCTTGAGTACGATCGCGGCAAAGTCATTCAGCAGGATCATCCCTGATTTTTGGATTGCGCTGGCCAGCGCAGGGCTGACCGTACCGTCGCCCTCTTGTGAGGAGAGTTGGCGGTTAACCGTAGCTTGTAGCGCGGCCGCGTTATCGATGATCTCGGAGTTAGGCTCCGCCATGGGGGGCGCGGTTCCCCAATAGATGGTGCTGCAATCGAAAGGCAGGAAGGGGTAGCGTTCCCCTTCTTGATAGAGGGCCGGTACATGACACATGCCGGTGCCTTTGAGATCCAGCACGTCACCGACTTGTAAGGGCATGGCGGCCAACTGCTGCACGCTGTCGGCGGAGAGGGTCTGTGGGCCGTGCAGCCAGGCGCTGCTGATCTTCAGCGGTACGCTCAACGATTGACTGGTTAACAATAACAACAGGCCGAGTAGCGCGGCGACGCTTAACAGCGCGCTACGTCCCCAGGGCTGTAAAGGGAATTGGGTAGCCTCATCGTTGAGCGAAAGGAAACGGCCTTGGCGAACCACCTGATGATTCAAATAGATTTCAATCTCGGTCAGTTGGCCGAGATCTTTATCGATGTAGGGTTGCCAGTGCGCTGGGTAAATCAGATCCAACGTGCCGATGGAGACGTTGTTTACTTGCTCAGAACAGGATTCGCCGAATAATCCCCAGCGCTTGGGTATGCCGCGCAACAAGTGTATCTCTTTAAGCCGTTTATGACTGGGTTTACGGTATTGGCACCCTATCCCCCAGACGAATAAGAGCGCGGCTAGGGAGAGTAGCCAGGGCATCAGCGTCGGCGGAACGACGAGTGCGAGCGCCGATAAGAAAAGGCCCAGTGCCGTTGGCAAGGCAATATAGCCGCCGCCGCGTTGTTGCAAGCGATGTTCGGCCAGGGTCTCCTTACGAACGCCGTACAGATCGAGCGGCTCGCCCTCGCTGCGGCGGATAGAGGCAGCGGCTTGTGCCGGTTGCGGTAGACGTTGGTTGTGTAGACTTTCCGCCAGGGTATGACCGTTGATAGCGATGACTAACGGCAGGCTGGCGGTCTTGATCAGCTCGAGGCTGTTCTCCTCGGCGATGTACGGTTCCCAGAAGGCCGGCAGGTGGATTTCCTGGTTATCCAGAAAGTAGCGCTGTTGGCTCGGTGTGTCGCCGGCCAGGGCGTAGCGGGTAATCGCGTGGGTGACGGCATATACCCGATCACCCTGCGGCATCAGGCGTTGATGGCGCAGCGCGAGATCGGGTTTGGCGTTAGGGGCAGCGGCATCCAGCCCCTGCAAATAGGCCGAGATCGCTTGCTGCTCTGCCGGGTGCAGTTTACGCTGCTTAGTTTTGACAAAGGGAAAGGATGCAGACAACCGCGACACTCTCTTGATTGTGTACCAATAGATATAGCCGATAATAACCGCTGTAGGGAGAAGATACAGGAGTGTTGTGATGGATGCGTTCATATCGACGCCCTCACCAAGATCATCGTACGGTCAACCCGCACACATTTCGTCGTCTCATATGACGACGAGGATTCGCAGCGTCAACGCACCTCTCCCGCGCTGGAACACGTGTTGTGACGGTGATGATTACGAATATAACGCTATGTCGTGGAATGAGTTGTTTAACTGATCTCAAGCCGTTTCCTTCCCGCCGACTCAGCCTAGCATACCCGCTCGGCGATCATATCGGTATTGTCCGATTTTTCCTACCTTACTATAGGATTATCGCCATAATTCGCTTTCCTCGCGCCAATACTATGACGCGAGGGCGGGAAGTAAAATAATGGCGACAAATGTTGCGGAAATATGAGCATCTGCGCACAATGCCGTTAGGTACCTTTGGTGATTATCAGCGAGTTATCGTGCATGGCATGCCATTGGCTACAGCCATCGCGGACCTTGAGGACAGCGGGTTAAGTATGGATAGTTCCACAAAGAAACCCAGGATCCTGGGTGTTGAGACGGTGGCGCATTCGCGCTTGTTTAATGTTGAGTCCGTCGATTTAGAGTTCAGTAACGGCGAACGTCGTGTCTATGAGCGCATGCGTCCTTCGGGGCGTGAGGCGGTCATGATCCTGCCGATATTAGGCGATGATCTGTTGCTGATCCGGGAATATGCCGTGGGTATTGAAGAGTATGAACTGGGCTTTCCCAAGGGATTGATCGATCCCGGTGAGCGGGTATTCCAGGCGGCGAACCGTGAACTGATGGAAGAGGCAGGTTTCGGTGCGCAGCAGTTTACCCTGTTGCATAAGCTCACCCTGGCGCCGTCCTACTTTTCTAGTCAAATGAATGTGGTGGTGGCCGAGGAACTGTTCGCTCAACGGTTACAAGGGGATGAGCCGGAAGAGATGCCAGTGATCCGCTGGCCCTTGGCTCGGATGATGGAGTTGTTACAGCAGCCCGACTTCCATGAGGCGCGCAATGTCAGCGCGTTGTTCTTGTTGCGCGAGTATTTGCAGCGGGGGGCGGCATAGCTGCCGGTGAGCGACATGGTGGAGGGCGGCGTCATCGTTGCCCCGCCGTCCGCATAAAAAAGGAGCCGTTAGGCTCCTTTGGGGGTTATGGCGGCGGGTCAGAATAACTCCTGACTCTGCCCCTCGTTGTTGATGATGACCGTGCCCGCATCCGGTGTCGCGTAGTCCGTCGGCTGCGTTCCTTCGATGAAGTATTCGCTACGGCTGTTGCCGCTGCCGGTCGCTAACTTACCGGTCGCTCTGTCGATTACCACGCTGACGATGCCCGGCGGCGGTGTCAATGGCTGCTCCGGTATCCCGGTCAGCGCCGCTTTCATGAAGGCGTCCCAGGCCGGCTGGGCACTCTTCGCCCCGCCTTCGCCACCGGCAATCTGATCTTTGATCGCGCCAGAGAGTGTGGTACGCCCCAGATCCCGCCGGTGATCGTCGAAGCCGATCCAGACGCTGGTGACGATACCCGGTCCATAGCCAGAGAACCACGCATCCTTAGAACTGTTGGTGGTCCCGGTCTTGCCGCCGATGTCGTGGCGTTTCAGATCGCGCATCGCGCGCCAGCCAGTTCCCATCCAGCCCGGTTCGCCCCAGATATTGCTGCTTAAGGCATCGTGCATCAGGAAGGCCAGCGGGGTGCTGATGACATGCGGAGCATAACGCTGATCGCTATCTTGGCTGACTTGACCGGGGGTAACCTGCTCGAGCTCCGGCATCGGCACATCACCGTTGACGTTGGGCGTGCTGGAGACGGCGACGTTTTCCACGTTGTCATCGCTTAACACGGCTGACTTCGGCGTCGAGCCATAGATCACCGGCAAATTGCAGCTGTCGCACACCACCTTAGGATGCGCCTCGTAGATGATCTGATCGTTACCGTCGATGATCCGGGTAATGAAGTAAGGGTCGACCAGATAACCGCCGTTGGCAAAGACGGCGTAGCCGCGCACTAATTGTAATGGCGTAAAGTTGGCGGAGCCCAACGCCAAAGACTCCGTCTTGACGATGTTCTGCGCAGGAAAACCGAAACGCAACAGGTAGTTGGCGGCGTAATCTACGCCCATCGCCCGCATGGCGCGGACCATCACGACGTTTTTCGATTCGCCTAAACCTTGGCGTAGACGGATCGGGCCCGCATAAGTTGGCGGAGAGTTCTTCGGTCGCCAATCGGTGCCGGCACCGGCATCCCAACGGGAGATCGGCAGATCGTTGAGGATGGTGGCCAGCGTTAGCCCTTTATCCATCGCCGCGGTATACAGGAATGGCTTGATGTTCGAACCGACCTGACGTACGGATTGTGTCACACGGTTGAACTTGCTCTGATCGAAGTCAAAACCGCCGACCAGGGCCTTGATGGCACCATCTTGTGGATTGATGGAGACCAAGGCCGAGTTGACATCCGGCACCTGCGACAGCCACCACTGCTGGTCACTGTCTTGGCGTACCCAGATCTGCTGTCCGGCCTGTAGGACATCGCTAACCTTACGCGGCGTAGCGCCCTGAAGACGATCGGTGCGGTAAGGGCGAGCCCAACGCACGGTTGCCAGCGGTAGGGTTACCGTATCGCCGTTCGCCAGTATGACGGCGGCGCTGTCGGCGCGGGCCGACATCACGACCGCAGGCTGAAGCGGGCCATAGGTTGGCAGGCTACGTAGCGTATTGCTGATGCGCTGTGTACTCCAGGCCGGTTGGCCGACTTTCCACAGCACGTTGGCCGGGCCGCGGTAGCCATGACGCATATCGTAGTTGAGTACGTTGTTGCGTAGTGCCGTCTGGGCGGCGACCTGGAGGTGTTTGGTGATGGTGGTGTAGACCTTAAAGCCGTCGGTGTAGGCACTCTCACCATACTTGTCCACCATCTGCTGGCGTACCATCTCGGCGAGATAGGGGGCGGAGAAGTCGATCTCCGGCCCGTGATAACGGGAGACTAAGGGCTCACTGCGTGCCTGATCGTACTGGGCTTGGGTGATGTAGTGTTCGTCCAACATTCGGCCGAGCACCACGTTACGCCGGGCGACCGCGCGCTCATGGGAGTAGAGCGGGTTAAAGGTCGACGGTGCTTTCGGCAGGCCGGCGATCATCGCCATTTCGCTCAGGGTAAGCTGGTCGACAGATTTACCGAAGTAGACCTGTGCTGCGGCACCGACGCCATAGGCGCGATACCCCAAGTAAATTTTGTTGAGATACAGCTCTAGGATCTCGTCCTTATTTAGCAATTGCTCAATGCGGATAGCGAGGAAAGCCTCCTTTATTTTACGCATCAGCGTGCGCTCAGGGCTGAGGAAGAAGTTTCTGGCTAGCTGCTGAGTGATGGTACTCGCCCCCTGTGAGGCGTGTCCGGTGAACAGGGCGACGGAGGCCGCGCGGAAGATACCGATGGGGTCGACGCCATGATGCTCGAAGAAACGGCTGTCTTCGGTGGCGATAAACGCTTTGACCATCAACGGCGGGATCTGGGTGAGCGGTAGTGGAATGCGGCGTTTTTCGCCATATTGGGCGATGAGATAGCCGTCAGCGCTATATACCTGCATCGGAGTCTGTAGGCGCACGTCTTTTAACGTCGCGACATCCGGGAGCTGAGGTTCGACGTATTTGTACAAGCCAAATACCGTAGCGACCCCCAGCAGGATGCAACAGAGCGCGAAAATGATTAAATACTTTACGAACTTCACCTGAAATTTCCCATTACATGTCAGTTGGGCAGTTTATAAACAAACGGGCAGTAGTATAAAGGCTAGCAGAGACGCTGGATACGTTCTTTTAGTAAGTTGATGATAAGCGGGAGGCAACATGGGATGTAGCCGTTGGTCGCTGGGTATCGATATTCAACCGCATCAACTGATGGCTGTGGCGCTAGCTAGACGGCGCGACGGCTTCCAATTACGCGGGTGGTGGCGCTTTCCCCTGCTGGGGGCCGACCCGGTGCGACTGCCCGCCGATCTTCCTCAAGTCTTATCGGCATTGCGTACGCGTCTGCCGCATCGCTTGTCGGTACGTGCGGCGTTTCCCGTTGAACAGGCGATCCGTCATACGTTGCCGGGGAGCGGCCAGAAGTTAACCCCAGCTCAACACCAGGCGTGGTTATTAGCCCAGAGCGAACGCCAGTTAATGTTGCCGGCAAGTGAGTTGGCGTGTGACTTTGCGCGCTTATCCGGTACGACGGGGCAGTGGCAGGTCTGTGCCATCCGCCGCACGCAGCGCGATGCCTGGTGTGCGGCTTTCGCTCAGGCCGGTCTGGCATTACAGCGCTTAACCTTGATGCCTTGCGCCCTGCGCACCTTGGCCCGTCTGGCTGGCGAAGCGCCTACGGTGCCGCTGATCCACAGTGATGGGCAGCGTTTTTGCTGGATCGCGCCTTGGGGACAGCCATTGCAATATGGCTGTATCCCGTGTGCGGCGGGGTTGGCGGCGGCCAGCGCCGCTTGGCATGAGGCCGTACCATCGGGCGAGGCCGCGCCAGCACCATTACTGTGCGGTGACGGGTATGGCCGGGCGGGATGGTCTCCTTTTTCGCTATTACGTCATCGCAGCTCGCCTTTACCGAGTGAGCCGGCGCTGTTTTGCGTCGCGCTGGGGCTGGCGTCCATGGCGGAGGAACAACCATGGACGATATAAATTTCTTACCGTGGCGCGCAACATTACGGCGGCATCGTCAGCGCACCTTGGCCTGCATGCTGGCCGCGTGGCTGCTATGTCAAATGGGGATGGGATGGGGCTATGGCCAACTGCGCACCCGGTTACGCGCGCCATTGGCTGAGCGTTTGGCACAGCAGGCGCGACAAGCGGTGACGATGGGGGAGCAGGTGCGACGGCATACGGTGGCACTGGCCGCACTCCCTGCCTGGTCGGCGGTGTTGCCTCATTCGCTCTCGCCTTTGGCGCTCCTGATACCACAATTGCGCCGGGTGAGCGCCGTGATTCCGGAGAGTGTCTGGTTGACGGGGTTACGCTATGACGCGCCTTACTGGTCGTTAGTGGGGCGGGGCGAGGAGCGTGAGGCGGTGGTGGCGTTTGCCCGGCAGATGGCGGCGTGGCAGTGGCTCGCGTTGAAGCATGCTGACGATGGCGGCTGGAGTTTTACTTTACGTCTCTGCGCGGCGGAGGTATGCCATGATTGATCGGTGGCTGGCTTTATGCCGTGCGTTTTATACCTTACCTGCGCGGCAGCTATGGGGGCGTGTGCTGCTGGGGGCGGTGTTGTTGTCATCGGCATTACTGACGGTAGCGGGGGGATGGTTGGCATGGGATCTGTACCAATTACGCCGCCATCTGGCGCAGGGAGCGGAGCGGCTTGCTGTGTTGCGGGTTCAGTCTCTGGCCATGGATGCTCAACTGGGGTTAGCGGAGAGCCTAGCCGCGTCGGTACGACGACGGCAAACATCGTGTGCGCCGTTAGTGCAAGCGGCGCTAGCGTGGCAAACACAGCCGGATGGTCGCCGTCAGATCGTGGGTGAGATGCGCTTCACGGACTTGATACCGTTGTTGGAGCGTCTTGCGGACTGTGGTCTTGGTATCACCTCGTTGGCGGTGAGCTCATCGCCTCACGGCGTGCGGGTGCAGTGGGTCGAGGCGCAGGAATGATGCGTGGGTATGGGCTTGTCATATGGCTGTTTCCTTGCCTGGTAATCGCCGCGCGCGATCCGTTTGTCGCCCCGCGCCGCGTGCCAAACGCGATAGCGACGGTGAGCGCCGTGGGTTTGGTCGGCGATGCGCGTTGCATCACATGGTGGCAACGTGACGCTCAGGGGCGCTGGCATCCGGCGCTCACTCGCCATTCTCCACGTAAAGCGCCCCCCTCTAGCGCAGGACAACGGTTCATTTTTCGTGCGTGGCCAAACTATCCCTTCAATTGCCCATCACGCTCCGCGCGTCGCGCCGGGGAGGGACTATGAGGAGAGAATTCATCGCCGTATGGTTACTGCTGGCCGGTACGGCGCATGGGGTTGATACCCCGTTGACGGTCTGGTTCGATCGCGCGCCGCTGCGCACGGTGCTGCAAGCCGTGGCTGAGTTTGCCGGATTGAATTTGATCGTAAGCGATGAACTGAACGTAGAGGCGACGGTGCATATCGTGCAGACTCCATGGCCGCAGCTACTGGATGCATTGGCCGAGATGTATGATCTCAGTGCAGTGACGCGCGATGGTATTCTGTTAGTGCAGAGCCGCGAGCGTGCGCAACGTCGGGCCCCGTCCGCCGCGCGTGCGGCGGTACCGATGCGCAGCCAGCGGTTGGTATTGCATCACGCCGATGCGGCGACAGTGGAGAAGAGCTTGCGTCAGCGGCGCGATTTGTTGGGGGAGGGCGGGAGCGTGGTAGCCGATGTACGCACCAACGCGTTGTTGTTGCGTACGGCGGCCCCGCGTTTGGCCAGTGTGGTGCAGTGGGTTGCCCAGTTGGATATCCCGCTACCTCAGATACAGTTGGCGGCGCATATCGTCTCAATTAGCCAAGAGGGGCTGCGTGAATTGGGTATTCGCTGGCGTAACGGGGGCGCGGGAGAGGCCATCCGCCGTGAGGACGAGGCCTATTTCAGCGCCGGTATTCAGGTAGCTCATATCGGTGGTCAGACCTTGGCAATGACGCTGGCGGCGTTGGAGCGGCAAGATAAGGTGGCCATCATCGCCAGTCCTCAGTTGATGGCGGCTCATGGACAGACGGCGAGTATCAAGCAGGGTAGCGAGCTTCCTTACGCCGTTTCCGGGGGCGAACGCGGCGTCAGCACCATGGAGTTTAAAGAGGCGGTGTTGGGCATGTCGGTGACCCCGCATGTGCTCGCCGATGAACGGATTGAGCTTGCTTTACAGATCACGCAAAATATGCCGGGCCGCTTGGTGCGGCAGGGCGATAGTGAGGCGTTGGCTATCGATAAGCAGGAAATCTCGACCCAGGTCACGCTGCCTGATGGCGATACCGCCGTATTGGGTGGCATTTTTCAGTATCAGCATCAGGCGGGGTACGAAGGGTTTCCTTGGCTCGCCAGTATTCCGCTCTTGGGCCATCTGTTACGTCGCGATAGCCAGCGTAGCGGGCGGCGTGAGCTGGTCATTTTCATCACCCCTACGCTTCTGCCAACCGCCTCGTCAGCGGTGATAGGGCGGCATTCCTAAGCGCGTGGAAAAATTTTTTATCACATGAATGGTTTCCGCGTTTGACGCTGGCAGGGATTTGGCATACAAGGTTAGCGGTTTGCGCCTTGTTCCGTCCCACGTCTCTCATCGCCTCCAACCGGGTGCGCATGCCGGAGCGCACGGAAATTTATTCGGTTGCCAAACGGCCTTGAGTGTTGAGATAATTTTTCATCTGATCTCGCACTATCTTCATGAGGTTTCAGTTTAGGTCCCGTCGCTAATTTGATTGGCGGGGCGGGTTATCATTAACGTATTGTCTTAGTAGTACCGAAAACATGGCAGAGAAACGCAATATCTTTCTGGTTGGGCCTATGGGTGCCGGCAAAAGTACTATTGGCCGTCAGTTAGCGCAGCAACTGAACATGGAATTTTTCGACTCCGATCAGGAGATCGAACGTCGTACTGGCGCCGATGTCAGTTGGGTCTTTGATGTTGAAGGCGAAGAGGGCTTTCGCGATCGTGAAGAGAAAGTCATCAATGAACTGACGGAAAAACAAGGCATCGTGCTGGCGACTGGAGGCGGCTCCGTCAAATCTCGCGAGACCCGTAACCGCTTGTCTGCCCGAGGCGTGGTCGTCTACTTGGAAACCACTATCGAAAAGCAGTTGGCGCGCACGCAGCGTGATAAAAAACGCCCGTTGTTGCAGGTCGATACACCGCGCGAGGTGTTGGAGCAACTGGCGCAAGAGCGCAATCCGCTGTATGAAGAGATTGCCGATGTTACCATCCGTACGGATGAGCAGAGCGCCAAAGTGGTCGCCAACCAAATTATCCATCTGTTGGAAAATAACTAAGCGGTTGGCTGAAGGTTAGTGCTGTAACGGGGGGCAGGTTGTGGAAAGGATCACCGTCACGCTCGGGGAGCGCAGCTACCCGATCAGCATCGCCAGCGGCCTGTTCGCCCAGGAGGCCGCCTTTTGGCCGCTCCGCTCCGGTGAACAGGCCATGCTGGTCACGAATGAGACCCTCGCGGGACTGTATCTGGAACCGGTTCAGCGAACGCTGGAGCGAGCGGGGGTGCGTGTCGAATGCGTGATCTTGCCGGATGGCGAGCAGTATAAGACGCTGGCGGTATTGGATCAGGTGTTCAGCGCCCTGCTGGCTAGCAATTACGGGCGTGATACGACCTTAGTGGCATTGGGCGGTGGGGTGATCGGTGACCTGACGGGGTTTGCCGCCGCCTGCTACCAACGCGGTGTACGTTTCATCCAGGTGCCGACGACGCTGTTGGCACAGGTTGACTCCTCTGTCGGTGGCAAGACTGCCGTCAATCATCCACTGGGTAAGAATATGATCGGCGCGTTTTATCAGCCGGCCAGTGTGGTGATCGATATCGACTGCCTGCAAACCCTACCAGCGCGCGAACTTTCCGCCGGTCTGGCCGAGGTGATTAAGTACGGCGTGATCATGGATGGCGACTTTTTTATCTGGCTCGAAAACCAGATGGCGGCGTTACGGCGTTTGGAGCCCGCCGCGTTGATCACCTGCATTCGTCGTTGCTGTGAGCTGAAAGCCCAGGTTGTCGCGGAGGATGAGCACGAGCAGGGTAAGCGTGCGTTGTTGAATCTGGGTCATACCTTTGGGCATGCTATCGAGGCTGGTATGGGTTATGGCAACTGGCTGCATGGTGAAGCGGTCGCTGCCGGGACGATGATGGCGGCGCGTCTGGCTTGCCGTCTGGGTTACTTGCCCGCCGTACAGGTTGAGCGTATTGCAGCGTTGTTGTTGCGCGCCGGCTTGCCGATTCAAGGACCGAGGGATATGGCGCCAGAAGCCTATCTACCGCATATGTTACGCGATAAAAAAGTAGTGGGCGGGACCTTGCGGTTGGTGTTGCCGACGGCGATTGGTCAGGCTGGGGTGTATGCCGGCGTCAGCCATGATGCGGTATTGGCTGCGATAGCGGACTGCCAGGCCTGAATAGCGATTTGCGAGTCTCCGGCGCTTGTGCGCCGGCTTTGCCTCTAAGTGGAGGGTGAGATGGATCAAGAAGAGTTTAAAGCAGACGATGAGTTAAAACCGGACGCCAGCGATCGTCGTTCGCCGCGCGCGCGTAATCGCCGTTCGGCACCACGTCTGGCGGTGTCGCGCCAACATTTGATGATCGGCGCAGGGGTCTTAGTGCTGTTGGTGGTGATCGTCGCTATCGGTTCAGCGTTGAAGTCCCCCACCAAAGGGAGCGCTGAATCTGCGGGTACGACGAGCGGCGCTAGAGAGATTAACCTCGCTGACACCTCTTCCCCAACCAACTCAACGGCTTCCAGTACCAATTTAACCGATATGCAGGACGGTAGCGGTGTGAGTAACTCGGCCCTGCCGGGTCAGCCGCAACCGATCGCTATGCCACCAGTCTCCGCGACACCGACGCAGTCTGCGCCGGCAGCGCCAGAGCGTGGTCAGCAGCGTATTGATTTAGCCGGTAACTCCATTTCTGATGCGTTGACACAGCAGCAGGGAGCATTGGACTCTCTATCGCAGATCGGAACTTTGCCGACGGGGCCGGCGACGCTAGCCAGTGGTGCTGTGCGCCAGCCCAAAGCGGCGGAGAGCGCTCTGCGTCCGTTGCCGAGCAAGACTCCGCCGCGTCGTGAGGAGAAGGCTCCGATCCGTCATAGCGAAAAACGTACGCCAGAGGCGAGTGCGCCGAAGCAGACCGCGCACCTGCCGGTGGTCGGCAGTAACGGTAAACAGGCCGCGCACCTGCCGACAGCGGCAGGCAGTAGCGCCGGCAGCTCGCTGAAGAGCGCGCCAGGTAGCCATTATACTCTGCAACTGAGTGGAGCCTCTCAGCCGAATACGCTGAATGCGTTCGCCCGTCGCCAAAATTTGAGTCATTACTGGGTCTATGAGACCTCGCGTAATGGTAAGCCTTGGTACGTGTTGGTCAGCGGTAGCTACGCCACCCCGTCGGATGCGCGGCGGGCGATTGCCTCCCTACCCGCCGAGGTACAGGCAATGAAACCCTGGGCTCGTCCGTTGAGTCAGGTGCAAAAGGACGCAAAGTAAGCGGCCAATAATGAAACGCGCGCGATGTGCTGTCCGAGAAAAGGTACGCCCCGGCGAATTGAACGAGTAGAAATAACAGACTGGCGACGGCATGAAGAAGAAGCGCGCATTTTTGAAATGGGCCGGCGGGAAATATCCTTTGATTGAAGAGATCCGCCGGTATTTGCCGGCGGGCGAAAGGTTGGTCGAGCCTTTCGTTGGCGCCGGCTCCGTGTTCTTAAACACGGATTATGATGAGTACCTGTTGGCGGATATCAACGCCGATCTGGTCGGTCTGTACAACATTGTGAAGGATGAGACGGATCGTTTCATCGGCGATGCCCGTCAGTTGTTCTGCGCCGAGCTGAACGTGGCGGAAGAGTACTATCGCATTCGTGCGGCGTTTAACGCGAGTGAGGACCGCTATCAGCGGGCGCTGTATTTTCTGTATCTGAATCGACATTGTTATAACGGCCTGTGTCGCTATAACGCCAAGGGAGAGTTCAACGTCCCCTTCGGCCGTTATAAGAAACCCTATTTTCCGCAGGAGGAGCTGGAGTGTTTTGCCCGTAAGGCCGAGCGCGCTACCTTCGTCTGTGAACATTACCAGCAGACCATGCTGCGAGCACAGCCTGGTGCGGTCGTGTATTGTGATCCGCCTTATGCGCCGCTGTCGGCTACCGCCAATTTTACCGCCTATCACGCCAACAGTTTTGGCATTGCCGAACAGATGCGACTGGCCGAGTTGGCTGCCGAATTGGCCGAGCGCCAAGTTCCGGTGTTGATCTCTAACCATGAGACGCCGCTGACGCGTGAGTGGTATGCGCAGGCTGGTGAGCTGCATGTGGTAACGGTTCGGCGCACCATCAGCCGTAAGACTGACGGCCGCAGTAAAGTGAATGAATTGTTGGCGCTGTACGGCAAGCGTTAAGCGTTGTCGTCCGCCTGTCCCTGAGCCCAGGAGAAACGGATGAACCCATATTTAATCGCCCCGTCGATTTTGTCCGCAGACTTTGCCCGACTGGGTGAAGATACTGCGCAGGTGTTGGCTGCTGGTGCCGATGTGGTGCATTTCGATGTCATGGATAATCACTATGTCCCGAATTTGACCATCGGCCCGATGGTGTGTAAGGCACTGCGTGATTATGGCATCAGCGCGCCGATCGACGTCCATCTGATGGTCAAGCCCGTCGATCGCCTTATTCCCGATTTTGCCGAGGCTGGCGCCAGCATTATCACCTTCCATCCGGAAGCCTCCGAGCATGTCGATCGGACACTGCAATTGATCCGCAGTTGCGGCTGTAAGGCCGGCTTGGTGCTCAATCCGGCGACGCCGTTGAGTTGCCTGGATTATGTGATGGATCGCCTAGATACCATTCTGTTGATGTCCGTCAACCCCGGCTTCGGCGGGCAGTCGTTCATCCCCGCCACACTGGCTAAGCTGCGCCAGGTTCGTGAGCGTATCGACGCCAGTGGCCTGGATATCCGTCTTGAGGTTGACGGTGGGGTGAAGATCGACAACATCGGCGCCATCGCGGCGGCGGGGGCCGACATGTTTGTTGCTGGCTCAGCGATTTTCGGTCAGCCTGATTATGGCAAGGTGATCGCCGCCATGCGTCAAGAAATCGCGCGGGCTTGCCATGAATAAGGGGGTTGCGATTCAGGCGTTGGCTTTTGATTTAGATGGTACGTTGGTCGATAGCGCCCCGGGGTTAGCGGCGGCGACCGATGCGGCGCTGGTGGCGTTGGGCTATCCGGCTCCGGGTATCGAGCGTGTGAAGTTGTGGTTGGGTAACGGGGCCGATGTGTTGATGCAACGTGCCCTGAATTGGGCGGGTGCACCGCAGGATGCTGAATTGTGCCGGCGCGCGCGCCTCGCGTTTGATGCGCATTACGCCGAAAGTGCACACCAGGGATGCCAGTTGTTTCCGGGGGTGCGCGAGACGCTGGGTGTGTTGGCGGCTAAGGGGTTTCCGCTGGCGGTGATCACTAATAAGCCCTCTCCTTTTGTCCGTCCGATGCTGGAGCGTCTGGGGATCGCGCGTTTCTTTAGCCAGGTGATCGGCGGTGACGACGTCGTCAAACGGAAACCGCATCCTGCGCCGCTCTATCTGGTGCTGGCCCAGTGGGGGATAAAGGCGAACGAGATGCTGTTCGTCGGCGACTCGCGCAACGATATTCAGGCCGGTCAGGCGGCCGGTTGTCCTACCGTCGGCTTGACCTACGGTTATAACTATGGCGAATCCATCGCCACCAGTGAGCCTTGCCGCGTACTGGATGATTTTTGCGGACTGCTGCCTCTCGTGGGGCTGGCTCCGTTGCACTGAATTGATAAGGACAGGAATATAACCATGAGTAAGCCCATCGTCTTCAGCGGCGCGCAGCCGTCTGGTGAACTCACCATCGGTAACTATATGGGCGCGCTGCGTCAGTGGGTGCAGATGCAGGATGAGTATGACTGTATCTATTGCATCGTCGATCAGCATGCCATTACCGTGCGTCAGGATGCAGAGCAGCTACGTAGCGCAACGCTGGACACGCTGGCGCTCTACCTGGCCTGTGGCATCGACCCACAGAAGAGCACCATCTTTGTACAGTCCCACGTGCCGGAGCACGCCCAGCTAGGCTGGGTGCTTAATTGCTATACCTATTTCGGCGAGCTGAGCCGTATGACACAGTTCAAGGATAAGTCGGCGCGTTATGCGGAAAACATCAATGCCGGCCTGTTCGATTATCCGGTGCTGATGGCGGCGGATATCCTGTTGTATCAGACCAATCAGGTGCCGGTTGGGGAAGATCAGAAGCAACATCTGGAGTTGAGCCGCGACGTGGCGGCACGCTTTAACGCGTTATATGGCGATATCTTCCAGATCCCGGAGCCGTTCATTCCCAAGTCAGGTGCCCGTGTCATGTCGCTGCTGGAACCGACCAAGAAGATGTCCAAGTCTGATGATAACCGTAACAACGTTATCGGCTTGCTGGAGGATCCCAAGGCGGTGACCAAGAAGATTAAGCGAGCGGTGACCGACTCCGACGAGCCGCCTGTGGTGCGTTACGATCTGGTCAACAAGGCCGGGGTGTCGAACCTGTTGGATATTCTCGCTGGCGTTACCGGCAAAAGTATCGCTGAACTGGAAGCGGAGTTCGCCGGCAAGATGTATGGTCACCTGAAAGGGGAGGTCGCCGAGGCTGTGTCGGGTATGCTCGCCGAGTTGCAGGCGCGTTACCATCGCTTCCGTAACGATGAAGCTTACTTACAAGCGGTGATGCGTGAGGGGGCCGCCAAGGCGCGCGCGCGCGCCGCGCAGACCCTGAGCCAGGTCTATCAGGCCATTGGTTTCGTCGCTCAGCCGTAAGCCTGCGAGGTCAATAACCGAAGAGGGGGAGCCATCGACTCCCTCTTTTTTATGCGTCGTGCGGAGCCGTAGCCGTGTCAGCCGCGCTGTGGAACCAGTTTAAGCGCGGTCGTAGCGAGACGACATCGCCGACGATGATCAGGCTGGGGCTGGCTGCTTGGGTGGCCAGTAGCGCTAAGTGCGCCAAGTCGCCGCAGATCACGCGTTGATGTACTGTGGTACCGTTCTCGACCAAGGCGACGGGGGTTTCTGTCGGCATACCGTGTCGTTGCAGCTGTTGCTGGATGGTCGCCGCCTGGCTTAACCCCATATAGAACACCAGCGTCTGGCCGGCGGCAGCCAGACAAGACCAGTCTAACTCTCCCTCCTGGCGGGTATGGCCGGTCACCAGGCGGACGCTCTGGGCATGGTCACGATGAGTCAGTGGTATGCCGCTGTAGGCGGAACAGCCTGAGGCGGCGGTGATGCCTGGCACGACTGAGAAGGCGATGCCGGCGCTGGCCAAGGCCTCCAGCTCCTCGCCACCCCGGCCAAAGATAAAAGGATCTCCTCCTTTCAAGCGTACGACCCGTTTGCCTTGTTGCGCTTGCTCCAGCAGCAGCATGTTGATCGCCTCCTGAGGGACGCAGTGGTGGCCAGCTTGCTTGCCGACGAAGAGGCGGGTGGCATCACGCCGGACCAGTGCCATGATCTCTGGTGAGACCAGGCGATCGTAGATCACCACATCGGCCTGCTGGATCTGTTGTAACCCCTTGAGCGTCAACAAACCGGCGTCGCCTGGCCCGGCGCCGACCAGCACCACCTCGCCTTGATCCGCCGGGTCGGCACTGAACAGCGCATCCAGTTGACGCGTTACTTGCGGCGTGTCGCCGTTGGCTAAGGATTGGGCTAGGCGATCATGGGCGAACAGCTTCTCCCAAAAGCGGCGACGTTGGGCGAGGGTAGCGAAGCGTGTCTTGACGCGTTGGCGTAGGCTCCCCGCCAGACGTGCCAATTGACCGAGATGTTGCGGCAGCAGTGCCTCAAGCTTTTCGCGGAGCAGGCGCGCCAGCACCGGAGCGCTACCGCCGGAAGAAACCGCCACCATCAGCGGTGAGCGATCGATGATCGATGGCATGATAAAACCGGACTGGGCGGAGGCATCTACCACATTACAGAACAGGTGGCGCGCCTCACACTGGGCGAGCACCTGTCGATTGACTTGGGGATCGTCGGTGGCGGCGATCGCCAGCCACTGTGCCGTTAACAGGGAGGGATCGAACGTGCCTGGCACCAGCGTCAGACGTCCTGCCTTCTGCCAAGCTTCAAATTGCGCGCTAAATCGTTCGGCATTGACTGTCAGGATGGCGCCGGCCTCCATCAATAGACGTGCCTTACGCTCGGCGACCTCGCCACCGCCGACTAAGAGACAGGGTTTAGCATTGAGTTGGCAAAATATTGGAAAGTAATCCATCGGAATTCCTCGGGCGCTGAGCGGAGAATGCGCTGGCGCTATGATCGTGCACGCGTGCGCGCCACCGCCGGCCAGCCTGTGCGAGTAGCTTGCCAGAGATGTGGGGGATATGCAGTGGTGTTGTTTAAAGAAACGGCCACTGATTGCCCAATCAGTAGGACGCACCAGCATGATAGGATAAAAAGGCGACAAAGAAAACGTTTGCTTTTTTCTGGTAACTCTTTAGAATGCGCCAGATTTTTTTGTCCACTGCACAGGGATTAAGGAGGATTGCGTGTCGCAGGATAACAATTACAGTCAGGGCCCCGTCCCGTTATCGGCGCGTAAGGGCGCGCTGGCGTTAAGTTGTGTCATGCTGGGGTTGACCTTCTTTTCCGCCAGTATGTGGACCGGCGGCACCCTCGGCACCGGACTTGGCTATCACGATTTTCTTCTCGCCGTACTCCTCGGGAATCTTCTCCTCGCTATCTACACTTCTACTCTCGGTTATATTGGTGCGAAAACGGGCCTCACCACACATCTCTTGGCGCGCTTCTCCTTCGGCGTGAAGGGGTCTTGGTTGCCTTCGCTGTTGCTGGGCGGCACACAGGTCGGCTGGTTTGGTGTGGGGGTGGCGATGTTCGCCATCCCGGTGAGTAAGGCGACCGGGCTGAATACTGAGTTGCTGATCGCGCTCTCTGGGCTGTTGATGACCGTGACGGTATTCTTTGGCATCTCGGCGCTGACGGTATTGTCGGTGGTTGCGGTACCGGCCATCGCCCTACTCGGCGGTTATTCGGTTTGGTTGGCGATCACCGGTATGGGCGGTTTGGCGGTACTGCGTGCGGTGACGCCGGCGCAGCCGTTAGACTTTAATCTGGCCTTGGCGCTGGTGGTGGGCTCCTTTATCAGCGCCGGAACCCTGACGGCGGACTTCGTACGCTTTGGGCGCAGCGCGAAACTGGCGGTGTGGGTGACCATGGTTGCCTTTTTCCTCGGGAACTCACTGATGTTTATCTTCGGGGCCACTGGCGCGGCGGCGCTGGGGATGTCAGACATCTCCGATGTGATGATCGCCCAAGGATTGTTGCTGCCAGCTATCGTGGTTCTGGGCCTGAATATCTGGACCACCAACGACAATGCCTTGTATGCCTCTGGCCTGGGATTTGCCAATATTACGGGGTTATCGAGCAAGCGACTTTCGGTGGCCAATGGTCTCATCGGCACCCTGTGCGCCCTGTGGCTATATAACAATTTTGTCGGTTGGCTGACTTTCCTGTCCGCCGCCATTCCGCCGATCGGTGGGGTGATCATTGCTGATTACCTAATGAATCATCGGCGTTATCGTGATTTTGCCCGCGCTGAAATGGTGGCGGTAAACTGGAGCGCGATCGTCGCGGTGGCTCTGGGCGTGGTCGCCGGTCATGGCTTGCCCGGGATCGTGCCGGTGAATGCCGTCTTGGGCGGTGCGTTGGGTTACTGCCTGCTGAGTCGCTGGTTCGGGCGCCGTCAGCAGCGTGTGTTGGAGGTTAGTCATGCAGAATAATCAGTTTCATGCTGTCATCAATGCTCGCCTACCCGCGCGTGAAGGTTGGTGGCAGATTACGTTACAGAATGAGCGCATTGCCGCCGTCACGCCGCAGCCCGCATTACGCCCGGCGCAGGTGGGAGAGCTGGATGCGGAGCAGGGGTTGGTGGTGCCGCCTTTCGTCGAGCCACATATTCACCTTGATACTACGCAGACGGCGGGCCAACCGGCTTGGAACCAATCCGGCACCTTATTTGAAGGTATCGAGCGTTGGGCCGAGCGCAAGGCGTTGCTGACGCATGACGACGTCAAGCAACGCGCTTGGCAAACGCTGAAGTGGCAGATTGCCAACGGCGTCCAGCATGTGCGCAGTCATGTGGATGTCTCCGATCCGACGCTGACGGCATTGAAGGCGATGCTGGAGGTGCGTCAAGAGGTAGCACCCTGGGTCGATCTGCAATTGGTCGCTTTTCCACAGGAGGGGATCCTCTCGTATCCGAACGGAGAGGCGTTGTTGGAGGAGGCATTGCGTCTCGGGGCCGATGTGGTCGGGGCGATCCCTCACTTTGAATTTACCCGCGAATATGGCGTAGCGTCGCTACACAAGGCGTTCGAGTTGGCGCAGCGTTACGATCGTCTGGTTGATGTACATTGTGACGAGATCGACGATGAGCAGTCTCGCTTCGTCGAAACCGTGGCGGCATTGGCACATCGCGAGGGGATGGGGGCGCGCGTGACCGCCAGCCATACCACGGCGATGCATTCTTATAATGGCGCCTATACTTCGCGCTTGTTTCGCTTGCTGAAGCTGTCGCAGATTAACTTTGTCGCCAATCCGTTGGTCAATATCCATCTCCAGGGGCGTTTCGATGACTATCCTAAGCGGCGAGGGATCACCCGAGTGAAAGAGATGCTCCAGGCGGAGATCAACGTCTGCTTTGGTCACGATGACGTGTTTGATCCGTGGTATCCGTTGGGCACCGCCAATATGTTGCAGGTGTTACACATGGGATTGCATGTCTGCCAGTTGATGGGGTACGGCCAGATCGATGATGGCCTGGCGCTGATCGGCACGCATAGTGCGCGAACCCTCAATCTACAGGGATATGGGGTGGCGCCGGGCTGCCGTGCTAGTCTGCTGGTTTTGCCAGCGGAGTGCGGTTTCGATGCCGTGCGTCGCCAGGTTCCGGTGCGTTACTCGCTACGTGATGGGCGCTTGATCGCCGAGACGCGTCCGGCGCAAAGCCAGATCTATCTGTCGCAGGTAGAGAGCGTCGATTTTCGCCGTTAAACTCTGGTGTGATGGGATAAAAAACGGGGCCGACATGTGCAGGCCCCGTTGTTATTTAGCGTTGTGTATCGCGTTACTTGGCCGCGTGGCCGTGTTGGCGATGTTTGGTGACGAAACCCAGTAGGATACACATCACGAAGACCACGAAGTAGAGGCCATTAGCGGTCGCCAGCGCCGCATGGGCGCCACTGTGGGCGACGATCGGGCCGGTGACCACGAAGGTCAGCATGGTGCCGATGGTGCCGCAAGTCAGGATAAAGTTCACCAGCTTCGGAGAAGAGACCTTAGTCTGTTGTGAGCCGAGGGTGATCAGCGTGGTGTAGATGGCGCTGCTGACGAAGCCCAGTCCCAGGATATACATGCTCAGTAGGGCGCCTTGCTGGCTGCTGACGAACATGTACATCATGAAGGTCGAGAGCGCTGCCAGTACCGTGACGATGCGTTGCAGATCGAAGAAACGCAGTACGACGCTGAAGAACCACATGCCGACCATGTAGGCGGTCCAGAAGTTACTGACCAGGCCACCGGTTTCCTCAATGCTCATACCGAAACGCTTAGCGGCGTACTCCGGTACCCACTGAATGAAACCGAGCTGACCGAGGATGTAGCACAGGGCGGCGATGGAGAGGAATAGTACGCCGATCCCCCACTTCTCTTTGCTGACCGGGGCATCGGCATTGTGGTCCTGTTTGCCCAGTTGCGGGAAGTCGGAACAGAGCGTCAGGATAAAGATGGCCAGATATAGTACGCCGATGCAGGCATAGACCCAATACCAGGTGACATGTTGCGCCAATAAGGTGGCGGCAATGATCGGGAACACCATCCCGGCCATGCTGAAGAAAGAGTCGGTAAACAGCAGGCGTGAGCCACGCTGACGGCCAGTATAGATATGGGTGATCAGGAAGGTCCCGATGGACATGGTGATCCCACTGACAACCCCCAGCACAAACATGCAGGCGGAGAAGACTGCCAGGTTATGGCCGACCATCAGACCGGCGATAGCCAAGATCATTAGGATGAAGCCGAAGATCAGCTGACGTTTGAGGGCAATGATTTCCATCAGCCAAGCGTTAAGGAAAATAGAAACCAAAATCCCGGTATTGAGGAATGTAAAAGTATTACTCATGCTGGAGATCGGCAGATTGAAATACTCTGCGATATTTCCCATCACCATCCCGGTGACAATCACCAATGCGCCGGTAAGCGCATAGGAGAAAAAACTGATCCATGTTAGGCGAATGCGGTTACTGTCGGTCATAGCAAGGCCTATCTCAGTATAGAAAGAGAAATGTGAATTACTCGTGTGTTGATCGGACAAGAAGGGTCGATTTCACGAAGCGGGCGAATCCTAACATAGCTACAGCTGTTTTTTGTGATATGAATCGATTTTTCTTTGCAAAGAAAAGGTTTGTTACTTAAAAAATGAGATGTTATCGGGGGTGGGGCGTCAACCGCACGACGTGTGTGCTCATCGGACGGAAATTCGGACAGCGGTGACTTGTTCCGTGGATGAATTCGGGTAGTGTGGGACTGGTGGGCGATTACGCTAGCCATGGCGATTGTCAGGTAAATCTGAGTAAATGGGTGGCTATCGCCTCATGGGCTATTTAGAATCATTACGCTATTCTGTTGTTTTTATGCTTTTGACAAAGCCGGTCAGATAAAGGAAGTTTTCATGTTCAAAAGAATCGTCATTACCCTGGTTACCCTATTCTCGCTGGCCGCGACGGCCCCTGCCGCGCTGGCGGCGAATACGCGCGTCATGCTGACAACCAGTGCCGGTAACATCGAACTGGAGCTGTATAATCAGAAGGCGCCAGTGACGGTCGATAATTTCCTCGGTTACGTCAACAGCGGGTTCTATAACGGGACGATCTTTCATCGTGTGATCCCCGGTTTTATGATCCAGGGCGGGGGATTTACTTCTGCGATGCAGCAGAAGACCACGCAAGCGCCGATCAAGAATGAGGCGGATAACGGCTTGCGTAACCTGCGCGGAACCATCGCCATGGCGCGTACCGCCGAGAAGGACAGTGCAACCAGCCAGTTTTTCATCAATGTAGCCGATAACGCCTTCCTCGACCATGGCCAACGCGACTTTGGTTATGCAGTATTCGGCAAGGTGATCAAAGGGATGGATATCGTCGACAAGATTTCGCAGGTGCGTACCGAAAACGTTGGGCCGTACCAAAATGTTCCGGTAAAACCGATTGTGATCACCTCGGCGACGCTGATCAAGTGAGCTGCCGCGTACCTAGAACGTCGTACCTAGAATAATGCTACGGGCGCCAGATGGCGCCTGTAGCATTATTGCTGTAGGAAGTTTTGTAGCAAAGTATGCCCTTGCTCGCTGAGAATGCTTTCCGGATGGAACTGTACCCCTTCCAGTGCCAATGTGGTATGGCGGATCCCCATGATCTCATCGCGCTGACCATCACGCTCGCTCCAGGCCGTCACCGCCAGGCAAGGCGGTAGGCTCTCCCAGTCCAAGATCAGTGAATGATAGCGCGTCACCGTCAGCGGATTGTTCAAGCTGTGGAAGATGCCTTGATGGTTGTGGCGGATGGCGCTGGTTTTACCGTGCATTACCTGACGTGCTCGGATCACCCGTGCACCGAAGACTTGTCCCAGTGCCTGGTGTCCTAGGCAGACTCCCAATATCGGTATGCGCCCTGCGAGATGGCGAATGGCGGCCAGCGAGATGCCCGCCTCATCCGGGGTCCCCGGGCCGGGTGAGATCACCACATGCGACGGCGCCAACGCATCGATTTGCGCCAGCGTTAGTTCATCGTTGCGTTTTACCAAGACCTCGGCATCGAGTTGGCAAAAGTATTGGTACAGGTTGTAGGTAAAAGAGTCGTAGTTGTCGATCAGCAGTAGCATGGCGCAGTACGGGATTAACCAGAAAAGGAGATGATAAAGCATACGCGAGGGAAATTCAGCCCGACACGCCGCCCGCTATCGTTCAGCGAGAATTCAATTGACAGTATGTGATTTATTATGCGTATATCATGCATACAAAGTCATTTTGTTTGGGTGCGACGCGTGCGGGAGGTGGGGAAATGGCGCAACAGGAACAGGTGGAACGGGCTGACTTCGAGCGGACGATGTTACCGGTTTATGCACCGGCGGACTTTATTCCGGTGCGTGGTTTGGGGAGTCGGGTATGGGATCAGCAAGGGCGCGATTACATCGACTTTGCTGGCGGGATCGCGGTAACGGCCTTGGGACATTGCCATCCGGCGTTGGTGGCCGCCTTACAAGAGCAGGGAGGCCGTTTATGGCATACCAGCAATGTCTTCACCAACGAACCAGCGTTGCGTCTGGCGCACAAGCTGATCTCGGCCACCTTTGCCGAACGGGTGTTCTTCGCTAATTCTGGTGCTGAGGCCAATGAGGCGGCGTTGAAGTTGGCCCGTCACCATGCGGCGACACGTATCAGCCCTTATAAGAGTCAGATCATCGCCTTCAACCAAGGCTTCCATGGCCGTACGCTATTTACTGTCTCCGTTGGGGGGCAGGCCAAATACTCCGATGGTTTTGGGCCGAAGCCGGCGGACATTGTCCATGTCCCTTTCAACGATTTGGCGGCGGTCGAGGCCCTGATCGGTGCACAGACCTGTGCGGTGATAGTCGAGCCGATCCAGGGAGAGGGGGGGGTACTGCCGGCCACGGTAGATTTTCTGCGTGGCTTACGCACATTGTGCGATCACCATCAGGCCTTATTGATTTTTGATGAGGTGCAAAGTGGTATGGGGCGTACTGGCGCGCTCTTTAGCTACATGCACTACGGCGTCACGCCGGATATTCTGACTTGTGCTAAGGCATTGGGCGGCGGTTTTCCCATTAGCGCCATGTTGACCCGTGAGACGATCGCCTCGGCGATGAGCGTCGGCAGCCACGGTACGACCTATGGCGGCAATCCATTAGCCTGCGCTGTGGCTGAGGCTGCGTTTGACCTCATTAGCCAGCCGGAGGTATTGGCCGGCGTGGCGCAGCGTCATCAGAGGTTTGAGCATCATCTTGACGCATTGAATCAGCGCTATGGCGTGTTTAGCGAGATCCGTGGTCAGGGATTATTGCTGGGAGCCGCACTGGCGCCAGCCTATCAGGGACGCGCCAGGGATATATTACAGGCAGCGACGCAGCAAGGGGTGATGTTGCTGAATGCTGGGCCGGATACCCTGCGTTTTACCCCTTCGTTGGTGATCCCTGAGGCGGAGATCGATGAAGGAATGGCCCGCCTCAGGCGGGCGTTGGATATGTTGGTGCATGCGACCGCCTGATGGCCGATGGCTGCCGTGTGGTTATGGCGTGTCGTTAAATGTGCGGGTCATCTCTTCCAACTGCTCCTGCGCGTCGAGCCAGCATAGTTCGGCTTCCTCTAAGCCGACCTTAGCCTGGCTTTGTTGTTGTAGGATCTGGTTTAGCTCCGCCTTGCGCGCGGGATCGTACAGTGCACTGTCGGACAGGCGCTCCTCTAGCTCATTCAGTTGGGCACCGAGCGTCTCCATCCGTTTCTCTTGGGCGGCGATCTGCTTGCGCAATGGTTGCGTCAGATTGCGGAACTCGGCTTCGCGTCGCTTCTGATCTTTCCGTGCCTGAGCACTATTGGTCGCTTGCCCCCCCTCCTGCTCTGCCGTCGAACTCTGGTTTTCTTGTCGCTGCCAGTCACTCAACCATTGCTGGTAATCCTCGAGATCGCCGGCGAAGGGTTCAACCTGACCATCGTGCACCAGATAGAGATCGTCGGTCGTCGAACGGAGCAGATGGCGATCGTGCGAGACCACCACTAACGCGCCCTCGAAATCGATTAAGGCTTCGGTCAGCGCCTGACGCATATCCAGATCCAGATGGTTAGTTGGTTCGTCGAGCAGCAGTAGGTTGGGGCGCTGCCAGACGATCAGTGCCAGCACCAGGCGCGCCTTCTCGCCACCGGAGAAGCGCTGCGTCGCTTCCCCGACCTTATCACCGTTGAAGCCGAAGCCGCCCAGATAATCGCGTAATTGTTGCTCGCTCTCCTGGGGAGCCAGGCGGGCTAGATGTTGTAGCGGGGATTCATCGGCGCGCAGGTATTCCAACTGATGTTGGGCGAAGTAACCGAGGCGTACGCCTTTCGCCAGCCCGACCTCACCATGCTGCGGCGTTAGCTCGCCGGCCAGTAGCTTGATCAACGTCGATTTACCGGCGCCGTTGCGCCCTAGCAGACCGATGCGTGATCCGGGTACCAGATTGAGTTTGATCGAGGCGAGCACGGTGTGTTCACCGTATCCTGCGCTAACCTGCTCCATCCGTAACAGTGGCGTCGGTAGGCTCTCCGGTGGACGGAAGCTGAAATGGAAGGGGTTGTCGACATGGGCTGGCGCGATGCGCTCCATCCGCTCTAGCATCTTGACCCGGCTCTGTGCCTGTTTAGCTTTGCTGGCCTTCGCCTTAAAGCGGTCGATATAACTCTGTAGATGGGCGATGCGCTGTTGTTGACTTTGATACATCGCCTGCTGCTGGGCCAGTTTGCTAGCGCGCTGTAATTCGAAAGAGGAATAGTTACCGCTATACTCAAAGAGTTGCTGTTGTTCGATGTGGATAATTTTGTCCACGATCGGGTCGAGGAAATCGCGGTCATGAGAGATGAGGATCAGCGTCCCAGGGTAGCTTTTCAGCCAGCGCTCTAGCCAGATCACCGCATCCAGATCCAGGTGGTTGGTCGGTTCATCCAGTAGCAATAGATCGGAGCGGCACAACAGGGCTTGCGCCAGATTAAGGCGCATGCGCCAGCCGCCGGAGAAGGATTTAACCGGTTGGAGTAGTTGTTCCTGGCTGAAGCCGAGGCCATGCAACAGGCTGGCGGCGCGGGCGCGAATGGTCCAAGCAGCAATGGCGTCCAGCTTGCCGTGGATCAGGGCGATGGCGTTGCCATCGTTGCGTTGGTTGGCCTCCTCCAACTGGCGCTCCAATTGGCGAAATTCGCGATCGCCATCGAGGACATACTCTAGTGCGGGTGTTTCCAGCGCAGGTGTCTCTTGGTTAACCCAGGCCATCGCCCAGTTTGCCGGGAGATTGGCGCTGCCGCTATCGGCGCTCAGCTCCTGTTTTAATAGTGCCAGTAGCGTTGATTTCCCACAGCCATTCTTTCCGACCAGGCCCACCTTCTGGCCGGGATTGATCGTTGCCGAGGCGTTATCCAGCAGCACGCGCGTGCCGCGACGAATTTGGAGCGATGAGAAAACAATCATAAAGCGTCGTCTATTGAGTCTGTGTTAAATTGGCGTTGTGGCGACGTAAATAACGCGGCGAGCTAACGGCGGCGTGCGGCGCTATTCTGTCTTTCTGGGTCGCATGGTAGCCGAAAAGTGCGGCAATGACGACGCCCTGAGATAGTGAGGAGAATGAACCATGTCGCAGCCGCCGAAGGTATTACTGATTTATGCCCATCCCGAATCGCCTTCTTCCATGGCCAATCAAGTGTTGTTACAGGCGGCCCAGCCGTTGGAAAACGTGACCATACACGATCTGTACGCTCAGTATCCGGACTTCTTTATCGATATTTATCATGAGCAAAGTTTGCTGCGTGAGCATCAGGTGATCGTGTTTCAGCACCCTTTATATAATTACAGTTGTCCGGCCTTGCTGAAGGAGTGGCTGGATCGGGTATTGGCGCGCGGTTTCGCGAGTGGGGTGGGGGGATACGCCCTACGCGATAAATATTGGCGTTCGGTGGTGACCACCGGCGAACCGGAGGGCGCTTACCAGTTGACTGGCTATAACCATTACACCATGAGTGAAGTGCTACGTCCGTTTGAACTGACGGCGTTGCGTTGCCATATGCGCTGGCTGGCGCCGCTGACGATCTATTGGGCCCGACGCCAGAAAATGGCGGTGTTGCATGCCCAGGCGCAAGCGTATGCCGACTGGTTGGCGGCACCATTACCCACAGGAGAGCACCATGCAGTCTGATCCCTCTTTGCTGCCAGCGGTGGTGTTGTTTCTGTTTGCCGCCGTGTTGGCGGTGCCGATCGCACGCCGTCTTGGCATTGGTGCGGTGCTCGGCTTCCTGATCGCCGGTATCGTCATCGGTCCGTGGGGGATCGGTCTGATCCGCGATGTCGAGGAGATCCTGCACTTCTCGGAGATGGGGGTGGTCTTCCTGTTATTCATCATCGGACTGGAGTTGAATCCCGGCAAACTCTGGCGCTTGCGGCGCCTGATCTTTGGCACCGGGACCGCCCAGTTACTGTTGAGTGCATCGCTACTCGGTGCTGTGCTAATGGCCAGCGGTTTCGCTTGGCAGGCAGCGGTCATCGGCGGTATCGGTCTGGCGATGTCGTCGACGGCAATGGCGCTCCAACTGATGCGTGAAAAGGGGATGAACCGTAACCCGGGGGGACGTCTTGGTTTCGCCGTGCTGCTGTTCCAGGATATCGCGGTGGTGCCGGCGTTGGCGCTGATGCCCATCCTGGCCGGGGGGGGGATCAGGCGATCAACTGGGGGCATATCGCGCTGAAGATTGGGGCGCTGGCGGGCATATGGATCGGCGGCCGCTTGCTGTTGCGCCCGCTGTTTCACTATATCGCCGCCACCGGGGTTCGGGAGATTTTTACCGCCGCCGCCCTGCTAGTGGTGTTGGGGGCGGCGCTGCTGATGGACGCCCTGGGTTTTTCCATGGCGTTGGGCACCTTTATCGCTGGGGTGTTACTCGCGGAGAGTGAGTTCCAGCATGAGCTGGAGATCGCTATCGAGCCGTTCAAAGGGCTATTGCTGGGGTTGTTCTTTATGTCGGTTGGCATGGCGCTCAATCTGGGGGTGCTGTACGCCTACTGGCTGCCGATCCTGCTGGCGGTAGCGGGGTTGGTGTTGATAAAGAGCATCGTGTTGTATCTGCTCGCCTGGCTGTCGGGGGTGCGCAGTGTGGTCCGTCTCCAGTTTGCGGCGGTGTTGAGCCAAGGGGGCGAGTTCGCCTTCGTGCTATTTTCTGCCGCTGCGGCACAACGGGTGTTGAGTACAGAGCAGAGCGCCTTGCTGCTGGTGGTGGTGACGTTGTCGATGATGACCACCCCGCCGTTGATGCAACTGCTCGATCGCGCGTTGGCGCAGCGCTTGAATCCATCGGAAGAGAGTGTGGAGGCGCCGTATGTGGCCGATGATGAACCGCAGGTAATTCTGGTCGGTTTTGGCCGTTTCGGCCAGGTGATTGGGCGCCTGTTGATGGCCAACCAGACCCGGGTCACCGTGCTGGAGCGTGATGTCAGCGTGGTCAGTATGATGCGCCGCTACGGCTACAAAGTGTATTACGGGGATGCCACCCAGTTGGACTTGTTACAGGCGGCGGGGGCCCCCCGGGCGGAAGCTATCGTCATCACCTGCAATGAACCGGAGGAGACCATGGCGGTGGTGCATCTTTGTCAACAGCACTTTCCACATCTTCGCATCTTGGCGCGGGCGCGGGGGCGGGTCGAGGCACATGAGTTGTTACAGGCCGGCGTGACCCAGTTTACGCGTGAGACCTTCTCCAGCGCGTTAGAGTTAGGGCGCAAGACGTTGATCGAGACCGGGATGCATCCTCATCAAGCCTATCGTGCCCAGCAACATTTCCGCCGTTTAGATATGCGCATGCTGCGCGAATTGATGCCACACCGTCAAGGGGACGTGGCACAGATCTCCCGCATCCGTGAGGCGCGGCGTGAGTTAGAGGAGATTTTCCAGCGTGAGATGCAGCATGAGCAGCATCAAATGAATGAGTGGGATGAGGAGTGGAAGGAGGAACAATGAAGCGACGTTTTATTGCCGGGGCGCGTTGTCCGGTCTGCCAGACCATGGATAGCTTAGCGCTATGGCGTGATGCGCAAGGCGAACAGGTGCAGTGCGTGCGTTGCGGTCAGCGACTGGCTTCACCGACCTCATCGTCGGAGGCGACGCCGGCATTGGCGCGGCTGATTGGTCGTTTTAAGCCTTAAGGTGGAAAACGGGTGCGATGGCGCAGCTTTTTTCATCCCGAACAGTACAGTAGCGCGAAATTCCGCTACAATCCGCACGGATTACGTTTCAAACGCTAGGAGATATCATGAAAGTAGCTAAAGACCTGGTGGTCAGTCTGGCCTATCAGGTGCGTACGGAAGACGGGGTATTGGTTGATGAGTCTCCGGTGTCTGCACCGCTGGACTACCTGCACGGCCATGGCTCTCTGATTGCCGGTCTGGAGAAAGCGTTGGAAGGGCACGATATCGGTGACCGTTTCGACGTGCATGTCCCGGCCAACGATGCCTATGGTCAGTACGATGACAACCTGGTACAGCGCGTACCGAAGGATGTCTTTATGGGTGTCGATGAGCTACAGGTCGGCATGCGTTTCCTGGCGGAAACCGATCAGGGTCCGGTACCGGTTGAAATCACTGAAGTGGGTGATGACTACGTTGTGGTTGACGGTAACCATATGCTGGCGGGTCAGAACTTGAACTTCAACGTCGAGGTCGTTGCCATCCGTGAAGCAACCGCAGAAGAGCTGGAACACGGTCATGTGCACGGCGCGCACGATCACCAACATGGCGAAGGCTGCTGCGGCGGTCATGGCCACGGTGAAGGCGAGTGCTGTGGCGGTCATGGTCATAGCCACGGTGACGGTGAATGTTGCGGCGGTCACGGTCATGAGCATGATCACGCCGAGGGTGAATGCTGCGGTGGTCAGGGTAAAGGCAAAGGCCACGGCGGTTGCGGTTGCCACTGAGTTTGCGTGCGCAATGCGTAAAAAAAGCGGTCATCTGACCGCTTTTTTTATTGGCGCGTCGCCCTGTGATCAGTAGTGGGGCGGGGGTGTCTCTTCGGAGGGATGCGCCATCTGCGAGGGCTGAACAGCACGAAACTTATCGATCAGGAGACGCATCTGTTCGCGATATTTCCCCATCTCTCGCTGTAGATCGATCACCGTCTGGTTGAGATCCTCAATGGTGATCTCCTGGAAGGCGATCCGGCTTTCCAGCTGTTCCAGACGGGCCTCCAGTTCGCTCAGGCCATGGGACGATGATTCCATAAGAAATTCCTCTATTTTTAGATTATTGCATTGGCGATATTTCTTTATTACAGCGGATGGCGAGGCTATCCGTTGGCTATGGTAGCGTGAATTGGCATGTGCTGCGTAGTCGTTAGCGTTGAAGAATCGCCTCGGGAAACTTTTTTACGCAATCCTGGTCTGAATTTACATTGTTTACTCGCTTATCGATTGTTTTCTGGTAAGCGTGGCGACTATAGTAACTCGGGTCATATCCCTAACTGTGCTCATCGTGATTTAAGGCAGGTGCCTTAATTTTGGAGAAATGGATGAAATCTTTTTTTAAAGTTACCGCGCTAGCCACGACGATGGCTCTGGCGCTGAATGCCTCGGTGTTTGCAGCGGACGCAGCCAAGGTTGATACGGCCGCTTCGGCTGCCGCCGCCAGCAGCAAGTTCAAAAATGACGATCAGCAGGCGGCCTACGCACTGGGGGCCTCTCTGGGGCGTTATATGGACAATTCTCTGAAAGAGCAGGAGAAACTGGGGATTAAGCTCGATAAAGATCAGCTGATTGCCGGGGTCCAGGATGCCTTCGCGGGTAAGAGCAAGCTGAGCGATCAAGAGATCGAGCAAACGCTGCAATCCTTCGAGAATCGTGTGAAGAGTGCCGCTCAGGCGAAGATGGAGCAAGAAGTGAAAGAAAATGCCGAAGCGGGGCAGAAGTTCCGCGCCGCGTTTGCTAAAGAGAAGGGCGTGAAGACTACGGCCAGCGGTCTGATGTATCTGGTCGAGAAAGAGGGGTCAGGCCCGACACCGACGGATAGCGATACCGTGGTGGTGAACTATAAAGGTTCGCTGATCAACGGTACCGAGTTCGATAACTCCTATACGCGCGGCGAGCCGCTTTCCTTCCGTCTGGACGGGGTGATCCCGGGATGGACCGAAGGTTTGAAGCACATCAAGAAAGGCGGCAAGATCAAGCTGGTTATCCCGCCGGATCTGGCCTACGGTAAGACTGGTGTTCCGGGGATCCCGGCTAACTCTACGCTGGTCTTCCAAGTCGAGTTGCTGGATGTGAAGCCAGCTGCGAAGGCGGATGCCGCACCGAGCGCCTCCGAGAAAGCCGCTACCGCTAACGAAAAAAGCGCAAAATAAGTCGTTTTTTCGGTATCCCTACCCCCTGATAGCCCCGCTCTCAGGGGGTTTTTATTATGCATTTCTAGTGGAACGGGTGAAAAAGACATTTACCTTGGTGTCATCAAGGATTTAAATAGATGGAGTTTGCTAATATTTTTTAAGAATTACTATATTTTTCTGGACCAGTCAGGGATGGGCGAGTCTGGTTCGAGGAGGGGAGTGGTTAATGTCAAATACGCTTGTTACGGCTGATATCAGTGAGCTAGATCTATTAGATGAACGCCCCTTTACCCCGTTGGATCAGGCGATCCTGAAATCGTATGAGGCGGTGGTGGATGGCTTGGCCATGTTGATCGGGCCGCACTGCGAGATCGTCCTGCATTCACTGGAGGATCTGAAATGCTCGGCGGTGCGCATTGCCAATGGTGAGCATACGGGACGTAAGATCGGTTCTCCGATTACCGATCTGGCACTGCGTATGTTGCACGATATGGCCGGTGAAGACAGCAGCGTCTCCCGAGCCTATTTTACCCGCGCTAAGAGTGGCGATCTGATGAAGTCAGTCACCATCGCTATCCGCAATCGCGAGCAGCGGGTGATCGGTCTGTTGTGTATCAATATGAATCTGGATGTGCCTTTCTCTCAGATCATGGAGACCTTTATTCCGAAAGCGACGCAGGAGGTCTCTTCGGCGGTGAACTTTGCCTCCTCGGTGGATGAGCTGGTGGCGCAGACGCTGGAGTACACCATCGAAGAGGTCAACGCCGATCGAACGGTATCGAATAATGCGAAAAATCGCCAGATCGTGTTTAACCTACATGAGAAGGGGATTTTCGACATTAAGGATGCCATCAATCAGGTTGCAGAGCGTTTGAATATTTCGAAACATACGGTCTATCTTTATATTCGCCAGTTTAAGAGCGGCGACGTACAGGGTAACTAAGTCATGTTGCGTTATTCTCTGGTGGTGAGTGGCGCGCCCTATGGCACCCAAGCGGCCAGCAGTGCCTATCGGTTTGCCGCTGCGCTGTTGGCAGCGGGCCATACGTTGGATAGCGTTTTCTTCTATCGCGAAGGTGTATTGAACGCCAATCAGCTGACGCGGCCGGCGGCCGATGAGTTTGATCTGGTACGGGCCTGGCAAGCCTTGGCGCAACAGCATGGCGTCACCCTCAATGTCTGCGTCGCGGCGGCTTTGCGTCGTGGCGTGTTGGCAGATGATGAGGCGGCACAGTTGGGATTGGCGGCGGGTAATTTGCAGCCCGGTTTCTCGCTGAGTGGTCTTGGTGCGTTGGCTGAAGCGATGTTGACCTGCGACCGCATCATGCAGTTTTAGGAGACCTGAGCAACAAGATGAAGAAAAGGTTAGCCTTTGTTTTTACCCAGGCACCTCATACGACGAGTGCTGGCCGCGAAGGGTTGGATGCCTTATTGGCCGCATCGGCTTTCAGCGAGGATATCGCGGTGTTTTTCATCGGTGATGGGATATTCCAGTTACTGCCGGATCAGCGCCCCGACGCGATCTTAGCCCGTGACTATATCGCTACTTTCGGCGTGATGGCTCTCTATGATATTGAGCGGATTTATTTGTGTGCCGAGTCATTGGCGCAGCGCGGGTTGGCGGCATCGATTCCATGGGTCGTTCCCGTCGAAGTTGTAACGACGGATGCCCTGCGCACCCATCTCGATTCGTGCGATACGGTTCTGACCTTTTAACCTGGGAGATGAAGCTATGTTACATACCCTGAGCCGTTCTCCGCAGGGCGGGGCCGATCTGGCGACACTGAGTGCGTTGGTGCGCCCTGGCGATGCCTTGGTCTTATTGCAGGATGGCGTCCTGTGCGCGCTTGATGGCACGGCGGCATTGGCCACCTTACGCGCCATGCCGCTGACGCTGCACCTGTTGCAGGCTGACGTCCAAGCGCGCGGGTTGACGGCGTACGTGGCGCCGGAGTGTGTGTTGATCGATGATATACAGTTTGTGGCCTTGAGCGCTGCGCATGCTCGCCAGATGGCATGGTAAGCCCACGTTATCCCGCCCGCCGATAGCGAATATCTTGTATATTTCTTGACACCCTCCCGCCTCAGCCATAAAATTCTGCGTCCCCATATTTTGCCATTGGTCTATCCAGTGAGCAGTATGGGGCGATTTATTACGTGTTTACGAAAAGCAAAAACCAGGAGCTTTTAATGGCAACTATCAACCAGCTGGTTCGCAAGCCACGCGCTAAGAAAGTTGAGAAAAGCAACGTTCCAGCGCTGGAAGCCTGCCCGCAGAAACGTGGTGTATGTACCCGTGTATATACCACCACTCCGAAAAAACCGAACTCCGCACTGCGTAAAGTATGCCGTGTTCGTCTGACCAACGGTTTTGAAGTGACTTCCTACATCGGTGGTGAAGGTCACAACCTGCAGGAGCACTCCGTGATCCTGATCCGTGGTGGTCGTGTTAAAGACCTGCCGGGTGTGCGTTATCACACCGTGCGCGGTGCTCTTGACTGCTCCGGTGTTAAAGACCGTAAGCAGGCGCGTTCTAAGTACGGCGTTAAGCGTCCTAAGGCTTAATGGTTCTCCGTTAAGTAAGGCCAAACGTTTTAACTTTAATGTCAAAATAAACTCGTAGAGTTTTGGACAATCCTGAATTCACAACGGAGTATTTCCATGCCACGTCGTCGCGTAATTGGTCAGCGTAAAATTCTGCCGGATCCGAAGTTCGGATCAGAACTGCTGGCTAAATTTGTTAACATCCTGATGGTAGACGGTAAAAAATCTACCGCAGAATCAATCGTATACAGCGCGCTGGAGACCCTGGCTCAGCGCTCTGGCAAAACTGAACTGGAAGCTTTCGAGATCGCTCTTGAAAACGTGCGCCCGACCGTCGAAGTTAAGTCTCGTCGCGTTGGTGGTTCCACCTACCAGGTTCCGGTTGAAGTTCGTCCGGTCCGTCGTAATGCCCTGGCAATGCGTTGGATCGTAGAAGCTGCTCGTAAACGCGGTGATAAATCCATGGCTCTGCGTCTGGCGAACGAACTTTCTGACGCTGCAGAAAACAAAGGTACTGCAGTTAAGAAACGTGAAGACGTTCACCGTATGGCAGAAGCCAACAAGGCGTTCGCTCACTACCGTTGGTAATATCATCGGTATGTTAGTCACCAAGCGGGCGCTTAAGCTTAAGCCGCCCGCTTTGGGTAACTTAACTTGAACGTCCTAGGATATAGAGGAATCAAATGGCTCGTACAACACCCATTTCGCGTTACCGTAACATCGGTATCAGCGCTCACATCGACGCCGGTAAGACCACTACTACCGAACGTATCCTGTTCTACACCGGTGTAAACCATAAGATCGGTGAAGTTCATGATGGTGCTGCCACCATGGACTGGATGGAGCAGGAGCAGGAGCGTGGTATCACCATTACCTCCGCTGCGACCACCGCTTTCTGGTCTGGCATGGCCAAACAGTTCGAACCGCACCGTATCAACATCATCGACACCCCGGGGCACGTTGACTTCACCATCGAAGTAGAACGTTCCATGCGTGTGCTGGATGGTGCGGTCATGGTTTACTGCGCCGTTGGTGGTGTTCAGCCGCAGTCTGAAACCGTATGGCGTCAGGCCAACAAGTATCATGTTCCGCGCATCGCGTTCGTTAACAAAATGGACCGCATGGGTGCGAACTTCCTGAAAGTTGTTAGCCAGATCAAAACCCGTCTGGGTGCTAACCCGGTTCCGTTGCAGTTGGCAATCGGTGCGGAAGACGCATTCACCGGCGTTGTTGACCTGGTTAAAATGAAAGCCATCAACTGGAACGAAGCCGATCAGGGCGTGACCTTCACCTATGAAGACATCCCGGCTGACATGGTTGAACTGGCTAACGAATGGCACCAGTTCCTGGTTGAGTCTGCCGCTGAAGCTTCTGAAGAGCTGATGGACAAATACCTGGGCGGTGAAGCGCTGTCTGAAGAAGAGATCAAGCACGCTCTGCGTCAGCGCGTACTGAACAACGAAATCATTCTGGTTACCTGTGGCTCCGCGTTTAAGAACAAGGGCGTACAGGCAATGCTGGATGCGGTTATCGAGTACCTGCCGTCACCGACCGATGTTCCGGCGATCAAAGGTATCCTGGACGACGGTAAAGACACCCCGGCTGAGCGTCACTCCGACGACAACGAGCCGTTCGCGGCGTTGGCGTTCAAAATCGCCACCGACCCGTTTGTGGGTAACTTGACCTTCTTCCGCGTCTATTCCGGTGTGGTTAACTCTGGTGATACCGTACTGAACTCCGTGAAATCTGCACGTGAGCGTTTCGGCCGTATCGTTCAGATGCACGCCAACAAGCGTGAAGAAATTAAAGAAGTTCGCGCGGGTGACATCGCTGCGGCAATCGGTCTGAAGGACGTCACCACCGGTGATACCCTGTGCGACCAGAACGCGCCGATCATCCTGGAGCGTATGGAATTCCCTGAACCGGTAATCTCCATCGCCGTTGAGCCGAAAACCAAGGCTGACCAGGAGAAAATGGGCCTGGCTCTGGGTCGTCTGGCCAAGGAAGACCCGTCTTTCCGTGTCTGGACTGACGAAGAATCCAACCAGACGATCATCGCCGGTATGGGTGAATTGCACCTGGAAATCATCGTTGACCGTATGAAGCGTGAGTTCAACGTTGAAGCCAACGTCGGTAAACCGCAGGTTGCTTACCGTGAAACCATCCGTGAGACTGTCAAGGATGTGGAAGGTAAACACGCCAAACAGTCTGGTGGTCGCGGTCAGTACGGTCATGTCGTTATCGACATGTTCCCGCTGGAGCCGGGTGGTGAAGGCTACACCTTCACCAACGACATCAAGGGCGGCGTGATCCCGGGTGAATACATCCCGGCGGTTGACAAAGGTATCCAGGAGCAGCTGAAGTCTGGTCCGATGGCCGGTTATCCGGTAGTCGACCTGGGCGTGCGTCTGCACTTCGGTTCTTACCACGACGTTGACTCCTCTGAACTGGCGTTCAAACTGGCTGCCTCTATCGCGTTTAAAGAAGCCTTCAAACGCGCTAAGCCGGTTCTGCTTGAGCCGATCATGAAGGTTGAAGTAGAAACTCCGGAAGATTACATGGGTGACGTTATCGGTGACTTGAACCGTCGTCGCGGCATGATCGAAGGTATGGAAGATACTGCGACTGGCAAGACTGTTCGTGCGCAGGTTCCGTTGTCTGAAATGTTTGGTTATGCTACTGACCTGCGTTCTCAGACCCAGGGCCGTGCTTCATACTCCATGGAGTTCCTGAAGTATGCTGAAGCACCGACTAACGTCGCTCAGGCCGTTATTGAAGCTCGTGGCAAATAAGCCTCTGCTTTAAACATATTGATCCCGCGCCCTCTCCTCCGGTGAGGGCGCAAGATAAGGAATATAACCGTGTCTAAAGAAAAATTTGAACGTTCTAAACCGCACGTTAACGTCGGTACTATCGGCCACGTTGACCACGGTAAAACTACCCTGACCGCTGCTATCACCACCGTACTGGCTAAGACCTACGGCGGTAGCGCTCGCGCATTCGACCAGATCGATAACGCGCCGGAAGAAAAGGCTCGTGGTATCACCATCAACACCTCTCACGTTGAATACGATACCCCGACCCGTCACTACGCCCACGTAGACTGCCCGGGGCACGCCGACTACGTTAAGAACATGATCACCGGTGCGGCGCAGATGGACGGCGCTATCCTGGTTGTTGCTGCGACTGACGGCCCGATGCCGCAGACCCGTGAGCACATCCTGCTGGGTCGCCAGGTAGGCGTTCCGTACATCATCGTGTTCCTGAACAAGTGCGACATGGTTGATGACGAAGAGCTGCTGGAACTGGTTGAGATGGAAGTTCGCGAACTGCTGTCTCAGTACGATTTCCCGGGCGACGATACGCCGGTAATCCGCGGTTCTGCGCTGAAAGCGCTGGAAGGCGAAGCCGAGTGGGAAGCGAAGATCATCGAACTGGCTGAAACGCTGGACTCCTACATTCCGGAACCTGAGCGTGACATCGACAAGCCGTTCCTGCTGCCGATCGAAGACGTATTCTCAATCTCTGGTCGTGGTACCGTTGTTACCGGTCGTGTAGAGCGCGGTATCATCAAGGTAGGCGACGAAGTTGAAATCGTAGGTATCAAGCCGACCACCAAGACTACCTGTACTGGCGTTGAAATGTTCCGCAAACTGCTGGACGAAGGCCGTGCTGGTGAGAACGTAGGTGTTCTGCTGCGTGGTACCAAGCGTGACGAAATCGAACGTGGTCAGGTACTGGCTAAGCCGGGCACCATCACTCCGCACACCAAGTTCGAATCAGAAGTGTACATCCTGAGCAAGGATGAAGGCGGCCGTCATACTCCGTTCTTCAAAGGTTACCGTCCGCAGTTCTACTTCCGTACCACTGACGTGACTGGCACCATCGAACTGCCGGAAGGCGTAGAGATGGTAATGCCGGGCGACAACATCAAGATGGTTGTTACCCTGATCCACCCGATCGCCATGGACGATGGTCTGCGCTTCGCAATCCGCGAAGGCGGCCGTACCGTTGGTGCGGGCGTTGTTGCTAAAGTTATCGAA
>NZ_BAUC01000009.1 GCF_000474215.1 Edwardsiella hoshinae NBRC 105699 = ATCC 33379 | reverse complement strand
CAGAGCAGGCAGAGCAGGCAGAGCAGGCAGAGCAGGCAGAGCAGGCAGAGCAGGCAGAGCAGGCAGAGCAGGCAGAGCAGGCAGAGCAGATCGTCGATGCCGCCGCATTAGCCACCGCTGCGCTGGATGAGACGCCCACGGCGGAAACCGAGGAGCGCGGTGCCGAAGAGGCGCACCGTCCAGAGGGCGCCGAGCGCGCCATTAGCGAACTGGCTGAGGTGGCTCGTTCGCAGGAGACGGTCGATCTCCAGGATATCGCCGCCGAGGAGGCGGCTTCGCCCGCACCGGCCGTCGTCCGTGAGCAGGAGAAACCGACTAAGGAAGGCTTCTTCGCCCGCCTGAAGCGCAGCTTGGTGAAAACGCGTCAGAACTTAGGCTCTGGTTTTTTTGGTCTGTTCCGAGGCAAGAAGATCGATGACGATCTGTTCGACGAGTTGGAAGAGCAGTTGCTGGTTGCCGATGTCGGCGTGGATACCACGCGTAAAATCATCGACACGCTGACCACGCATGCTAGCCGTAAAGAGCTGAAGGATGCCGAGGCACTGTACGGTAAGTTGAAACAAGAGATGGGCGAGATCCTGCATAAGGTGGACGCACCGTTGGATGTCAGCGGGCATCAGCCGTTCGTCATCTTGATGGTGGGAGTGAACGGCGTGGGCAAGACCACCACCATCGGCAAGCTGGCCCGTCAATTCCAGGCTCAGGGTAAATCGGTGATGCTCGCCGCAGGGGATACCTTCCGCGCCGCCGCCGTTGAGCAGTTGCAAGTCTGGGGTGAGCGTAATCATATCCCGGTGATCGCCCAGCATACCGGCGCCGATTCGGCGTCGGTGATCTTCGATGCCATCCAGGCGGCCAAGGCGCGTAAGGTGGATGTGCTCATCGCCGACACGGCGGGTCGCTTGCAGAATAAGTCTCACCTGATGGAAGAGTTGAAGAAGATCGTGCGGGTGATGAAGAAGCTGGATGAGCAGGCGCCTCATGAGGTGATGCTGACCATCGATGCCAGCACCGGGCAGAATGCCATTAGCCAGGCACGTCTGTTCCATGAGGCGGTCGGTCTGACTGGCATCACCCTGACTAAGCTGGATGGCACCGCTAAGGGCGGGGTGATCTTCGCCGTCGCCGATCAATTCGGTATCCCGATTCGTTACATCGGGGTAGGGGAGGGCATCGAAGATTTACGTCCCTTTAAGGCGGATGATTTTATTGAGGCACTTTTTGCCCGAGAGGATTAAAACGGATGATTCGCTTCGAACAGGTCAGTAAAGCGTATCTGGGCGGTCGTCAGGCCTTGCAAGGGGTGGATTTCCACCTAAAGCCGGGTGAGATGGCGTTCTTGACCGGCCACTCCGGGGCGGGGAAGAGTACCCTGCTGAAGCTGATTTGCGGTATTGAGCGCCCGAGCGCTGGGCACATCTGGTTTAGCGGTCACGATATCAGCCGGCTGAAAAACCGTGAAGTGCCATTCTTGCGGCGTCAGATCGGGATGATCTTCCAGGATCACCATTTGCTGTTGGATCGTACGGTGTACGATAACGTGGCGATGCCGTTGATCATTTCCGGTGCCAGCAGTGAAGATATTCGCCGCCGGGTGTCGGCGGCTTTGGATAAAGTCGGCCTGCTGGATAAGGCGAAGAGCTTCCCGATCCAGCTTTCCGGTGGTGAGCAGCAGCGGGTGGGTATCGCCCGGGCGGTGGTCAATAAGCCAGCGGTGCTGCTGGCGGATGAACCGACCGGCAACCTGGATGAGGTCTTATCCGAGGATATTCTACGCCTGTTCGAAGAGTTTAATCGCGTCGGGGTAACGGTTTTGATGGCGACCCACGATATGGGGCTAATCGCCCGGCGTCGTTACCGCATTCTGACCCTCAGTCAGGGGCGCATGGCGGGAGGTGCCCAGCATGAACAATAAACCCCATACTCGCGCCGCGCGTCGTCCGGACAAGAGTAAGGCGTTGCGCGGCGGCTGGCGTGAGCAGTGGCGTTACGCCTGGCTGAACACCCTGGCGGATATGCTGCGTCAACCGTTAGCGACTCTATTGACGGTGATGGTGATCGCCATCTCGCTGACGCTGCCGAGCGTCTGTTATCTGGTCTACAAGAACGTCAGCGAGGCCGCCACGCAGTGGTACCCGACGCCACAGTTAACCGTGTATCTGGATAAGGCGCTGGATGATGAGGCGGCCAGCCAGGTGATCGCCACCCTTAAGCAGCAGGATGGCGTGGCAAAGGTTAATTACTTGTCGCGTGAAGAGGCATTAGGCGAGTTCCGTAACTGGTCTGGTTTCGGCGGAGCCTTGGATATGCTGGAGGAAAACCCGCTACCCGCGGTGGCGATCATCACGCCCAAACTCAACTTTGAGAGTAGCGCTACCCTGAACTCCCTACGCGATCGCGTGGCGGCGGTGAAAGGGGTGGATGAGGTGCGTATGGATGATAGCTGGTTCGCCCGTCTGGCGGCGCTGACCGGTCTGGTCGGACAGGTGGCGGGGATGATCGGCGTGTTGATGGTGGTGGCTGTATTCCTGGTAATCGGCAACAGTGTACGCCTGAGTATTTTCAGCCGGCGTGATACCATCAATGTGATGAAGCTGATCGGCGCGACCGATGGTTTCATTTTGCGTCCCTTCCTCAATGGCGGTGCCTTGCTGGGATTCTGTGGCGCCTTGCTGTCGCTGATTCTTTCTCAGACCATGGTCTGGCAACTGGGTGGGGCGGTCTCACGTGTGGCTTCGGTCTTCGGTACCAGCTTTACTTTGCACGGTTTGAGCTGGGATGAGTGCCTGCTGCTGCTACTGGTCGCCACTATGATCGGTTGGTTGGCGGCCTGGCTGGCGACGGTACAGCATTTACGCCGTTTTACGCCGCAGTAACACGACGTCATATTACCTTATGCTATACTCTCTCCTCGTTGAGTCCGAGACGGGGGGAGAGCCTGTTGGTCTAACCCAATCTGGGTTCCCACCTGGTATAATTTTATTCTCTCTTCGTCCCCGGGTCGTGTCGGTTTGGTTCCAGCGCGGTTGCAGATTTGTGCAACATTGTTCGCTATAATAGTGAACTTGTGGGGTGACTCACGGTCAAATTATGCAGAAACGTGCTAGCTTTCGTCGTTTGGCTTTTTGCCAGGCCGAAAGTACCCAGAGCACGGACTGTTAGCGTATTGAGAGGGTTTGATGAGCAAAGAAATGCAAACTTTAACCTTGGTTCCCCAGGGCAGTCTGGAGGCCTATGTGCGGGCTGCCAATGCCTATCCGATGCTGACGGCAGAGGAAGAGCGGGCACTGGGTGAACGGCTGCATTACCAGGGCGACTTGGATGCAGCTAAGCAGCTGATCCTGTCGCATCTGCGCTTTGTGGTTCATGTCGCCCGTAACTACGCCGGCTACGGTTTGCCGCAGGCGGATCTGATCCAGGAAGGCAACATCGGTTTGATGAAGGCCGTGCGGCGCTTCAACCCTGAGATGGGGGTGCGCCTGGTCTCTTTCGCGGTGCATTGGATTAAGGCTGAGATCCACGAGTATGTGCTGCGTAACTGGCGCATCGTGAAGGTGGCGACCACCAAGGCACAGCGCAAGCTGTTCTTCAACTTGCGTAAGACCAAGCAGCGTCTGGGCTGGTTCAATCAGGATGAGGTCGAGCTGGTCGCACGCGAGTTAGGTGTCAGCGAGAAAGACGTGTTGGAGATGGAATCGCGTATGGCGGCGCAGGATATGGCGTTTGACCTGCCGAATGATGACGAGCCGGAGGGCACGCCTGCCGCACCTGTGTTATTCCTGCAAGATAAGTCTTCCGACTTCGCTAACGAGATCGAGGATGACAACTGGGAGAGCCACGCGGCCGACAAGTTGAGCGTCGCCCTGGAAGGGTTGGACGAGCGGAGCCAGCATATCATCCGTGCCCGTTGGCTGGACAGCGAGAATAAGGCGACGTTGCAAGAGCTGGCCGATCGTTACGGTGTTTCCGCCGAGCGGGTACGTCAGTTAGAAAAAAATGCCATGAAGAAACTGCGGGCGGCGATAGAAGCCTAAGCCCGTACACGGCAGAATAGAGGGCGATGCATCCGCATCGCCTTTTTTATTGCCTACGGTTCGGCATCGGTGGCATATACCCGAGGAGGAAGGATGAACGGCAGCGATCTCAGCGAGGCCGTGGCGCGGCAGATTGTGCACCGGGCGATGAAGATCATCGGCCACTCGGTCAATGTAATGGATGCCCACGGGATGATCATCGCCTCCGGCGACGTGGCGCGGGTACATCAACGCCATGAAGGGGCCGTGCTGGCGCTGGCGGAGAATCGGCTGATCGAGATCGATGAGGTGGCGGCCGGCCAACTGCGCGGGGTACGTCCAGGCATCAACCTCCCGATCACTTTTCAGCGCCACGTCATCGGGGTCGTCGGTATTTCCGGTGCGCCGAGTGAGGTTCGCGCCTATGGTGAGCTGGTGCGTATGGCGGCCGAACTGATTGTGGAGCAGGCGGCGTTGTTGGAGCAGAACCAGTGGGAGAAGCGCTATCGGGAAACGTTGGTGCAACAGTTGATCGCCGATGAGCGCGACGAGGCGCAGCTGGCGGCGACTGCCGCCTACTTGGGCGTCGATGTCGCCCAGCCGCGTATCGCCCTGTTGTTTACCCTGCAAGATGCTCAGCATGAGACGTTACGAGCCCTGCTAGAGGCTTTGGCTGCGGTGAATCGTGAGGCCTTGATTGGGGTGCAGGGATTTGACCAATTGGTGTTGCTGCTGCCCTGCGAGTCGGGGGCATCGGATGCGGATCCGGCGTTGCGCCGAGCGGTACGCCAATTGACACGTGGCATCGCGACGCGTTTCGCCTTACGCGTCTATGTCGGTGGGTGCTTTCGCGGCACCGATGCCGTCTCGCGCTCCTACCGTAGTGCCTTGGCGTTGCAGGCGCTGGCTCGACGCCATGCCTTGCACGGCATGCTGCTTTATTACCACGATCATGTGCTACCGGCGTTATTGGAGCAACTGGCGGGCAGTTGGCAGGCCGATGAGCTGGGGCATGCTTGGCTGCTGTTGCAACGCCAGGATAGCCGCGGGGTGTTGTGTCGCACCCTACAGGCATTCTTTGCTCAGAATTGTGAACTGTCTCAAACCTCAAAACAGTTGCATATCCACGTTAATACTCTCCGTTATCGACTACAGCGCATATCCGATATAACTGGATTAAATATCAATAAATTAGAAGATATTATTCAGCTTTATCTCGGTATGCAGCTCAACGGCTAACTTGTAGCTTCCTACAAAAATGGTGCCGCGCCGCGGCCCATTTTCTGTCGATTACCCTCAAGCTTTTCCACACATATTTTCCATAATGGCCAAGTACCCTTCACCGCCTTGTGCGGACATAGCGATAACAACAAGAGGAGACGTACCATGACGACAGTTTCCGCTACGGGCGCGCTGGTCGCGCTTGTGGTTGCCATCATATTGATTTTACGTAAAGTTCCCCCTGCATATGGCATGATTGCCGGCGCGTTGGCCGGCGGTTTGGTCGGAGGCGCCGACCTGGTACAGACCATCTCACTGATGATCGGCGGCGCACAGGGGATCACCAGTGCGGTATTGCGTATCCTCGGCGCTGGCATTTTGGCCGGAGTGCTGATTGAGTCGGGGGCCGCCAGTACTCTCGCGGAAACCATTGTGCGTCGTGTCGGCGAGGGGCGGGCCCTACTGGCATTGGCGGTGGCGACGCTGATGTTGACAGCCGTCGGTGTCTTCGTCGACGTGGCGGTGATCACCGTTTCGCCGATTGCCTTGGCGATTGCCCATCGCGCGGATATCTCCAAGATGGCGATCTTGCTGGCGATGGTCGGTGGGGGTAAGGCGGGCAACGTCATGTCGCCTAATCCGAATACCATCGCAGCGGCGGAGGCGTTCAATGTCCCGCTGACCTCGCTGATGATGGCCGGCATCGTGCCAGGTTTGTTTGGGCTAGCGTTGTCCTATCTGTTGGCGCGTCGTCTACGGGCGCGTGGTAGCAAGGTACAGGCGCATGAATTGGTGGTCGCCGAGCACGCTAGCCAGCCCTCCTTTCTAGCGGCGTTGAGTGCTCCCTTAGTCGCCATTGTGTTGTTGGCGTTGCGTCCCGTGGCCGGGATTGCCATCGATCCGCTGCTGGCGTTGCCGTTGGGGGGACTGGTTGGCCTGGTGGCGATGGGGCAGTGGCGCAACGCTAACCGCTATATGGTTTCCGGCCTGTCGCGCATGGCGCCGGTGGCGATCATGTTGCTGGGAACCGGTACCTTAGCCGGCATTATCGCCAACTCAGGGTTGAAAGAGGTATTGATCGCGGGATTGGGGGCCTCCGGGTTACCTTCCTACCTGCTGGCCCCGGTCTCCGGCGCGTTGATGTCGATGGCGACAGCCTCCACTACCGCCGGTACCGCCGTGGCATCTGCGGTGTTCAGTTCGACTCTGTTAGAGATGGGGATTACCGCCCTGGCCGGTGCGGCGATGGTTCACGCTGGCGCCACCGTGTTCGACCATATGCCGCATGGTAGTTTCTTTCACGCCACCGGCGGTAGCGTCAACATGCAGGTGCATGAGCGCCTGAAACTGATCCCTTATGAGACGGCGGTCGGCTTGATGATCGCATTGATTTCTACCCTGATGTTCGGTGTCTTCCATCTTGCGGGTTAACGGAGAAAATAGAGTATGAAGATCGTGATCGCCCCCGATTCGTTTAAAGAGAGTCTGAGTGCCATACAGGTGGCTCAGGCGATTGAGCAGGGTTTCCGTGAGGTCTATCCCGACGCCCATTATCAGTTACTACCGATGGCCGATGGTGGTGAAGGGACGGTTGATGCTATGGTGGCGGCGACCGGCGGTCAGCGTGTCGCCCAGACCGTTACCGGGCCGTTGGGGCAGCCGGTCGAGGCCTTCTTCGGTTGGCTGGGTGATAACGAGACGGCGGTGATCGAGATGGCGGCGGCCTCTGGTCTGCATCTGGTACCCACTGAGCTCCGCGATCCGACGCGAACCACCAGTTATGGTACCGGCGAGCTGATTTTGGCGGCGCTCGATCGTGGCGCGCGCCGACTGATCCTAGGGATTGGCGGCAGCGCCACTAATGATGGCGGAGCCGGGATGATGCAGGCCTTGGGGGCCGGGTTTTATGACGTCGAGGGGCGGGCATTGACCTATGGCGGCGGTGCGTTGCTTGACTTGGCTCGTATCGATCTGGCCGGGATGGACACGCGCCTGGCGCAGACCGACATACTGGTGGCCTGCGATGTCAACAATCCCCTCTGTGGACCGTTGGGCGCCTCGGCTGTCTTTGGCCCACAGAAGGGGGCTACGCCAGCGATGGTGGCGCACTTGGATGCGGCATTGCATCACTACGCGATGCTGCTGGAGCAGGTCAGTGGTCGGGCGGTGCTGAATGTGCCGGGGAGCGGGGCGGCCGGTGGTATGGGGGCGGCCTTGTGTGGCCTGTTGCAGGCACAGTTGCGTCCGGGTATTGAGATCGTGACAGAAGCGCTGGATCTGGCTCAGGCGGTGCAAGGCGCCAGCTTAGTGATCACCGGCGAGGGGCGCATCGACAGCCAGACGATCCATGGCAAGACGCCGATCGGTGTGGCGCGAGTCGCTAAGGCGGCCGGGGTGCCGACCATTGCGCTCGCCGGTGGAATGACGCCAGATTATGGCGTCGTCCATCCCCATGGATTGGATGCCGTCTTTTCAGTGTTGTGCCGCATTTCAACCTTGGAGGAGGCGTTAGCGCAGGCGCATGATAACCTGCGCGTGACGGCGCGTAATGTGGCGGCGGTGTGGCGCGCGGCTAACGACGCCAGCCGTGCGTCTGCCGGCTAAAACCACAGGCGGCCATGAAGCGCTCCATCGTCGCCTGCTGCGCACTGGGAATATCGCTGAGCGGCAGCTGCCAGGCGTGGATCGCGGGTAGCTGGCGCAGGGTGTCTTCGACCAGATAAAGCCCAACACCCCGACGGCGCGTAACCTCACGAACCATCAGATCGCGCAGGGTGGCGATGCCGTTGTCTAGACTCACCTTGACGGCCGCCAGTAGACGTTCATTAAAGCGAGCGGCGAATAGGGCTCCGCCATTATCTAGCCATTGTTGCCAGCATTCCGGTGTCTGTTGGGGCCAGATTTTTTGCAGATCGCGCAAATCATCGACGCTGAGCGTTGCCAGGCGTTCAATAGTCAGTTTCATGGGTCTTTCCGTCAGGTAGCTATCGAAGGGATCGTGCCGTCATTGTACGGCATTCTCGTTGCGCGTGCCGTACCTGACGCCTTTCGGCGTCGCCGCACCGCCTTCTGACGTCATCGCCGCGTCATCCCGCCGTCATCCACCGGTTATTTCTCTGTCATACGCGCATGGCATGGTAGCCAACGCCAATAACATGTCGTTTATCACGCACCGATGCCAATGCGGTGAGCGTTTTACTACGGAGAGTGCACATGGTTAACAAGGTAACACAGACGCTGGCCTCGCTGGCCATCACCCTGACGTTGAGTACTCCAGGATGGGCGGCGATCGAAATCCCATTCTGGCACTCGATGGATGCCGAGTTGGGCAAGGAGGTCGATAACCTGGCGGCGCGCTTCAATCAGTCGCAGAGTGACTATAAGGTGCTGCCCGTCTATAAGGGGGACTATGAACAGAGCATGGCGGCAGGCATCGCCGCCTTCCGTAGTGGTAAGGCACCGGCCATTCTCCAGGTGTATGAGGTCGGTACCGCCACCATGATGCAGGCGCGTCAGGCGATCAAGCCGGTGTCTCAGCTATTCCAGGAGGCGGGGATTGCCTTTGATCAGACGCAGTTCGTGCCGACGATCGCTGGCTATTACGCCGATGTCGATCAGGGGCATTTGCTGTCGCAACCCTTTAACAGTTCGACACCGGTGCTGTACTACAACAAGGATGCCTTCAAAAAGGCGGGACTCGATCCGCAGAAGCCGCCGCAGACCTGGCAACAGCTGGCCGAGTATGCCGCGGCGTTACGTCAAAGTGGCATGTCATGCAGTTACGCCAGTGGTTGGCAGGGGTGGGTGCAGTTGGAAAACTTTAGCGCCTGGAATGGTTTGCCCTTCGCCAGCGAAAATAATGGCTTCGGCGGTCCATCGGCTCGCTTGACCTTTAACCAACCGCAGCAGGTGGCGCATATTCAGCGCCTAGCGGACATGATGCAGCGGGGCGAGTTTAGTTACTTTGGTCGTAAGGATGAACCGACCGCCAAGTTTTACAACGGTGATTGCGCCATGATCACCACCTCCTCGGGGTCGTTGGCCAATATCCGCGAGTACGCCAAATTCAATTATGGTGTTGCCTTTATGCCGTACGACGAGCGCATTGCTGGCGCGCCGCAGAATGCGATCATCGGTGGCGCCAGCCTATGGGTGATGAATGGTAAGTCGCCGCAGGTTTATCGCGGTGTTGCCGAGTTCCTTAACTTCTTGACCCGTCCAGAGAATGCGGCCGAATGGCATCAGAAGACCGGTTATCTGCCGGTGACCAGCGCCGCCTATACGTTGACGGAAAAGCAAGGGTTCTATCAACGCCATGTTGGCGCCGACACGGCGACGCGCCAGATGTTGTACAAGGCGCCGCTACCCTTCACCAAGGGAGTCCGTCTGGGCAACATGCCGCAGATCCGTACCGTGGTGGATGAGGAGTTAGAGGGGGTATGGACCGGCAAGCAGCGTGCTCAGCAGGCGCTGGATAATGCGGTTATGCGTGGTAATCAACTGTTGGCGCGCTTCGAGAAGCGTCAACCATAATTTCCCGTCCCGCGGCGAGCGTGGCGCTGGCAGCGCCACGATGTCCTGTGCGTTGAGGTGATATGAATACCCCGATCCCTGTTTATGGTCGTAGCTGGCTGCCCTATGCGTTGGTGGCTCCCCAGTTGGCGATCACCTTGGTGTTTTTTCTCTGGCCAGCCGCCGAGGCGTTATGGTACGCGTTGCAGCAGGTCGATCCTTTCGGCCTCGCCAGCCGCTTTGTCGGTCTGGAGAACTTCGCGACGCTCATCGATGACCCGTATTATCTGGCATCGGTGCGCACTACCCTGTGGTTTAGCACCTTGGTGACCGTGAGCGGCTTAGCGATTTCGTTATTCTTCGCAGCCTTGGTCAACCATGTGCTGCATGGCCGCCGTATTTACCAAACCCTGTTTATTTTGCCTTATGCGGTGGCGCCGACCATTGCGGCGGTACTGTGGATGTTTCTGTTTAGTCCGGGCATGGGGCTGATCACCCATGCCTTGGCCAGCGTGGGTTATGACTGGAATCACGCCCGCAACAGCGGTCAGGCGATGTTTCTGGTGGTGCTGGCCTCCGTCTGGAAACAGGTAAGCTATAACTTCTTGTTTTTTCTGGCTGCACTACAATCTGTCCCACGCTCACTGATCGAGGCAGCGGCCATCGACGGCGCCGGGCCGTTGCGCCGTTTCTGGCATATTGTTCTGCCGTTGATCGCGCCGGTCAGCTTCTTCTTGCTGGTGGTCAATCTGGTCTACGCCTTCTTCGATACCTTCCCGGTGATCGATGCTGCCACCGGCGGAGGGCCGGGCCAGTCGACGACCACCTTGATCTATAAAATCTATCGCGAAGGTTTTGCCGGGTTGGATCTCTCCAGTTCGGCGGCCCAATCGGTGGTGCTGATGGTGATGGTCATTGGATTGACGCTGATCCAGTTTCGTTATGTAGAGCGTAAGGTGCGTTACTGATGATAGAGAATCGTAAGGGGCTGGAATGGTTCAGCCATGTGATGCTGATCGCCGGTGCCTTAACTATCCTGTTTCCTTTGTATGTGGCGTTGGTGACGGCGACCCTGGATCGGGCGCAGGTGTTTCAAACACCGATGCCGCTGTGGCCTGGCGCTGAATTGTGGAATAACCTGCGTCATGTCTGGCAGCAGGGGATCGGTAATGGGGGGATCCCATTCGGTCGCCAGCTGCTCAACAGCCTGGTCATGGCGTTGGTGATCACCGTCGGCAAGATCAGTGTGTCGATGCTGTCGGCTTTCGCCATCGTTTATTTTCGTTTTCCGCTGCGTAACCTGTTTTTTTGGTTGATATTTATTACCCTGATGCTGCCGGTAGAGGTGCGTATCTTTCCGACAGTGGAGGTGATGGCAGGGTTGCGGCTGATGGATAGCTATACCGGTCTCACGTTGCCATTAATGGCGTCAGCCACCGCCACCTTCCTGTTTCGCCAGTTTTTTATGACGTTACCGCCACAGCTAGTTGAGGCGGCGCGCATGGATGGGGCGGGACCGATGCGTTTTTTCCGCGATGTGTTATTGCCCCTCTCGCGCACCAATTTGGCGGCGTTGTTTGTGATCACCTTTATCTATGGTTGGAATCAGTACCTTTGGCCGTTATTGATCGCCGGCGAGCCGGAGATGGCGACGGCGATGGTCGGTATAAAAAGCGCCATTGCCAACGGTGAAGGCGCTACCGAGTGGCAGCAGGTAATGGCTGCGTTGTTGTTGACCCTGATCCCGCCATTGGTGGTGGTATTTACCATGCAGCGTTGGTTTGTGCGCGGCCTGGTCGATAGCGATAAGTAATTGAACGAGGTAACGGACGACTCAATGGCGCGTTTAAAACTACAGAATGTCAGTAAAAGCTATGATGGTCGGCAGGCGATCATCAAAGGGATCGATCTGGATGTGCAGGACGGCGAGTTTATCGTCATGGTCGGGCCCTCAGGTTGTGGCAAGTCGACCCTGTTGCGCATGGTTGCTGGTTTGGAGCAGACCAGCGGCGGCGATATTTACATCGGCGATGAGCGGGTCACGCACAAAGAGCCGAAGGATCGCGGCGTGGCGATGGTGTTCCAGAACTATGCGCTATATCCCCATATGACGGTGGCAGAAAACATGGGCTATGGCCTGAAGATCCGCGGGCTGGGTAAGCAGCAAATTCGCCAGCGGGTGGAGGAGGTCGCCCAGATCCTCGAGCTAGAGGCGTTGTTACAACGTCGACCCGGTGAGTTGTCGGGTGGACAGCGCCAGCGCGTGGCGATGGGGCGGGCGATTGTCCGCGAACCGGCGGTATTCTTATTCGACGAGCCACTCTCGAATCTGGACGCCAAGTTGCGGGTGCAGATGCGTTTGGAGTTGCAACAGTTACATCGCCGTCTCAAAACCACCAGTCTGTATGTGACCCACGATCAGGTGGAGGCGATGACCCTGGCGCAGCGAGTGATCGTGCTCAACCAGGGGGTTGCCGAACAGATTGGCACGCCGACCGAGATCTATCATCGCCCGGCCAGCCGCTTTGTCGCAGGTTTCATGGGGGCACCGGCGATGAACCTGTTTGATGGTCAGTTAGCGACCGATGGGCAGACCTTCCAACTGACGGCGACGCAGCACATCTACTTGCAGCATCCGCTGCCGGCTTTGGCGGGGCAGGTGTTGACCCTGGGGATCCGCCCGGAACATCTGTGCCGCGTCGAGGATGATCAACCGGGTAACGCGCTGACTGTCGAGACTTTGGAGCTGTTGGGGGCGGACAACCTGGCGCATGGACGTTGGGGAACGCAGAGCGTCACCGTGCGTTTACCCTACCAGACCTTGCCGGCGGTCGGCAGCGTATTGCGGCTCGGGCTGCCGCAGGCTAACCTGCATTTCTTTGATCCGCGCAATGGGCGGCGTATCAGCGTGCCCGATCAGGAGCCATCATCATGAGTCATTGGCCGTATCCCGCCATCGTCGCCCATCGCGGCGGCGGTAAGTTGGCACCGGAAAACACCCTGGCGGCGATCGATGTGGGGGCCAGCTACGGTCACACCATGATCGAGTTCGATGCTAAATTGAGTGCCGATAGACAGGTTTTTCTCTTGCACGACGACACCTTGGAGCGCACCACTAACGGTTGGGGCGTCGCCGGAGAGCTGCCTTGGGCACGACTGGCGGGGGTGGATGCCGGCGTTGGCTTCGGCCAGCGCTTTGCCGGTGAGCCACTGCCGCTACTGAGCCAGGTGGCGGCGCGTTGTCGTCAGTATGGCATGTTGGCTAACATCGAGATCAAACCCAGCCGGGGTTGCGAGGTTGAGACCGGGCGGGAGGTCGCGCTGGCCGCCGCCGCATTGTGGCACGATGCCGAGATACCACCGCTGCTCTCCTCCTTTTCAACCACGGCACTGGCCGAAGCGCAGCGCGTCGCACCGCAGTTGCCGCGTGGCTTGTTGCTGGAAGCCTGGGATGATGATTGGCTGGCGTTGACGCAAGGCCTCGGTTGCGTGGCGTTGCATATCGATCATCACGCCTTGAATGCCGTACGGGTGGCGGCGATTCGCCAGGCCGGGCTACATATCCTGGTGTATACGGTGAATCAGCCGTCGCGGGCGCGCGAGTTATTAGACTGGGGCGTCGACAGCATCTGCACCGACCGTATCGATCTCATCGGGCCGGACTTCGCCCAGCGCTAAGACGCTCCCGGAGCGCGGGCAGCCGCGTTCGGGCGGGATGGCACGGACTAAGGCAGACGCGTGGCGTTGGGTGTGGCGGGCGTCGTGCTCTGTTGGCGCGGCCATAGCACATCGTTGCGTTGCATCTCTTGATTCAGTTGCTGGATACGTTGCGCCTGAGTGTCACGCATTATCTGAGTTTGCGTGTTGCGCAGACTTTGCTGATTAAACGCTTCGCGTTGTTGCTGAAATTGTTGCTGCTGTTGCTGGATCATCTGCTGCTGTTGTTGCATCAGCGTGCTGTCGGCATGCGCCGATATAATGCCGCTGCCTAGCAGCGCCAAGAAGAGGATGACATCGCGCATGGTAGTGCCTCCATCTCGCTGACATTGCCGCCGTGGTTCTGTCCCGTGAGAGTATAGTCAATACCTCGGGGCGTGATGTGGCGCAAAGTGGGATAAGCGTGGGGATTTTCCCCGCACATTACCGTCATCGCGCTTTTTGTTCTTGCTTTTTAATGTAAAAACCGCAATCTCTGATCGCCGTGCCGTACAGGGTGCGCCACACGAATGTCGTATTCCGCATTTAACAATGCGGTTACAATATGGCTCTTTGATCAGTCGATAGAGGCGAAGTATGGAGCAGTTTGGCGTGATCTCCGTGGCGCAGGCGCAACAGATGTTGGCGCAAGGGCAGGCGATGTTGCTGGATATTCGGGACGCACAGAGCTATGCCGCCGGGCATGTTCCCGGCGCGTTTCATCTCACAGACGCGTCACTGGCGCAACTGATGCGGCAGCATGATGGCGTCATGCCGCTGATGGTGATGTGCTATCACGGCAATAGCAGCCGGGGCGCGGCGCAATATCTGCTGCACCAAGGCTTTGATGAGGTTTACAGCGTTGACGGCGGCTTTGAAGCTTGGCTGCGGGCCTACCCCGGAGCGGTGGCGCGTGGCGGCGACGGTAGCGTCGGCGCTGATTGAAATAAGCAGGTATTCATGGTTCGTGTGATCACATTGCCTAACCCACGTTTGGCGCAGGCATTTATTGACTATATGGCGACACAAGGTGTGCGTTTGCAAGCGGAGGCTGAGGGGCAGGGAATCGCTTTATGGCTAGCGGATGAAAGTCATTTAGCGCAGGTTGAACATGAACTACAACGTTTCCTGCATGAGCCGCAGCATCCGCGCTACCAGGCAGCCAGCTGGCAGAGTGGCTCGACGCATAGCGGGTTGCGTTATGCGCGCTTCGCTTATCTGCGCAATTTCTCTAGTCAGAGTGGGCCGCTGACTATCGGTGTGACGCTGCTGTGTATCTTGGTTTATCTGGGCCAGCTGGCGTTGGGCGATGGTGCGGTGATGGCCTATCTGGCTTGGCCAGCGGACGCGGCGCAGCATTACCAGTTATGGCGTTACTTTACCCCGGCGTTGCTGCATTTTTCCCCGTTACATATCATCTTTAATCTGATGTGGTGGTGGTATCTGGGGGGACAGGTCGAGAAGCGCTTAGGGGCGGCCAAATTGGCGCAGATCACGCTGGTTTCTGCGTTGATGAGCGGCTGGGCGCAGTCACTGTTCAGTGGGATCTATTTTGGAGGTCTATCCGGGGTGGTGTATGCCCTGATGGGCTATGTCTGGTGGTGTGGCGAACGAGCCCCGCAGTTTGGCGTGTCGATGCCGCGCGGCCTGATGGTTTTTTCGCTGTTGTGGCTGCTGGCCGGCTACTTTAATTGGTTTGGCCTCTCTGTCGCCAACGCAGCCCATATCGGAGGTTTGGTCATCGGCCTGTTGATGGCTTTCTGGGACATGCGCCATTTCCGCCGACAGTGAGGCCGCGCCCACTGTCCCGTTTTTATGCTGCCGGGGGAGCCGGTAAACGCAGGGGAGTTTACGTGAAACAAACACAACGCCATGAAGCGATTATCGACCTGGTCCGTCAGCGCGGCTATGTCAGTACCGAGGAGTTGGTCGAGCACTTCGACGTCAGTCCGCAGACTATCCGACGCGACCTGAACGATCTGGCCGAGCAGAACAAGATCCATCGCCATCATGGTGGCGCCGCATTACCGTCTAGTTCGGTTAACGCGGCCTACCACGATCGTAAGGGGATGTGGTCGGAAGAGAAGGCGCGCATCGCCCGTCGGGTGGCGAGCATGATCCCCGATGGCGCTACGCTGTTCATCGACATCGGCACCACGCCCGAGGCGGTGGCTCATGCCTTACTGAATCACCACAATCTGCGCGTGGTGACTAATAACCTCAATGTTGCCAGCCTGTTGATGGCGAAGGAGGATTTTCGTTTGATCTTGGCCGGGGGTGAGGTTCGTACCCGTGACGGTGGGATCGTCGGCGAGGCGACGCTCGACTTTATCTCCCAGTTCCGTTTGGATTACGGCATATTGGGGATCAGCGGTATCGACATGGATGGATCGTTGCTGGAGTTTGACTACCACGAGGTGCGAACCAAGCGGGCGATCATCGAGAACTCACGTTGTGTCATGTTGGTGACGGATCACTCTAAATTCGGTCGTAATGCGATGGTGAATCTCGGTAATATGGAGCAGATCGATTATCTATTCACTGATCAACTGCCCCCGTCGGGGCTGCAAAAAGTGATCGAGCAGCACAGCGTACAGCTGGAGATCTGCTGAGCGCACTCCCCCCGGCGGCCTGTCGTCGGGGCGGAAAACACAGCGCGTCATTTGGTCTAGCGCCTCTTTCTTGCCGGCTGCGAGCGGGTACCTCGAAGGGGATGCCACGTGTTATCCGGCGATCCGTATCCGCACCTTCCTGCCCTTTCCTTCCCGCTGTCGTTTACTTAGTGCGCTGATAGCGCCATCACGCGCCGTTTTCCCCCTATCCGCTCCGGTTGCATGCTTTCGCGCGCGCAGGCGTCGCCTAGGAAGCAGCATCTCCCTAAAAAAGGTAATGATGATATCAATTTTGTGTTATCCGTGGCGCTTGTTTGTGTTTTTGTTTGGTTAATGAATGGTGTATTTGTTGCTTATCGCATATTATAATGCTCGAAAACGAACATTGTTGTCGGTGTATGCGAAGGGGGAGGCAAGGTGGAAATCAAAGACGTGATCGTAATCGGTGGCGGGATCAATGGCGCGGGGATCGCGGCAGATGCCGCCGGCCGCGGGTTATCAGTCCTGATGCTGGAGGCGCGTGATCTGGCTTGCGCTACCTCCTCGGCCAGTTCCAAACTGATTCACGGCGGTTTGCGTTATTTGGAGCATTATGAGTTTCGCCTGGTCAGTGAAGCGCTGGCCGAACGCGAAGTATTACTGAAGATGGCGCCGCATATTGCCTTTCCGCTACGCTTCCGCCTGCCTCATCAACCCCATTTACGCCCGGCCTGGATGATCCGTGCCGGTTTATTTCTCTATGATCATTTGGGGAAGCGTACCACCTTGCCGGGAAGTCGGAGCCTGCGTTTCGCGGCTGACTCGGTGTTACAACCCAATCTGACGCGCGGTTTCGAGTATTCGGATTGTTGGGTCGATGATGCGCGCCTGGTGGTGCTGAATGCTATGGCCGTGGCGGAGAAGGGGGGGGAGGTTCGTACGCGTACTGAAGTGACTCGTGCTTGGCGTGAGCAGGGGCTATGGGTAGTCGAAGCGCGCGATACGCTGAGCGGTGAGTGCCTGACCTGGCGCGCGCGCGGCCTGGTGAATGCCACGGGGCCCTGGGTTAAGCAGTTCTTTGACGACAGTCTACAGCTCAAGTCGCCCTATGGCATCCGCCTGATCAAGGGCAGTCATATCGTGGTGCCGCGGGTACACGATCAGCCTCAGGCTTATATCTTGCAGAATGAGGATCAGCGCATTGTGTTCGTCATTCCCTGGCTTGATGAGTTCTCGATCATCGGGACGACCGATGTGGAGTACCACGGCGATCCGCGTGCGGTAGCCATCGATGATCAAGAGATAGACTATCTGCTGCGGGTGTATAACCGCCACTTCCAGCGTCCTCTGAGCCGTCAGGATATCGTCTGGTGCTATTCCGGCGTACGCCCGCTGTGTGATGACGAATCCGATGCTCCGCAGGCCATCACCCGTGACTACACGTTGGATATCCACGATCAGAATGGTCAGGCTCCACTTCTGTCGGTGTTTGGCGGTAAGCTGACAACCTACCGTAAGTTGGCGGAGCATGCGCTAGAAAAACTGCGCCCCTACTATACCCATTGCGGCGACGCCTGGACCAAGGGGGCGGTGTTGCCTGGCGGTGAGATGGGCTGCGATCGTGATAGCTATGCCGTGGCGCTACAGCGCCGCCATGGTTGGCTGCCGCCGGCGTTGGCCCGCCGTTATGCGCATACCTACGGCGCACGCAGCGAGCGAGTGATCGGTGTGGCGACCTCACTGGCGGCATTGGGCGAACATTTCGGGCATGGCTTGTATGAGGCAGAGCTGCGTTACCTGATGGCCCAGGAGTGGGTCGTGACGGCGGAGGACGCCCTATGGCGTCGTACTAAGCTGGGAATGTGGCTGGATGAGACGCAGCGTCAGCGGGTCGCTGACTGGCTGGCGGTGCAGCGTGCCGCTTAATCCGGTGCGATAACGGATGCGCACGCCGGCCCGCTGAGGTGGCGTGCGCATTGGCGCTTAGAGTTTCACAGGCTTGATATGCCAGATCTCGTCGGCATACTCCTGGATGGTACGATCGGAGGAGAAGTACCCCATATTGGCGATGTTTTGTAACGTTTTACGCGTCCATTCGTCGGGATGGGCGTACACTTCATCTACCCGATCCTGAGTGTCGACATAGCTGCGATAGTCGGCCAATAGCTGGTAATAATCACCGAAGTTGATCAGTGAGTCGAACAGGCTGGCATAGCGACGTGGCTCGTCTGGGCTAAATAGCCCCGAGGCAATTTGGTTAATTGCCTGGTTTAGCTCGGGATCGCGTTCGTAATAGTCGCGCGGGTTATAACCATTATGTCGCAGCGCTGCCACCTGTTCGGTGGTGTTGCCGAAGATAAACATGTTCTCTTCCCCGACCCGTTCGCGGATCTCGACGTTAGCGCCATCCAAGGTACCGATGGTTAAGGCGCCGTTGAGGGCGAATTTCATGTTGCTGGTGCCGGATGCCTCGGTGCCGGCGGTGGAGATCTGCTCCGACAGATCGGCGGCCGGGATGATCAGTTGCGCCAGGCTGACGCTGTAGTTGGGGATGAAGACCACCTTGAGTTGCCCGTCGAGCCGCTCGTCGGCGTTGATCACCTTGGCGACATCGTTGATCAGGCGGATGATAAGTTTAGCGTTATAGTAGGCCGAGGCTGCCTTACCGGCGAAGATCTTCACCCGGGGTACCCGCTCGGCGTCCGGCTCTTGGAGGATACGGTTGTACAACGTGATGATATGCAGCACGTTGAGCAACTGACGCTTGTATTCGTGGATACGCTTGACCTGCACGTCGAACAGCGCCTTGGGGTTGATCACGGTATTCAGATGCAGTGCGACATACAGCGCCAGTTGGCGCTTGTTATGCTGCTTAGCCTGCTGGATCTCACGAATAAAGGTTGGGTAGTCGGCATGCGGGAGCAGCTCGCTGAGCATCTCCAGATCGGTGCGCCAGCGTCGACCGATGGTGTTGTCCAACACCTTCGACAGCGGCTGGTTGGCCTGTGCCAGCCAACGGCGTGGGGTGATGCCATTGGTCTTGTTGCAGAAACGGTCGGGGAATAAACGGGCAAAGTCAGCGAACAATGATGTGACCATCAGCTCCGAGTGCAACTTGGAGACACCGTTGACCTTATGGCTGCCGATCACCGCCAGCCAAGCCATACGGACCTGGCGGCCGTTGCTTTCGTCGATGATCGATACTCGGCGTAATAGGGCGTCGTCGTCCGGATAACTCGCCTGAACCTTCTTGAGAAAATGATCGTTGATCTCGAAGATGATCTGGAGATGGCGCGGTAAGATCCGTCCTAACATATCCACCGGCCAGGTCTCCAACGCCTCGCTCATCAGCGTGTGGTTGGTGTAGGAGAAGATCTGCATCACCGCCTGCCAGGCTTGCTCCCAAGGGTAGTGATGCTCGTCGATTAGCAGACGCATCAACTCGGGAATCGACAGTACCGGGTGGGTATCGTTGAGGTGAATGGCAACTTTCTCGGCCAAGTTGTCCAAGCGGTGATGGGTCAGCAGATGGCGGTTGATGATATCCTGAACCGTGGCCGAGACCAGGAAGTACTCCTGGCGCAGGCGCAGTTCACGGCCACAGTAGGTGGAGTCGTCCGGATAGAGTACGCGCGATACGTTTTCCGAGTGGTTCTTATCCTCAACGGCGGCGAAATAGTCGCCTTGGTTAAACTTGCCGAGGTTAATCTCGTTACTGGCGCGTGCCGACCAGAGACGCAGGGTATTGGTGGCGCAGATGTCAAAACCGGGAATGATCTGATCGTAGGCTAAGGCCAGGACCTCCTCTGTTTCCAGCCAGCGGGTACGGTTGCCCTCCTGCTGAATACGCCCGCCGAAGCGTACTCGATAGCGGGTATTGTGGCGCACAAACTCCCAGGCGTTGCCATACTCTAGCCAGTTATCGGGCGATTCGGCTTGCTGACCATTGACGATGTTCTGTTTGAACATGCCATACTCATAGCGGATGCCATAACCGTTGGCCGGTAGTCCCAGCGAAGCCATCGAGTCGAGGAAGCAGGCCGCCAGACGCCCCAGTCCCCCATTACCCAGCCCGGGATCGAGCTCTTCATTCAACAGTTCATCCAAATCGATGCCCATTTCATCGAGTGCTTTCTTGGTCTCATCGTAGACACCGATAGCCATCAGGGCATTGGAGAGGGTACGCCCGAGTAAGAACTCCATCGACAGGTAGTAGACCTGGCGCAGATCCTGTGAGTACTGGGCGCGGACCGAACGCAGCCAGCATTCGACGATGCGATCGCGTACGGCGAACAAGGTGGCGTTCAACCAGTCGTGTTGGTTGGCGGCGGCGGGATCCTTGCCGACGGTAAACATTAACTTATAGGCGATGGAGTGCTTGAGTGCTTCGATGCTAACGACGGGGGACGTATAGTTAAAGGGTGAGTTCATCATAACAGTTCCCGATCCTCGGTACCGGGCGTAGGCCCGGTCATGGTATTACGGTGGCCATCCCCTCGCAGATCCGTTTGCGGGTCGGGGTGAGGCTACCCTCGGGCCGGCAGGTTTGCCGGCCTACATCGTTGAGGCGCATACGCCTCCGTGCTTACAGGCTGCGGTATAGCGCCAGATAACGTTCGGCGGCGCGATCCCAGCCGAATGATTGCGCCATGGCCTGACGCTGAACGTAGCGCCATAGGGTTGGTCGGCTCCACAGGACTAGTGCTCGGCGAATGGCGCAGGCCAGATCGGCGGCGTTACAGTCATGGAAGACGAAACCGGTGGCGCTGCCGTCGGAGAGATTCTCCAGCGTGCAGTCATTGACTGTATCGGCTAGGCCGCCGGTGTGACGTACCAGTGGCAATGAACCGTATTTGAGACCATACAGCTGGGTGAGACCGCAGGGCTCGAAGCGACTCGGAACCACGATCACATCGGCACCGGCCATGATGCGGTGGGAGAAGGCCTCGTGGTAGCCTATTTGGACGCCGACTTGGCCGGGATGTTCAACCGCGGCGGCCAAGAAGGCCTCCTGTAACGAGGTGTCGCCGGCACCGAGCAACGCCAACTGAGCCCCCCCGGCCAGCAGGGTGGGCAGGGCCGCCAGCAGCAGATCCAGCCCCTTCTGGCTGGTGAGACGGCTGACCACGGCAAACAGCGGTTTGTTGGCGTCGACATCCAGCCCCATGGCGGTTTGCAGGTGAAGTTTGTTTTCCGCCTTGTCACGCAGCGTTTCGCGGCGGTAGGTCCGGGCGATCAACGCGTCACTGGCCGGGTTCCAGATACTGTCATCCACGCCATTGAGGATACCACTCAGGGTGCCGGTACTGGCGCGCCATTGCAGCAATCCCTCCATGCCATAGGCGAATTCGGGATGGGTGATCTCCTGAGCATAGGTGGGGCTGACAGTGGTGACATGGTCGGCATAGTACAATCCCGCCTTCATAAAAGAGATCTGCCCGTGGAACTCCAGCCCATAGATTTGGAAGAAATGGCGCGGCAGGGCTAACTCATCTAGGTGGCGCGCGTCGAACAGCCCTTGATAGGCCAGGTTGTGTACGGTAAACACCGAGCGAGCCGGATTGCCGCGTGCCGCCAGATAGGCGCAGGCCAGACCGGCGTGCCAGTCATGAGCGTGCACTACCTGCGGCCGCCAGAAGGGATCGCAGTCGCAGGCTAGCTCCGCCGCGATCCAACCCAATAGAGCGAAACGCAGGTGGTTATCGCCATAAGCGTTTAGCCACTGGTCATGATAAGGACTGCCGGGGCGTTGGTAGAGATGGGGGGCGTCGATGATATAGACGCCGACACCGTGGTAGATGCCGTAACGCAGCGAGACGCGGCCGGCAAAGGTCTCTAGTTGGGCGACCTCATCGCTGTTAGTAATGCCGGCCAAAATGGCCGGGAACCCGGGAACTAATACGCGCACGTTGGCGCCCTGGGCGATCTGGGCGGCAGGCATGGCGCCGACCACATCGGCTAATCCGCCAGTCTTTAGCAGCGGAAAAAGTTCAGAACACACGTGTAAGACGTACATGGTTACTCCTCGCTCTGCGGCCTGGAGACCGCAGGGTGATCACAGACGCGCGAGCATGTCGCGCGTTACCAAAACGATGCCGCTTTCCGAACGATAAAAGCGGCGGCTATCTTCTTCGGCGTTTTCGCCGATCACCATTCCCTCCGGCAGGTGGCAAGCTCGATCGATGATGCAACGTCGTAGCCGGCAGGAGCGGCCGATGTAGACATCGGGCAGCAGCACGGAGGAGTCGATGGTGCAGAATGAGTTGATGCGAACACGCGGGAACAGGACCGAATGCACGACCACCGAACCGGAGATGATGCAGCCGCCAGAGACCAGCGAGTTCATGGTCATGCCGTGACTACCTGAGCGGTCTTGTACGAACTTGGCCGGTGGCAGCGACTCCATATAGGTGCGGATCGGCCAGTGGTTATCGTACATGTCCAGCTCCGGCGTGACCGACGCCAGGTCGAGGTTAGCCCGCCAGTAGGCATCCAGGGTACCGACATCACGCCAGTAGGGCGGGGTGTCGGCGTTGCCGCTGGTGACGCAGGAGAGGGTGAAGGGGTGTGCCCAGGCGCGGCCCTGTGCAGTGGCCTTGGGGATCAGATCTTGGCCGAAGTCATGGCAGGAGCCGGGGGTGTGGATATCCTCTTCCAGCAATTGAAACAGGTAGTCGGCGTTGAAGACGTAGATCCCCATGCTGGCCAGCGACATCTCCTCGTCGCCAGGCATCCCCGGCGGGGTGGCCGGTTTCTCTAGAAACTTGAGGATACGGTGATCGTCGTTGACCTCCATCACGCCGAAGGCACTGGCTTCGGCGCGGGGCACTGGAATGCAGGCAACACTACAGCCAGCACCGCTCTCGACATGGTCGAGCAACATGCGTGAGTAGTCCATCTTGTAGATATGGTCGCCTGCCAGGATCACCACATAGTCGGCGTGGTAACGGCGGATGATATCCAGATTCTGGTAGACGGCATCGGCGGTGCCGCGGTACCAGGTCTCCGAGGCGTCACGTTGCTGGGCTGGTAGTAGATCGACGAACTCGTTCATCGACTCGTTAAGGATCGACCAGCCGCGTTGAATATGCTGCACCAGGGTATGGGAGTGGTATTGGGTGATCACGCCGATGCGCCGAATACCGGAATTGATGCAATTGGAGAGGGCGAAGTCGATGATGCGGAATTTGCCGCCGAAATGCACCGCCGGTTTGGCGCGAGTCTTGGTGAGATCTTTTAGGCGCGATCCTCGCCCTCCGGCCAGGATCAGCGCGACGGACTGTTGCGGCAGCTGGCGGGCCAACATCAGTTTATTTTGAGTGTCTGATTTCACCATTTCTGACTCCTTGTAAAAGGCCGACGGCACCGCGAGTGGCGCCGTGCTAGCGCGCTAGATACGCATAAATAGACAGCAGCTACGGGCGGCAAGAGATTGGCGGCCACCGTGCATGTCTTCCCGTAAGTCGGCAAAAGGGGGCGGAATATGCCAGTCGCCGGGTGGCAGCGTTATCGTCTGCGCATCCGCGCCGCCGTTGATCACCAACAGCCACTGCTCTGCCAGTAGGATCTGCAACGCACCGGGTGGCAGTGCCTGCCATTGCTGTGGCGTCATGGGCTGCGCGTCGGCGTTTAGCCAGCACACGCTGCCGTCGTTATCATTCCACCAGCGATCGTCACTCAGCGCTGAGATGCGCTGCCGCAAGTGGATCAGTTGGGCGGTGAAGTGCAGCATCCTCTCATCGGCCAGGGCCCAATCGAGCCAGGTGGTGGGGTTGTCCTGGCAGTAGGCGTTGTTATTGCCCTGCTGCGAGTGACCGATCTCGTCGCCGGCGAGTAGCATCGGCGTGCCTTGGGCCAGTAGCAGCGTGGTGAGTAGCGCTCGGGCGCTGGCTTGGCGTCGCGCTTGGATCTCATCTTCAGCGTCGATGCCTTCTACCCCATGGTTATTGCTGTAGTTCTGGGTGTGACCGTCGCGGTTGTCCTCGCCGTTGGCTTGGTTATGGCGCTGGTTGTAGCTCAGCAGATCGCGCAGGGTAAAGCCGTCATGGCAACTGATCAGATTCACGCTGGCGGAGGGCCGTCGACCGGGTGCGCGGAACAGATCGCTAGAGGCGGCGAAACGGGTGGCGAAGTCGCCGTTGCTAGCGCTGCCCTGAAGCCAGAAGCGGCGCATGTCATCGCGGAAACGGTCGTTCCATTCGGCAAAATATTGCGGGAATTGGCCCAGTTGGTAGCCATCGGGGCCGATGTCCCAGGGCTCGGCGATAAACTTCACCTTAGCGAGACAGGGATCTTGTGCGATGGCGATAAACAGTGGCGATTGGCGGCTGAAGGTGGGGGTGCGCCCCAGGGTGGTTCCCAGATCGAAACGGAAGCCATCGACGTGGCAGGTCTCGACCCAGTAGCGCAGGCAATCCATTACCCACTGTACGCTGTGGTGCTCGGTCAGGCATAGGGTATTGCCGCAGCCGCTCCAGTTCGCTAACCGGCCTTGCTCATCGTGCCAGTAGTAGCTGCGGTTATCGATGCCGCGCAGCGAGACCATGGGCCCTGCTTCGTCCAACTCGGCGGTGTGATTGAAGACGACGTCGAGGATCACCTCAATGCCGGCTCGGTGCAGGGCGGCTACCGTAGCGCAGAATTCGCTCAGTGGCGTACTGCCGCGTCGTCCGGAATGGTAGCGAGGTTCAAGAGCGAAGGGAGCTAGCACGTTGTAGCCCCAGTAGTTGCTGAGTCCTAACCGTTGCAGGCGCGGCTCATCGGCATGCATCTGGATGGGGAGGAGCTCCAGGGTCGTGATCCCCAGTCGGGCGTAATGTTCTAGCATCACCGGGTGTGACAGTGCCGCGTAACTGCCACGCAGTTCTGGCGGAATGGCCGGGTGTAGGCGAGTCAGGCCCCGCACGTGCGCCTCATAAATCACTGTACGACGCCAGGGAATGTTCGGTGAGACATCCTCCTGCCAGGCGTAGCGTTCATCACTGACGATGCAGCGGGGCAGCGGATCGCGGTTGTCGCGCCAGTCCGGTTCCTGTAGCCCACCGCACAGACGTTCGTCGAGCGGCAACGCACGGGTGAGTGCCCGGGCGTAGGGATCTAGCACCATTTTGGCTGGGTTAAAACGCAAGCCCTTTTCCGGCTGCCAGGGGCCGTAGATGCGGTAGGCGTACTCCAGCCCGGCGTGTTCGCCCGGCAAGAGCCCATGCCATACGTCGCCGCTACGCGCCGGCAGTTCATAGGATTGCTGGCGTCCTGCGCGATCGAACAGGCACAGCTCGATGCGTTGGGCGTGCGCCGAGGCGATGGCGAAGTTGATCCCCTGTGGCGTCACGTGTGCGCCCAGGGGGTAAGCCTTACCCGGCCTGAGCATCGTCCTCGCTCCCATTATCCAGGCATAGATAGAGCGTCGACAACGGCGGGAGGGTCAGTTGCAGGGAGTGCTCGCACCCGTGGCTGCCGATCGTCTCGCTCGCCACACCGCCTTGGTTGCCGCAGTTGCTACCGTGATAGTGACTGGAGTCGGTATTCAGGATCTCGCGGTAGCGTCCCGGGAGATCGACGCCGATACGGTAGTGATGACGCGGCACCGGAGTGAAGTTGCTGACCACCAGGATCTCATTGCCCAGATCGTCTCGCCGGACGAAAGCGAAGACCGAGTTTTGTTTGTCGTCAACCACGCGCCAGCGGAAGCCGCGCGCATCGCAATCCCAGCGATGTAGGGCGCCGCAACTGCGGTAGCATTGGTTCAGGTCGCGTACCAGGCGCTGCACGCCGTGGTGCCAGTTGTCTTCGCCCTCCAGCAGGTGCCAGTCCAGGCTCGCTTCGTGATTCCATTCGCGTCCCTGGGCGAACTCTCCGCCCATGAACAGCAGTTTCTTACCGGGATGAGCCCACATGAAGCCGTAGTAGGCTCGTAGGTTGGCGAACTTTTGCCAGGCGTCGCCCGGCATCTTGTCCAGCAATGACCCTTTACCGTGTACTACTTCGTCGTGCGAGAGCGCCAATACGAAGTTCTCGCTCCAGGCGTACAATAGGCCGAAGGTCATCAGATGGTGGTGGTATTTGCGATGCACCGGATCATGTTTCATGTAGTTGAGGGTGTCGTGCATCCATCCCATGTTCCATTTGAAGTGGAAGCCGAGCCCATTGGCATCCGGTGGTAGGGTGACGCCGGCGAAATCGGTCGACTCCTCCGCGATGCTGATGGCGCCGGGGCGTTGCTCGCCGAGGGTGCGGTTGGTGTAGCGTAGGAATTCGATGGCTTCAAGATTTTGATTGCCGCCGTGGCAGTTCGGCACCCACTCTCCTTCGGCGCGGCTGTAGTCGCGGTAGACCATCGACGCCACGGCATCGACACGCAAGCCATCGATGCCGTAACGCTCTTGCCAGAATAACGCGTTTCCCGCCAGGAAGTTACGTACTTCGTGGCGGCCATAGTTGTAGATCAGGGTGTTCCAATCCTGGTGGAATCCTTCACGGGGATCGGCGTATTCATACAGCGCCGTGCCGTCGAAGGTTGCCAGTCCCCAGTCGTCGCTGGGGAAGTGACCCGGCACCCAGTCGAGCAGGACGTTGATCCCGGCGGCATGGGCGGCGTCGATGAAAGCGCGGAATTCTTGCGGTGTGCCGTAACGCCGGGTCGGGGCGTACAGCCCGAGCGGTTGGTAGCCCCAGGAGCCATCGAAAGGGTGCTCGTTGATCGGCAGCAGCTCAATGTGGGTGAAGCCCATCTCTTTGACGTAAGGGATCAGTTGCTCTGCCATCTCTCGGTAGCTGAGCCAGTAGTTATTGTCGCTGTGGCGTCGCCAGGAGCCGAGATGCACCTCGTAGATGGAGATGGGGGCGCTGAAACCATTGGCGGCACTACGCTGGGCGCTGGAGGCACACTTTTCCGGTAATGGCGCGACCAGGGAGGCGGTGTCGGGGCGCATCTGCGCCTCGAAGGCGTAAGGATCGGCCTTGAGTACGCGATCACCGTTGGCATCGATCAGTTCGAATTTATACAGCTCGCCGGCCTCCAGCGCCGGGATGAACAGCTCCCAGATCCCGCTCTCTTGGCGTAGACGCATTGGATGGCGGCGGCCGTCCCAATGGTTGAAGTTACCGACGACTGAGACGCGCTGGGCATTAGGCGCCCAGACAGCGAAGCTGACACCGCGAATGTCGGCCAATTGAGTCAGATGGGCACCCAGGCGCTCGTAGGGGCGCAGGTGGGTTCCCTCGTTCAGTAGCCAATTATCGATCTCCCCCAGCAAGGGGCCGAAACGGTAGGGATCTTCCAACAGGTGTTGCTGCTCGCCCCAAGTGACCCGCAGCAAGTAGGGAAACGGCTTCTTACGTCGAGGCAGCAGGCCGCAGAAAAAGCCGCCGTCATGGAGACGTTCCAGGGTGGCGACGGTACGCCCGTTTTTGCGGTCGACGACTTGCACCGCTTGGGCATCGGGCATCAGTGCGCGTACCGCCAGCCCTTTGGCCGTCGAATGCATCCCGAGCAGGGCGAAGGGATCGGCACAATGGCCGGTTAACAGTTGTTGGATCGTGTGTTTGCTGGGAAGTACGGACATGGCATTCTTCCTTTAATTGACAGCATGGGATGTTTGACGCCACAACGGGGGTGACGGTAAACCCCATCCTCATGCTGGCCATCAGTCTGAGTGCTACCGGCCAGTATTGCCTCCCGGTAGCGAGAATATCATTTTCACTCTGCGCGGTATCAGCGCGCCGTCGTTGCCGCGCCATGGTTAAGCATAGTCAGCTTTATGCGCCGGCGGCGGCGCGGCGCACGTTTTGCGTTAGGCGGGTACGGCCAGGATGGGCTGCACCGGGTGGCGTGCGGGTAGACGTGCTAACGCCTCCTGGGTAACCAGGACGATGCCTTGCGGACTACGGTAGAAATCGCGCGCGTCTTGCTGGGCGTCTTCGCCGATCGTCAAGCCATCGGGCAGACGGCAACCACGATCGATGACGCAACGCCGTAGGCGGCATCCGCGTCCGACATATACCTTCGGCATCAGCACGCTGGCCTCGATGGACGCCTCCGGCGCGACCTCGACGCGGGCCGACAGGATCGCGTCCTGGATATGAGCGCTATCGATGACGCAGCCACCGCCAATCAGGGCGTTTTCGACTTTATTCCCGACATGGCGCGCTGACTGTTTGAAACGGGCGGGGGCTAATTGTGCGTGTTTGCTGATGATCGGCCAGTTGGGATCGAACGGATCTAGACGCGGTGGCGTGCTGATCAGATCGATATTGGCTTCCCAGTAGGCATCCAAGGTACCGACGTCGCGCCAATAGGCCTCGCCGTCGGCCGTGAATCCCATGCAGGAGCGGCCGAAAGGATGCGCGTACGCGACGCCAGCGCGCACTGCTGCCGGGATGATGTCTTGGCCGAAATCGAAACTGGTCTGGGGATCGGTTTGCGTCTCATCCAGGGCCTGGTAGAGGTAATCGGCGTTAAAAATATAGATCCCCATCGAAGCCAGTGAGCGAGTCGGGTCGCCCGGCATGGCTGGTGGATGCGCCGGTTTTTCTTCGAAACGGGTGATCTGGAACTGTTCATCGACAGCCATCACACCAAAGGCATGCGCTTGCTCTCGGGGGACTTCAATACAGCCAACAGTACATTGTGCGCCAGACTTCACATGATCTAATAGCATCTGGGCGTAGTTCATCTTATAAATATGATCGCCAGCTAAGATAACAACATATTCTGGACGATAGTGCTGCTGCATAATGGTTTTATTCTGGTATACCGCATCGGCGGTGCCGCGGTACCAGTGCCCTTCTTCCAACTGCTGACGTGCCGGAAGCAGATCGATAAACTCATTACGTTCCGAATGGAGAAATGACCAGCCATGTTGAATATGACGGAGTAACGAGTGAGCTTTATACTGGGTGATGACGCCGACGCGGCGCAAACCGGAATTAATGCAGTTGGAGAGGGTAAAATCAATGATACGGAAGCGACTGCCAAAATAGACAGCCGGTTTAGCCCGCCCATCGGTTAAACCATTAAGCCGGGTTCCGCGTCCGCCGGCTAATACCAGCGCCACTGTCCGTTGGGTTAACTGGCCGATAAGTGCAATATCTGTAACGCTATGAGTCATGGTCACGTCCTTATTTGACAAATCCCTATCCCCCATTGCCCAGCGCAGGCAAGGAAAGGCGCGGATGATGCCGAGCACCCGCTGCGAAGGCTTAACTATTCGGTATCATAATGTTGAGTAGTAATAACAATGGATATTATTGATATGAACAAAACCAATTGAATACTTATTTAATACCAAAGTGCGGCGTTATTTACTCATGATAATCACACAATGTCGAATAATGTAATCTGACTCTTTGCTAAATTCAATGTGAGATTGAGAGTATGGTCATGTGTAACGGGTATAATATAGCGGTGAATATTATGACTATACGGGTAACATACGACAAATAATGCAAAGAAACGAAAGTGGATATCTATTGGTATTAATTTATTTGATTTTGATTTATAAGGGATAAAATTTTCCCTTAGCAGAAAAAACAAAAAATGCGAGAAATAATGGCCGCCGAGTGAGCGGCCATTATTTTTTTAACCGGCAGAAACGCGTCGCCGCCGTTTATCCAAATCCTTTATCAGGCGATTAATTTGGTCATTATTAAATAGTTCCTCAAGGGTGGCGCTGAGTTTACGTCGCCAGTTAGGGTATTCGTTACAGGTGCCGGGTACGTTGACCGGGCGGGTCATGTTGAGCCAGTCTTCGGGTTGGAGACCGAGTAGGGCGCTGGCACTATCGGCCACATAACGTTGGATCCCGCGGTTGAGGCAGGGGGTCATCGTCATGCGTTCGGCATGGCGACCGGTGCGACGAGGTAGGCAGCCATAGTGGTGCAGGCCATCGAGCAAGCCTTGTTTGGCCGCCGCCCGGTCTTGGTATAACCCGGCGAGGACCTCGCGATCGGGATAGAGACCTAAGCGCTCGCCGAGGCGCAGATCGTCGGCCTGCCAATAACCATGCAGCGTTGGCAGATCATGGGTGGTGACGGTAGCCATTGCCTGCACGTTATAGCTCTGCGGTGCACGGAAGACATGGTCGCCGTCACGCTCGAAGTACAGCACCTTGTAGGAATAGACGCCGTATTCGCGCAGTTTAGCGATAATCTCAACCGGTACAGTCCCCAGATCTTCGCCGATCACCATGCAATGGTTGCGTTGACTCTCCAGCGCTAAGATCGCCAAGAGATCATCGAGCGGATACTGTACATAGGCGCCCTCTGAGGCCGATGCGCCTTGCGGGATCCACCATAGGCGCAGCAGCGACATGACGTGGTCGATGCGTAACGCGCCGCAGTGACGCATGTTGGCGCGTAGCATCTCGATAAAAGGCTGGTAGCCAAGGGTGTGCAGGGTCTGGGGATCCATCGGCGGTAGCCCCCAGTTCTGTCCTAACGGGCCAAGGATATCCGGAGGGGCGCCGACGGAGGCTTGTAGGCAATATAATTCCGGTTCGCTCCAGGTTTCTGCCCCGCCTTGTGCCACGCCGACCGCCAGATCGCGATACAGCCCGATCGGCATGGCGTGTTGATTCGCCAGGTGATAACAGTCAGCCAATTGGCTATCGGCCAGCCACTGCAACCAGAGGAAAAAAGTGACCTCTTGCGCATGTTGGCGGCAGAACTGGGCGACATCCGGGCTGTCGGCGCGCCGTAGGGCGGGCGGCCATACCGGCCAGCCCCACATCTGTGCATCCTGGGCTTGCAGGTGGTGATGTAGCGCATCGAAGGCCGCCTGGTGTTGTAGGCTTTTCCCTCCCCGTTGAACGAAGTGTTGGAAGGCTTGGGCGCGAGCATCGTTACCTTGTGGGTTGAAAGCCTGGAAGGCGAGACGCAAGCCTTCCAGTTTGAGCGCGTAGACGGCAGGGTAATCGACCCAGTCACTGGCTCGGGCCGCC
>NZ_BAUC01000010.1 GCF_000474215.1 Edwardsiella hoshinae NBRC 105699 = ATCC 33379 | reverse complement strand
AAAAAAAATGTGCGATCGTCTTCATTTTCGCCAACCAGCACAAAAAAGCATACGCTGTGGCCTATTTTTATCCAACAATGCAGCGTAGCGTCCCTTTTGTAGGATAAAATAAATAAGAATATCGATTGATATACGTACCCGATTAGGACTGACTAGCCATGCAACTTAATGCTCAACAACAAGCCGCCCAGCGCAATCTCTCCTATCTTCTCGCCGAGAAGATAGGCCAGCGAATCCTGTCCGGTGAATATCAGGCCGGTAGCATACTGCCGGGTGAACTCGAATTGGGAGAGATCTATGGCGTCAGCCGTACAGCGGTGCGTGAAGCAGTCAAAATGCTGGCCGCTAAAGGCATGCTGCTTCCCCGTCCTCGTATTGGCACTCGCGTAATGCCAAGCAGCAGTTGGAATTTTCTCGATCAAGAATTGCTAACCTGGTGGCTTACTCGCGAAAACTTCGAACATGTGAAAGAGCACTTCTTAGTACTACGTAACGCTCTCGAACCACAAGCCTGCCTACTGACAGCAATGCACGCCAGCGGTACCCAAAAGGCGCTCATAAATGACTTAATGCGCGAGATGCGCGAACTGAATAGCCATTTTGATCGCGAACGCTGGATCCGGGTCGATGTACAATTCCATCAACAGATCTATCAAGCGAGCGCCAACCCGTTCCTGACGTCGTTCTCTAACCTGTTTAACTCGGTCTATCAGAGCTATTTCCGTTCGGTAACCGGTAATGAGGTCGTTAAGCTGGAGCAGCACCAGGCGATCGTCGATGCCATCCTGGCCAGCGACGCACAAGGTGCCTATGCGGCCTGTCAGGATCTGTTGGGGATAGACGGAGCCTAAAAACACAACGGAAAAACTATGACCAAGACCGCCCGGAGTATGGCCGGCCTGCCCTGGATTGCGGCAATGGCTTTTTTCATGCAGGCGCTGGATGCCACCATCCTGAATACCGCACTGCCCGCCATCGCCCGCAGTCTGGAGCGCTCTCCGCTGGTAATGCAATCTGCCATTATTAGCTACACTCTGACGGTCGCCATGCTGATCCCCATCAGTGGTTGGATAGCTGATCGATTGGGTACTCGCCGTGTCTTTATCGCCGCCGTTTCGCTGTTTTCATTCGGCTCATTGCTCTGTGCCCTCTCTAGTTCGCTGGAGATGTTGGTTGCATCCCGCATCTTGCAAGGGGTCGGCGGTGCCATGATGATGCCAGTGGCCCGTTTAGCATTACTCCGCGCCTATCCGCGCGATGAATTGCTGCCGGTACTCAACTTCATCAGCCTACCGGGCTTAGTCGGCCCGGTTCTCGGTCCGCTGCTCGGAGGTTGGTTGGTCACCTATGCCACGTGGCACTGGATTTTCTTGATCAACCTACCGATCGGTATCATCGGTATTATCTATGCGCTGCGTTACATGCCCGACTTCACTGCACCGACGCGCGGCTTCGACATACGTGGCTTTATTCTCTTTGGCCTTGGATTGGTCTTATTATCGTGTGGTATGGAACTATTTGGTGAACAGGCGCTACCTCAGCCTTATGCTTGGGGAGGGGTAGCGGCTGGCCTGACTTCACTATTGCTCTACATCGTCCATGCCCAGCGCCACCCTCACCCGTTGATCGCCCTGCCACTGTTCCGTACTCATACCTTTTCGGTCGGTATCCTCGGTAACATCGCCTCACGGTTGGGCACCGGCTGTATCCCTTTCCTCATGCCATTGATGCTACAAGTCGGTTTCGGTTATAGCGCGATCATCGCTGGATGTATGATGGCACCTACAGCGCTCGGTTCAATGCTAGGTAAGTCATTGGTCACGGGGATACTGCGCCGTCTGGGATACCGTAATACGTTGGTTGGTGTCACGTCGATTATCGGGATGATGATTGCCCTGTTTGCGCTACAGACGGCCGACCTCCCACTTTGGCAGTTGATCTTACCTCTGTTCCTGCTTGGTATGTTTATGTCGACCCAGTTCACTGCGATGAATACTATTACTCTGGGTGATTTAGATGATCATAATGCCAGCTCCGGTAACAGCGTCCTCGCCGTCACACAACAACTTTCCATCAGCTTCGGTGTCGCCGTCAGCGCCGCAGTACTCCGTTTCTACGACACCCAAGTGAGTGGTACGCTGGTCAATCACTTCCATTATACCTTTATCACGATGGGGGGGGTAACGCTACTGTCAGCCGGTGTCTTCATGCTACTCAGTCGCACCGACGGAGATCACCTTCTCAAGGGACGTCATATCGCTCAACGGACGTCTCAACGCTGACAGATGCCGACGGAACCGCGCGCGATCAGTTGGGGGGTCAACACCAGGGTCTGTGGCTCCATTGTAGGATGTTGCAAACGGTGGACCAAGGTATCGACCGCCAACTCACCAAGCTCATCCTTGGGTTGATGGATGGTAGTCAGCGGCGGCGCCATATAGCGCGCCAATTCAATGTCATCATAACCGACGACGGCAACATCTTCGCCAACCCGTAAACCGGCCTCAAACAGCGCCTGATAGACCCCGACAGCCATCGCGTCATTGCCGGTAAACAACGCATGGGGCGGTTGCGCTAAGGCCAACAGTTGACGCATGGCCTGAACTCCCCCAGCAAACTCAAAATCACCAAACAGAATATACGATTCGGGGACGGGTAAACCGGCCTGTGCCATTTCATACAGGAACCCATCCAATCGTTGGCGCGACGGGGTCTTATCCTGGGGCCCCGCCAGGCAAGCGATACGAGTATATCCCCGTTCGATCAGATGGCGTGTCGCGATCTGGCCGCCGAGAAAGGAGTTATCCTGAATGACATCGTTAGGGCCATCAAACAACGCCCAGTCCATCATTACCGTCGGCATCGCCGGATAACGGGCGATCATCTCCTGTGGCGGCCGGAAATTTTCGGTACACATCATCAACAAACCATCGACCCGCTTCTGTAGCAACGTCTCCATACTCTGGCTCATCCGAGCCGGATCGCCTTCGGTGTTGCACAGGATCAAACTATAGCCGCGCTCATAACAACTACGCTCGACCCCACGTACCACCTCGGCAAAGAAGGGGTTATTACTGGTCGTCACCAGCATACCGATGGTATGGGTCTGGTTCATTTTCAGACTGCGCGCCAACGCGGAAGGAGCGTAATTCAATTGCTGCACCGCGGCCTGCACCCGTTGGCGCACACTATCGCTAACGAAGCGATTGTTATTGATCACATGGGATACCGTTGAGGTAGAGACCCCCGCTAAGCGGGCGACATCCTTCATCGTTGCCACGTACACTTACTCCTGATGGGCCTGCAAGAATGCATCGATCTCCCGGCGCCATGGTACGGAGGGTTGCGCCCCTTCGCGCGTCACGGCGATAGCGGCAGCGGCATGCGCGAAACGTACTGCGGCGGATAAGGATTGTCCCTCCAACAACGCAGTCAACAGAGCACCATTAAAGGTATCGCCGGCAGCGATAGTATCGATGGCTTGAACTTGAAATCCGGGAATGAGCGCGCCCTTTCCCTCCTGGCTCACCCACACCCCGCGCCGACCAAGGGTGATCATGACAGTGGCGATCCCCTTATCGTGCAACCAGGCAGCGGCTTGATGGGCGCTTTCATTATCCTGAACCCGAATCCCCGTCAGATACTCGGCTTCGGTTTCGTTGGGCGTGATCACATCGACATACCGTAACAACGCATCTGGGAGTTTCCGCGCTGGCGCCGGGTTGAGGACGACCTTAGTGTGATGTACCCGCGCTAACTTCGCCGCCGACAATACTGTCTCGATGGGTGACTCCAGTTGCATCAACAAGGCATCTGCCTGAGTCAGCAACGCTTGATGGCGTACCAGACATTGTGGCGTCAGCGCCGCGTTAGCACCCGCATTAATGCCAATAATATTCTCGCCATCTTGGTTAACGAAGATCAACGCCACCCCAGTGCTCTCCCCCGCTACCGTCTCAACGGCTGAGATATTCACTCCGTCGCTTGCCAATTGGCTGCGGATCCGCGCACCGATATCGTCGGCACCGACACAAGCAATGAAGGCAATATCGGCACCACTACGACCGGCAGCAACCGCCTGATTAGCGCCCTTGCCACCGAATGCCACCTGATAGCCCTTACCTGTCAGCGTTTCTCCCGGGCGGGGAAAATGTTCAACTTTGAGAATGTGATCGGCATTGATACTACCCAATACGACCAATTTGCCCGTTTGCATATTCTGTATTCCTGCTTCTCTGCCACCGCCGGGTTACCGGCGGCGGCGCTACCCGGATCCGATCCGCGGCGGATTACTTAGTCACCAGTTGCAGATCAACCGGAATGTTGGCCGGGACTTTTTCCCCTTTGATCACCTTGTCGGCGGTCTCCACACCAATCACACCGATCTGCTCCGGCTGCTGTGCCACCGTGGCCCCCAGCTTACCACTCTGCACCGCCTTTTCGCCGTCTTGCGTGCCATCGAAGCCGACTACCAAAACATCGTTACGCCCTGCTGTCTGCAAAGCACGCAGAGCACCAAGCGCCATCTCATCATTCTGCGCGAAAACAGCCTGTACCTGTGGGTGAGCGGTCAGCAAATTCTGCATCACGTTCAATCCCTTGGTTCGATCAAAGTCAGCAGGCTGACTAGCCAAAACATCGAACTTATGAGCGACAACGGCCTGTTTAAAACCTTCGCCACGCTCACGCGCCGCCGAGGTTCCAGCAATCCCTTCCAGTTGAATAACTTTGGCACCGGTACCCAGTTTTTGAGCGATAAAATCACCGGCCAGCTTACCTCCCGCCACGTTGTCGGAGGCGATATGACTGACGACATTGCCTTGGCTGGCTGCGCGATCCAAGGTGATCACCGGAATGTTGGCCTGATTAGCCATCTTCACCGCATTACCGACCGCATCAGAGTCCGTCGGGTTAATCAACATCAGCTTTGCGCCGCGTACCGTCAAATCCTGTACGTTCGCCAGCTCTTTTGCCGGGTTATTCTGAGAATCTAACACCACCAGTTTATAACCCAGTTTATTCGCTTCTTTTTGAGCTCCATCCTTCATTGATACGAAGAAGGGGTTATTTAGAGTAGACACCACCAGTGCGATAGTATCTTGTGCCAACGCGTTGGTGCTGAGAGAGGCGCTCAGCGCCGCAGCGGAGATCAGGGTCGCCAGTTTTTTCATGTTCATCTCATCGATTCCTGTAGGTAAGGTTATTTATTGCTTTTGTTGTCTACCAAAACCGCCAACAGAATCACCGCAGCCTTGACGATCATTTGGTAGTAGGAGGAAACACCAAGTAAGTTTAATCCGTTATTCAAGAAGCCCAAGATCAGTGCGCCGATCAACGTCCCCATGATTCGCCCTTTGCCACCAGCTAAGCTAGTGCCACCCAGAACTACCGCCGCGATCGCATCCAACTCATAGCCCGTACCGGCCGTCGGCTGTGCTGAGGATAAGCGCGCCACTTCGATCACCCCGGCCAAGGCCGATAATAGGCCGCATAAGGCATAAACTACGATCTTAACGCGATCGACGTTGATACCCGACAAACGCGTCGCGGCTTCATTGCCCCCCAGCGCATAGATGTAACGCCCCAAACGCGTGTGGTGCAGCATGTACCAGGCCAGAGCAAAGACAATCATCATCAGCCAAATTGGCGTCGGCACACCTAACGGGCGACCGATACCAAACCAGCCAAAGAGATCCGCCTGTTCCGAGAAGCCGGTATTAATCGGACTACCGTCGGTATACACCATGGTGACCCCGCGTAGCAGTAGCATCATCACCAGGGTTGCGATAAAGGCCTGTACATTCCCTTTGGCTACAATGATACCGGTACAGCCACCTATCGCCGCGCCCAGCGCCAGAGCTGCGCCAACGGCCAGCAGCGCGTTGACATCCAGGCCAACGATGGAGGCCGCCACCGCACCAGTCAATGCCAGTAACGATCCGACGGACAGATCGATGCCGGAGGTTAGGATCACCAGAGTCATACCAACAGCCATGATGGCGTTGACCGATGTCTGTTGCAGTATGTTGAACAAGTTATTCAGGGTAAAAAAGTTAGGACTCATGGAGGAGACCACCGCGATCAGCACCAATAAGGCGATCAGCGACTTCTGTTCCACCAGCCAGGTTTTGAGCCGGGCTTTGCTGAATCCGCCCTGATTGACTGAGACTTGGTTATTCATCGGGGATTACTCCTGCTTAACGCCGTATTGCTTGCCGACGGCGGCCGCCATCAGCACTTCTTGTGTCGCCTGTGCGATCGGGAATTCCCCGCTCAGATGCCCTTCATGCATTACCAGGATACGATCGCTCATTCCCAGCACTTCGGGCATCTCCGAGGAAACCAGGATGATGCTCAATCCATCCGCCTTAAATTGATTAATTAGTTGATATATTTCTTTTTTAGCACCGACATCAACACCACGCGTCGGCTCATCAAGAATCAATACCTTCGGGCGAGTCATCAGCCCACGTGCGATAGCGACCTTTTGCTGGTTACCGCCGGAGAGTAGGCCGATCGTCTGTTCCATCGACGGCGTCTTAATGTTGAATAATGAGATAAAGTCGCCGACCGTCTCCTGCTCCTCACCGTGTTTGAGCGATCCGTTGAGGCGGCTGAAATAGCGCAGTGCCGTCAACGACATGTTCTCTTTCACCGACATGCCCAGCACTAGGCCATCGCGTTTACGATCCTCTGAAATATAGACAATGCCATTGGCTAGCCCCTCCTGAGGTGAGCGAATCTGTACCTCATGTCCCTCCAACGTGACCGAGCCCTGAGTACGTGGCAATGCGCCATACAGGATCTTCATCAGTTCGGTACGTCCAGCGCCCATCAACCCTGAGACTCCCAAGATCTCACCGCTGCGTAGGCTAAAGGATACGGCATGCACTCCCGGTCCAGACAATTGCTCTACTTGTAACCGCAACGCGCCAGGTGCCTTATCCAGACGCGGATACTGCTCCTCCAACTTACGACCGACCATCATCTCGATCAGCGAATCTTCCGTCAGAGCATTAACGGGACGTTCAGCGATAAATTGGCCATCACGCAACACCGTTACGTCATCGCAAATTTCAAAAATCTCTTTCAAGCGATGGGAGATATAGACAATACCGCAACCCTGTGCCTTCAACTCACGGATCACGTTGAACAGTGATGCAGTCTCCGTATCGGTCAGGGCATCCGTCGGCTCATCCATGATGATAACCCGAGACTCAAAACTCAGGACCTTGGCGATCTCCACCATCTGCTGTTCACCAATGGACAATTCACCGACCAGACGATGACTGCTGTACCCCAGATTAAGGCGCGCCAACAGTCGGTCGGCCTCGGCATACATTTTTTTCCAGTCGATACGCCCCCAACGATTGGTAAATTCACGTCCTAAAAAGATATTCTCCGCGATGGTAAGCTGCGGAATCAGATTCAACTCTTGATGGATGATGCCGATGCCAGCCTCTTGAGAGGATTTCGGGCCGCTAAACGCCGTCTCCTTTCCCAAGTAGTGCAACGAGCCGGCATCTTTCTGGTAGATCCCGGTCAACACCTTCATCATGGTGGATTTACCCGCGCCATTTTCCCCCACCAATGCCATCACGCGGCCGGGATACACGTTCAATGAGGCGCCGGATAATGCCTTAACACCAGGAAAGGATTTATCGATCGCATTTAACGCCAGTAACGGTTGCATAATGGCCTCAGAAGGTCACGCCGGCATACAGCAGTACATTGGCGTAAGGGGAACATTCGCCACTGCGGATGACAGCCTTACTCTCGCCGCTCAGCACCTTAAATTGATTATGAGTGACATAATCGATTTGAATGTTATTTCCTTGGCGCTGAGCGAGTAACTGTAGCCAAGCCAGCAATTGCTGATAGACATCGGGATTACTTTGCGCCATCTCCTGCGCCAGAACGGCCCGCTCGACCTGCATCTCCGTCGTTACCGTCTCCACCACCTGCATAAAGCGTGGGACATCGTGGGTTAACGCCAAATCGATGCGCACCACCCCATTAGGGATCGGCAACCCCGCATCTCCAATGGTCACGCTATCCGTATGACCAAGACGCGCAACCAACGCCGAAACTTCAGAATTTAATACAGTGCCTTTTTTCATCGCTTACTCCACCAGCGAAACGTTTCGCTCATCTACTCAGTGTAAGGGGCGGAAGAGAGTGAACCAAGGGAAAAATAAAAAAATGTGATCGATATCGAAACGTTTCGCGGCAAAAGCGATTCAGCTAAAACAAGGTTTTAATCACAAAGGGCGCCGAAAGGCGCCCTTTACCCCGTAGTAGGCTAGCGAGAAAGCGAGTAAGACGGTTAGATCTCGACCTGCGTACCTAACTCAATCACCCGATTCGGTGGGATCTCAAATTGATCGGCGGCTTGCAGCGCATTACGGCTCAAAGCCATAAACAGACGGCCTCGCGCCTTGAGATACCAAGGCCGACGCCCCAATAGCAGCGACTCATGCGACATGAAGAAGGAAGTTTCGATGATACGACAGGGTAATCCCTCCAAGCCACAGCGGTGGAAAATCTCCTCGACGTTTGGCGTCTCCTTAAAACCGTAGCTGGCCACAACACGCCAGAACGTCGGCGAAAGTTGCTCCAAGGTCACACGCCGTACATTATGCACATAAGGTGCATCCTCAGTACGCAAGGTCAGCAGGATCACTCGCTCATGCAGTACTTTGTTATGTTTTAAGTTATGCAACATTGCCAAAGGGATGACATTCACCGCACGCGACATATATACCGCCGTACCCGGTACTCGTACCGGCGGCGATTTTTCCAGCGAGGCGATCATCGCCTCCAGGGAGTTACCGTGCTCATGTAGACGGCGCAATAAGCGAAAACGTTCACTTTTCCAGGTCGTCATGATGATGAACATCAACAGGCCCAGCGTTAGTGGTAGCCAACCGCCAGAGAGGATCTTCATCGCATTGGCACTAAACAACGGCACGTCGAGGCATAGCAACCCCAACAGCAATACGACCACGATGAAACGGTTCCAGTGCCAGTTTTTCAGTGCCACAGTACAAGAGAGCATGCTGGTAAGTACCATAGTACCAGTCACCGCAATGCCGTACGCCGCGGCCAAATTGCTAGAGCGCTCAAAACCGATGATCACCAATACCACGCTGATGTACAGCGCCCAGTTAATCGCCGGAATATAGATCTGACCGGCCTCCATGTCGGAAGTATGGATGATACGCATCGGCGGCAGATAGCCCAACCGCACCGCCTGACGTGTCAGAGAAAAGACCCCGGAAATCACCGCTTGTGAGGCGATAACCGTCGCCAGAGTCGCCAGAACCAACAGTGGGATCAACGCCCAATCCGGCGCCAATAGAAAGAAGGGATTCTTAATCGCCTTAGGATCGGTCAGCAATAATGCTCCCTGTCCAAAGTAGTTCAACATCAGAGAAGGAATGACGAACAGGAACCAGGCCAGTCGAATCGGTTTCTTGCCGAAATGGCCCATATCGGCATACAACGCCTCGACCCCGGTGATCGACAGCACTACTGCCCCCAAGGCGAAGAAAGCCAAGCTCTTATATTCGACAAAAAAATTGATCGCCCAGCGCGGGTCCAAGGCATGTAACACCTGAGGATTGGCGAGGATACTACGTCCTCCCAGGATCGCCAGCGATAGAAACCACAGCACCATCACCGGAGCAAACAGGCGCCCAATACTCCCGGTTCCGTGCTTTTGGATGAAAAACAGTAGTGTTAGCACCAACACAGAGAGTGGAACGATGTAAGGGTCGAGCGAAGGCGCGGCTATTTCCAGCCCCTCGATAGCCGACATCACGGAAATTGCCGGGGTGATAACCACCTCGCCGTAGAAGAAGCTACCACCGATCAATCCCAGGATCACCAGTGTCGCCGTCACCTTCGCCGTGGTATTACGTCCGGCCAGTGACATCAGGGTTAAGATACCGCCTTCGCCTTCATTATCAGCTCGCATGACAAAGGTCAGGTATTTCAGCGAGACAATGAGGATCTGCATCCAGAAAATCAGCGAGAGGAAACCAAAGACGATCTCTGGCTTCACCTCGAAGCCATAGTGTCCGGCGAAGCACTCGCGCAGTGTATAGAGGGGACTGGTACCGATATCACCGTATACCACGCCGATAGCTGCCAAGGTCACTGTGGTCAGTGAGCGTTTCTGTTCTGTACTCATAACATTTTTCGTTGTGAAATTTCCGTCAGCCATAAATGCGCTAACATCCCGAGCGCAGATAAAGGTTGCACAGTATGCATAAATACCCTCGCAATCCCACCGTAAAACCCGCAAGAATATCGTCGATTATGTAACAAACAGCATGGCGTGTCGGTACACAAGACTCTCTCCTAACCACACCGGTATGGGCGAAATAAAGCTGGTCATATACCTTATAAATAGATACAACAAAATCATCCATGTCATGAATAGAGATTAGTATGACGCAACCACGCCAATTGGCCGAACGTATTTCTCGGCTGAGCCATGCACTGGAGTCAGGTTTGTATGAGCGGCAACAGGCGGTACGTCTATGTCTGTTGGCAGCACTGTGCGGCGAGAGCGTGTTTTTGCTCGGTCCGCCAGGCATCGCTAAGAGCCTGATCGCACGCCGGCTCAAGTTCGCCTTTCGCGATGCGCGCGCATTCGAATACCTGATGACCCGCTTCTCCACCCCCGAAGAGGTATTCGGTCCCCTCTCCATCCAGGCGTTAAAAGATGAAGGGCGTTATCAGCGTCTGACTCAGGGCTACCTACCCGAGGCGGAGATCGTCTTCCTCGATGAGATCTGGAAGGCAGGACCGGCTATCCTGAATACCTTATTGACTGCCATCAACGAGCGTCGCTTCCGCAATGGTGAGTGCGAGGAGGCGATACCCTTACGCTTACTAGTAACAGCCTCAAACGAACTGCCGGAGGCCGATGGCGGACTAGAGGCATTGTATGACCGCATGCTGATCCGTCTGTGGCTGGACAAGGTACAGGAAAAGAGCAATTTTCGCGCGCTGATCTCTAGCCATCAGGACGACAGCCATAACCCGGTACCCACCAGCCTCAGCATCGGTAGCGAAGAGTTTCAACAATGGCAACAACAATTGCTCAGCGTCACCCTACCGGATAGCGTCTTCGAACTGATCTTCCAGTTACGCCAGCATATCGATTCACTGGAGAACGCGCCCTATATTTCTGACCGACGCTGGAAAAAAGCAGTTCGTCTCTTACAGGCCTGCGCTTTCTTCAGCGGACGCAATAACGTCGCACCGTTGGATCTGATCCTACTAAAAGAGTGCCTCTGGCATGATCTGCCCTCTCGCCAATTGCTAAACCAGCACATTCAGTTGCTCCTGACTCAACAGGCCTATCATCAACAAGCACTGCTGTTGCAAATTCAACAACTAGAGACACAGTGGCTGCAACGCCAACGTGACTATCAACAGACTCGAGCCCTAACACTGCAAACCAAAGCCGGACTCTTCAACCGTAAGCCGCAACACACCTTGCCGGAAGAGCTCAAGGCATCACAGACGACGCTACTACTGCTACAACCGCTACGTCTGCATGACATGCAGGTCACTCATCTAGTCATCGAGACGGCGGCCCTTAGCCGCTGGCTCCAGAAGGGCGGTGAGTTACGCGCCCGTCTCAATGGAATCGGTTTTGCCCTAAGCGTCGACGTTGTTGTTACCGCCCAGCATCAGTTGGAAGTACGCGACATCAGCCAGCAATCCAGTCTACTGAGCTTACCGGGTGACGCCCACCAACGGGCGAGTGACGACATTCTGACTGGCCTTGATACACTACGCCAAACGTTACAGCAACAGCGTCAACAATTCGCCAGCCAACAGCCTTGTCTCTTCGTCTGTCATGAGTGGTTGGCACAAATCGAAGCTAGCCTACTCGAAGTCGAAGAGCACCTTAACGCGCTGGCCGCGCGCTTGCAGGGAGAAACTATCTGACATGCCATCACTCGAGGCCGTCGAAGCCTTCCTGGTCATGAATGAAAGCGAGTTGCTGCAAGACTTTTTAGTCGGCCTCATCGCCGCTCCGCAGTTGGCGGCATTTTTCGAGAAGCACCCGCGCCTACGTCACCTCATTGATCGGGAATGGCCCGGTTGGCAACGACGGCTGCGTAAACGGATCAGTGAAACCAATGTGCCCGATGACTTGGCGCAAGAATTCACGCTGTACCAACATCAACTTCTCTTGGGGAAGGGGGAGTTCATCCGCAGTCTACCCGCGACACTCACCTGGCTTGCACACCAGAATTCGCCCTTTCACCACGAGTCTCATCAACTGTGCCCGCAAGGCCGTGTTCCCCACAGTGACAGTTTCCGAGCACTGTTTCTACAACGCTGGCGCCTCAGCCTGGTCGCACGCACCCTGACACTCCATCACCAAGTGATGGAAGAGGAGCGCGCGCTGCTACAGCAAGAGCTCCAACAGCGCCTACAACTGAGTGGAGCCCTCGAACCAGTATTGGCTGAAAATGAAAATGCCGCCGGACGCCTGTGGGACCTCAGCCGCTCAACACCTCAACACGGTGATTATCAGTTGTTGGTACAGTATGGCGACTTCTTAGCCGGACAACCTGAGTTGCAGCAATTGGCTGAACGCTTAGGGCGCAGTCGCGCCGCTGAAGCTAAAGAGGAAACCGATAGTCAGCAAGAGATTCGCCATGTTCTGTTGCGAGAACCCTCCGTGATGCCAGAGGAGGTCAATGGTATCCACCAGAGCGACGAGATCTTACGCCTCATGCCAAGCGAGCTCTCGATTCTGGGATTGAGTGAGCTGGAGTATGAGTTCTACCGTCGCTTACTGGAGAAACGACTGATGACTTATCGTCTGCAAGGCGACGCCTGGCGAGAGCAGCCGGTACAACGCATGATCACTTACCATCACCATCAACAGCAACCTAAGGGGCCTTTCATCGTTTGTGTCGATACATCAGGCTCAATGGGAGGATTCCATGAACAGTGCGCCAAAGCCTTTTGCTTGGCATTGATGCGCATCGCGCTGGCCGATAATCGCCGTTGCTACATTATGTTATTTTCCAGCGATATCGTGCAGTACGAACTCACCGCAAATGATGGCATCGATCAGGCGATCCGTTTTCTCAGCCAACGCTTTCGCGGTGGAACCGATCTTGCCCGTTGTCTGGTACAAACTACGACCTTGTTACAGCAGCCGACTTGGCAACTGGCAGATGCAGTGGTGATATCCGATTTTATCGCTCAACGTTTACCCGAAGAGACGCAGCGAGAAATCAAACAGTTGCAAAAACAGAATGGCCACAGCTTTCACGCTGTGGCCATGTCGCCACATGGCAAGCCCAGCATAATGAAAGTCTTTGATTATATTTGGCGCTTTGATAGCAGTATTAAAGGGCGCCTGCTGCGACGCTGGCGCCGTTAGATCCAGGAAACTAGAGGATCGCAGGGATCTGCTGGCGCAGCGCTGGCGGCCATACGCCACACTGTACCTGGCCGATATGTTGTTGTTGCAACAGTAACATCACCAAACGGGACTGACCGATACCACCGCCGATGGTCTGCGGCATCTCACCACGTAACAGCGATTGATGCCATTCCAGAGTCATACGATCTTCATCGTCCGTGAGCGCCAACTGGCGCTTCAATGCCTGCGCATCTACGCGGATCCCCATCGAAGAAAGCTCAAAGGCATCCTCCAGCACCGGGTTCCACACCAAAATATCGCCATTCAGACCACCAAATCCTTCGGCACCCAGCGATGTCCAATCATCATAGTCTGGCGCTCGCACATCATGCGCTTGGCCGTTCGACAAGCGCCCACCAATCCCCATTAAGAATACCGCCCCCAATTCGCGGGTAATAGCGCGTTCACGCGCCTTAGCATCCAGCTCAGGATAACGGCGCAATAATGTCTCGCTATGAATAAAGTGGATCTCTGCCGGTAAGATAGCCGTTAAGCCATAGCGTTCGCATACCTCTAGCTCCGTTGCCTTCATCGCCGCATAGATCTGACGCACCGTTTCCTGTAAATACGCCGGAGTACGCTCGCCATCGCCCATGACCCTTTCCCAATCCCACTGATCTACGTAGACCGAATGGATGGCGGATAGGCGATCTTCATCAGGGCGTAAGGCTTTCATATGGGTATATAACCCCTCGCCCGGGGCAAAGTCATAGATCCCCAGCGTCTTACGTTTCCACTTCGCCAGCGAATGCACAACTTCGAAGGTCTCCTGCGGCAGGTTCTTGACCTTCACTTGAACCGCTTTTTCATGACCGGACAGGTTATCTTGCGTACCGTCGCCTAAACGGCTCAGGATAGGCGCTTGAACTTCGATTAAGCCAAGACGCTGCTCCAATTGACGAGAAAAATGCTGCTTCACAAAGCTGATCTGTTGTTGTTTTTCAATATAGTATTTTTTCATGACTACACTCACTACCTGTCTGTCCTGTTGCTATAGATTAAGCAACAGAAGCGGTACGGAATTCAATAATCAACAACAAATATCGCCTATTGGCTTTTAATCATTCATTATATGGCGACATAAATTGATAATTCTTCAAAAATAGAGGGTAAAAATGGCAGAAATTTATCCGATCGATAATCTCGATCGCGGCATCCTTAACGCACTGATGAAAAATGCTCGCACTCCCTATGCCGAATTAGCCAAAAACTTTAACGTCAGTCCAGGAACGATCCATGTACGAGTGGAAAAGATGAAGCAAGCCGGCGTGATCACCGGTGCCTGTGTGCAAGTTAGTCCGAAGATGTTGGGCTACGATGTCTGCTGCTTTATCGGCATCATCTTAAAAAGCGCCAAAGACTACCCTTCCGCCTTGGCGCGCCTGGAGAGCCTGGATGAGGTGGTCGAGGCCTACTACACCACTGGTCATTACAGTATCTTTATTAAAGTGATGACCAAATCCATTGAAGCGTTACAGCATGTACTTATCAACAAGATTCAAACTATCGATGAGATCCAATCGACAGAGACCCTGATCTCGCTACAAAACCCGATCATGCGCGACATTACCCCCTAAGGCCGAATCAACGATCCCTTTTCATTCCCATATTATCCACAGCTAGATCCCAGCAAATTCGCAGCGTACAATAGCGCCTCCGAATCACAGGCTGGGATCATCATGGCACACATCACCGTAATCAGCGGCAGTACTCTAGGTAACGCCGAATATGTCGCAGAGCATCTGGCCGATAAACTTCTCGCACTGGGACATGAGGTACAGGTACTGCATGGACCTGAGCTCGACGAAGTGCCACAACAAGGGATTTGGCTGGTGGTCACCTCAACCCATGGCGCCGGCGAACTCCCAGACAATTTACAACCCTTGTTTGAACAAATTGAAACCCAACAGCCGGATCTAACCGGGATCCATTTCGGCGCCGTCGGCATCGGTAGCAGCGAATACGACACGTTTTGTGGTGGGATCGCCATCGTCGATCGCATTTTGATCGCGTTCGGCGCCCAACGGATCGGCGAAGTGATCAAGATCGACATCAAGCAGCACGATATTCCCGAGGATCCAGCAGAAGAATGGCTCTCCACGTGGGAAAAACTTATCCATTGAGTTTGTTTTTTACCCACTTAGCCTGTGCATAAGTCTTGTTATAAGCAGTAAAAAACAGGTAGTTATCCCAATAATAACCATTAGCCATTTTTTGTGCTGTGTATAACTACCAATAAAGATCCCAGCTTTTACGGTCTGGGATCACTGATCTTCCACAGTAAATGATCCTGCGTAGTTACTTGATCCTTATTGAGAAAAGAGTGTTATCCACAAAGGATCACGATCCTAATAGAAGATCTAATAAAGAGATCTTTAAATAAAAAAGATCTTTTAAATACTGGGCGAAGGATCCACGATCCTCTTCGGTTGGACCTACGCCTAAACTTGAGTAGAATCCCCACCCCTAGGCAAATAACGATCGTTGACAGCCTTTCGGTTAGCGCGAGGTGCAGTACCATGTTTTACCCCGATCCCTTTGACGTCATCATTATCGGCGGCGGTCACGCCGGTACCGAAGCGGCTATGGCTTCAGCTCGTATGGGTCGTCAGACCCTATTGTTAACCCACAATATTGATACGCTGGGCCATATGTCATGCAATCCAGCCATCGGCGGTATCGGTAAGGGACACTTAGTGAAAGAGGTCGATGCCCTGGGTGGATTGATGGCTCAGGCGATCGACAAAGGTGGGATCCAATTCCGCATTCTCAATGGTAGCAAGGGACCCGCCGTACGGGCGACGCGCGCTCAGGCGGATCGTGTTCTTTACCGGCAGGCCGTTCGTATTGCTTTGGAGAATCAGCCTAACTTGATGATCTTTCAACAAGCCGTCGAAGATCTGATCGTTGAAAACGATCGCGTCGTCGGTGCGATCACGCAAATGGGGCTAAAATTCCGCGCGAAAGCGGTCGTGTTGACCGTCGGGACTTTCCTTAACGGTAAGATCCATATCGGTCTGGAAAACTACAGTGGTGGCCGCGCCGGAGATCCGCCCTCGATCGGTCTTGCTCACCGACTGCGTGAGTTACCATTACGCGTCAACCGTCTGAAGACGGGGACCCCACCACGCTTGGATGCCCGTACTATCGATCTGGCCTCCTTAGCGCAACAACATGGCGATGATCCAGCTCCGGTATTCTCTTTCCTGGGTAATGCGAGCCAACATCCGCGGCAGGTACCCTGTTATATCACCCATACTAACGAACGTACTCATGAGGTGATCCGTAACAATCTGGATCGTAGCCCAATGTATGCTGGGATCATCGAAGGGATCGGTCCACGCTATTGTCCCTCGATCGAAGATAAAGTGATGCGTTTCGCCGATCGCAATGCGCATCAGATCTTCTTGGAGCCGGAGGGACTGACCAGTAATGAGATCTATCCAAACGGCATTTCTACCAGCCTGCCGTTTGATGTTCAGATGGCCATCGTACGTTCAATGGCCGGGATGCAAAATGCGCGGATCGTGCGTCCAGGTTACGCGATCGAATACGACTTTTTCGATCCGCGCGATCTAAAACCAACACTCGAAAGCAAATATATTCAAGGATTGTTCTTTGCCGGTCAGATCAACGGCACCACCGGCTACGAAGAAGCGGCGGCTCAGGGACTACTGGCTGGCCTCAACGCTGGGCGTTGCGCTGCCGACCTGGAAGGGTGGGCTCCACGACGTGATCAGGCTTACCTTGGTGTCCTGGTTGACGATTTGTGTACCTTGGGGACCAAGGAGCCATACCGCATGTTCACGTCGCGTGCCGAGTACCGCCTGATGCTACGCGAAGATAATGCTGACCTGCGTCTGACGCCGATCGGTCGCGAATTGGGCCTCGTCGATGATGAGCGATGGACTCATTTCAACCGTAAGTTGGAAAACATGGAGCGGGAGCGTCAGCGTCTGCGTGATACCTGGGTACATCCCCAATCGGAGCACGCGGTAGCGGTCAATGCGCGGCTAAAGACACCATTATCACGCGAAGCCAATGGGGAAGATTTACTGCGCCGTCCAGAGATGGATTACGATGCTTTGACCTCATTGGCACCGTTTTCTCCGCCACTCGAGGATCGACAGGCGGCTGAGCAAGTTGAAATTCAAGTTAAATATCAAGGTTATATAGCTAGGCAGCAGGATGAGATCGAAAAGCAAATGCGTAACGAACATACTTTGTTGCCAGCCGATCTGGATTATCGTCAGGTGAATGGCTTGTCCAACGAGGTGATCGCCAAACTTAACGATCACAAACCTAGCTCTATCGGTCAGGCATCGCGTATATCGGGTATTACGCCGGCAGCGATCTCTATTCTGTTGGTTTGGCTGAAGAAGCAGGGAATGCTACGCCGTAGCGTTTAAGCGCGCTGCCGAGCCGCTTTACGGCGGCTCATCACTCCGTTCCGTCCGCCGTATCATTGCGGCGGTCACGCTTGATTTGACAGAGGAAGATAATCCGTGCACAAGCAACTGGATACGCTGCTGGCGCAGGCTGGCATTTCGTTAACCGATCAGCAAAAACAGCAGTTGTTGGCCTATGTCACGCTGTTGGATAAGTGGAACAAGGCGTATAACCTGACTTCTGTACGCGATCCGCGTGAGATGTTGGTTCGCCATATCATGGACAGCATCGTTGTCAGTCCTCATCTGCAAGGGCAACGCTTTATCGATGTGGGAACGGGGCCGGGACTACCGGGGATCCCGCTGGCCATTGTGCGTCCCGAGTCTCACTTCACGTTATTAGATAGCCTAGGGAAACGGGTACGTTTCCTGCGCCAGGTTCAACATGCGCTGCAACTGGATAATATCGAGCCGGTTCAGAGCCGGGTAGAAAGCTTTGTGGCTGAACCATTGTTCGATGGTGTAATCAGTCGCGCCTTCGCTTCGCTACAAGATATGATCTCTTGGTGCCGTCATTTGCCTGCGGCTGAGCTGGGACGGTTTTATGCTCTGAAAGGGGTTGTGCCGCAAGATGAATTGCTGTGTCTGCCTGAGGGGATAACCTTGGAAGCATTGATCCGCTTACAGGTGCCGATGCTAGAGGGGGAACGCCATCTGGTGGTGCTTAAAGCACATTAATTTTGTTTTTTATCAAAAAAAATCAAAAAAACCACCGACTGAGAAGTGAACAGATTCAGAGACGTACTATCCGACGGCTAAGCGTTCGTTGAGCGTGCTGTTTACTTTTTTTTTACAAGGCTGATTATGGCTATGCTACCTGGCCGTGGGAGGTGATATGTCGCTTCGCCCCATTGACTGGGCATTTTTACCGTTTTGTTTGCGTGTTATGTGCTACAAAACGTGGGCTACGCCGTATGTCAATAGGCTGTTTCTATTTGGTTTTACTGAGTAGATTGTTGCGTTAATAACCTAACTTTATGATTTTAAATATCTATATCAGTAATTTTGGTTAAGAAACAATCATAACCCTATGGTATACAGGCTTTTTTATCGTTTTATTCTGTGATCATGCGCGCTGGCAAAAATGTAATATTGGAATTGTCAGATGTATCACTAAAAATGATTATTGCGCGGATTCTGTGGCTTTGGCGATAAAACGTGAAAATATTTAAATTACTATTCACTTTTTGGCTACTTATGCATTGAATTTGTAGGTGTGCACCGTATAATTTTCACGTTTTTCTGGCTTGACTCTGTCTCGTAAAGGCAGTTTTATTACGTCACTCAAATCAGCATACCTCCTGGGGGGTACGGAGAGAGCAAACGTCATGTCTGGAGCACTTTATGGCGGGAAGGTTGTTCGTAACCTGCTGATTCTACAGTTAGTGACCTTTGTTCTATTCAGTATCTGTCTGTCGATGAAAACGGCGAGCTGGGGGGAGTCCGCGCTCTTGGGGGGGCTATCTGCCTGGCTACCCAATGCTGTTTTTATGCTGTTTGCTTTACGTCAGCGAGCAGGAGAGCAGGGGGAGAGGCGTATAGCTTGGGTATTTGTCACCGGCGAGGCGCTAAAAGTGGTCTGCACAATAGCCCTGCTCATCGTGTCGCTAGGGTGGTTGAAGGCGGTCTTTCTTCCGCTTGGTCTGACTTACGTTGCGGTGCTGGTAGTGCAGGTTGCCGCGCCAGCATTCATTAGTCGTAATTAAAACAGTTACCGTATTAACTACTTAAAGGGTAAGAGGCATCATGTCTGCAGGAGAAATCTCTACGCCACAAGAGTACATCGGGCACCATCTGAATAACCTTCAGTTGGACCTGCGTACTTTTGAGCTGGTGAATCCGCACGCTGGTCCAGCGTCTTTCTGGACGTTGAACATCGACTCCATGTTTTTCTCTGTGGTGCTGGGCCTGATCTTTCTGGCTCTGTTCCGTAAAGTCGCTAAACATGCCACCAGCGGTGTACCGGGTAAGTTTCAAACAGCTATCGAACTGATTATCGTCTTCGTTGATGGCAGCGTACGTGATATGTACCACGGTAAGAGCAAGCTGATCGCACCGTTGGCCTTGACCATCTTTGTCTGGGTATTCCTGATGAACTTGATGGACTTGGTGCCGATCGACTTCTTGCCTTATATCGCCGAGCATTGGCTGGGATTGCCTGCGTTGCGCGTTGTTCCGTCTGCGGACGTCAACATTACGCTCTCCATGGCGCTCGGGGTATTTATCCTGATCCTGTTTTACAGCATTAAGATGAAAGGACTGGGGGGCTTCGTGAAGGAGTTGACCCTGCAACCATTCAATCATCCTGTTTTTATCCCGATTAACTTGATTCTGGAAGGCGTCAGCCTGTTGTCCAAGCCGATCTCTCTCGGTTTGCGACTGTTCGGTAACATGTATGCCGGCGAGCTGATTTTCATCCTGATTGCCGGTCTGTTGCCGTGGTGGTCACAGTGGTTGCTCAACGTTCCATGGGCTATCTTCCACATTCTGATTATTACGCTTCAAGCCTTTATCTTCATGGTTCTGACGATCGTCTATCTGTCGATGGCGTCTGAAGAGCATTGATTATTTTTTAACAACACTACTGCGTTTAACTGAAACAAACTGGAGACTGTCATGGAAAACCTGAGTATGGATCTGCTGTACATGGCTGCCGCTGTGATGATGGGTCTGGCGGCAATCGGTGCTGCGATCGGTATCGGCATCCTGGGTGGGAAATTTCTGGAAGGCGCCGCGCGTCAGCCGGATCTGATCCCGCTGCTGCGTACACAGTTCTTTATCGTAATGGGTCTGGTGGATGCTATCCCGATGATTGCGGTTGGTCTGGGTCTGTACGTCATGTTTGCCGTCGCGTAAGCGGAATACTCCGTTACGCCAACCAAACCGATTAACTAATTTAAGAGGCATTGTGCTGTGAATCTTAACGCAACAATCCTCGGCCAGGCCATCGCGTTTGTCCTGTTCGTCTGGTTCTGCATGAAGTATGTATGGCCGCCGATTATGGCTGCCATTGAGAAGCGTCAGAAAGAGATTGCTGACGGTCTCTCTTCCGCAGAGCGTGCGAAAAAAGATCTGGACTTGGCGCAAGCCAATGCGACCGACCAGCTGAAAAAGGCGAAGGCTGACGCACAGGTGATCATCGAGCAAGCGAATAAGCGTAAGTCTCAGATCATTGATGAGGCGAAAGCCGAAGCGGAACAGGAACGTGCCAAGATCGTCGCGCAGGCGCAGGCGGAAATCGATGCCGAGCGTAAGCGTGCGCGTGAAGAGCTGCGTAAACAGGTCGCCATGCTGGCTATCGCCGGTGCCGAGAAAATTATTGAACGTTCCGTGGATGAAGCTGCGAACAGCGACATCGTCGATAAACTGGTCGCTGAACTGTAAGGAGGGAGGGGCCGATGTCTGAATTTATCACGGTAGCTCGCCCCTACGCCAAAGCAGCTTTTGACTTTGCTGTTGAGCATAACAGCCTGGATCGTTGGCAGACTATGCTGGCATTCAGTGCTGAGGTGACCCGCAATGAGAGCGTGGCCGAAATGCTGTCCGGTGCCTTGGCTCCGGAGACGCTTGCGGCGTGTTTCATCAAGATTTGCGGTGACCAGCTCGATCAATCCGGTCAGAACTTCATTAGGGTGATGGCGGAAAACGGACGTTTACAGGTTATTCCTGACGTGTTGCAGCAATTTATTGCGCTGCGAGATGCGATGGAAGCGACGGCGGATGTAGAGGTTACCTCTGCCGCGCCTCTGAGCCAGATGCAGCGGGATAAAATCAGCGCCGCAATGGAACAACGTCTGTCACGTAAAGTGAAGCTGAATTGCAAAATTGATAAGTCTGTATTAGCCGGCGTGGTGATCCGCGCGGGTGACTTGGTGATCGATGGCAGCATCCGCGGCCGTCTGGATCGCCTAGCAGACGTCTTGCAGTCTTAAGGGGACTGGAGCATGCAACTGAATTCCACCGAAATCAGCGAACTGATCAAGCAGCGCATTGCTCAGTTCGATGTGGTGAGCGAGGCTCACAACGAAGGTACAATCGTATCCGTGAGTGACGGGATTATCCGTGTTCACGGTCTGGCGGATGTCATGCAGGGCGAGATGATCGCACTGCCCGGCAATCGTTATGCTATCGCACTGAACCTGGAGCGAGACTCCGTAGGTGCGGTCGTTATGGGGCCCTACGCTGACCTGGCCGAAGGCATGAAGGTCAAGTGTACTGGCCGTATTTTGGAAGTTCCGGTTGGCCGTGGCCTACTGGGGCGCGTGGTGAACACCCTGGGTGAGCCGATCGATGGTAAAGGCCCGGTTGAGCATGATGGCTTCTCTGCCGTTGAAGCTATCGCACCGGGCGTTATCGAGCGTCAATCTGTCGATCAGCCGGTACAGACGGGGTATAAGTCTGTCGATGCGATGATTCCGATCGGCCGTGGTCAGCGTGAGCTGATCATCGGTGACCGTCAGACTGGTAAAACCGCACTGGCTGTTGACGCCATCATTAACCAGCGCGATTCCGGCATCAAATGTATCTATGTCGCCATCGGTCAGAAAGCCTCTACCATCGCTAACGTGGTGCGTAAGCTGGAAGAGCATGGTGCACTGGCGAACACCATCGTCGTCGTTGCATCTGCCTCCGAATCCGCCGCATTGCAATACCTAGCACCGTATGCGGGTTGCGCCATGGGTGAATATTTCCGTGATCGCGGTGAAGACGCATTGATCATCTATGATGATCTGTCCAAGCAAGCGGTCGCTTATCGTCAAATCTCCCTGTTGCTCCGTCGTCCGCCTGGACGTGAAGCATTCCCTGGCGACGTATTCTACCTCCACTCCCGTCTTCTGGAGCGTGCGGCGCGTGTTAATGCCGATTACGTCGAGGCCTTCACCCAGGGTGAAGTTAAAGGGAATACGGGGTCATTGACGGCGTTGCCGATCATTGAAACCCAAGCCGGGGACGTTTCCGCGTTCGTTCCGACCAACGTTATCTCTATTACCGACGGTCAGATCTTCCTGGAGTCCAACCTGTTTAACGCTGGTATCCGTCCTGCGGTCAACCCGGGGATCTCTGTATCCCGTGTGGGTGGCGCAGCGCAGACTAAGATCATGAAGAAGCTGTCCGGGGGTATTCGTACCGCTCTGGCACAGTACCGCGAACTGGCGGCTTTCTCTCAGTTTGCCTCTGATCTGGATGATGCGACCCGTAAGCAGTTGAGCCATGGCCAGAAGGTTACCGAACTGCTGAAACAGAAACAGTACGCGCCGATGTCCGTTGCCGCGCAGTCACTGGTGCTGTTTGCAGCCGAACGTGGCTATTTGGAAGACGTCGAATTGGCAAAGATTGGTGCTTTTGAAGCGGCACTAATGGCTTACGTTGAGCGCGAGCATGCCGACCTGATGCAACAAATCAACCAGACCGGTGCTTATAACGACGAGATCGAAGGCAAGCTGAAAGGCATCCTCGATACCTTCAAAGCAACCCAGTCCTGGTAATAGCCTTACGGCCTGCCGGCAGCAATACGGCGGGCCGTAAAAGGTTTTGAGGAGAAGCAGAGATGGCCGGCGCGAAAGAGATACGTAGCAAGATCGCCAGCGTGCAAAACACGCAAAAGATCACGAAAGCGATGGAGATGGTCGCCGCCTCCAAAATGCGTAAAACGCAGGATCGCATGGCGGCCAGCCGTCCCTATGCAGAAACCATGCGCAAAGTGATTGGTCACCTTGCGCTGGGAAATCTGGAATACAAACACCCGTACCTGGAAGAGCGCGACGTGAAGCGCGTTGGGTATCTGGTGGTTTCTACCGACCGTGGTCTGTGCGGTGGCTTGAACATTAACTTGTTTAAGAAGCTGCTGACAGAGATGAAAGAGTGGAATCAGAAGAGCGTGGACATCGATCTCGCGCTGATCGGTTCGAAAGCAGTCTCTTTCTTTGGGTCCGTGGGCGGCAATGTCGTCGCTCAGGTCACCGGTATGGGGGATAACCCCTCGCTATCCGAGCTGATCGGTCCGGTGAAGGTGATGCTACAGGCTTACGATGAAGGTCGCCTGGATCGCCTGTATGTGGTGAGCAATAAGTTCATCAACACCATGGCCCAAGAACCACAGGTCCTTCAGTTGTTGCCGTTGCCTAAGGCGGACGATGCGGAGCTGAAGCGGAAATCATGGGATTACCTGTACGAACCGGATCCGAAGGCGCTGTTGGATACCCTGCTGCGTCGTTATGTGGAATCTCAGGTTTATCAGGGCGTCGTGGAAAACCTGGCCAGTGAGCAGGCCGCGCGAATGGTTGCTATGAAGGCGGCAACCGATAACGGCGGCAACCTGATCAAAGAGCTACAGTTGGTCTACAACAAGGCTCGTCAGGCCAGCATCACCCAGGAGCTGACCGAGATCGTCTCGGGTGCTGCTGCGGTTTAAGAGCTAGGTTTACGAATTACGTAGAGGATTCAAGATGGCTACTGGAAAGATTATCCAGGTTATCGGCGCGGTGGTGGACGTGGAGTTCCCGCAGGACGCCGTGCCGAAGGTGTATAACGCACTGGAAGTAAAAGGCGGTGCCACGAAACTGGTACTGGAAGTGCAGCAGCAGCTGGGTGGCGGCGTAGTTCGCTGCATCGCGATGGGCTCTTCCGACGGTCTGCGCCGTGGGCTAGAGGTTGAAGACCAAGACCATCCGATCGAGGTTCCTGTTGGCAAGGCGACTCTGGGCCGTATCATGAACGTACTGGGTGATCCGGTCGACATGAAGGGCGAGATCGGTGAAGAAGAGCGTTGGGCTATCCATCGTGCTGCACCGAGCTATGAAGATCTGTCTAACTCTCAGGAACTGCTGGAGACCGGCATTAAGGTTATCGACCTGATTTGCCCGTTCGCTAAAGGCGGTAAAGTGGGCCTGTTCGGTGGGGCCGGTGTGGGTAAGACCGTTAACATGATGGAGCTTATCCGTAACATCGCTATCGAGCACTCCGGTTACTCAGTCTTCGCCGGTGTGGGTGAGCGTACCCGTGAGGGTAACGACTTCTACCACGAGATGACCGATTCCAACGTATTGGATAAAGTTTCTCTGGTGTATGGTCAGATGAACGAGCCACCGGGAAACCGTCTGCGCGTGGCGCTGACCGGTCTGACCATGGCGGAGAAATTCCGTGATGAAGGTCGTGATGTACTGTTGTTCATCGATAACATCTACCGTTATACCTTGGCCGGTACTGAAGTCTCCGCTCTGCTGGGCCGTATGCCGTCGGCGGTAGGTTATCAGCCGACTCTGGCGGAGGAAATGGGGGTGCTGCAAGAGCGTATTACCTCCACTAAGACCGGGTCCATCACCTCTGTTCAGGCGGTATACGTACCGGCGGATGACTTGACTGACCCCTCTCCGGCTACTACCTTCGCCCACTTGGATGCGACCGTAGTATTGAGCCGTCAGATTGCCTCACTGGGTATCTACCCGGCCGTTGACCCGCTGGATTCTACCAGCCGTCAGTTGGATCCGCTGGTGGTAGGTCAAGAGCACTACGATACCGCGCGCGGCGTGCAGTCCATCCTGCAGCGTTATCAGGAGCTGAAGGATATCATCGCCATTCTGGGTATGGATGAGTTGTCTGAAGAAGATAAGCTGGTGGTCGCTCGTGCGCGTAAGATCCAGCGCTTCCTGTCTCAGCCGTTCTTCGTGGCCGAAGTGTTCACCGGCTCTCCGGGTAAGTATGTGTCACTGAAAGATACTATTCAGGGCTTTAAAGGCATCATGAATGGGGATTATGACCATCTGCCGGAGCAGGCGTTCTACATGGTGGGGTCTATCGACGAAGCCGTGGAAAAAGCCAAGAAACTGTAACGCCTGATAGGAGGGTGATATGGCTATGACTTTCCATCTGGATGTAGTCAGTGCGGAGCGTCAGATGTTCTCCGGGCTGGTGCAAAAAATCCAGGTGACGGGTAGTGAAGGTGAATTGGGTATCTACCCAGGCCACGCTCCGCTGCTTACTGCCATTAAGCCTGGCATGGTGCGTATCGTTAAACAGCACGGTGAGGAAGAGTTTATCTACCTGTCCGGCGGCATCCTTGAGGTGCAGTCCAGCGCGGTGACCGTGCTGGCCGATACCGCTATCCGTGGTCAGGACCTCGACGAGGCGCGCGCGATGGAATCGAAGCGTAAAGCCGAAGAGCACATCCGCAGCTCGCACGGCGATGTCGACTATGCTCAGGCATCCGCAGAGCTGGCCAAGGCGATTGCCAAACTGCGTGTAATCGAACTGACCAAAAAAGCGATGTAAGCAGACTGCCGCAAAAACCTCTCCCTTGGAGAGGTTTTTTTTATGGTAAAAAAAAGGCATTTTTCCTGCTTGGTTGCTGGTTGCTTATTAAGCTCCGGCCTGAAAAAAGGGGGGAGGGAAAGAGAGGGTTTGCCCCGATGGTGCCTAGTTATCTATCATCATACCATCCCTCCATGCACGCGGATCTGTGCGTGTTTTGAGTAGAGAAATATGTAGTAATCCTGCCGGTTAACAGGTTTACTTGAGCCCATCAATTTGAATGGATCAGATTGCTTATGTCGACACATCCGTTAAGTGTGGTCATCCTTGCCGCCGGTAAAGGAACCCGCATGTACTCCGATCTTCCCAAGGTGTTGCATCCGTTGGCAGGTAAGCCGATGGTGCAGCATGTTATCGATAGCGCATTGATGCTGGGAGCACAGCAGGTTCACCTGGTTTATGGGCATGGCGGCGAGCTATTGCAGTCTCGCTTGGCCGGTCAGCCGTTGAATTGGATCTTACAGGCACAGCAGTTGGGTACCGGCCATGCGATGCAACAGGCTGCCCCTTATTTTGCTGATGATGAAGATATTTTGATGCTATACGGTGATGTGCCATTGATCGCTACCGCGACGTTGCAACGCCTTATAGCGGCCAAGCCACAGGGTGGCATTGGTTTGTTGACGGTAAAACTCGCTGATCCTACTGGCTATGGCCGCATCGTGCGCCAGGAAGGGAGCGTGACGGGTATCGTTGAGCATAAGGACGCCAGTGAAGCACAGCGCAGCATTAATGAGGTCAATACCGGTATTCTGGTCGCGAACGGTGCTGATCTAAAACGTTGGTTGGTTCGTCTGGATAACAATAATGCCCAAGGTGAGTTTTACATCACAGATATTATCGCCATGGCCCATCAAGAGGGTCGGCGGATCGAGGCGGTGCATCCAGATCATCTGTATGAAGTCGAGGGTGTGAATAATCGCTTGCAACTGGCTGCCTTGGAGCGCGCCCATCAACAGCAACAAGCACAGCGTCTTTTGTTGGCTGGCGTCATGTTGCTTGATCCGGCGCGTTTCGATCTGCGTGGTGAGTTGTGCCATGGGCGCGATGTGGTTATCGATACCAATGTGATCATTGAGGGGACGGTGACGTTGGGGGATCGGGTTCATATCGGCAGCGGTTGCGTGTTGAAGGATTGCCAGATCGCCGCCGATAGCGTGATCAGTCCCTACACGGTGATCGAAGGAGCTAAGCTCGCCGAATCTTGTACCGTGGGGCCGTTTGCGCGTCTGCGTCCTGGCGCATGCCTGGATGCGCAAGCGCATGTGGGTAACTTCGTCGAAATGAAGAAGGCGCATTTAGGCTATGGTTCTAAAGCCGGTCATCTGAGCTATCTGGGGGATGCGCAGATCGGCGCGGGAGTGAATATTGGTGCTGGCACTATCACCTGCAACTACGATGGTGCCAATAAGCATCAGACCGTGATTGGGGATGAGGTGTTTGTCGGCTCCGATAGTCAACTGGTGGCGCCAGTCACCATTGGCCGTGGTGCGACCATTGCGGCAGGTACTACGGTAACGAAAGACGTCGGTGATGGTGAGTTAGTCATTAGCCGGGTGAAACAGATGCAAATCCGCGGCTGGAAACGGCCGATGAAGAAAAAATAAGCGCGATCGCTGCGGCCTACGGCCGCAGCGGTTTTGCTCTGTACTCCTATTTGGAATACAGAGCAAAACACTATAACGCGCCCTGCCAAGACAAGGCGTGGCCCCACTCTCTACAAGGCTCGGGGCAACGACGTTTACGTCGTCTACCAATCAGATCGATACAGACATCGACAAACCGCTAATGCGGTTTTGTTATAGGAATTAAATCGTATGTGTGGAATTGTTGGCGCAGTAGCGCAACGTGACGTCGCAGATATTTTGTTAGAAGGCCTGCGCCGTCTAGAGTATCGCGGTTATGACTCGGCTGGATTGGCTGTAGTCGATGCACAAGGCCATTTGCAGCGTCTACGCCGAGTCGGTAAGGTCAAGGCATTGAGTGATGCCGTTGCCCTTTCTCCGATGATCGGTGGTACCGGTATCGCTCATACTCGTTGGGCGACCCATGGCGAACCGAGTGAACAGAATGCTCATCCGCATGTCTCCGGCCACATTAGTGTGGTACATAATGGCATCATTGAAAATCACGAAACACTGCGTACACAATTAATCGAACGCGGCTACCGTTTTACCTCGGAAACCGATACCGAAGTTATTGCCCATTTAGTGAACTGGGAACAACGTCAAGGCGGCTCGTTGTTAGAGGTTGTTAAGCGGGTTATCCCTCAACTGCGTGGTGCATACGGCACCGTTGTCATGGATAGTCAACATCCTGAGGTGCTGGTATGCGCACGCTCCGGTAGTCCTCTGGTTATTGGTCGCGGTATGGGAGAGAACTTCCTCGCCTCCGATCAGTTGGCCTTATTGCCCGTTACACGCCGTTTCATCTTCCTGGAGGAGGGTGATATTGCCGAAGTGACCCGCCATAGCGTAACCATTTTCGACATCAACGGTACAGCAGTCGAGCGCACTGAAATCGAATCCAATGTGCAGTACGATGCTGGCGATAAAGGCAACTATCGTCACTACATGCAAAAAGAAATTTATGAACAGCCTCAGGCGATTAAAAAAACTCTCGAGGGACGTTTTAGTCACGGTTGTATCGATCTGAGCGAATTAGGCAATGCCGGTGACCGTCTGTTATCACAGATTGAGCATGTGCAAATCATCGCCTGCGGTACTTCTTATCACTCCGGTATGGTGGCGCGTTATTGGTTCGAGGCATTGGCTGGTATTCCTTGCGACGTAGAGATCGCCTCTGAGTTCCGTTATCGCAAGTCTGCGGTGCGTAAAAACAGTCTTATCATCACCTTGTCTCAGTCCGGTGAAACGGCGGACACTTTGGCTGCGTTGCGTCTGTCGAAGGAGATCGGTTACTTGGGCTCGCTGGCGATTTGTAACGTCGCCAGCTCGTCGCTGGTACGTGAATCCGATCTGGCGCTGATGACGCGAGCTGGTACAGAAATCGGTGTTGCATCAACAAAAGCCTTTACCACGCAATTAGCGGTGTTGTTGATGCTGGTGGCTCGGATCGGACGTCTACATGGCATGGCGGATGATGTAGAACATGATATTGTTCATGCACTACAAGCCTTGCCAAGCCGCATTGAACAGATGCTTTCGCTGGATCGTAGTATCGAAGCGTTGGCTGAAGACTTCCTAGATAAACATCATGCATTGTTCTTGGGGCGTGGCGATCAGTATCCGATCGCAATGGAGGGAGCGCTGAAGCTGAAGGAAATTTCCTATATTCATGCTGAAGCCTATGCCGCCGGTGAGCTTAAGCACGGCCCACTGGCGTTGATCGATGCCGATATGCCTGTGGTGGTGGTGGCGCCGAACAACGAATTGCTGGAGAAGCTGAAATCCAATATTGAAGAGGTCCGTGCACGAGGGGGATTGCTGTATGTCTTCGCTGCGCAAAGTGCTGGGTTCAGTGCCTGTGAAGGGATGCGTATTATTGCATTACCGCATGTGGAAGAGGTGATCGCGCCGATTTTCTACACGATTCCATTACAGTTGCTTTCGTATCATGTTGCTCTGATCAAAGGTACCGATGTGGATCAGCCGCGTAATTTGGCTAAATCGGTAACGGTAGAGTAAGCGCTAGCGTGTAACCATAAGGGGATGAAATATCATCCCCTTTTTCTTATCATTAATTTGTAAGCTCGTGTTAACGCGCTAATGAGGAGAATAAATAGCGTAACCACCACAATGGCTTCCACCAACGCTTTTCCTGCGGCAATGCTGCCGGAAATAGTGTATTGCGATAAATGACGCGCCACTCAAAATTAAGAAATATACGGCTGTGTCCATATTCATCGCCATAGGTTTCACACTCGTGTCGTTTTTGCCGATCGATGGGGGTGTTCGCTGATAAATCACGATGTAGACTATGGTAGCTTTTTTCACGATCTAACTGTCGTTCGTAACAGACGAACTTTTTAGGTAGGTATTTTTGACGAGAACCATGATATTTATGGTATTTGACAAAACGATAGTCTTCAGCACCATAATTCCCTGAGAATTCTTCGTCATAGCCGAAATGGCGAAAGAAACGCGCCCGTGACATAAAAAAGAGATTGGAGTGACCTTTGTAAATGCCTCGTTCATCGCTACGCCGATAAATTTTATAAAAATTCCTTCCTGGATTTTTAGTTTTAATTAAATATTCGAATGTTTTTTCTGGTAATTCGTGATCGAGGTCGGTCAATAATATTTTATCTGACTTAGCATAGGTGACGCCGAGATTGCGTGCTCCGGCCTGATTCCATTTTATATCCTCGGTGATTTTTAACCAGGTGATATTTAAATCTAATTTGCCAATCTCATAAGAAATTGGTGAACCGTCATCAACGATAATAAACTCGATCACGCTGCGCAGAGATAACGGTAACGCCTCATACTTCTTTAGTAAAGAAAATACAGAATCAAGACTTTTCTGATTGCAATAAAAATGTGTCACATAAGACAGTTTAATGTGTTGCTTATCATTATCCTGAAAAATCATTTATCCGTTACCCTGTAAACATATCTTATGTATGGAAATTTTTTCCGCATTATCCCATGGATAGTTAACAATATCATCAGATATAGGCAATTATATGATAATAAAATCATCAATGTGATACTGTATAGAGGTTTGCATTCGTTAAACAGCGCGCGATGGTTGTGTGTTACGGTTCATGTCTGTCTCACGCTCATTGTCTTGTACGGCTATAGCTTGACGGTTTCCCCTCTCTCCAACTATCCCGGTAGTCTGTTGTCATAAAACTGTCATAATCCATACATTTTACTGTCATCAAACTGCCTTATTTTGCTTCCTGCACCATACTTGATCCGATCGTTGCTACGTTAGCTTGATAACTCTTCCCAGGAGGGAATATGAAACTAATGCGTACCGCTGTCGCAGGGATTGTCGCCGCGACCGTCTCCTTAAGTGCCGCCCCGGCCTTCGCAGCTGAGAGCCTGACAGGTGCCGGCGCGACCTTCCCCGCGCCGGTTTACGCCAAGTGGGCCGATTCCTACCAAAAAGAAACCGGTAATAAAGTTAACTATCAAGGAATTGGCTCTTCTGGCGGCGTAAAACAAATCATCGCTAATACCGTAGACTTTGGAGCCTCCGATGCGCCTCTGAGTGACGAGAAGCTAGCGAGCGATGGTCTGTTTCAGTTCCCGACAGTGATCGGTGGGGTAGTAATGGCGGTCAACCTTCCGGGCGTGAAATCGGGTGAACTGACGCTAGATGGGGAGACACTGGGCGATATCTACCTGGGTAAAATTAAGAAGTGGAACGATGCGGCGATCGCCAAGCTTAATCCGGGCATTAAACTGCCGGATCAGAATATCGCCGTGGTGCGTCGTGCGGATGGTTCCGGCACCTCTTTTGTCTTTACCAGTTATCTGAACAAGGTTAACTCGCACTGGAAGGCGGAGGTCGGTGCTGGCTCGACGGTGAATTGGCCGACGGGTTTAGGTGGTAAGGGCAATGATGGTGTCGCCGCTTTCGTTCAGCGTCTGCCGGGATCCATTGGCTACGTTGAGTATGCCTATGCTAAACAGAATAAGTTAGCGTATACCAAGCTGGTTTCTGCCGATGGTCAGGCGGTCAGCCCGACCGAGGTAAGCTTCAGCAATGCGGCTAAAGGTGCTGACTGGAGTAAGTCTTTCGCTCAAGATCTGACTAATCAGGCGGGCGATAATGTATGGCCGATCACCTCGACCACCTTTATTTTGGTGCATAAGGCTTCGACCAAACCAAAGCAAACAGCTGAGGTGCTGAAGTTCTTCGATTGGGCCTATAAAGAGGGAGCCAAGCAGGCGAACGCATTGGATTATGCAACTTTACCGGAGTCGGTGGTGGTGCAAATCCGCGCGGCCTGGAAGGCCAACGTCAAGGATAGTGGCGGTAACGCCCTGTATTGATGATTTTTGGGCACGCCTCCCCCAGGAAAGCGTGCCTTATCATGATCGTTTAAGAAGAGACAGAGATGGCTGATTCGCCTTCATTTAATAAACAGCCGATGATAAAAGCGCCGAGCAAGCTCGGAGACGTGATCTTTGCACTGCTGGTCAAGCTAGCGGCGTTGATCACGCTATTGTTGCTGGGGGGCATCATCGTTTCGCTGATTATCGCCGCTCTCCCCAGCATGGAGAAGTTTGGTTTCGCCTTTCTGTGGAGCAAAGAGTGGGATGCTCCGGCGGAGCAGTTTGGGGCATTGGTCCCTATTTACGGTACCCTGGTGACCTCATTGATCGCCTTGATCATCGCCGTTCCCGTCAGTTTCGGTATCGCCCTGTTCCTGACGGAGTTGGCGCCCGGCTGGCTGCGTCGTCCATTAGGGGTGGCGATCGAATTGTTGGCAGCGATCCCCAGTATCGTCTACGGCATGTGGGGCCTGTTTATCTTTGCTCCGCTGTTCGCCGAATATTTTCAGACCCCGGTGGGTGAGGTGCTATCCGGCATTCCCATCGTTGGTACTTTGTTTTCCGGTCCAGCTTTCGGCATTGGCATTCTTGCTGCCGGAGTAATCCTGGCTATCATGATCATTCCCTACATTGCCGCGGTGATGCGTGATGTGTTCGAGCAGACGCCGGTGATGATGAAAGAGTCAGCTTATGGCATCGGCTGCACTACCTGGGAGGTGATCTGGCGCATTGTTCTACCTTTCACCAAAAATGGTGTGATCGGCGGGATTATGCTGGGATTGGGGCGTGCACTGGGAGAAACCATGGCGGTCACTTTCGTCATTGGCAATACCTACCAGCTCGACAGTTTTTCGCTGTATATGCCGGGCAACAGCATCACCTCTGCGCTGGCCAATGAGTTTGCTGAGGCGGAGTCTGGGTTGCATACCGCGGCGTTGATGGAGCTGGGGCTGATTCTGTTCGTGATTACCTTCATCGTGTTGGCGTTGTCCAAGCTGATGATTCTGCGCCTGGCGAAGAATGAGGGACGTTAAGATGGCAACGATGGATGTACAAAATCCGCAGCAATTGGCGGAATCCCGTCGCCGCATGCAGGCCCGACGTCGGCAGAAGAATCGCATTGCCTTGTGCTTGTCGATGGGAACCATGGCTTTCGGCCTGTTCTGGTTGGTGTGGATCCTGCTCTCCACTTTTACCCGTGGTATTGATGGCATGTCGTTGGCGCTGTTTACTGAGATGACGCCGCCGCCGAACACCGAAGGTGGAGGGTTAGCTAACGCCATTGTTGGTTCTGGATTGTTGATCCTGTGGGCAACAGTGATCGGAACGCCGTTGGGTATCATGGCGGGGATCTACTTGGCCGAATATGGTCGTAATAGCTTGCTGGCTAATGTCACCCGCTTTATTAACGATATTTTGCTGTCTGCACCGTCGATCGTCGTCGGTCTATTTGTCTATACCATTGTCGTTGCGAAGATGCAGCACTTTTCCGGCTGGGCTGGGGTGATCGCGCTGGCGCTGTTACAGGTGCCTATCGTCATTCGTACCACAGAGAACATGTTGAAGTTGGTGCCAGATAGTCTGCGCGAGGCCGCCTATGCGCTGGGGACGCCGAAGTGGAAGATGATTTTGGCGATCACCTTGAAAGCGTCGGTATCAGGGATCATTACCGGGGTACTACTGGCCATCGCCCGTATCGCTGGCGAGACAGCACCGCTGCTGTTTACTTCGCTCTCCAACCAGTTCTGGAGCACCGACATGATGCAGCCGTTGGCTAACTTACCCGTCACCATCTTTAAGTTTGCCATGAGTCCGTTTGCAGAATGGCAACAGTTGGCCTGGGCCGGAGTTCTGCTGATCACGCTGTGTGTCCTGTTGCTGAACATTTTGGCCCGCGTGATTTTTGCTAAGAAAAAATACTAATTTTAGGGTGCCGCTATAGCGGCACCGCTAACAGAGAGAAAAACGATGAGTAATGTAGTGACAGACACGACCAACAGCAAAATTCAGGTACGCGATCTGAACTTCTATTACGGTAAATTCCATGCGTTGAAGAATATCTCGCTGGATATTGAGCAGAATAAAGTCACTGCCTTCATCGGCCCGTCCGGTTGCGGTAAGTCGACGCTGTTACGCACCTTTAACAAGATGTTCCAACTCTATCCGGAGCAGCGCGCTGAAGGGGAGATCCTGTTGGACGGCCAGAATATTCTGACGGACAGCCAAGATGTGGCCCTATTGCGAGCCAAGGTGGGGATGGTATTCCAGAAGCCGACCCCTTTCCCGATGTCTATCTATGACAACATCGCTTTCGGTGTGCGTCTGTTTGAAAAGCTGTCACGCACCGATATGGATGAGCGAGTGCAATGGGCCTTGACCAAAGCCGCCTTATGGAATGAGACCAAGGATAAGCTGCATCAGAGCGGCTACAGCTTATCGGGCGGGCAGCAGCAGCGTCTGTGCATCGCGCGTGGCATCGCCATCCGGCCAGAAGTGTTGCTGCTGGATGAACCCTGCTCGGCTCTGGATCCCATCTCGACCAGTCGTATTGAAGAGCTGATCACCGAGTTGAAACAGGACTATACCGTGGTGATCGTGACCCATAATATGCAGCAGGCGGCGCGTTGTTCCGACTATACGGCCTTTATGTATTTGGGAGAGCTAATCGAATTTAGTGATACGGATAAACTGTTTACCGCACCGGCGCAGCGGCAGACGGAAGATTATATTACTGGTCGTTATGGCTGATGGTTGAGGAAGTAAATATGGATAATTTGAATTTAAACAAGCATACCTCCGGTCAGTTTAACGCCGAGCTTGAGCATATTCGCACTCAGGTAATGAGCATGGGGGGGCTGGTGGAGCAGCAATTAACCGATGCCATTACCGCCATGCATAACCAGGATGCCGAGTTGGCTCGCCGCGTGATCGAGGGTGATGCGAAGGTCAATATGATGGAGATCGCCATCGATGAGGCCTGTGTCAAAATCATCGCTAAGCGTCAGCCGACAGCGAGTGATTTACGCCTGGTAATGGCCATTATCAAGACTATCTCCGAGCTGGAGCGCATCGGTGATGTGGCCGATAAGATCTGTCGTACCGCGTTAGAGAAGTTTTCTCAGCAGCATCAACCGTTATTGGTCAGCCTAGAATCGCTGGGACAGCATACGGTACAAATGCTGCATGATGTACTGGATGCCTTCGCGCGTATGGATTTGCACGAAGCTATTCGTATCTACCGCGAAGATAAGAAAGTCGATCAGGAGTATGAGGGGATTGTCCGTCAACTGATGACCTATATGATGGAAGATTCACGCACTATCCCCAGCGTGTTGACGGCGTTGTTCTGCGCCCGTTCCATCGAGCGTATCGGCGATCGTTGTCAGAATATCTGCGAATTCATTTTCTACTATGTGAAAGGGCAGGATTTCCGCCATATCGGCGGGGACGATCTGGAGCGGTTATTAGCGGGAAGCCGTGAGCAACCGTAAGTCGTGCGGTGAGATCTGTATTCTCGACGAGCCGTCCTGCATTGCAGGGCGGCTCGTTGCTATTAAGCGGCTAGGCTCTGTGAGTCAGTTGCCAGCCGCGTTGGCGCCATAACGTGGGTAATTGGCGCAGATCATCGAAGGTGGTAACCAAGGGATGATCGATGGGCGGATTATGGGGATCGGCGCAGAAGTAGAATACGGGGATCCCCGCCGCGATACCGGATCGCGCCCCGGCTGGCGAATCGTCCACCAGTATGCACTCCTCGATCGCGACTCCCATGCTTTGCGCCGCATGATACATCAGGTCCGGCTCGGGCTTCCAACTCTGGATATCGTAGCCGCTGTACAAGCGATCGCCGAAGAATGGCAGCATGCCGGTGGCGCCGAGCGAACTTTGCATCTTGCTGACCGGCCCGTTCGAGGCGGTACACATAGGGACGCAGATCTGACGTAATAACTCGTGGGCGTGTGGGATCGGCTGGAGTTCGCTGGCGAACAGGCGCGCGACCTCAGCGCGGTAGTGAGACTCCATCTCGGTGCGATCGGCATGAAAAGGGTGACGACGTTGGATGATATCGATGATGTCATACAATCTCACTCCTTTAAACTCTCGGTAGACTTCATCCAGAGAGAGGGTTATTCCATAGCGTGCGAACATACTGACATAGGCTTTGCTACAGATGATTTCGCTGTCTACCAGCGTTCCGTCACAGTCGAAGAGAATACAGCGGATACTGCTCATGGTCGTCCCTTTTGGCCAGTCGGCGCGGAAAGCGCCCGCGCCGAATCAATCTTACCTACCTAGTTTAAACGCTCTCTTCGTCCATGCGAACCTCGGTAAAGCAGAAGTGATCAACATCGAATAGACCGAGGCTGGTCAGTTTGAGCGAGGGGATCACTGGCAAGGAGAGGAACGCCATCTGGATAAAGGGTTCATTCAGGGTCATACCACATGCTCGGCAGGCCTGTTTAAGCTGGTCGATCATGCCGGCAATTTCTTCGGCCGGTAAGGTGCTCATCAACCCGGCGATGGGCAATGGCAGATGGGCCTGTATCTGGCCATCGGCAACGACGCATAGCCCGCCACCATCTTGGATGAGCTGATTGACCGCCAGTGCCATCTCCGCCGGATCGTGTCCGATGGTGACGATATTGTGACTGTCATGACTGACGGTGGCCGCCAGGGCTCCTTTATTCAGGCCGCTGTTATGCAGTAGACCTAACGCCGGGGCCTTCCCGTGGCCATAGCGCTCCATCACCGCCATACGGCAGACATCTGGAGTATCGAAGCTATCACCCTGCCAACGGACGATGCTGAGCGGGGTGATCAGTTCGTTGGGGACCAGCGTCAGGGCACGGTAGGAAGCGCCTGGTGTCAACGCCAGGGTCAGATCGGCGGCGCTTAACGGTGCTCGTTGCACAGTGTTGTGCTGCGGTGGGCGACTTGCTAGCTGACGCGCCGGTGCATCACGCAATAACTGTGCGCCATCGACGGGGTGACCGCCGGCGAAAACTTGGCGAATAGTGACTTGCTCAATATCATCCAGCAGTACGATGTCAGCCTTTTTCCCCGGTGCGATCAACCCCAGGCGTTTTAGACCATAGTGACGCGCTGCTGACCAACTGGCGACGCGATACGCCAGGTGTGGCGCCAGATGATGCTGTTGGATCAGGCGGCGGATCAGGGCATCGATATGTCCCTCATGGGCGATCTCCCACGGGTTGCGGTCATCGGTACATAACATGCACTGTGGGCTATTGAACGCATTGATCAGCGGCGCCAGGGTATCCAGGTTACGCGCCGCCGAGCCTTCACGAATCATTAGCGCCATGCCAAGTGCCAGCTTTTCCCTGCCCTCCTCCAGAGCCAGGGTTTCGTGGCAGTTTTCGATGCCCGCCGCTAGATAGGCATTCAGCATTTTGCCGCATAGGGTCGGACTGTGACCATCCAGGGTCAGATGGCGGAAAGCGTCCAGTTTGTCCAAGGTGGATTCATCACCAGCGATCACGCCGGGGAAGTTCATCATCTCTGCCAGTCCCAAGACGTGAGGATGATCGCGGTAGTTTAGCATCGCGGATAGGGGAAATTCGGCACCGTTGACGTCGGTATCGGCCAGTGCGGGTACACAGGAGCTGACTTGTATAAATTGGTTCTGTCGCGCCCCTTCAGCACAACGCAGGAACCAGGCTAATCCCGTTTCGCCCATCACGTTGATGATCTCATGGGGATCGCAGACGATGGTGGTCACTCCACGAGGTAGCGTTACGCTTTCGAAGGTAATCGGCGTCATCATGCTTGATTCAATATGCAGGTGAGCATCGATAAAGCCGGGTACGGCGACCGCGCCGCCGGCATCGATATGTTGTCGAGCAGGGGCGTCGGTATAGTCAGGACCGATGCCAGCGATGCTATCGCCGCTGATCAGGATTGGGCCTGGTCGCGTACCACCGTTGATCAGATCCAGCAGTAAGACATTATCGATACGAATATCGGCAGGTTGTTCGCCGCGGCAAACCGCCAGAAGATGCAACATTGCTGTGCGAGAAAGCGATTGCGTGTACTTGAGGTTAATGTTTTTCATCGTGACTACCTTAATTTTGTTGTTTTTATCATTTTGATATTAAAGCGTTTTTATTTGTCTATTGTAGCGATTTTATGTATATAAGCGTTTGCGTTACATCACGTCGGCTGATCAGCGACAAAAAAACACCAAAAAAAGGATGTGACAGACATCATAATTTGGCATTTTTAGTATAGGATAGTCATCCAAGACACTATACGGATTTCATGTATGAGCCCATCCCAGTCCACGACACCCTGCTCCCAGGGCGTATTCGAACGCATCTTTAAACTTCAGGCGCATGGTACCACCGTTAGGACCGAGGTGATCGCCGGTTTCACCACCTTCCTTACCATGGTGTACATCGTCTTCGTAAACCCGCAGATCTTGAGTGCTGCCGGTATGGATACCCAAGCGGTGTTTGTCACCACCTGCCTGATCGCCGCCTTCGGCAGCATATTGATGGGGCTGTTGGCCAATCTTCCGGTCGCCTTGGCGCCGGCGATGGGATTGAATGCTTTCTTCGCTTTCGTGGTGGTCGGTGCCATGGGGATTTCCTGGCAGATCGGCATGGGGGCGATCTTCTGGGGAGCCGTCGGTCTTTTCCTGCTAACGGTATTCCGTATTCGCTATTGGATGATCGCTAACATTCCGTTGAGCCTGCGCGTTGGTATCACCAGTGGGATTGGCCTGTTCATCGCCATGATGGGGTTGAAGAATGCCGGCATCATTGTTCCGAACAAGGATACATTGGTGACGGTCGGTGAGCTGACCTCGCACCATGTGTTGTTAGGCGCATTAGGCTTCTTCATTATTGCTATCCTGGCCTCACGTAACATTCATGCCGCTGTATTGGTCTCTATCGTGGTAACGACGGCTATTGGATTGCTACTGGGGGATGTGCAGTACAGTGGCGTATTCTCCATGCCGCCGAGTGTGACCAGTGTGGTTGGTCAGGTTGACCTGAGCGGTGCGCTAAACATCGGTCTGTCGGGGGTGATCTTCTCGTTTATGCTGGTGAACTTGTTCGACTCTTCCGGTACTCTCATCGGGGTGACGGATAAGGCCGGGTTGACGGATGCCAACGGTAAGTTTCCGCGCATGCAGCAGGCGCTGTATGTCGATAGTATCAGCTCGGTGGCGGGCTCTTTTATTGGTACTTCCTCGGTGACCGCCTATATCGAAAGCTCCTCCGGCGTTTCCGTCGGCGGCCGAACTGGCCTGACTGCTGTGGTGGTGGGGCTACTGTTTATGTTGGTTATCTTCCTCTCGCCACTGGCTGCCATGGTGCCAGCCTACGCCGCCGCCGGGGCGTTGATCTATGTCGGCGTGTTGATGACTTCGAGCCTGGCCCGTGTGAAATGGGACGATCTGACCGAAGCCGTACCGGCTTTCATTACCGCGGTGATGATGCCCTTTAGCTTCTCTATTACCGAAGGGATTGCGCTAGGCTTCATTTCCTATTGCGTAATGAAGGCGTTTACCGGCCGCTGGCGTGAGATTAGTCCCTGCGTTATCGCGGTAGCGCTGTTGTTTGTGCTGAAGATCGTGTTAGTTGATGCACACTGATCAATAAGCATAAAGGAAATACAACAGGGAGGGCTTTGGCCCTCCCTTGTTATTGGTAGCCAGCCCATGTTGCTGTCAGTCTGGGATCACCGATAGGGCGCTATGGCTCGTAAAGCGGAGAAAACTCGGGGAGTGGTCTAACGCCTGGCGCTTCTCTTTATCGACGTTGGCCAGGCGTCCATTGGGCTGCATGTGCCAGTAATGCAGGCGTTGTAGTGCTGGACTACGGCTGCACGACCAGGCCATGTCGTGATGGATGGCGCTCAAGGTCTCGACTTGGGGCGTCACGCTGGAGCGTAGCTTGCCGGCGCCGGGCTGGATATGCAGCGTTGGCAGTCCGCTGTCGCCGAGTCCGGATATTTTCAGGATCGATTGGCGGATGGTCCATAGTTGGGTCGTCGCTTCTAGGCAATCCTCCTGTCGGGCAATCCAGGCTTTCTCTGTATTACTCAACCACTGTTGTTGTAAGGGGATAAAACCGCCCTGGCGTGCCCGGATCACCTCGATGTCGAGGCCAACCTTACCGGTACAGCCCAGCATCACACCGACGATGTTGCCAGCGTAGGCCAGGCTAAAGTCGGGCAGGGTTGGATCGATAAAGAAAGGGCGACCATGACAGTCGATCGCGGTGCGTGGCAACTTACTGTAGCCATACAGGATGGCCATCAGCTCAGCCAGAGCCACGCGAGCATGCAGAAAGCGCTCACGTCGCTTGGGTGAGTAGTGGAGCGAGGTGGCGATCACGTCCTCGGTAAGGCGATGGACGTCTAACGGGCGATGCTCTGTGTTCCACCAGATAAAGTGGCTTTCCATAGTCACTCCCTGCATTATCGATCCAGATTGTGCGACAGACACCGATAAGTCGTGCGCATGTGTGTTGTATAACCCTGAGAATTATTTATCCTTTGTCGAAATTTGATAATTACCATGTATGTAATGTGTGGTGCAGCGCACTGATTTGCGCCAGTTGTCTGCCGCGAGTGTGAACTAAGAGGATATGATGATGGAAAAGAAGGGGTAAGCGCTGGCTCGCCTGGGGAGCCTTGGCATTGCTGGTGGTTGGTCTAGGATGTACGCCGTTGCGGGCGTTGTGTACGGATCTGACAGCGTTGCGTCAACTGCTCGGCACACAGGGGTTTCTCTATAGTGCCGTTGGCTACGTGCTGCTTTTCGTCGTTGCCTCATTGTTACTGTTTCCGGGCAGTGCCCTAGTGATCGCGGCGGGATTGTTGTTCGGCCCCGTCTGGGGCACGCTACTTTCTTTGTTGGCCGCGACATTAGCCTCCGCCTGCGCCTTCTTGTTGGCACGTCATTTGGGCCGAGGGTGGCTGTTGGTGCGTTTCGGTGATCGTCCGCTGTTTCAACGTATCGTGCGCGGTATCGATACGTACGGTGTCGATTTTCTGATCTTTACCCGCTTAGTCCCATTATTTCCTTATAATATTCAAAATTATGCCTACGGACTGACCGCTATAGGCTTTTGGCGTTATACCCTGATATCGGCATTGACGCTGTTGCCGGGAACTTGGGTATATAGTTATCTAGCGGCGACGTTAGCTGAGCAGGGTATCACCTGGCGTGTCAGCGGGGAGCTGCTGCTGTGTGGACTGCTGCTGTTTGCGTTGACACAGGCGGCGCGCCGGGTGTATCGGCGCTGTCTGACGGTGGGGCAGGACCAACCCTCAAGCGTGGAGGTTAAACGATGAATTGGGAAGAGGGGGAGATGGAGAGCGAGTCGCTGTTTCATCAGGAGATGATTGGAGTGAAGCCGTTAGTCTCCGATCGGGTACGCTTTGCCGCCCAGTCAGCACCGAGTGCGGCGCAGCTTGCCCGGCGTGCGGCGGCGCAACAGGTTTTGGTGGCGCGGCCGGATTATCTCTCACTGGAGGCGGTTGAGATGTTAAGTCCTCACGATCTGGTGGGGTTTAAACGTGAGGGGATCCAGGAAGGGGTTTACCGTAAGCTGCGTCTAGGAAAATATGCGTTACAGGCCGTGTTGGATTTGCATCGCCATACCCTGAGCGAGGCGCGTAGCGCCCTGCTCCAGTTCATCGCAGACTGCGTGTTGGTGTTGCATGGTAAGGGGGAGCGTAGCCAGCCCCAGGCGCTGTTGAAGAGTTATGTCAGCGCTTGGTTGCCGCAGATCCCTGAGGTGATGGCGCTGCACAGCGCCGAGCGGCGTCACGGTGGTAGTGGCGCCTTGTATGTTTTGCTGCGCAAGAGTGAACGGCGCAAGGCCGATAACCGCGAACGCCATCAGAAGCGCTTGGGCTGAGTTTGTCGAGGTTGGGCGCATCGCCCCCTCCGAACTACTTGCCGATGCAAAAACTGGTGAAGATACGCCCCAACAGATCGTCGGAGGTAAACTCGCCGGTGATCTCACTCAGTGATTGTTGTGCCAGACGTAGCTCTTCCGCCAGCAACTCACCGGCCATGGCACCGAGTAGCTGATCTTTTCCCTGTTGGAGATGGATAGCGGCCTGCTCTAGCGCCTGTAGGTGGCGGCGACGGGCCAGGAATCCTCCCTCAAGATGAGTCTCAAAGCCCATGCTTTGCTTCAAGTGATCGCGTAGCACGTCGATGCCAGCCCCGGTACGGGCCGACAGACGCACCAGGGTGTGGCCGTGATTCGTGCTGATCCCTAACGGTTCGCCGGTGACGTCGGCCTTATTGCGTACTACGGTGATCGGCAAGCTAGCCGGCAGACGGGCGATGAAATCAGGCCAAATAGTGGCGGGATCGGTGGCGTCGGTGGTGGTTCCGTCGACCATAAATAAAACGCGATCGGCCTGCTCGATCTCTTGCCAGGCTCGCTCGATGCCGATGCGCTCCACCTCATCACTGGCTTCACGTAGGCCGGCGGTATCGATGATATGTAACGGCATCCCATCGATATGGATGTGTTCACGCAGGACATCGCGGGTGGTGCCGGCAATATCGGTAACGATGGCCGCTTCACGCCCCGCCAGCGCGTTGAGCAGGCTGGATTTTCCGGCGTTGGGCCGCCCGGCGATCACCACCTTCATGCCTTCGCGCAGCAGACTTCCCTGACGCGCCTCGGCGCGCACATCGGCCAGTTCATTCATCACTGCATTGAGCTGCGCTTCGATCTTGCCATCGGAGAGGAAGTCGATCTCCTCGTCGGGGAAATCGATGGCGGCCTCAACGTAAATCCGCAGGTGAGTCAGCGATTCGACCAGTTGATTAACGCGGGCTGAAAAGACCCCTTGTAGCGAGTTGAGCGCCGAGCGTGCCGCCTGTTCGGAACTGGCATCGATCAGATCGGCGATCGCTTCGGCCTGCGCCAGATCCATCTTATCATTCAGGAAAGCCCGTTCGGAGAATTCGCCGGGACGGGCGATGCGCAACCCTGGCAGTTGTAAGATACGCTTCAATAGCAGATCAAGGATTACCGGACCACCGTGACCTTGTAGCTCCAGTACATCTTCGCCAGTGAAGGAGTTCGGTCCGGGGAAATAGAGGGCGATCCCCTGATCCAGCGACGTGCCGTCCTGGTCGCGAAACGGCAGATAGTCGGCGTAGCGTGGCTTGGGCAGTTTACCCAATAGCGCTTGGGCGACAGCCTGAACCTGAGGGCCGGAGACGCGCAGTATCCCTACGCCGCCGCGTCCCGGAGCGGTAGCTTGGGCGACGATGGTGTCGGATGGAGTGATCATATTCTCTCTCTTTTGGCGTTGAGTGCATGCCCGTGATGGCGAGCACAAAAACAAGAAAAAGGGGCGGTCATTAGACCGCCCCCCTGGTACCTCATACGCTAGCGCGGGTTATTTCTTATCCCGGCTGTGCAGGCCGCGTTTTTCCAGGCCGCGGTAGATTAGCTGCTGCTGGATGATGGTTACCAGGTTGCTGACGATATAGTACAGCACCAGACCTGACGGGAACCACAGGAAGAAGACGGTAAAGATAACCGGCATAAAGGTCATGATCTTCTGCTGCATTGGATCGGTGACGGTAGTCGGTGACATCTTCTGGATGAAGAACATGGTCACGCCCATCAGGATCGGCAGGATGTAGTACGGGTCCGGCGCGGCCAAGTCATGGATCCACAGGGCGAATGGTGCTTGGCGCAGTTCGACGGAACCCATCAGCATGTAGTACAACGCCAGGAAGATCGGCATCTGGATCAGCAGCGGGAAGCAACCGCCCAGCGGATTCACCTTCTCTGCCTTGTACAGCGCCATCATCTCTTGGCTCATGCGCTGTTTGTCGTCACCGATACGCTCACGCATTGCCTGCAACTTAGGTTGCAGCATACGCATCTTGGCCATTGAGGTGTACTGCGCCTTGGTCAGCGGGTACATGATGCCGCGTACGATAAAGGTGATGATGATGATGGCGAAGCCCCAGTTACCGACGAAGCTATGGATCAGCTGTAGCAGCTTGAACAGCGGTTGGGAGATAAACCACAACCAACCATAATCCACCGTCAAATCGAGGTGCGGGGCTACGGCAGCCATATCGCTTTGCAGTTCTGGGCCGACCCACAGAGTGGTACTGAGCACCTGTTCGGTGTTCGGTGCAACGCTGACGGACGGTGCCTTGTAACCGATAGCGGCCTGGCCATTGCCCAGGTTCGCGGTATAGAAGGTATTCACGCCGCTGTCGTGCGGGATCCAGGCGGTGGCGAAGTACTGTTGCAGCATGGCGACCCAGCCGCCCTTGGTCTGCACGTTCAGGTTCTTGTCTTCGATGTCGCTGAAGCTGTACTTCTGATACTTATCATCGCTGGAAGAGTAGGCCGCGCCACGGAAAGTGTGCAGTGCAAAGTTACTGCTACCGGTATCGCGGTGCTTCGGCAAATCGATAGACTGCTTGAGCTGACCGAACAGTGTCAGATCCAACGCCTCATGGCTGTCGTTCTTCACCTTATAGTCGACGGCGATGGCGTAGTCATTACGCTTGAGCACGAAAGTCTTGGTATAGATGACGCCGTTCGGTGCGGTATACGTCAACGGAATACGCAACTCATCCTGCCCCGGCAGCATTTCATAGCTGGTTTGGTTAGCGCTATATAGCGGGCGCGGACCATTGGCTGGATTATCCGGACCGCTCTTACCGGTCAGGCCGCTCTGTGCCTGATAGACAAACTGTGGAGTGGTTTCCAGCAGTTGGAATGGGGTATTTGAGCCCAGAGTAGCCGGATAGGCCAATAGATCGGCCTGCTCGATGTCACCACCACGGGTGTTGATGGTCAAAGCCAGTACATCGGTCTTAACCGTAATAAGCTTACCCTGGCCGCTTTCCGGTACTGCTTGGCTAGCGGCGTCGCTGACGCTCTGTCCTGCTGTCTGAGCGACCGGCTGCGGATTGTGGTCCGTTTGCCAGGCCTGCCAGATTAAGAAGGACACGAACAGCAGAGCGACGAGGAATAGATTACGTTGCGAATCCATCTTAATGTTCTCTGTTATTGGTTTTCGGCGGCACGGGATCATCGCCACCTGGGTTCAAAGGGTGGCATTTTAATACGCGTTTCAGTGTCAACCAACTGCCTTTTACCATTCCAAACCTGCGCAATGCCTCAATTCCGTATTGTGAGCAGGTGGGATGGAAGCGACAGTGTGGCCCAAGCAGCGGACTGATGAAACGCTGATAACCACGTATCAGCGTAATCAGGAGGCGCGAACCTGGCGACAATGGCGACGCCATAACTTTTCCAACATCTCTGTCAGCGCCCGATTATCGAGTTCCTGAACACCCTTTTTGACGATTACCACAAAGTCCATGGCTGGCAGCGAATGCTGACGCAAGCGGAAACTTTCACGTGTCAGACGCTTGATGCGGTTACGCTCATGAGCGCGTTTGACATGCTTTTTGGCGACAGTAAGACCGATGCGGGGATACCCCAGCGAGTTCATACGGCCGAGAATGGTAAGTTGGGGCGTACCGGCTCGTTGCGGTTGCTGGAAGACGAAATTGAAGTGATTGGGAGTTAGCAAACGTAACTCCCTAGGAAAACTTAGCTTAACCACTAATCTGGTCAGCTAAATTAACCGGCTACGGTCAGACGAGCGCGGCCTTTAGCGCGGCGACGGGCAAGAACCTGACGGCCGTTTTTGGTTGCCATACGAGCACGGAAACCGTGGGTACGGTTGCGTTTCAATACGGACGGTTGGAAAGTGCGTTTCATAGCGATTTCTACCTAAACTTTAAATAATTACTGATCAGTAAACGCGTTTGGCTACTCGACGTGAGAACGACCGACGCCTCAATCGCATATATTAAAGAGGCAGGATTGTAATAATTGTACAGTCCTGAGTCAATTGACTTATGCCAAGCAGCTCACCTGAGCTCAAACGGGTAACCCCGTCTCTCACCGTCACACCTAACCTTCCGGAGGGTTGGGATACTGCGTTTCCGGCAACAGAACGCAGGCGTAACGCGTGGGTGGCAAATTATACGGACTCCCTATCAAAGCGCAAGGATCTTAGTGTGATCCTTGCGATGATCCTAGGATCGGTGCGCTGTCGCGCTACGGTTTCTCTGAAATTCCCCACTTTGTGTCATAGCTAGCGCTATATTGGAGAGAAAAAGCGATAATCCATCATTGGGTTCGCCAGGGACTGTGGATAAAAAGGAGCGATTCTGTGCAGAAGAAGAGGATCTTCTGTGTGGTTTAGGCTATGATCCGCCATCCTGATCGCGATCCTTACTACGGGAAAGCGGTTGTGCGAGAATGCCGCGCAAGCGGTGACCTGGAAGTGGTCAAGTTGTGGGTAACCTGTTTATGATCCCCGCCTCCCTGTTGGGATCCGCGCGCATTGCGTATCGCGGGTTATCGGCTGCGCTTCCGGTGATGAAAAACCCTGAGCATCCTAATCATTTCTTATTTATCTTTGTTCGAGTGGAGTCCGCCGTGTCACTTTCGCTTTGGCAGCAGTGTCTTGCCCGATTGCAGGATGAGTTACCTGCCACAGAATTCAGTATGTGGATCCGTCCTCTTCAGGCGGAGCTCAGTGACAATACGCTGGCGCTGTATGCGCCAAACCGCTTTGTTCTCGATTGGGTTCGTGATAAATATTTGAATAATATTAATGGGTTACTCAACGACTTTTGCGGCGCGGATGCTCCCGTTCTACGTTTTGAGGTAGGCAGTAAGCCCGTTGCGCCCAGTGTGATTAGCCATCACGTAGGCAATGAAAACAGCGCGACGCCTGCCAGCACTCGGGCCAGCAGCCCGACACGCCCGAGTTGGGAGCGTGTGGCGGCGCAGCCTGAGCTCTCCTACCGCTCCAATGTGAATCCGAAACACACCTTCGATAACTTCGTCGAGGGTAAGTCTAACCAACTGGCGCGCGCGGCGGCGCGTCAGGTGGCGGACAACCCAGGTGGTGCCTATAATCCGTTGTTTTTATACGGCGGTACTGGTTTGGGTAAGACTCACCTGTTGCATGCTGTAGGCAATGGCATCATGGCGCGTAAGCCGAATGCCAAGGTGGTCTACATGCATTCGGAGCGCTTTGTTCAGGATATGGTGAAAGCGTTACAGAATAACGCTATCGAAGAATTTAAGCGTTACTACCGCTCCGTCGATGCATTATTGATCGATGATATCCAGTTTTTCGCCAATAAGGAGCGTTCACAGGAGGAGTTCTTCCATACCTTCAACGCGCTGCTGGAAGGCAATCAACAGATCATCTTGACCTCTGACCGTTATCCTAAAGAGATAAACGGGGTGGAGGATCGTCTAAAATCCCGCTTCGGCTGGGGGCTGACCGTGGCTATCGAACCGCCAGAGTTGGAGACGCGCGTCGCCATCTTGATGAAGAAGGCTGATGAGAACGATATCCGCTTGCCGGGTGAAGTGGCGTTCTTTATCGCCAAGCGTCTGCGTTCCAATGTGCGTGAGTTGGAAGGTGCATTGAACCGTGTCATCGCTAATGCCAACTTCACCGGGCGGGCAATTACCATCGATTTCGTGCGTGAGGCGCTACGTGATCTGTTGGCGCTGCAAGAAAAACTGGTCACCATCGATAACATTCAGAAGACGGTGGCGGAGTATTACAAAATCAAAGTGGCCGACCTGCTTTCCAAGCGCCGTTCCCGTTCCGTCGCGCGTCCACGCCAGATGGCGATGGCCTTGGCTAAGGAGTTGACCAACCACAGTTTGCCGGAGATCGGGGATGCCTTTGGCGGTCGTGACCATACCACGGTGCTGCATGCCTGCCGTAAGATCGAGCAGCTGCGGGAAGAGAGTCACGACATCAAAGAAGATTTTTCTAATCTAATCAGAACGTTGTCATCCTAATTACCTAACAGTCATCGTAGCGATATGAAATTTATTGTTGAGCGTGAGCATCTTATCAAGCCGTTGCAGCAGGTGAGCAGTCCGTTGGGCGGCCGTCCTACGTTGCCGATCCTGGGTAACCTGTTGTTGCAGGTAGAAGATGGCCATCTGTCGCTGACCGGCACCGACCTGGAGATGGAGATGGTGGCCCAGGTGCCGTTATCTCAACCCCATGAGGCGGGTGCTACCACCGTGCCTGCGCGCAAGTTTTTGGATATTTGCCGCGGCTTACCGGACGGTGCCGAGATCTCGGTAGCGTTGGATGGTGATCGCATGTTGGTGCGCTCTGGGCGCAGCCGTTTTTCCCTGTCAACTTTGCCGGCGGCAGACTTCCCTAATCTGGATGATTGGCAGAGTGAGGTTGAATTTACGCTGCCACAGGCGACACTGAAGCGTCTGATCGAAGCCACGCAGTTTTCGATGGCGCATCAGGACGTACGCTATTACCTGAACGGAATGTTGTTCGAAACCGAAGGGGAAGAATTGCGTACTGTGGCGACAGACGGCCACCGTCTGGCCGTATGCTCGATGCCTATCGGGCAGAGCCTGCCGCACCATTCGGTGATCGTGCCGCGTAAAGGTGTCATCGAGCTGATGCGTCTACTGGATGGCGGCGAGACACCGTTGCGCTTGCAAATCGGGAGCAACAACCTACGGGCACACGTCGGTGGCTTTATCTTTACCTCTAAGCTCGTTGATGGCCGTTTCCCCGATTATCGCCGTGTATTACCGAAGAATCCCGATAAGACGTTGGAGGCTGGCTGCGATGAACTGAAACAGGCCTTCGCTCGAGCGGCGATCCTCTCTAACGAGAAATTCCGTGGGGTGCGCCTGCATGTTAGCCATAACCAACTGAAGATCACCGCCAATAATCCAGAGCAGGAAGAGGCGGAGGAGCTGTTGGACGTCGACTACCCGGGCAGCGATCTAGAGATCGGTTTCAACGTTAGCTATGTCCTGGATGTGCTCAACGCGTTGAAGTGTGAACGTGTCGTGATGATGTTGACGGATGCGGTATCCAGCGTACAGATCGAAGATGCGGCCAGTCAGGCGGCGGTCTATGTCGTGATGCCGATGCGTCTGTGATTATGTCGATCAGTGGCGTTGTGTATGGGGTGGCGCGGCCTTACCGGCCGAGTTCAGGGGGATGGCGCGCATGGCGTTGACCCGCCTGATGATCCGCGACTTTCGCAATATTGAGAGCGCCGATCTGGCCCCTTCCAGCGGGTTCAATTTCCTGGTCGGTGCCAATGGTAGCGGCAAAACCAGCGTCTTGGAGGCCGTTTATACCTTGGGTCATGGCCGGGCCTTTCGCAGCCAGCAGGCCGGACGGGTGATCCGCCACGACTGTGCCGAGTTTATCCTGCATGGGCGTATTGATACGGGCACCGAGCGTGAATTGGCTGTAGGACTGAGTAAAAATCGCCAGGGCGACAGTAAGGTACGTATCGATGGCCGCGATGGCCATAAGGTGGCCGAGCTGGCGCAAATGCTGCCGATGCAGTTGATCACCCCGGAAGGGTTCACGCTGCTTAACGGTGGCCCCAAGTACCGGCGAGCCTTCCTCGATTGGGGGTGTTTCCACGGTGATGGGGAATTTTTTACCGCGTGGAGCAACCTGCGCCGTCTCCTCAAACAGCGTAATGCCGCGTTGCGTCAAGTGACGCGTTACGCCCAAATCCGTCCTTGGGATCAGGCGTTGGTGCCGCTGGCCAATCAGGTCAGCGCCCTGCGTGCGGCTTATAGTGAGGCCATCGCGCAAGATATCGCGGTGACCTGTAGCCAGTTTCTGCCCGAATATGCGCTATCTTTCTCATTTATGCGTGGCTGGGATCGGGAAAGTGAGTATGGTGAACTGCTAGAGCGCCACTTTGAGCGCGATCGCGCGCTCACCTATACCGCGCTGGGGCCGCATAAGGCGGATTTTCGTATTCGTGCCGACGGTACGCCGGTCGAAGACTTGCTATCGCGCGGTCAGTTAAAGCTGTTGATGTGCGCCTTGCGCCTGGCTCAGGGGGAATACCTAACACGTCACAGCGGCCGCCAGTGCCTGTATCTGATCGATGATTTCGCCTCGGAGCTGGATGCCGGTCGGCGCCGTTTGTTGGCCGAACGGTTGAAAAGTACCGGCGCACAGGTGTTTGTCAGTGCGGTCAATGCCGATCAGGTCGGCGACATGGTTGATGAAAAGGGCAAGATGTTCCGCGTAGAACAGGGTAAAATAGCCGTTTAGATTCGATTTATTACGATAGTTATCCAATGAGCGAGAAAGGCTGATGTCAAATACGTATGACTCCTCAAGTATCAAGGTATTAAAAGGGCTGGATGCCGTTCGTAAGCGCCCGGGCATGTACATCGGGGATACCGATGACGGTACAGGTCTGCACCACATGGTGTTTGAGGTGGTGGATAACGCGATTGACGAAGCGCTCGCTGGTTATTGCAAAGATATCATCGTCACCATCCACAGTGACAACTCTGTATCCGTGCAGGATGATGGGCGCGGTATCCCGACGGGGATCCATCCAGAGGAGGGGGTTTCCGCCGCCGAAGTGATCATGACTGTGCTGCATGCTGGTGGTAAGTTTGATGATAACTCCTATAAGGTGTCCGGTGGCTTGCATGGTGTGGGCGTTTCCGTGGTGAACGCGCTGTCGGAGAAGCTGGAGCTGGTGATCCGCCGTGATGGCCATGTCCATGAGCAGATTTATCATCATGGTGTGCCGGCAGCCCCATTGAAGGTGGTAGGGGATACTGAGCAGACTGGGACCCGGGTACGTTTCTGGCCGAGTATGGAAACCTTTAGCAACGTGGTTGAGTTCCAGTATGACATCCTGGCCAAACGTCTGCGCGAGCTGTCGTTCCTGAACTCCGGGGTCTCCATCCGCCTACGCGACAAGCGCAATGATCGCGAAGACCATTTCCACTATGAGGGCGGGATCAAGGCGTTCGTTGAGTATCTGAATAAGAACAAGACGCCGATCCATCCGAACGTGTTCTACTTTTCTACCGTTAAAGACGATATTGGTGTCGAGGTCGCGTTACAGTGGAATGACGGTTTCCAAGAGAATATCTACTGTTTTACCAACAACATTCCACAGCGTGATGGCGGGACCCATTTGGCGGGTTTCCGGGCGGCAATGACCCGCACCCTGAACAGCTACATGGAGAATGAAGGTTACACCAAGAAGAACAAGATTTCCGCCACCGGTGACGATGCGCGTGAAGGACTGATCGCCGTGGTGTCCGTGAAGGTGCCGGATCCCAAATTCTCTTCACAGACTAAAGATAAGTTGGTCTCTTCCGAGGTGAAGTCGGCCGTCGAGTCGTTGATGAACGAGCGTCTAGCTGAATACCTGTTAGAAAATCCCAATGACGCTAAGATCGTGGTCGGTAAGATTATTGATGCCGCTCGAGCGCGTGAAGCCGCGCGTAAGGCGCGTGAGATGACGCGCCGCAAGGGTGCGCTGGATCTGGCTGGGCTGCCCGGTAAGTTGGCCGACTGCCAGGAGCGCGATCCCGCACACTCCGAACTCTACCTGGTGGAAGGGGACTCCGCGGGCGGCTCTGCCAAGCAGGGACGTAACCGTAAGAATCAGGCCATCCTGCCGTTGAAAGGGAAGATCCTCAACGTCGAGAAGGCGCGCTTCGACAAGATGCTCTCCTCGCAAGAGGTGGCGACGCTGATCACTGCGCTGGGGTGCGGTATTGGCCGGGATGAGTACAACCCTGACAAATTGCGTTATCACAGCATCATTATCATGACCGATGCCGACGTCGACGGCTCACACATTCGTACGTTGCTGTTGACCTTCTTCTACCGTCAGATGCCGGAGATTATCGAGCGGGGCCACGTCTATATTGCCCAACCGCCGCTGTATAAGGTGAAGAAAGGTAAACAGGAGCAGTACATCAAGGACGACGAGGCGATGGATCAATACCAAATCGCCATTGCTCTAGATGGTGCCGCGTTGCATACCAATGCGGCCGCTCCTGCGTTAGCCGGCGAACCGCTGGAGAGGCTGGTGGCCGAACATTATCAGGTACAGAAACTGATCGGCCGTATGGAGCGTCGTTATCCCAAGGCTGTGTTGAACCAGTTGATCTATCAGCCGACCTTGAGCGAGGCCGATCTGAGTGATCAGGCGGCGGTGGCACAATGGATCGGCTCACTGGTTACGACACTGAACGAGAAAGAGCAGCATGGCAGCGTCTACAGCGTTCAGATTATGGAAAATCGTGAGCGCCAGATGTTTGAGCCAGTAGTCCGCGTGCGTACCCATGGGGTCGATACCGACTACTTCTTCGATTTCGACTTCGTTCACGGTGCCGAATATCGCCGTATCTGTGCCCTTGGCGACAAGTTGCGTGGCTTGGTGGAGGAGAGTGCCTTCGTCGAGCGTGGCGAGCGCCGTCAACCGGTTGCTAGCTTCGAGCAGGCGTTGGATTGGTTGGTGAAAGAGTCGCGTCGTGGCCTCGCCATCCAACGTTATAAAGGTCTAGGCGAGATGAATCCCGATCAACTGTGGGAGACCACCATGGATCCGGAAGGCCGTCGCATGTTGCGTGTTACCATCAAGGATGCTGTGGCTGCCGACCAATTGTTCACTACGCTAATGGGTGATGCGGTAGAGCCGCGTCGTGCCTTTATCGAAGAGAATGCGTTGAAGGCTTCCAACCTGGATTTCTAATCGCTCAGCGTTGAATCGGTAGGCAAGGGGACGGGAACGTCCCCTTTTGTTGTGCAGTCGCCAGCGTGCATCGAATAAGGGAGTTAATCATGCCAATAAAACTGATCGCCATCGATCTCGATGGCACCTTGTTGAACGACGCGCGGGAAATTACCCCTGCGGTCAAGGCGGCGATTGCTGCCGCACGGCGTCAAGGCGTGCGTGTGGTATTAGCCACCGGGCGCCCGCTGGTCGGGGTACAGCGTTATTTGCAAGAACTGGGGCTGGATAGCACCGGAGAGTATTGCCTGTGCAACAATGGCGGCCTGGTCGTCCATGCTGATAGTGGCGCGACACTTTTTGAGACCTCGCTGGATTACGACGACTACCGTTACCTTGAGGCGTTGGCACGCGAGGTGGGCAGTCATTTTCACGCCCTGGACGCTGGACGCCTGTTTACAGCTAATCGTGATATTAGCAAGTATACGGTGCATGAGGCCTTTATTACTGGCATCCCGCTGCATTTTTGCCCGGCTGAGTCGATGGATCCGACGCTGCGTTTCCCTAAAATGATGATGATCGATCATCCTGACGTGTTGGAGGCGGCAATCGCCCGCATTCCTCCTCAGGTCTTCCAGCGCTATACCTTGTTACGTAGCAGTCCCTTCTTTTTGGAAATTCTGCATCGCGATGTGGATAAGGGGAAAGGGATCGCTCGTCTGGCGCAGCATTTGGGTATTGAGCGCCAGGCAGTGATGTGCATCGGTGATCACGGCAACGACTTGGCGATGATCGAGTATGCCGGTCTGGGAGTCGCGATGGGGAATGCTGAACCCGCTATTCTGGCGGCAGCGCAGTATGTGACGGCCAGTAACCGTGAAGATGGGGTAGCGCAGGCGATTCGGCACTGGGTGCTTAATATCGCCTAATACGGCGAGATAAAACCGTCGTCTCGCCGCGGCACCTGGTTTATGCTGGAGGAAAACAGGCCGTCAAGAGGCTCCTTATGCGTCATCCATCAGAGTTACAACTAACCCACGGTGCCCGCGGACATCAGTTGACTAATACGGGGGTCTGGACCCCAGATAGCCGCTGGATCGCTTACGACGTGCGTCCGCACGCGGCTTCATTTAGTGGCGCGACTATCGAGCGGGTCAGGGTGCCGGATGGACGGTGCGAGGTGCTCTACCGCGCCAGTGACGGCGCTTGCGTTGGTGTGGTCACGGTAGCGCCGACGTCGCCGGAACGCTACGTCTTCATTCATGGCCCGGAGCATCCCGATGCACAGTGGCAATATGACTTTCATCATCGGCGTGGCGTTATCGTCAGCGCCGAGCATCCCGGCCAAGCAGAGACCTTGGACGCACTGGTGATCACGCCGCCGTATCTGCCTGGTGCTTTGCGCGGCGGCTCTCATGTACATGTCTTCAGTCCAGATGGTTCACGTCTGAGTTTCACCTATAACGACCATGTGATGCATGAGCACTGCCCTGAGCGTGAGCAACGCAACATTGGGGTGGCGTTACCGATGGGGCCCGTACCGGTGGACAAACAACACCCGCGCGAGTACGGCGGTAGCCATTTCTGTGTACTGGTCAGTGAGACAACGCCCACTCCGCGCCCCGCTAGCGATGATATCACGCGCGCTTACGAGGAGAGTTGGGTCGGTGAGCTGGGATACTTAAAGAATGACGGTCAGCGTCAACGTTGGGCGTTGGCGTTTATCGGCGATACGTTGGCGCAGGACGGTCGCCGAGTCGCGGAGTTATTTATTGTTGATCTGCCGGCAGAGCTGGCGGCTTACCGGCATGCGGGTGACCAACCGCTACAGGGTACCACCTGTTCGCTTCCCGCGCCGCCAGCCGGTATCCGCCAGCGGCGTTTGACCTTTACCCATGGGCGGCGTCACCCTGGTCTGGTGACGACACCACGTCATTGGGTACGTAGTGCGCCGGATGGCAATGCCATCGCTTTCCTGATGCGGGATGAACAGGGGGTGGTGCAGTTATGGCTGATCTCGCCCAATGGCGGTGAGGCACGCCAGATCACGCGCGGTGAGCACGATATCCAGTCTGCCTTCAACTGGCACCCGGATGGGCGCTCGATCTTGATGGTGATGGATAACAGTGTGGTGCGTTGCGATGTGGCGAGTGGGGCGGTGACGCGGGTAACGGCGCGCAGTGCTCAGCCACCCTGCGCCGAGGCGGTGGTGCCATCACCTGACGGCCACTGGGTCGCCTACATGCGAGAGATTGAGGGATGGCCGCAAATTTTTATTGCTCGCCTGTCGGTGAACGATGACTGATAACGTTCAGTCTAGCGGCGCTGTTTGTGCGGCGCTGGCCTGTTCGGCACGTAGTACGCGTGCCCGCGGCGAATCTTGGGTTGGATCATCGTCGGCGCGATAGTAGTCATAAGGAAGTAGTAGGGTGTCGGCGACGGCCGACAGAGGGAGATCTAGCGCCAGTAATGGACGCATGGCCCAACCGCTCTCCTCACTTTGGATCATCTGGATATCGTTCTTGGTCCCTGCATAATAGCCCTGATTCGGGCCGACACGCGTCATGACGCTGGAGCATCCACCGCTGAGTAACAGGAGGCTCCCGGTCAACAGGAGCGTGATTTGGCGCACGCCGAAGGGCATAGTCATGATCTCATCCTGGGCTGGTTTTCATCCGCCAACATGCCTAGCTGGGGGATGGGTACCGTTTAGCATATACCGGAATGTCTAGGTCGTGCTTGCTTTTGATGAAATTTTTATCAATTTGTGCGGCGGTATAAATTTTTTCCTTTTTCTCTTGAAAAAGGAAATGGCGGCACCATCTTATAATCAGACCGATGATGAATATGCCGATTGGGTATTCATTATATCAATCTGTCCATTAGGAAGATTATTTTACCCTCGCTGAATGAGTTAGGAGGCATGTGTATGCGTAATTTTGATTTGGCGCCGTTGTACCGTTCCGCCATTGGTTTTGATCGTTTATTTAACCTGATCGAATCCGGACAGAATAATAGTAATGGAGGGTATCCTCCGTATAACGTTGAGCGAGTGGATGACAACCGTTATCGTATCGCGATCGCCGTTGCTGGCTTTGCCGAACAGGATCTTGAGATTACCGCCCACGCCAACACGTTAATAGTAAAAGGGGCGCGTCCTACGAGTGAGAAACCGCGTAGCTATCTGTATCAAGGTATTGCCGAGCGTAATTTTGAACGTAAATTCCAACTGGCCGAGCATATTCAGATAAAAGGCGCACGGCTGGAGAATGGTCTATTATTTATTGATCTTGAGCGCGTTGTCCCTGAATCTCAGCAGGCGCGAAAAATTGCGATTAAATAAGTAATAGCAACTAACAAATCTATTCTTGCCTGCCTTTGGGGGCAATACAGGTGGAGATTATTCCGCCTGGGATTATTAACATCTCGCTTCTTAGAAGGAGTATCGAAATATGCGTAATTATGATCTTTCACCGTTAATGCGTCAGTGGATCGGCTTTGACAAGCTGGCGAATGCCATGCAGACCTCATTAGAGCCGCAGGGTTTTCCTCCCTATAACATTGAAAAGAGTGATGATAACCATTATCGCATCTCTCTGGCCCTGGCGGGATTTCGTCAGAGTGAGCTGGATATTGAGGTGGAAGGCCCACGCTTGACGGTGCGTGGCAACCCGGCACAGCCAGAAAAGCCGGTAGAGTACCTGCATCAAGGTTTAGTCTGTAAAGCATTCGAATTGAGCTTTACGTTGGCTGAGCATTTGACTGTCGAGGGTGCAGCCTTCGAAAACGGTCTACTGAATATCGATCTGGTGCGTCATGTGCCGGAGGCATTACAACCGCAGCGTATCGTCATCGGTGCGCCGTCGGAGCCTGCCGCTTTGACGTGCCGGGATGACGAGAATACCCATCAGCAATAATAAGATCTGCCATACCCGCCTCCGGGTAGCAACCCTCTCGATTTGGCGTAGCGTTAGCTGCGCCTTTTTTTATGCTGCTATTTCTAAATTTACTAGAATAATCAAAAAACAAGCATCTGATACCGACTTGTCGCGCCGCGTAGCTGAGGGTAAGGTAAGGCCTGACTCTCCTCCAATCCTCTATGTGGTTTGCTATGACGTTTTCTACTTTTGGCGACAAGTTTACCCGCTATTCGGCGATTACTCGCCTGATGGACGATCTCAATGACGGTCTGCGGACACCAGGGGCCATAATGCTGGGCGGCGGTAATCCGGCGCGTATCGATCAACTGGAGGCTTATTTCACCGCGCTCTGCCAAGAATTATTACATGAGGGGGTTCTGGGGGAGGCGCTGTGCAATTACGATGGCCCGCAAGGTAAAAATGATCTGCTGGAGGCGCTGGCGAGCCTGCTCGCCGAGCAGTATGACTGGCCGATCAGCGCACAAAATATTGCACTGACTAATGGCAGTCAGAGCGCATTTTTCTATCTGTTTAACCTGTTTGCCGGGCGGAGTAACGATGGCACCCGCCGTCGGGTGTTGTTCCCATTGGCTCCCGAGTATATCGGTTACGCCGATGCGGGTTTGGATGACGAGATGTTCGTGGCGATCAAGCCGCGTATCACCCTGCTAGCGCAGGGGCAGTTTAAGTATCATATCGACTTTGAGCAGCTGCATATTGGCGACGATATCGGGTTGATCTGTGTTTCACGACCGACGAATCCGACAGGGAATGTGTTGACAGATGAAGAGCTGACACGACTGGACAGCCTGGCACGGGCGCATGGTGTCCCGCTGTTGATCGACAACGCCTATGGTTTACCCTTCCCTGGGATTATCTTCAGTGAGGCGACACCGCAGTGGAATCCCAATACCATTCTGTGCATGAGTCTGTCGAAGCTAGGGCTACCGGGTGTGCGTTGCGGTATTGTAGTCGCGGATGCACCAACCATTCAGGCGTTGAGCAACATGAACGGAATTATCAGTCTCTCACCAGGAAGCGTCGGGCCGGCCTTGGCGTTACGGATGATCGAACGCGGCGACCTATTGCGTCTAAGCCGTGAGGTGATCCGCCCTTTCTATCAGCAGCGTGTGGAACAGACGTTAGCGATCATTCGCCGTTATTTGACGCCGGCGCGTTGCCTGATCCATCGGCCTGAAGGGGCGATTTTTCTTTGGTTGTGGTTCCCCGATCTGCCGATCGACAGCGAGACGCTGTATCGTCGCCTAAAACGTCGTGGCGTGTTGATGGTCCCCGGCGATTATTTTTTCCCCGGTCTGGCGCAGGAGTGGCCGCATACGCGGCAATGTATGCGGATGAATTACGTGCCGGAGCCTGCGGTGATCGAGCAGGGGGTACGGATCTTGGCCGAGGAGGTCGAGCGCGCTCACTGCGAAGTGGCGCTACGTGAATGAGAGATGGCATTACCGTTAAAAGGCCTTCTTATGCGCAAGGCTGGCCAGCATTTCGGTGATGCTTAACACCAGTGTTGAACGTACCATTTGCTGGTAACGCTGCTGTTGCATATCGACTAAGCGGGAGTCAACCACATCCTCAGGAAGATGCAATGTGGGGGCGGGGGGTAAGTGGCGCATGCCGTGCAGCATGCTGAGTGGGCCAAGCACTTCATCATCGGTAAAGCGATAAGTCTGGCTATCCAACGCCAGTTGGTTATGTAACGCTAGCAGTAGTTCGATATCCTCATACTCGGTGCGGCTGATGGCGCCCAAGGCATAGATCAGCTTTAAACGCATCGGTAGTGCCGCTAATGGGCCATCGCCTTCTAGCAGCGGTTCGACAGCATATTTCACCGCATAATCATCCTTACGGAACGCCTGCAACACCAAACGGTCGATAGCCTCGGCCAGCAGCGGTATCGCCGCTTGTAGCAGACCCTTTACCGTCTGTCTGGTATTGAGTCGTTCCAGAATACGGTTCTCAAAAGCCTGGGTTTCTTCCATTGTTGCCATAGTTTGGTTTCATGCGCCGGACGTCTGCCCGACGCATGCCTATCATCAGAAGTCGGTATTGGGTAAATTATGCCTTATGTCGCAGGGTTCGATATAGCTTTGCTACCGCTGAGGTGACTTGCGGATAATCTTCCAACTGAGCGAATTGGTTTAACGCCGCCTCCACGCCGAGGCGCGTGATCTGTTGTGCCATCTCTTGTGCCTGGGGATCGTGTGCGTTACGGTAACATAAGGCGGCAGCAATCCCGATCAGCAGGTGACGATGCGGCAAGGCATATTCTAGCGTTCCGCGTAACGGCTTGATTAAGCGATCCATCGCCCCCAACTTACGCAAAGGCTGGCGCCCGACGCGCTCGACCTCGTCCCGCAGATAAGGATTCTCGAAGCGGGAAAGGATTTTTTCTATGTAGGCGTGGTGTTGCTGAGGGTCAAAGCCATAGCGTCGGATCAGTACAGCGCCACTCTCCGCCATGGCCGCTTTGACGTTGCTGCGGATCGCAGGGTCAAGTATCGCCTCACGGATAGTACGATAACCCGCCAAGCAGCCTAGATAGGCAGTAATGGCGTGGCCAGTATTGAGGGTGAAGAGCTTACGCTCGACATAGGCTATCAGATTGGCCGTCGCCTCCATGCCAGCGATAACCGGTGGCTCTCCTTTGAATTGCGTGCTATCGACGATCCATTCGCTGAAGGTTTCCACCGTGACGTCCAAGGGATCGTCGTTGGCGGCGTCGCTGGGCGGCACGATGCGATCCACGGCGGAGTCGACGAAGCCGATCTGCTGGTTTACCCAGGCGTGCAGCGCCGCCGGTAGGATGGCCATGACGTGCTGTTTTAACTGGCTGGTGCCGCGAACCATATTCTCACAGGCGATGATATTGAGTGGCTGCGTATTGCCGATGCGATGACGCTCAAGTAATCCTTGCGCCAAAGTGGCCGCGAGTCGGTTTAATACTTGTGGGCCGACGGCGGTGGTGATGATATCGGCGTGGGCGATTTGTGCAATTGCATCGGGGCTGGCGCTGTGGATGGCGCTGACATGCCGTACTCGCTCGATACGTTGTTGCTCGCCGACGACATGGACCTCGTAGCTTTGCTGATGGGCCAACTGATCGATCAGTGGCTGGTTGACGTCGGCGAAGGTCAGCTCGGCATTGGCATCCGCCAACAGTTTTCCGATAAAACCACGCCCAATATTCCCTGCGCCAAAATGAATTGCTTTCATGTTAAACCTCACCTTAATAGGAAGTGATCCGGTGCGTCCTAGGACGCTCCGTCTATCGCTGTCGTCAACGTCTGCGTCGCGGCGAATTACGCCGCTCGCTCACCGCGTAGTAGCTGAAGAATTTCACGTACACTGGTGCTATGGATGAGACGAGCAATGATGTCCTCATCGTCCAAGGCGTTGGTCAGGTGAGTAATAACCTGGATATGTTCATTGTTACGGGCGGCGATACCAATCACCAGATGGGCAATGTCAGCAGGATCGTCACCGAACCGGACACCCTGTGGGTACTGGCAAATGACGACACCGGTACGCAGGACGCGATCTTTGGCGGCTACGGTGCCGTGCGGCACGGCGATGGATTCGCCAAGGTAAGTGGAGGTTAGCGCCTCGCGCGCGAGCATCGCTTCAATATAATCAGGCTCGGCATAGCCTCGCGCCACCAGTTGGGTTCCAGCGAAGCGGATGGCTTGCTCTTTATCATCGGCATGTAGGCCGAGGAAGATGTCGTGCTCCTGTAGTGTAAATAGCTGTTCGTCGCCGAGGTCATAATGATCATCATTCGCGGCGACAACCGGTTGATTAATCAGGCGACTATCGTTGGCCGCTTGCGGTAAATGAGCGGCGAGCAGGCGTGTGGTTAGGTCGTTGTACAGTCCACTATCGAGGAAGTTGCTCAGCGACAGATGAATAGCGTGTGGAGCTTGGCGTAGGGCGCGTTCAGTTAAGTCCCGGTGGGTGATCACCAGATCCACATCGTTGGGTAGGGCGTTAATGGCGAGGTTACGGACCTGGATCTGGCTTAATCCGGCATCGGCGATCTTTTTGCGCAGTACGCCAGCGCCCATAGCGCTCGATCCCATGCCAGCGTCACACGCTACGATGATGTTATGTACCTGACTCAGGTCGTGTGCTAGGTCGAGATGCGCACGGGAAGGTTGTGGTGCCGCCTGTCGACCTGATTCACCTTTTGCCTGTTGTTTCATCCCCTGAATGCGCCGAGTTGCGTCGGCCAGACCGTCGTTATCTTGCTGACCGGCAGGTGCCCGCTTCAGCATCAGGCTGGCGACGACAAAGGTGACGAGGCAGGAGCTGAGTACGGCAAGGCTGACGCCGATCAGTGACGACTTTGGTGTCATCAACAGGATGGCGAAGATAGAGCCGGGTGAGGCGGGAGAGACCAATCCGGCGTGGAACAGTGTCAGGGTGAAGATACCGGTCATGCCGCCGAGGATCACCGCCAGGATGAGACGGGGATTCATCAATACATACGGGAAGTAGATTTCGTGAATTCCTCCGAAGAAATGGATGACGGCCGCACCGGGAGCAGACTGCTTAGCGCTGCCTTTACCGAAGAACATATAAGCCAGCAATACGCCCAGACCTGGCCCAGGGTTTGCCTCGATCAGGAAGAAGATCGACTTACCGGTCTCGGTGGCTTGTTGGATACCGAGTGGGGAGAATATGCCGTGGTTGATCGCGTTATTGAGGAATAAAATTTTCGCTGGTTCGACGAAGATCGCCGTCAATGGCAACAAGTTATTCTGAACCAGTAAGTTGACACCGCTAGCTAATAGAGTAGAGAGCACGGCGACCAATGGTCCGATAGCCAGGAAGGCCAGCATGGCTAGCAGCATACCGAGGATACCGGCGGAGAAGTTGTTGGCCAGCATTTCGAAGCCGCTCTTGACTCGGCCATCGAGCCAATGATCGACGCGCTTGATAGCCCAACCACCCAGCGGACCGGCCATCATGGCCCCCATAAACATTGGCATATCGGCGCCGATGATCACCCCCATTGTAGTGATGGCGCCGACGACGCCACCGCGTTCGCCGCCGATTAGACGCCCGCCGGTATAGCCGATCAGCAGCGGCAATAAATAGGTGATCATGGGAGCGACCAACTTGGCCAGCGTTTCATTGGGTAGCCAACCTGTCGGAATAAAGAGAGCGGTAATCAGACCCCAGGCAATAAAGGCGCCAATGTTGGGCATAACCATATTGCTGAGGAAGCGGCCAAAATTTTGTACCTTGACCTTAATATCTGGTGATAACATAAAACGTCCCTCGGTGGTGCGCGTAACAAGGCAACGCGTCGTGGTTTGTAGGATGGTTTCGCCAAAAACCATCAGTCGTTCTGTATGCAAAATCGACTCTACCACGACCCGTTGTTCACGCGTACCCCGAGGTTTTTTTGTGATTAAAATCACTCTTTCTCCCTGGTTATAGTGGTGTTTATAGTGATTTTTGTCACAAAATTCCCAGGAAAGGCGTAGCATTTTTAGGGGTTTTGATTATTTTCCGTGAACTAAATCACTAATCTTGTTGGTTGTTTTGTTTATAAATTGTGACGAATGTCGCAAGATATTTGCGAGAGAGCGCGACACTGGTCAGTATGTGGCTGGGGAGCGCCGACGAGCGGGGAATAGCGATAAAAACCCGGCCGTAGCCGGGTGATCGATGCTGGAGTGTGACTCAGTTCTGCATCAGTGAGGCATTTTGCTGTTTAGCGGCCATCAGCGCCTGGTATTTGGCGGATAGATCGCGCATCAATTGGTTGTACTGATCGACTTGGGCCTGAGTTTGTAGCTGGATCCCCTGATTATCGAAGCGAGCCTGTGGCCCCAGGTTTTGCAGGAAATCACCGACCTGCACCAGCGTCTGTGCAACCGAAGCGGCTTGTGGGATCATCGGCATGATAGCATTGCTCGGGCCGGTGACCACTTTATTGAAGGCTTTATCGAAGACTGCCTTGACTTCTTCCGGTTGTTTCAGCGTGGCGTAGGCGCTATCCGCCTGCGCCTTGGCGCTCTGGATCTGCTGGCCCAGCATGTTTAACGCCCCCAGTTCTTGCTGTAGGCGATCTCGCTGGGCGAGGTAATCCTGTGGTGCGCGGATCTGTTGTAACGTGGTGAACAGTGGCGTCATGCTGGCATCCATGGCACGGCTAAAGTTTTGGGAAAAAGTAACCAGTACGGCATAGTCGCCGGCATAGTGTCCCAACTGCTGTTTCTGCGTCTCGCTCAACGTAGGGATGGTGACGCTGCTCCGCATCACGGTGTTTTGCAGATAGTCGATGAAGGCTTTTTGCTGCTCTTTATCGCTGTCGCCGCAGCCGCTGAGTTGCGTGACCAGAAAGAGTGCCATTACGGGCATCAGCAGACGCTGCGCCCATGTTTTTACCGCGAATGCCATGTGAGTGACTCCTGTAGCGCGCAAGGGTGGTGCGAAATCTGTTAACCGATCTAGTTTACCCCGTAACACGCGGGATAACAGCCATAAAGTAAAAAACCCGCCTGGTGGCGGGTTAAGTAACGTTGGTACGATGCTTACTGTAGCACAGAGATGTCTGCGACCTGGAGGAACAGATCGCGTAACTTACTCAGTAGTGTCAGGCGATTGATGCGTACCTGCTCATCATCGGCCATCACCATGACCTGTTCGAAGAAATCATCGACTGGCTGACGCAACGTGGCCAGCTCGACCAAGGCCTCTTGGTACTGACCAGCGGCGAACAGCGGAGCCAGTTTCTCTTGCAAGGTGATTAGGTTTGCGGCCAGACGGATTTCCGCGGCCTCTTTCAGCCGGCTAGCCTGTACCTGGTCGGCCAGGATGTCCGTAGACTTCGCCAGAATGTTGGAGACACGCTTATTGGCGGCGGCCAGCGTTGCGGCATCATCCAGCGTACGGAAGTGGCTGACGGCGCGCACGCGGGCATCGAAGTCGGCCGGACGAGTCGGCCGGCGTGCCAGCACCGCCTGAATGGTGTCGACGGCATGCCCCTCTTCTTGATACCAGGCGCGGAAGCGGCCCAGCATAAAGTCGACCACCTCTTCTACCACATTAACGTTGCTCAGTTTATCGCCATACAGACGCACGGCCTCCTGCGTCAGCGTGAGCAGATCCAGCGGCAGTTTCTTTTCGACGATGATACGCAGTACACCCAGTGCAGCACGACGTAGCGCGAACGGATCCTTATCACCTTTCGGGTGTTGACCGATACCGAAGATCCCCGCCAGGGTATCCATCTTGTCGGCAATCGCTACGGCACAGGCCACCAGTGAGGAGGGCAGCGCATCGCCGGCGAAGCGCGGCATATACTGCTCATTCAGGGAGACGGCGACTTCTTCGGCTTCTCCATCGTGACGCGCGTAGTGCATCCCCATGACCCCTTGGGTGTCGGTGAATTCGAACACCATGTTGGTCATCAGGTCGCACTTGGACAGCAAGCCTGCTCGGGTCGCCATATTAACATCGGCGCCGATCTGCTGCGCAATCCAGCCCGCCAGGGTGGCGATACGATCGGTCTTGTCACGCAGGCTACCTAACTGCTGTTGGAACAGCACGTTTTCCAGGCGCGGCAGGTTATCTTCCAGGCGCTGCTTGCGGTCCGTTTTGAAGAAGAACTCGGCGTCGGCCAGACGTGGACGAACGACCTTCTCGTTACCGGCGATGATCTGCTGCGCATCTTTCGAATCGATGTTGGCAACAAAGATGAAGTTCGGCAGCAGTTTGCCCTGCGCGTCGTAAACCGGGAAGTACTTCTGGTCGCCCTTCATGGTATAAACCAACGCCTCCGCCGGTACGGCGAGGAATTTTTCTTCGAACTTAGCGGTCAAGACCACAGGCCACTCGACCAGCGAGGTAACCTCTTCCAACAGGCTGTCGCTCAGATCGGCCTGGCCACCGATACGTGCTGCCGCTGCTTCCGCATCACGTTTAATCTGCGCTTTACGGGCCTCATAGTCGGCGATGACCTTACCGCGTTCCAGCAGGATCTGCGGATACTGATCGGCGTTATCGATGGTGAACTCGGCCTCGCCCATAAAACGATGACCACGGATCACGCGATCGGACTGCACGCCGAGGATGGTAGCCGGAATGCTTTCACTCCCCAGCAGCAACGTCACGGTGTGTACCGGGCGCACGAACTGCGTATCGTTGGCGCCCCAACGCATCAGTTTGGGGATCGGCAGTCGGGACAGCGCATTGGCGACCAGGTTAGGCAGCAACGCTTGCGCACGTTGCCCTTTCTGTAGCGCGCGGTACAGCAGCCATTCGCCCTTGTCGTTGGTCAGGCGTTCCGCCTGATCGACGCTGATGCCGCAGCCACGAGCCCAACCTTCGGCCGCCTTGGTCGGCTTGCCCTCGGTATCAAAGGCTTGGGCGATAGCCGGTCCGCGTTTCTCGATCTCACGATCGGGCTGCGCCGCATCGAGGGTGGCGACTTTCAGTGCCAGGCGGCGCGGTGCGGCGAACCAGGTGATCTCGCCATGTGCTAGGCCAGCGTTATCCAGTTCGCTACGGAAATTATCAGCGAAGGCTTGCGCCAGGGAGCGAAGGGCTTTCGGTGGCAGCTCTTCCGTGCCGATTTCAACCAGGAAAGTCTGTTGCGTCATGGCTGCCTCTTAATCTTTTTTACACATCGGGAAGCCCAGTGCCTCACGGGAGGCATAGTAGGCTTCGGCGACCATTTTGGTCAGGGTGCGGATGCGCAGAATATAGCGTTGGCGCTCGGTAACGGAGATCGCCTTACGCGCATCCAACAGGTTGAAGCTATGGGCAGCCTTCAGGATCCGCTCATAGGCTGGCAGCGGTAGCGGGGTTTCCAGCTCCAGCAACATGCGGGCTTCTTTCTCGTACTGTTCGAAGCAGGCAAACAGGAAATCGACATCCGCGTATTCGAAGTTGTAGGTAGACTGCTCGACTTCGTTCTGATGGAACACGTCACCGTAGGTGGTTTTGCCTAGCGGACCGTCGCTCCATACCAGATCGTATACACTTTCAACGCCCTGGATGTACATGGCCAGGCGCTCCAAGCCGTAGGTGATCTCACCAGTAACCGGCTTACACTCCAGACCGCCTACCTGTTGGAAGTAGGTGAACTGCGTGACTTCCATCCCGTTGAGCCACACTTCCCAGCCTAAGCCCCAGGCGCCCAGGGTCGGGTTTTCCCAGTTATCTTCGACGAAGCGGATATCATGCACGGTAGGATCCAGCCCCAGCGCTTTGAGCGAGCCTAAGTACAGTTCCTGAATGTTGTCCGGGGACGGCTTAATCACTACCTGGAATTGGTAGTAGTGTTGCAGTCGGTTCGGGTTTTCGCCGTAGCGGCCATCGGTCGGACGGCGGGACGGTTGCACATAGGCGGTAGCCATCGGCTCTGGGCCCAGCGCTCGCAGGCAGGTCATCGGGTGAGAGGTGCCGGCGCCGACTTCCATGTCCAGCGGTTGGACGATGGTGCAGCCCTGGCGCGCCCAATAGTCCTGCAGAGTCAGGATCAGCCCCTGAAAGGTCTTGATATCAAACTTTTGCATGTTGGATGTGTTCGCACGCGTTCAAGTGGATTGAAACAGAAAGGATCAGTATACCGCCTGTGCGTAAGATATACAGCAATAGTGCGACAAGGCGCGCTTTTTTACCCCACTGACATCGCTATTGCGGATTTTACGCGCAAAATAGCGTATCTGGGCCATGGGTGACGGTCTGTCAGGGTATGATTGGGGCGTGTCATCAGCGGGAGGCAACATGGAACATCACGCAGTGCAACGTTGTGCCTGGGTTACGGCCGATCCAGACTATATCGCCTATCACGATCGGGAGTGGGGGCAACCACTATACGATGAACGGGCATTGTTTGAGCTGTTATGCCTTGAGGGGCAGCAAGCCGGATTATCGTGGCTGACGGTCTTGAAGAAGCGCTCGCACTACCGGCGTGTCTTCCATAACTTCGATCCCCTACGGGTTGCGGCGATGACGCCAGCGGAGCTTGCGCTGCTGATGCAGGATAGCGGGGTTATCCGTAACCGGCGCAAGTTGGCGGCGATCGTCAGCAATGCCCGTGCCTTGTTGGCCATGACGCAAGACGGGGAGGCCTTTGTCCCTTTCCTGTGGTCATTCGTTGGTGGTGCGCCGATCGGGCCGGAAGTGGCGGGAGCGACGCGCAGTACTGCCTCCGATGCGTTGGCACGGGCGTTGAAACGGCGTGGTTTTACCTTCGTTGGAACGACCATCTGCTACGCCTTCATGCAGGCTTGCGGGATGGTGAACGATCATCAAGCGGAATGTTATCTGCACCATGACATGGCCCCTGCGTCTACGCCCGGCGCGGCGCGCTGATTACCCGGCGTTGTTGACGCTGTGGTTGACGCTGACCATTCAGGCTCACCCGACGATTCCGCCGGGTTATTGGCGCTCTAGTCTCCCCTGGGTGCGCGATCGCTACCTACCCGAGGGGCAGACCTGGTTGGCGTTGGACGGTGACAAGATGTGTGGGTTTATCTGCATCTTGCCTCCGCACCTACTTGGCGCACTGTTTGTCGCTCCCCGTTATCGCGGGCGCGGCCTCGCTCAGCGTCTAATGCGTCATGCTAAACGTCATCATCCTTGGCTGTTGTTGGAGGCGTATTGTGCCAACCGTCGGGCGTTGGCCTTTTATCGTCGTCAGGGATTTCGAGTTCTAGAGCAGCAGATCCAGCCGGGCACCGGACAGGCGGTGGCGACGCTGCTTTGGCAAGCCGATGGGGCTTGAGAAACGGCGGCAGCTTGATTACACTGCGCGCTCTTCCGTCATGGGGGAGTAGTCTGTCGGTGTGCTATCACACCGGCGCTGGCGTCAACAAACTTGGTGGTAGCACCATGGCGTCAGCGCCCATCACGCGATGGGTTGACGAGACCTATGGCCGGCTAAGGCGCACTCCGGGGTGAGGGCCTGGTCGCGCCATATGTCCAGATTACTCACCCCGGTATTTGTCTGTCGTGTCTATTATTTTGACTTCGATGAGTTCCGTCGCCTTAGCTGAAATCGGCGATAAAACTCAGCTTTTGACGCTACTGCTGGTGGCGCGTTTTGGTAAACCTTTCCTGATTCTGTTGGCGATCACGCTGGCGACCCTGGTTAATCACTATTTTGCCGCGCTGCTTGGTGAATTGGTCAATCAGTTTCTCAATCCCCAAATTATGCGTTGGATGGTTGCGATCGGTTTCTTGGCGATGGCGGTGTGGGTGCTATTTCCCGATCGAGATGATGGTGAGATCCGGGGAGGGCACCCTTTTTGGACCTCACTGATGGTGTTCTTTCTCGCTGAGATCGGCGATAAGACGCAGATCGCCACCGTCTTATTAGGGGCCCATTACCAACATCTCGCTTGGGTCGTCCTGGGGTCGACATTGGGGATCGTGTTGGCCAATGCACCGATGCTATGGTTCGGCGCCCGTCTACAGCCCTATCTGGTCAGCGGTTGGGGACGACGACTTTCTGCGTTGCTCTTCGCCACTTTAGGAGTTGTTACCCTTATCGTGTGACCCGATTTTTGCTCCACTCATACGGAACCAACGCATACCGTTCCGGTCAGACGGGAACGATGTGGCTTAAGCTGCATGTCCTGAGCCAAGTACGAGTTTATCTCGTTGATTTTCCGCCCCCGGGAGCGGGGGCATTTAACGACATTGAGGTTTCTTCATGAAAAAAAGCCGTTTGTGCATCGCAGGTCTGGTCAGTGCGGCGCTGATCCTCTCCGGTTGTACCACCAATCCTTATACCGGTGAGTCCCAGGCTGGAAAATCGGGCATTGGTGCCGGTCTGGGTGCCTTGCTGGGTGCCGGGGTCGGCGCTCTCTCCTCCTCGAAGAGCGATCGCGGCAAAGGCGCGTTGATCGGTGCCGCCGCCGGGGCTGCATTGGGCGGTGGTATCGGTTATTACATGGATGTGCAGGAAGCGAAGCTGCGTGACAAGATGCGCGGAACCGGTGTGAGCGTGACGCGCCAGGGGGATAACATCGTCCTGAATATGCCGAATAACGTCACTTTCGATTCCAACAGTAGTAACTTGAAGCCAGCTGGTGCCAATACCCTCACCGGGGTGGCGATGGTGTTGAAAGAGTACCAGAAGACGGCGGTGAATGTCGTGGGATATACCGATAGTACTGGCAGCCGTGATCTGAACATGCGTCTGTCACAGCAACGCGCCGACACTGTCGCCAGTGCGTTGATCACCCAGGGCGTGGCGGCAGGACGTATTCGCACCATCGGTATGGGGCCGGCGAATCCGATCGCCAGCAACAGCACCGCGGCGGGTAAAGCACAGAACCGTCGTGTCGAGATTACCCTCAGTCCGCTATAAGCTAATATCGGCAAGCCGCTCGAGAAGGGCGGCTCACTCCGTGCCTTTGCGCAGTAGGTAGCGGTAAGGCGCCTGTTCAGTTTCTTGGGCCAGCAGAGTGTGATCCATAAAGCGGCAGAAGCCGGGAATATCGCGGGTGGTGGCCGGATCGTCGGCGATGATCAGTAGCGTTTCACCCACCGTCATATGGCGTATGGTTTTACGTACCATCATCACGGGCTCCGGGCAGCGTAGGCCCAAGGCATTCAAGGTGTTGTCGGGGTTGGCGAAGCGATCGGTCATGGCGGGTCTCTGGCTGGTATCGTGTCGGCGGGTCATTCGTTTGGGTCAAAGGTATTTCTGGTTAGTGTACCTGCCACGCTGCGCCCTGCAAAGGGCGTTAACGTTTGCGTGAAAAATAACCGTTGCATCATGGCGTGAGCCGGGTATGATCGCCGCCGCATCCATTAGCGGATACGTATTTTTCTTGGGTTCCCTCACCCCAATAACCAAAAAGGTGACATCGATGTTTAATTTTACCCCGCAGCAGCGGTTTACGGCCCTGTGTTGGCTGTCGCTCTTCCATGTGTTGATTATCACATCAAGCAACTATTTAGTGCAGTTGCCGATCACGATCTTTGGCTTCCATACTACCTGGGGCGCATTTACCTTCCCGTTTATTTTTCTGGCGACGGATCTCACGGTGCGTATTTTCGGCGCGCCGTTGGCTCGGCGGATCATTCTTGCGGTGATGGTGCCAGCACTATTGATCTCTTACTGTGTCTCCGCGCTGTTTTTCCAGGGGCAATGGCAGGGGGTTTCCGCCTTGAGCAGCGTGAACCTGATGGTGGCGCGTATCGCCTGTGCCAGCTTTATGGCTTATGTCCTTGGTCAGATCTTGGATGTGCATGTCTTTAATCGTCTGCGTCAGACTCGGGCCTGGTGGGTCGCTCCGACCGCCTCGACGCTGTTCGGCAATATTAGTGATACGCTGTCGTTTTTCTTTATCGCCTTTTATCGCAGTAGCGATGCTTTTATGGCCACCCATTGGGTTGAGATTGCGCTGGTGGACTATACTTTCAAGCTGTTGATTAGCATGATCTTCTTCCTGCCGATGTACGGCGTCATGCTGAATATATTGTTGAAACGCATCGCCTTTCGCCAACAGGTCTCGCTGGCCTAACTCATATGGGATGAGGGAAAACGATACGGGGTAGGCGTAAGCAAACCCCGTTTTTTTATGCTCAATGATGACGAATTATACAGTTAAAAAATAAAAATAAAATATATATCAATAAGTTAAATAATTTATTTTGCTCTCGACTGTGCTAGTTTCCCAGCAGGTTTGAACTGAATGAAGGGGATGCTATGTACAGAGCAACAGAGAAGTCTCAATCCGCATTATTGCTGTGTGGCTTACTGGCGTTGTTTTCCCCGGCGTTAAGGGGGGAGGCCATAATACAGCCCTCGGTCGTTTCTAAGGTTCACCCGTTGCTGTCGGTTCAGGGGTATACGTTCCGTGATGCCAATGGCAATGGTCGGCTAGATCCCTATGAGGATTGGCGCCTGTCTGCCGAGCAGCGCAGTGCCGACCTGGTGTCGCGGATGGATTGGCGAGAGAAGGCGGGTATGATGATGATCGACACTTTCCGGTTGGTAGGGAAAGGTGAGATCCCTTCCGATCAGGCTGACTTGATCAGTCAGCAGCACATGACCCGCTTTATTTTCCGTAACCCGGTGGTTGCAAAACCTCAGGCGGGCAGCAATCAACTAACGCCGCGCGAGGTGGCCGACGCGCTAAACCGGGCACAGATGTTGGCGGAGCAGACCTCACACGGTATTCCGTTATTGTTTAAGTCCAATGCCCGCAATCATATTGATCCGCAGGCGCGTGAGGGGATTAATGTCACCAGTGGGGCATTTTCATCCTGGCCGAAGGAGGCGGGGCTGGCAGCAACACGGGATATGGCATTGATCCGTGAGTTTGCCGAGATTATGGCGCAGGAGTGGCGGGCTGTCGGGATCCGGGGGATGTATGGTTATATGCTGGACTTGGCGACAGAGCCGCGTTGGTACCGTGTGCATGAAACATTTACCGAAGATGCCGATCTGATGTCGGATATTGCCCGTCAGTTGATCCTGGGGTTGCAAGGCCCGGCGCTGGGGAGGCAGAGCATTGCCTTGACTATGAAGCATTTTCCCGGTGGCGGGCCGCAAGAGAAGGGCGGCGATCCCCACTATGCTTATGGTAAGAACCAGAATTATGCGGGGCAGAATTTCGATTATCACCTTAAGCCTTTCATCACGGCCATCGCGCTTGGGGTCTCGGCGATCATGCCCTATTACGGTATTCCTGTTGGGCAGGCCGTGACGCCAAATGATGTCGGGATGGCGTTTTCACCCGGTATTGTGACAGGGTTGCTACGTGAGACGCTGGGTTTTCAGGGATATGTTAACAGCGATACCGGTATTATTGGCGATAGGGCCTGGGGAATTGAGCATTTAGCGGAGCGTGATCAGATTGCCATTGCGGTCAATGCTGGGACGGATGTGCTGTCGGGTTATCACCGTAATGACAGCATCTATGACGCTATCGCCTCGGGAAAAATCAGCCGGCAACGGGTCGATTTGGCTGTCACCCGACTTCTGAAAGTGCAGTTTGCGTTGGGGCTGTTTGAAAATGCGTATGTGGACCCTGCTCAGGCAGCGCAAATTCTGGGGAACCCGGTATTTCAGGCCCGGGCGAATCTGGCACAGCGTAAGTCTATAGTATTGCTGAAAAATGGGAATGGTGAGGTCCCCATTCTCCCCTTGTCTTCGGCGCAGACGCCTACGCTGTATGTGGTTGGGATGGATAAGGCTATTGTTGAAGAGTATGGGTTTAACGCTATCCAAGGGGAAAGGCGCGCGGGGCAATCTTTGTCGGCCATTCCGTCGCAGGTGAAGCGGGCGGTGATCCGGGTGGTCGTCAGTAATCCCTATGTTGAGGAGCGCCGCTTCGGCGGTGCCGCGGAGGATGAGCTGAATAATCTGTCATTCAGTGGTATGGCGGCTTCCCGGAGCTGGCATATCAGTCCATCACTGGCGGATATTCAGGCTATCATGCGTCAGGTCGGCGCGCAGAATACTATTTTGGCGATCAATTACCGCCAACCGTTTGTGCTGGATAAGGCTAGCAAGTTGGAGCAGGCTGGTGCCATTCTGGCGACGTTTGGTGTTTCTGACCGCGCATTGCTGGACGTCCTCAGCGGGCGCGTTAACCCCCAGGGCCGCTTGCCGTTTGCGTTGCCGAATAAAGCGCAGGCGGTGGTAACCCAGTTGTCTGATATGCCGGGATACCGCGCGTTGGACACGTGGCGTCCTTATGGTTTTGGTCTGCGTTATCAGTAAATTGTCGTCTTGATGGCGGCCGACGGAGTCTTTTCTGTGCTGGAGAGGATGCCGAGACTTCAGGGTTATCCTATTATTCCAGCAACCGGTGTTGGAGATGATTACCGTTTAACCTGTCGCAGACCAAAGATTGGTTTCCGGATACGGCGTAACATTCGGTTACTTGCTTTTTATTTCGCGATCGGGTGCGATGTGGCATCAGACCTTCGGACAACATAAGGAATTTCCATGGGTAATTTAGTGAAGTTGATCGGCGTCGGGCTGTTGGTTACCGGGCTGGCCGCTTGTGATGGCAACTCCACCACGGATACTAGCGCCCCGGCGCAGGGAGCAAGTGCGACGCAGCCCAGCGTACCGGCAGGCGCCAAGGTGAATCTACTGGATGGCAAGATTAGCTTTACGCTACCGGCCGGGTTGAGCGATCAGACCAGCAAGTTGGGTTCACAGACCAACAATATGTCGGTATACGCCAATAAGACCGGGCAGCAGGCAGTGATCGTCATTCTGGCTCCGATGCCGAAGGATAGCCTGAATACCCTGTCATCGCGTCTGATTGATCAGCAGAAGTCACGCGACGCCAGTTTGCAGTTGGTCTCGTCTGAGGCGGTGACGCTGGGCGGTAAGTCGGTGGAGAAGGTGGTGAGTATGCAGCAGTCTAATGGTCACGCCGTCTACTCCAGCATCATCCTGGCGCAGGTCGGTGATCAATTGATGACCATGCAGATTTCTCTGCCGGGGGATAACCGTCAAGAGGCGGCGAATATCGCCAATGGTGTCCTCGACACCCTCGCTTTCGCGCAGTCATCATAATGCCCCGCTAGCGCGCCCCGCGTTATGGTGGGGCGCGTTGCATCGACAGCTTACTCGCTTGCGACCAATACCCCATCGACCATGCGTTGTTGCAGGCTATGCCCTTTGGTGTCCTGTGCGCTCAGGGTGGCGTTAACCCCTGGGCGGAATGGTGTCATGGCGCGCAGAGGCGCGTGCAGCGATAGCTGAAGGTTAATGTCACCTTGCAGTGGTAGCGCGGGCCAGCCCCATGCACTTAACTGATCCGCCGGAACAGCATGTCCGTCGAGCGTCAGATTTAGCCGATCATCGTGACGATCGAGGCTAATTTTGGCCTCCAGTAGTCCCTTTTGCGAGATGGCGCTGAGATCATCGATCCGGATACCCTGCTCGTCTGCTAGCAGGGTAAAGGATGGCCGCCGCAAGTCGACCTTGTTGAAGGTGGCCTCGCTGGCATTGAATTGCATCTGACCATTCCAGATCCCCCAACGATGCTGGCGCGCTAGCGTTACTTGATTACCGAAACCATCCAAGGCGGTCATTTGGAAGGGGAAGGTAGGATCGACGTCGACCAGCAGCGTACGACTGAGTGAGAAGTGATCCAGGGTAATGCTGGCCAACCAATCGGGGAGCGGGCGTTGCAACAGCGCTCGCCAGTTTGCCGGCAGGCTGTATTCCAGCCCGACAATGGCCAGATCGTTCAGTGTCAGTTCTCCCTCCTCGCGGCGCCAGGTCCCGCTGGCACGCAGCAGCGCGTTATCCCAGCGAGTGCTGAATTGGCGTACGGTCACCCCTTGTGGCGTCAGGTCGGCGTCAAATAGCGGCTCACTCAGGTGAAGAGGTCCTAGCACGATATCACGGGCGTTGAAGGCTAGCGCGCCTTGCTGGCTCTGCCAATTGCCCTGGTGCAGCGAGACGCGGGAGAGGTTGGCATCCAGACCGCTTAGTGCCCAACCGTCTCCTTCTAGATTGGCGCCCAACAGATCCAGGCGTTGGATCGTCAAGGGGGGGAGGCGCTTCAGCGTATGCAGGAACGGGCGCAGCGCTTGTGGGCTCTGCCAATGGATCTGGCTAAGGCGTAGGGACTCGATGTTCCAGGCCCCGTCCGCCAGGCGGCGTGCCTGTGCGGTCATCTGCCCATTGGCCAGGTCGGCCCCCAGATTGGTAAACCACAGTTGACGATCGCGGTACTCTCCCTGGAGTAGGACGTTCTGCGCGGGGAGCTCGCCGACACGCAAGGTGGCCGCGCTAAATTGGAACGCGATGCGCGAGGTGGTGGGGTGTAGCGGAGTGATGCCGCCGTCGACGCCCGTCGCGTGTAGCGGCCAGTCACTATTCGGCCAGTCGAGCCGCATATCCTGTAGTTGTAGAGTATTCGCGTCGATGGGAAGCGCTGGTAGGCCTGTCGAGGTTAGCTGGAGAGTTCCGCGGCTGAGGCGGATAGTACTGAAGCGACGTGGTGTACTGAACTGTTGCCCGCCGACGGTCAGGGTCACCACCGCTGCTTGCAGTTCGGCGGCTTGCCCAGCCCGCGCTAGGCTGAAGTCTGTTAATTGCAGCTCTCTGGGACGGCTGATGTCGTGGTGTAAGGCGCCGAGGGTGATGCGATAGGAGGTATGGTCGTTGACCCAGGCGCTGATCTGGCGGGCAGCCCAATGACTTTGTAACACGAAATAGGCCGCCACTAATGCCAGCAGCAATAGAATGATGAGGGTCAAGAGCAGTTTCCCGACAACTTTCATGGCGATCCGTCCTTTCAGTAATCCGCAGAGTCAGACTCTGTATGCGAACTCGCTGCCGCCTCAATACGGCTCAATCGCTCCCATCCAGTGCCCAGCTCACGCCGGATGACGGATCCAGACGCTGTCGCGGTGGTGGGAAGGGAGCGGGATATCTTCTAGTTTATGCCGTAATTGTGCATGAGGCTCAAGGGGGAGCGCTCTGAAAGGAGAAGGCGGACCGGAACAAAGGTCCACCAGGGAGGCGATCAGCGCGATGTTTCCTGTGGAAAGATCAGGTTCAGCACGATGGCGGTGATGCCGCCGGCGGCAATACCGGAGGCCAACAGCGTCTTCAGCCACTGCGGGGCAAATTGCAGAATTTCTGGCTGCTGGGATACTCCCAGGCCAACGGCCAGCGAGAGGGCCATGATCATGATGGCGCGGCGGTTGAGCGGCTCACGTGAGACGATGCGCACGCCAGAGGCGGCGATGGTACCGAACATGACGATGGTGGCACCGCCGAGCACTGGCTCGGGAATATGTTGTACGAAGCCCGCCACCGCCGGGAATAGGCCTAGCAGGATCAGCATCAGCGCCACCACGAAGCCCACCTTACGGCTGGCGACGCCGGTCAGTTGGATCACGCCGTTATTCTGACCAAAACAGGAATTAGGGAAGGTGTTGAATACTGCGGATAGCATCGAGTTGAGGCCGTTCGCCAGAACCCCACCTTTCAGTCGCTTCATATACAGCGGTCCGGATACCGGCTGCTCCGAGACGTCCGAGGTAGCGGTGATATCTCCAATGGTTTCTAGCGACGTCACCATAAATACCAGCATCAGCGGAATCAGCAGATTCCAGTCAATACCCAGACCGTAATACAGTGGTGTGGGCACGATGACCAGCGGCGCGTTATGCGGCTCGGCAGCCGATTGTGGCAGCATATTCATCGCCCAAGCCATGGCGTAGCCAATGGCCATGGCGATCACCAATGAGGCGACGCGGAGATAAGGGTTGCGTTGGCGGTTGAGCAAAATGATCACCAGTAGCACCGCTCCAGCCAGTAATAGATTACGCGGTGCACCGAAGCTGTGATCGTTCATCGCGGCATAGCCGCCGCCGATAGAGATTAGGCCGACCTGAATGAGCGACAGACCGATGATCATCACCACGATGCCGGAGACCAGTGGTGTGATGATACGGCGTGCCAGATGCAGGAAACGGGACAGGATAATCTCGGTGCAGGAGGCCACCATCAGGGTACCGAACAGGGTAGCCATCATGGTGGGAATATCTGCACCGCCCGTTTTCAATGTCATGCCGCCCATGATCAGCGGAGTGACAAAGTTAAAACTGGTGCCCTGAATCGACAATAATCCTGATCCGACGGGGCCCCAGGTCTTAATTTGCAGCAGCGATGCTAGCCCCGAGGCGAAGAGCGACATGCTGATAATATGCTGCGTATCCTGGGCCGGTAGACCTAGTGCCTGGCAGATGAGTAGCGCTGGGGTGATCACGGCGACAAACATCGCCAGCAGATGCTGGCAGGCGGCGAACAGAGTTTGTGCTAACGGCGGGCGATCATCCAGACGGTAAATTAGCTCGCTGCTGGGTATGGTGTTCGGCGAGTTTGCAGGATTAAGCTCGGTGATGTGTGTGGTCATAATTACGGCATCCAGGATCGACAATGGGCGCATTTTAATGATCTCACGCGCAAAAGCAAACGTTTGCGTGTGAGTTGGCGCGCTTTTTTTTGCTCTTTTGCATGCACAAGTTTTTTTCTCTAAAAACTTGCTGCACCATAACCTTTGCCTTTACATTGGTGGATTCCAAAACTGTACTAAGAAGGTGTGTTTATATAACTTTCTGAAATATAAAAACTATATGGAGTACCTGAATGTATCACATGGATATTTATGGCACCTTGGTTGCCGCGACACTGGTGTTATTGCTGGGACGCCAGATGGTGCAAAAAATACCGCTGTTAACCAAATACACCATTCCTGAACCAGTGGCGGGTGGTCTACTGGTCGCCTTGGCCCTGTTGGTTCTGAAAAAGAGCGTCGGATTCGAAATTGACTTCGATATGTCGCTGAAAGATCCGTTGATGCTGGCCTTTTTCGCCACCATCGGTCTGAACGCTAATCTGGCTAGCCTGCGAGCCGGGGGGAAAGCGCTCAGTATCTTCCTGTTTGTCGTGGTCGGTTTACTGATCGTGCAGAATGCGATCGGTATCAGCATGGCGAAGCTGCTGGGTCTAGATCCGTTGATGGGGCTGCTGGCTGGCTCGATCACCCTTTCCGGCGGTCATGGTACTGGCGCAGCCTGGAGTAAGCTATTTATTGAGCGTTATGGCTTCCAAAACGCCACCGAGGTCGCGATGGCGTGCGCCACCTTTGGCCTGGTTCTCGGTGGCTTGATCGGTGGTCCGGTGGCGCGCTATCTGGTTAAGCACTCCTCGACACCGGATGGTACCCCTGATGACAACGCTGTCCCCAGTGCTTTCGAGAAACCGCAGAGTGGGCGGATGATCACCTCGCTAGTACTGATTGAAACTCTGGCGCTGATCGTCATCTGTCTGACTGTTGGCCAACTGATCGCCGGTTGGTTGCGCGGCTCTGCATTAGAGTTACCGACTTTCGTTTGTGTACTGTTCGTCGGGGTTATCCTGAGTAACACCCTGTCGAAGATCGGCTTCTATCAGGTGTTCGAGCGCGCCGTCTCGGTACTGGGTAACGTCAGCCTCTCCCTGTTCCTGGCGATGGCGCTGATGAGCCTCAAGCTGTGGGAGTTGGCCTCACTGGCGCTGCCAATGCTGGCTATCCTGGCGGTACAAACACTGGTGATGGCACTGTATGCCATTTTCGTTACCTACCGAGTGATGGGGAAAAACTATGATGCAGCGGTATTGGCCGCAGGACATTGTGGTTTCGGCCTCGGTGCGACGCCGACGGCGATCGCCAATATGCAGGCGATCACCGAGCGTTTCGGCCCTTCTCACCTCGCTTTCTTGGTGGTTCCGATGGTCGGGGCGTTCTTTATCGATATTGCTAACGCCATCATTATTAAGTTGTATTTGATGCTGCCGCTGTTCGCTCAAGCGCTCGGTTAAGCCGAGCCGGGCGATCAGGCGTTAGAGTAGCGATCGCCCGCCGGTAGCCAGCGCTCGATCAGTGCCTGGGCATGCTGAGGATAGGTGCTGTGTAGGTGACGGGCGATGCGCTGCACTTCGGGGATCAGCGCTTGGTCGCGTAGCAGATCGGCAACGCGGAATTCGGCATTGCCAGTCTGGCGGGTACCCAATAGCTCGCCCGGGCCGCGGATCTCCAGATCGCGCTGGGCGATCACGAAGCCATCGTTGCTGTCGCGTAGAACCTGTAGGCGTTGTTGTGCCGTTTGGCTCAGCGGCGCCTTGTACAGCAGAACGCAGTGAGAAGCCACCGCTCCGCGTCCGACGCGTCCGCGTAGCTGGTGGAGTTGGGCTAGCCCTAAGCGCTCCGGGTTTTCGATGATCATCAGACTGGCGTTAGGAACATCGACGCCGACTTCGATTACGGTGGTGGCGACCAGCAGGTCGATCTCTCCCGCTTTGAAGCGAGCCATCACCTGTTGTTTATCTGCCGCTTTCATCCGCCCATGCACTAGAGCGATGCGCAGCTCAGGCAACTGTTGGCTTAGGGCCTCAGCGGTTGCCTCTGCGGCCTGCGCCTCCAGCAGTTCCGACTCTTCGATCAGGGTACATACCCAATAAGCTTGACGTTTTTCCGTGAGGCAGGCGTGACGTACGCGTTCCAGGATCTGTTCGCGCCGAGTATCGGCGATGGCGACGGTGGTGATCGGGGTTCGTCCCGGTGGTAGCTCATCTATCACCGAAGTATCCAAATCGGCGTAGGCGGTCATCGCCAGTGTGCGTGGGATCGGGGTGGCGGTCATGATCAATTGATGGGGGTGAAAGCCCTGCGCCTGGCCCTTCTCCCATAACGCGAGGCGTTGATGCACACCGAAGCGGTGCTGTTCGTCGATGATCACCAGCGCTAGACCAGCGAATTGCACCTGCTCTTGAAACAGAGCATGGGTACCGACGACCATGTCTACCTCGCCGGCGGCGATGGCGGCCATTTGCGTCTGGCGTGCTTTACCTTTCTGCTTGCCAGCCAGCCAACCCACGCGTAGCCCCAGCGGCTCGAACCAGTGACGAAAGTTAGCGGCGTGTTGCTCGGCTAGCAGCTCGGTGGGGGCCATTAGCGCCACCTGATAGCCATTGGCGATGGCGCGTAGCGCCGCCAAGGCGGCGACCAGTGTCTTACCGCAACCGACGTCGCCCTGCACCAGACGCATCATCGGTACGCTCTTGGCCATATCGCTCTCGATATCTGCCAATACGCGCCATTGCGCGGCCGTCGGGGTGAACGGCAGCGCCGCCAGTAGGCGTTGCTTGAGGTTATCGTCGGCGCCGAGTGCGAGGGCGTGCTGGCGTTGATTACCGGCACGCACCGCCAGCATGCTGAGGTGGTGCGCCAGCAACTCTTCCAGGATCAGACGGCGTTGCGCCGGATGGCGGCCTTGGGCCAGATCCGCCAGACGGATGTCGGGCGGCGGGCGGTGTAGGGTGTGTAAGGCGTCGGGCAGGCTGATCAGTCCCTGGACAAGAGATTCTGGCAGTAGCTCGGGGATCGGGGTAATATCGAGTAGCGCCAATGCTTGGTCGCTCAGCTTGCGCAGCGTCGCCTGGCGTACACCGTCGGTCGTTGGATAGACTGGCGTCAGAGCGGCTTGCAGCGCAATGGGAGTCTCGTCGCCGTGGATACGGTATTCGGGGTGGATGATCTCGCCACCGTGATGGCCGCGTTTGATCTCACCATAGGCGAGCACGCGTTTGCCGGGTGATAAGCTATTCTTCATCGCGGCAGTGAAATTGAAGAAGCGTAGCGTTAGCAGGCCGCTGCCATCGCTGATCTGGCTGGTCAGCATGCGGCGGCGACCAAAGGCGACATCGGTACGTAGCACCTCCCCTTCAACCGTGACCACCTGGCCCGGCTGGAGTTCATCGATGCGGTATAAGCGAGTACGATCTTCGTAGCGCAGCGGTAGGTGGAGCAACAGATCCTGTATGGTGATCAGTCCGAGCTTGGCCAGCTTTCCCGCCTGACTGGCGCCTACGCCGGAGAGCGAGGTCAGCGGGACGGCGTCGAGCAGGCGGCCCTGCATGTCAGCTCCTCGCCGCCTGCATAGCGTCCCACCAGGCCTGTGGCGCTTCGATTTGCCCGTCGTCGCCGATGTGGGGACGCGCTAGCCCTTTACGGCGTGCGACGCTAGCCAGGACTGGGTAGCCTCCTTCCCATAACAGGCGCTGCTGCTCCTCGTCGCTCAGGCGTGGTTGGCGGTGTTGATACATACCGGCCTGTTGACGTTGACGTTGCGCCTCGTACAGGATCAAGGCGCTGGCGACGGAGACGTTGAGCGACTGCACCATACCGACCATTGGAATGATAATGTCGCGATCGGCCAATTGTAGCGCTTCGGCGCTGATGCCACGCTTCTCTTGTCCCATCAAGATACAGGTAGGGCGGGTATAGTCGATTTCGCGGAAGTCGACCGCCGTTGCCGACAGGTTGGTCGCCAGGATCTGCATTCCTTGGCCTTTGAGTTCGCTGACGGCAGAGGCGATGTCGCGATGAGTTTTGACGCTGACCCAACTGTTGCTGCCGGCAGCGGTGGAGACCAGGGTACGCATACTCTTACCTGGCCACACGGCATGTACCTGATGAACGCCGACCGCGTCAGCGGTGCGGATCACGGCGGAGACGTTATGCGGTTTGTGAACCTGCTCCATGCAGACGGTCAGATCGGGCTGGCGGGCCGCCATCATCTGACAGATGCGGGCATAGCGTTGTGGCGTCATGGCGATTAGTTTCTGTTTCGGGTGACTTTAATGACATCCGGCATGATGCGGATTTTGCGCATGATGTTAGCCAGATGTACGCGATCGCGCGTTGTCAGGCGAATATATACCGAGTAAACGCGCCCGTCTTTCTCTTCGGTGTTCATGCTCTGGATATTGGAGGCGGTAGCGTTGATCGCCGCTGTTAGGTTGGCCAGCGCCCCCTGATGGTTGAACATGTCGACCTTTATTTCGGCGATAAACTCCTGATCGATCGCCTTGTCCCACTCTACCGGCATAAACTTCTCTGGCTCTTTCTGGTAGCCGCGGATGTTACGGCAGGACTCGTGGTGGATCACTAACCCTTTGCCGGGACTAACGTGGGCGACGATCGGATCGCCGGGGATCGGACGGCAGCACTTAGCGAAGGTGAGTAACACCCCGTCGGCACCTTTGATCGGCAGGTTGCGCCCACCGGGCGGGGTATCTTGCTCGCCGAGCAGATTGCGCGCCACCACCACACTCATCGCGTTGCCTAGGCCGATCTCTGCCAGCAGATCATCCAACGATTGGAGCTTCATTCGATCCAGCTCACGCTGGATATTCTGCGGCGGAATAGTTGCCAGCTTGCGACCGTTACCCAGCGCGTGGGTCAACAGGCGACGTCCCAGACTGACGGAGTCGTCGCGCTTGAGGTTTTTCAGCATCTGGCGGATTTTGGCGCGCGCTTTGGAGCTGACCACGAAGTTCAGCCAAGCGGCATTGGGACGCGCGCCGGGGGCGGTGATGATCTCAATGGTCTGGCCGCTATTCAGGGCTTGAGAGAGCGGGTAGGGTTGGCGATCGACGCGCGCACCGACACAGGCGTGGCCGATATCGGTATGCACCGCATAGGCGAAGTCAACTGGCGTGGCACCGGCGGGCAGTTCGACGATACGCCCTTCGGGAGTAAAGACATAGATTTCGTCGGGGAACAGATCCGATTTCACGCTCTCGATAAATTCGAAGGAACTACCGGCGCTCTGTTGCAGCTCCAGTAGACTCTGCATCCAACGTTGGGCACGGATCTGGGCGGTAGTACTCGACTCACCCTCTTTGTAGGCCCAGTGTGCGGCGACCCCCATCTCGGCCATTTGATCCATGTCTTCGGTACGGATCTGCACCTCGACCGGGACACCGTGTGGCCCGATCAGCGAGGTATGCAGCGACTGATAGCCGTTGGCCTTGGGAATAGCGATGTAGTCTTTCACCCGACCGGGACGCGGCTTGTACAGGCTATGTACCTGGCCGAGCACCCGATAGCAGGTATCCACATCCTTAACGATCACGCGGAAGGCGTAGATATCCATGATGGAGTGGAAGCGCTGCTCTTTGAGATGCATCTTACGATAGATGGAGTAGAGGTGCTTCTCTCGCCCATTGACCTGGCAGACGATTCCCGCTTCGCTCAGGCGTCCGTCGATCTCCGCCAGGATTTTCTGGATCATCTCCTTGCGATTGCCACGCGCCGCCTTGACCACCTCTTTGATTACTCGGTAACGATTGGGGTAGAGAGCTTCGAAGCCCAACTCCTCCAGCTCGGTTTTGAGATGATGGATACCCAGGCGGTGAGCCAGCGGGCTATAGATTTCCAGGGTTTCGCGCGCGATGCGGCGCCGTTTATCCGGACGCAGCGAACCCAGGGTACGCATGTTGTGGGTTCGGTCGGCCAATTTGATCAGAATGACGCGGATGTCTTGCACCATCGCCATGATCATCTTGCGGAAGTTCTCCGCTTGGGCCTCTTTCTTATCGCGGAACTTCAGTTTGTCGAGCTTCGACACCCCTTCCACCAGTTCGGCGACGCTCTTGCCGAACAACTGCTCCATGTCTTGGTAGGTGGCGGGGGTATCTTCGATGACGTCGTGTAACAGGGCGGCCATCAGCGTCTCGTAGTCGAGACGCATCTCAGCCAGGATGCAGGCCACCGCGACGGGGTGGGTAATGTAGGGCTCACCACTGGAGCGCGTTTGCCCCTCGTGCGCATCGCGCGCGACCAGATAGGCCTGCTTCAGACGTTTGATCTGCTCTTCCGGCAGGTATTTTTGAATCAGAAGATTCAGGCTTTCAAACAGATACAAAGGCTGCCCTTGAGGTTAATTAACGACGACCTTCCGCAATGGCGGTGACGGCTTGCAGCTCAGCGGCTTCCTGCTCTTGCTGCTCTTGACGTTCGCGTACGTCGAGGATCTGGTTGTTAATCAGACCTTCCTCGATCTCGCGCAGGGCGATAACGGTGGTCTTATCGTTCTCTTCCGGAACCAGCGGCTCTTTGCCGCCCGTCTGCATCTGGCGCGCGCGACGAGCAGCGACCAACACCAGGTCAAAACGGTTACCAATTTTCTCTACAGCGTCTTGAACAGTTACGCGTGCCATAAAAGTGCTACTCCACAGGTGAAGAAATGACTGGGCATGATACTGAAACTAAGCTCAGTCTGCCAATAATTTGCTGATTAAAGCATCATGACGCAACTGCTGACGCTCGCGACGCAGGCGTTCGGCGCGGATGATGGTGCGCAGATCCTGGAGCGCGACGTCGAAGTCGTCGTTGATGATGAGATAGTCGTACTCGCTATAGTGCGACATTTCGCTGACCGCCTTGTCCATACGCCCTGCGATGACTTCATCGCTATCCTGGCCGCGGCCATGCAGGCGACGAACCAGCTCCTCGCGCGATGGGGGCAAGATGAAGATACTGCGGGCCTGCGGCATCTTATCGCGCACTTGGCGGGCACCCTGCCAATCGATATCGAGGAAGACATCAATGCCTTGCGCTAGCACCTTTTCGATCGCCTGACGCGAGGTACCATAGTAGTTGCCAAAAACTTCGGCGTGCTCCAGGAAATCATCACGCGCGATCATTGCCTTGAACTCGTCCACAGAGACAAAGTAGTAATGCTCGCCATGCTGTTCGCCCGGACGGCTGGCGCGCGTGGTGTGCGAAATGGAAACCCGGGAGTCGTAGGCCGGCTGCGTCTTCAGCAAGGCCTGGATCAGGCTGGATTTGCCAGCGCCGCTCGGCGCGGAAACGATATAGAGCGTACCTTGTACCATGTGTGTGTCTTGTCAGCGTGTAAAAGAGCGAAATATAGCAAGATATCCGCTCATTATACACGGCTATGGTGGCGGTTGCAGCGCTCTCGTTGCCTTGCTGCGGCGATTTCGCCGCACGGACTATTCACGCTCAGGTTGCTTGTAGTCGAATACCGGCAGGCTCAGGTGGAAGCGCAGTGCCAGCAGACGCGCGGTAAAACCGACCACCAGGGTGATGATCACCGTGAGATCCTGCGGGACTTGGAGATAGAGCAGCCCCAAGTAGAGCCAGGCGGCGGCGAAAGAGATGCCGGCGTACAGCTCCTTTTGGAACACCAGTGGGATCTGGTTGCAGAACAGGTCGCGCAAGACACCGCCGAATACTCCGGTGATAACGGCTGCGATCACCGCGATGATTGGGCCATGCCCCATTTCTAAGGCCACCTGGGCACCGATGATAGAGAATACCATCAAGCCGACAGCATCCAGCAATAAAAACAGGCGGCGTAGGTGTGACATCAGGGGCGCCACCCAGGTAGTCAGTACGGCGGCACAGGCGACGATGACGATGTTTTCCGGATGTTTGACCCAGCTCAGTGGGTAGTGTCCCAATAGCATATCGCGCACCGAGCCGCCGCCGATTGCGGTCGCCGAAGCGATGATGATTACACCAAAGGTATCCATCTGACGGCGTCCCGCCGCTAATGCGCCGGTCATCGCCTCTGCGGTTATGCCGACAATATAAAGAATGCTCAGTAACATAATGACTCTGCTCGTCCGTATAGCCAGGTAAACAGGAGAAAGTGGGCAGGATAGTCAGCAGTGCGGTTCCGTACGACTGAGTTTTTCTAAGGAGTTTAAAGTTTAATTACTTTTACTAATGTTAAATATCTTGATTGCTGGTGTTTTCAGTCGTTTTTGTCCTCTTTACGGATTAGTTTTTATGTTTTTTTTGATACACCCTATCTCCCATGCCTTGCACCTGAAGCCGGTGGTGGAACCCCTGCGGTGCGATGAGGTGGAACGAGATACAGAGGCTCTCATTCAGTGACGCAGCGACCAGCAAACGATTAATGGCTAATGGCGCTAGCGCTTGTGTGCTTAGCGTTTGCAGGAGGCGGGTCCGGCCACTCGCTGATTGTGCCGCTTTGCTGTGGGGACGGTTCGCGTAATGGCAAGCATGGGGCAGGTAGCGGCGGCCGATCGTCTGTGCGGATATTTGTGGCGTAAACGCGCGACGGACGCCGTGCTTGGGGGATAGGCTGAAACCAGCCTGGCCCCTAGCGGATGGCGGGACTGTCGGTGGCCTAGTGTTGATGGCTAGGTGTCGGTAGGCGAGTTGCGAGTTGCGCCTATCACGCGAACCAAAAGGTCCATCGAGTCTGGAGCCACTTCATCGCTGGCGCATTATTGACGCTTTGCAAGATCACCTGCCAGGCGCGATCGGCGTAGATCGGCGTGACCGTTGATGTCAGTCGACACTGGCGGATCCCGCTGAAACGCGGAGCATGCTGTGGGGCAGATTGTGTCGCTCGCGGCGTGCCAGCATCGGTACTATCGGCCACCGCGTTGAGCAGCGCGCTGGGTTTGACCAGCACGATGTCGGCCGGCAGACTGGGCAGCATTTGTTGTAGGACGCGTACCGTCGCGGGATGTGGGTGGCCTATCGCGATGGCCGAGCCGTTGCGCCGCGCCAGTTGTATCGCGCGGTTGAGTTGTGCTCGGATGGCGCCCTCACTCTGCGCGTCGTCGAGGAAGACCTTACGCTTGATGACCTTCACTCCCGTGCCTTGGGCGGCGTTGCTCACCTGGCTGTGGGCGATGGTCATGCTGTCGAGGAAATAAAGAAAGTGATATTGTTCCAATGCCCGCATTACTTTCTGCATTCCGGCCAGATTAGAGGTCATAGCGCTCCCCATATGGTTATTCATGCCAACGGCATAGGGGACGTTATCCACCGCTTGGCGGATGATGCGCTGGATCTCCGCTTCACTCATAGAGGGTTGCAGAGTATTTCGTTCCAAGGGTTGTTTGCTGAGCGGTGCCATGGGCAGGTGGATCAGGATCTCGCGCCCTTGGGCATGAGCGCGTAGCGCCATCTCGCGGGCATGGGGCGCATTGGGTAGCACGGCGATGGTGATGGGTAACGGCAGCGCCAATACCTGTTTTTCTTCGTGCGGACGGTAACCGAAATCATCAATGACGATGGCAAGTTTGCCGGCCAGCGCCGGTGCGGCCAATACGCTACCCAGTAGCGCGAGTAAAGCCAGTCGGATCAGTGAACGCAAGGCCTATTCCTTCTTTACTATAGGCGTATTGGTGGGCGCTAGCGCCCCAGCCATGGCCGCGGGTTAACCGCCTGCCCCTGGCGGCGGATCTCAAAGTAGAGCGCCGATTGTCCCTGTCCGCCGCTATCGCCGACCAGCGCGATGGGCTGCCCGGCCTTGACTTGCGCGCCGACGTTAACCAGCGCACTCTGATTGTAGCCATACAGGCTCATGTCGCCTTTACCGTGCTCGATCACCACGACCAGACCATAACCTTGTAACCAGTCAGCTAATAGTACACGGCCATCAGCAATCGCATGGACTTCACTGCCTTCTGGTGCGGCGATGACCATACCCTTCCAGCGTAGCTCACCCTGTAACGGTTCGCCGAAGCCATGGATGACGCGGCCGCGTACCGGCCAAATAGCCTGTCCTGCGGGACGTCCTAGGCCGCCGGTGCGTGCCAACAGGGCGCGCTCGCGTTCGCTGGGTTTATAGGTGGTGCCCTTCTTCTGAGCCTGGGCCTCTTTGGCTTTCATCTCGGCTCGTACACGTGCGGCCTCACGTGCCTCGCGTTCAGCTCGGGCACGCGCCTCGCGCTCGGCGCGGGCAATCTTGTCGCGTAGGCGCGTCTCGTTCTGGCGTAGTTCGTCTAGCTGTTGCTGATCCTTGGCCAGCGCACTCTCTAATGCCGTCAGCGTCTTCTGGCGGCTGGCGCGGGCTTGTTGCAGCAGTTGTTGCGCCTCCTGCTGGGTAGCCAATACGGCCTTCTGCTCGCTCTTGGCGCTCTCCAGCTCCCGTTTCTGTTGCCCGAGATCGGTGCGTGTCTCTTGTAGGGCGGCGATATTCTGCTGACGGGCAGCGTTGAGGTAGCCAAAGTAGGCGAGTAGGCGTTCGCTGCGCTGGCTTTCTTCCCCATTGAGCAACACTTGCATGCCGGTGTGTTTGCCAAGGCGGAACGCCATGTCTAGCTGCCGCGCCAAGAGTGCGTTCTGACCGTTCTCTTTGCTTTGTAGCTTACGAATGGAAGTATTGAGTGAGGTGATGCGCTGATCCAGCTTACGGAGCTCGGCTTGGGTGTCGTGCAATGCGCGACCTGCCTGGGCAATCTGCTTTTCTTGGGCTTTGAGTTGATCTTGTAGGGCGGCGCGTTGCTGCTGCTGTTGCTTGACGCTCTTCTCTTTGGCCGCGATATCTTGCCGGATGGACTGTAGCTGTTGCTTATTGCTGTCCGCCGCCGAGACGACGCTGGGGAAAAGGGTGCAGCCGGCGAAGAGCACGCCGACGCAGAGCATGGACAGACGTGATAGACGACAACGCACCTGCGCCGCCAGTGCGGTGGCACAGGTGTCATTCTCGACAGGCAGCGTGGTACCCATGCGAGTTATGCAAAACAGATCGTTTCCCCTCATGGGGATCGATTATTTCACGATGAACAGCGGCTTGCCAGTCATCTCTGCCGGTACGTCCATGCCCATCAGGGTCAGCATGGTCGGCGCGATATCAGACAGTTTGCCACCTTCAACCGCCTCAGCGGGTTTACCGATATAGATCAACGGCACCGGCAGGTTGGTGTGGGCGGTATATGGCTGGCCGCTCTCCTGGTCACGCATCAGTTCGGCGTTGCCGTGATCGGCGGTGATCAACAGCTGCCCTTCGGCTTTCTGCACCGCTTCGACAACCTGACCAATGCAGGCATCCAGCGCTTCTACGGCTTTCACTGCGGCATCATAGACGCCGGTGTGACCGACCATGTCGCCGTTCGGGTAGTTACAGATGATGGTGTCATATTGACCGCTGCCGATGGCGGCGATCAGTTTCTCAGTCAGTTCGGCAGAGCTCATCTCTGGTTGTAGATCGTAGGTTGCCACCTTCGGAGAGTTGATCAGGATACGCGCTTCACCTTCGAACGGCGTTTCGACACCACCGTTATAGAAGAAGGTGACATGGGCGTACTTCTCGGTCTCGGAGATACGCAACTGGGTCTTATTGTGCTTCATCAGCCACTCGCCCAGGGTGTTGGTCAGTGAAGCTGGCGGATAGGCGCACTCGGTATGAATGTCAGCGGCATACTCGGTCAGCATGACGAAGCTGCTCAGCTGTACGACTTTATGACGGGTAAAACCATCGAAATCGGTATTGACGAAGGCCCGGGTGATTTCGCGCGCTCGGTCGGCACGGAAGTTCATGAATATCAGTGCATCGCCGTCTTGCATCGCGGCATCGGCTTGGCCAGCGGCACGGATCACGGTCGGTTTGACGAACTCGTCGTTTTCACCGCGTGCATAGGCGGCCTGCAAGCCATCAATGGCGTTATCGGCTTGGAACTCCCCCTTGGCTTCGCTCAGCAGGTTATAGGCCAGTTCGACGCGATCCCAACGATTGTCGCGATCCATAGCGTAGTAGCGACCGACCAGCGAGGCGATGCGACCTTTACCCAGTGCGGCGAAGCGATCGTTGAATCGTTTCAGTGTTGACTCCGCACTACGCGGCGGGGTATCGCGACCATCGAGGAAGGCATGCAGATAGATCGCCTCGGCACCACGCTGTGCGGCCAGGTCGACCATCGCCATGATGTGATCTTCGTGGCTATGCACGCCGCCCGGCGACATCAACCCCATGATATGGACTGCTTTACCGGCAGCAACGGCATTATCGACGGCGCGCGTCAGCACCGCATTATTGAAGAAATCACCCTCTTTAATCTCTTTGTCCAGACGCGTCAGATCCTGGTACACGATGCGGCCGGCTCCCAGATTGACATGGCCGACCTCGGAGTTACCCATCTGGCCATCCGGCAGACCGACATCGAGGCCGGAGGCTGAGATCAGCGTATGCGGATATTCGGCCCACAGACGGTTCATCACCGGACGCTTGGCGTTAAGAATCGCGTTATCCTGTTGATCTTCACGGTAACCGTAGCCGTCAAGGATCACCAGAACCATCGGTTTTTTGGCGTTCGACATTACAACAACCTCATATATTGATAAGTTCAAGAATGAATAGCCGTGCACACGCGATGCAACTGCCCCTGAGGTGCCGACGACGATGTGAGGCGCGGCAGGCGATGGTGGGACTCGCCCCAATATACACGGCTATTCCGTCGTGAATTAGCGTAATTTTACTACAATCCGTTGCAGCTTGGCTGTAGAAAAATCAAGAGAAACCCTTTTGTACCCTAATCACGCCGCAAGCGCGGCGCGAGGTGGGGGGAATTTTTCGCGCCAGGCCGCAGTTTCAGCGCCCGGCGCGTGCTAATCGGCTGTATTTGGAGCGAGGCGAAGGTATACTCTGTTCCCTTGATTTAGCCCTTTAACCGATTCGGGAGTAGTAACCCCCCATGCAAATGCAAGAGATTATGCAATTCGTCACGGCCCACCCTGTGCTGAGCGTGGCGTGGATTGTGCTGTTTGTGGCGGTTGTCGTGATGACGATCAAAAGCCGTTTCTCTAAAGTGAAAGATATCAGTCGTGGCCAGGCTACCCAACTGATCAACAAAGAGGACGCCATCGTCGTCGATACCCGGACACGCGAAGAGTATCGCAAGGGGCACATCGCCAACTCCGTAAACCTGACACCGAGCGAGCTGAAGAGTGGCAGTCTTGGTGAGTTGGAGAAGCATAAGGCGCGGCCGGTGATCGTGGTGTGCGCTAATGGCATGACCTCCCGTCAGTCTGGGGAGCATCTGGTCAACGCGGGTTTCGCCCAGGTATTTTCTCTGAAAGATGGTATTGCCGGCTGGCAGGGCGATAATCTGCCGTTAGCCCGCGGAAAATAAGCTGATATTGACTGAGGAGTCATCATGGCCAAGATTGAGATTTATACCAAAGCGACCTGTCCGTTTTGCTTGCGCGCCAAGGCGCTGTTGACGGCTAAAGGGGCTGGGTTTGACGAAATCGCCATCGACGCGCATCCCGAGAAGCGTGACGAGATGATTGCGCGTAGTGGTCGCACCACTGTGCCGCAGATCTTTATCGATGGCCGCCACATCGGCGGCTGTGATGACCTGCACGCATTAGATGCCCGGGGTGAGCTTGACCCGCTACTGTAATCGGCGTCGACGTTTAATCGGGATTAACCCATTAGCTAAAGATTAGGAAGCAACCATGTCAGAACAAAACAACACCGAAATGTCTTTCCAGATCCAGCGTATCTACACCAAAGACATCTCCTTTGAAGCACCGAATGCGCCGGCAATCTTTCAGAAAGAGTGGCAGCCGGAGGTGAAACTGGATCTGGATACAGCCTCCAGCCAACTGGCCGACGGGGTTTTCGAAGTGGTTCTGCGCGTCACCGTAACGGCCTCCATGGGCGAAGAGACGGCGTTCCTGTGTGAAGTACAGCAGGCGGGTATCTTTACCATCGCCGGCATCGAAGGCACGCAAATGGCGCACTGCTTGGGCGCTTACTGCCCGAACATCCTGTTCCCGTATGCGCGTGAGTGCATCACCAATCTGGTTGCCCGCGGCACTTTCCCGCAGCTGAACTTGGCACCGGTGAACTTCGACGCGCTGTTCATGAATTATCTGCAACAGCAGGCCGGTGAAGAGCCGACTCAGGAAGCGTAATGACGACGCCCGCCGCTTCTATGGTGGTTATCGGTGCTGGCTCCTACGGCACCGCATTAGCCATTACCTTGGCCCGTAACGGGCATCCGGTGGTATTGTGGGGGCACGACCCGGCGCATATCGCGGCGCTGGAGGCGGCACGCTGTAACCAAGCTTTCTTGCCGGATGTGCGTTTCCCTGACAGTCTGGCGTTAGAGACTGACCTGGCGCAAGCCTTGGCCGCGAGTCGTGACGTATTGGTGGTGGTGCCAAGCCATGTCTTTGGCGATGTGTTGCGCCAGCTGCGTCCTCATCTGCGTCCAGATGCTCGTCTGGTTTGGGCGACTAAGGGACTTGAGGCGGAGACCGGGCGTTTGTTGCAAGACGTGGCGCGTGAGGCGTTAGGGCCGGATATCCCGTTAGCGGTGATCTCCGGGCCGACCTTCGCCAAGGAGTTGGCCGCGGGGATGCCGACGGCAATCGCCGTCGCCTCGCAAGATATGGCCTTCGCCGAGGATTTGCAGCATCTATTGCACTGCGGTAAGAGCTTCCGCGTCTACCTGAATCCCGATTTCATCGGGGTGCAATTGGGGGGGGCGGTGAAGAATGTCATCGCCATTGGCGCGGGGATGTCAGATGGTATCGGTTTTGGTGCCAATGCGCGTACCGCGTTGATTACCCGCGGTCTGGTGGAGATGAGCCGGCTGGGTGTCGCGCTTGGTGCCGATCCGGCCACCTTCATGGGAATGGCGGGATTGGGTGATCTGGTGTTGACCTGTACCGATAACCAGTCACGTAACCGTCGATTCGGCATCATGTTGGGGCAAGGCATGGGCGTCGAAGAGGCTCAAACGCAGATCGGCCAGGTGGTCGAGGGTTACCGCAATACCAAAGAGGTGATGTCGCTGGCGCAACGCCACGGCGTCGAGATGCCGATCACTGAGCAGATCTACCAAGTCTTGTATTGCCATAAGAATGTTCGTGAGGCGGCGCTCTCGCTGTTAGGGCGGGCCAGTAAGGACGAAAACGCGCGGTGAGTGGCGTTTTAGGTATCCGTCGTAGCGGCGGATACCACGTCTTTTTCATTCTCGTGGTGTGAATCAGGTCGGGATTATCGTTATCCTCTCCTTGACCACAGGCACCAGTCTGATTAATTAATAACGTAATTCATTATCCGATCCTCTTCCTTTCCCTCTCCTGTGAGTGTCTGGTGTCGGCGGTAGCTGTCATGTTGCCGCGCGCATCATTACGCTGAGGATGGGGTAGCGTGCGTGAGGATTGTTTGGCAAGGCCGGGGTATCGCCGGTGACTAGGAGGGGAGCATCAACATGTCGACAGAAGAATTAGCGCTCATCTGGCATAACATCAAGATGGAGGCGCGCGGGCTGGCGGAGTGTGAGCCGATGTTGGCCAGCTTTTTCCATGCCACCCTACTGAAGCATGAGAATCTGTCTGGCGCGTTGAGCTACATCCTAGCGAATAAGCTGGCTGATCCGATCATGCCGGCGATCGCCATTCGTGAAATCGCAGAGGAGGCGTATCGCGCCGATCCCTGCATGGTGGACTATGCCGCGCGCGATATCCTCGCGGTACGGCAACGCGATCCGGCCGTCGATAAATACTCGACTCCGCTGCTGTATCTAAAAGGGTTCCATGCGCTACAGGCGTATCGTATAGGTCATTGGCTGTGGCGCCAGGAGCGGCGTGCCTTGGCTATCTATCTACAGAATCAGATTTCCGTGGCATTCGGCGTGGATATCCACCCGGCAGCGCGTATCGGCTGTGGCATTATGCTGGATCATGCAACCGGGATCGTGATCGGTGAGACGGCGGTGGTAGAGAACGATGTATCGATCTTGCAGTCGGTTACTTTAGGGGGGACGGGGAAGGAGTGTGGTGATCGCCATCCCAAAATCCGCGAAGGAGTGATGATCGGGGCCGGTGCCAAGATTTTAGGTAATATTGAGGTTGGGCGAGGTGCCAAGATCGGGGCAGGCTCAGTCGTGCTACATGCAGTACCAGAGCACACGACGGTAGCAGGGGTACCGGCGCGCATCGTCGGCCGCCCAGAGAGCGACAAGCCCGCGATGGACATGGATCAGCGTTTCAATGGCAATAGCCACGGTTTCGCCGATGGCAGTGGTATTTAAGCGGGGTGCATTTGGGCCTGCGTGGTATGGGCGGGCGGTCATTGACCGCCCTCGGTATTATTGTCGCAGCAGGGCACCGGCATAGTCCAGTTGGCGCCAAGCCTCGTAGACGACCACCGAAACGGCGTTAGACAGGTTCATACTGCGGCTGCTGGCCAGCATGGGAATACGGATCTTTTGGGCCGCAGGTAGCGCATCCAGGATCGTGGCCGGCAGACCACGGGTCTCCGGGCCGAACAGGAGATAATCGCCAGCCTGGTAGCTGACCGCGCTGTGAGCGGGGGTGCCCTTGGTGGTCAGGGCAAACAAGCGTTGTGGGCGTTCACTGGCGAGGAAGGCCGCATAGTCGTGGTGTCGGCGGATATCGGCGAACTCATGGTAATCCAGGCCGGCACGGCGCAGGCGTTTGTCGTCCCAGGTGAAGCCCAGCGGCTCGATCACGTGTAGATGGAAGCCTGTATTGGCACACAGACGGATGATATTACCGGTATTGGGTGGAATTTCAGGTTCGAAGAGTACGATGTTTAGCATTGGCGCCCCCAGAGTTCAGGGGGCGCAGTATAACGCAGAATATTAGGCTTTGCTCACGCCGCTACGGTTGGATAGCGGTAGCCAGAGTGTCAGACGCAGTCCTCCCAATGGACTATCCTCGGCGCGTACCCAGCCATGATGCTGTTCGACTACGGTAGAGACAATCGCCAGTCCCAACCCGGTGCCGCCGGATTCACGATCGCGGGCCTCATCGGTGCGGTAGAAGGGACGGAAGATTTGTTCGCGATCCTGTGGGGCGACACCAGGGCCATCATCATCCACATGGATAGTGATCCCCTGCCTGCCACAACTGAAATGGATCACGATATGGCTATTGGAGTAGCGCAGAGCGTTGCGTACGATATTCTCGAATGCGCTGTCCAGCGCGGCATGGCTACCAAACAATGGCCACGGGCCTGGCGGTGTCGGTATCTCCAGCTTTTTACCACGTTGCTCTGCTTCGAAGCGGGCGTTGTCCAGTACGTCGCACCATAACTCATCCGCACGCAACGGTTCGCGATCTAGCTCGGTCTTGTGTTGGTTGCGCGATAGCGCTAGCAGATCATTGATCATACTATCTAGGCGTTGCGCCTCAGTCTCGATGCGCGCCAGCTCGCTGTATTCACCGTGACGTCGCCGCATCAGGGCCGTGGCCAGCTGTAGACGGGTTAGTGGAGTACGTAACTCGTGCGAGATATCGGAGATTAGCCGTTGTTGCGCCTTCACCATTCCCTCAAGCGCACTCACCATCTGGTTGAAGCTGACGCCGGTTGCTAAGAACTCCTGAGGTCCCGACTCCAGTTCAGGATGCTGGCGTAGGTTACCGCTGGCGACCTCGTCCGCCGCCATCTTCAGCTTGCGAGCCGGACTCGCTAGGCTCCAGGCTAACCACAGCAATAACGGTGAGCTGATCAGCATGGTGACCAATAGCAGCAGTAACGGGCGGTCAAACAGCAAGTTGACGAAGTCGGATTGTGGGCTGTTAGCCGGACGTAGCAGATACAGTTGGTAGTTATCTTCGCCATCGCGGATGGGAAAGGGGCCGAGGATCTCGACACGGCCATATTTTTTCTTCTTCGGATGATCGGCGTTATCGGACTGGCCGATAAAGTTACGCACGATCTGCATTTCGTTGCGCTGGGCGCCGATCACGCGCCCTTCGCTGGTTACCAACAGTAGGCGTTGGCCTGGTGGTGACCATTTATCGATAGCGCGGAATAGACGGCGCCACCACAGCAGGTCGTTGGGCGGGTCGACGGCCAGTTCGGCTTCGACATGCTGCTCTAGCATGATGCCTTGGCGCCGTTCACTGTCCAGCAGACTGGTGATCTGGCGCGAGTCGAGCTTGGGGAGCATCAGCACCACCATCAGCACCAGGGCCAGCGTTAGCCAAAAAATGGCAAAAATACGCGCCGTTAGGCTATTGATCATGAAACAGATACCATCAGATAGCCGCGCCCGCGCAGGGTTTTAAACCACGGCTGACCATCCTTGCGTTCAGGCAGCTTGCGGCGAAGGTTAGAGATATGCATGTCGATGGCGCGATCAAAGGGAGTTAGCCGTTTACCTAACACTTCTTGGCTGAGATGTTCGCGCGAGACGACCTGCCCCAGATGCTGCGCTAGCAGGTATAGCAGAGTAAACTCGGTGCCGGTGAGCTCCAACGGCTGCCCGTCAAAGCTGGCCTCTTGGCGTCCAGGATTGAGTTGCAAGCGGTCGACTTGGAGAATTGGTGCGCCATTATCGCCATTTTGCTGCTGCTCGTTCCAGCTGGAGCGGCGCAGGATAGCGCGAATGCGCGCCACTAACTCCCGATCGTTGAACGGTTTTGGAAGATAATCGTCGGCACCCAGCTCTAGCCCGAGTACACGGTCAAGTTCGCTGCCGCGGGCGGTGAGCATAATGACCGGCGTCTGATGGTGTTGGCGCAACTCTTTTAAGGTATCGATACCATTTTTCTTCGGCATCATGACATCCAGCAGTAGCAGGTCGATGCTGGCGTCCAGCATGGCTAATGCCTGCTCACCATCGTGAGCGACGATAACTTCAAATCCTTCAAGATCAAGTAGTTCCTGAAGAAGCGACGTCAGTTCGCGATCGTCATCAACCAGTAAAATCTTATTCATTGGGTGTTACCTCCTGACGCAAAATACGATATCAAATGCCGCTAATCCATGACTTTACTTAGTTTTACATCCCCTGACGCATGTTTTCAGCTGCACGGGTAGACTGCACTACATCGAATCAACGAGCGAGTCGGTACATAGGAGTGAGAGATGCAAAAGACTGCAACCCTGACCATGGCCGCTTTGCTTACGCTGACCAGCGTTGCTGTATCCGCCAATGAGGGTGAGCAGATTAGTCGCTGGCATCAGGGCAGCGACATGATGCAACAGAGTATGGACCATAACCATATGTTTGATGGTGTGAGTCTGACAGAGCATCAACGTCAGCAAATGCGGGATTTGATGCAGACGGCGCGTCACGGTTTTTCTCGCGTGAATCTGCACGATATCGAAGCCATGCATCGTCTGATGACAGCAGAACAATTTGACGCCAGCGCGGTGAGAGCGTTGGCAGAGAAGATGGCGCAAGAGAGTGTTAATCGCCAGGTTGAGATGGCACGTATCCGTAACCTGATGTTTAACCTCCTGACGCCAGAACAGAAGGCCCAGTTAAATGCACGTTATCAGCAAAAGATCGCCGGATGGCAGCAGCAGATAGCGTACATGCAGAATACTTCTGCCCAGAAGTAGTGTACGACCGAGTAGCACCCTGTTTTTCCTTGCCATAGACACCATCCCTGTCTTCCCCCACATGATGTGGGGGTTTTTTTTATCTGTCGTTTGTCGTCATATGCTGAAATTGGATGCCTTGGCGACAGTTTGCTGGCGTATAGCCATCTTCCCATGACACCATTATGAATAGAAGTAACTTGTTATATATCCAATACTTATCATGTAAACTTACAATTTGTGTTATATTGCAGTATTATTATATAAAGATTAATTCTCACTGTTTTTCGGTAAAATAACAGCGTAATGAAATGTTGACACCTTGAGTGAGATAGGAGAAGGCATAAGGTATGAGTTGATTACCTATCGCGACTCTTAGCGTCGATAATATTATTTTATAAAGTATTTAGGGTTGGTCAATGTTTATTAAAAAATTACTCGGCTGGCGGCAATGTGATTTTGCTAGCTATAAGATGGCTGCACAACGTTATGGCTATAGTGCAGAGTCAGCGCCTGATTATATTGAATTTATGCTTGATTGTGGGGCTACGTTTAATTTCATTGCCTATTATCATGGCGGTGAGATAGTTGCAGTAGCTTGTATCGATAATGGCTGGTTAGTTAATGACTTTAAAAATAATAATAAATCGATTGTTGGCTTGTCGTTACCCGTATCGGGAATCGTATTACCGATGAAGCGCGGTACCTTGTGCTGTGTACCATTTAAGTCGCGTTGTATAAGTGGGGATTATCCTCATGTCTTAAATATTACTCAAAAATTTTCTAAGCGCCTTGAGGCGGTAGCGAAAAAAATTTCCGATTTCTCTAAGAAGACACAGCAGACACGACGCCGTGAAATAAAGAAGTTTCAGCAGGCTGGCGGTGATTTTATCGATATAGCCACCCTCTCAGCCGATACCCTATTAGATAGCTATGATGCTCTGCTTAAAAAGCGTTGGGGGCAGGGAATTGCCAATCTGGAGCTGAATCGGCAGTTTTTTAGACGTTTCCAGCATTGCTTCTATGGCGATGTCGCCATGCTAAATGGGGAGATTGTTGGCATACAGTTATTGCTTAAGACCGAGTCTGTCAGGGGGATCTTTGTCGACTTTATCAATATTGGTTACGATGTCGACAACGACTACCCTCTCGGTACAATGTTGATGTGGCGTAATATTGAGCGAGTTGCCGAATTAGGTGACGGAGTGAAATACTCCTATGGTTTTATGTCAGGTGAGTATAAGAAACGTTGGTGTACCCCCCAATTATTATCGCGGGTGATTTTTTAAGACAAAAACCGCGATGCGAGATGACTGGCGTAATAGCAACACGGCATTTAGCCGGGATAACTGCGCCAGTCTGATGATAGTATATTCTTGCCTACGAAGCCTCCCCTGCCTTACCTGAATAATTCGCTGACATTGCCTGTGAGTTAGCCGCATGTTTAGAGAGAATACCGTACGCTCTACACACATTGCACATGGGCGTGTGTCCCCCGCTCGCGCAACGCCGTGAGTCTAACGCTTGGTGGGGTGTACGGTATGGGTTTAGTACGCGGCCTCTTTTTTGTCGTGTAATTCGTTATACTGGTCGGCTAATCAAACAAATTTTTGGGTGAATCTATGCATCAGCAATATGCGCGACTGGTTAAGGTGGCGGCGCTAGCCGCCACGGCAACAGCCACAACCCTGCTGATTTTTAAAATCTTGGCTTGGTGGTATACCGGCTCGGTCAGCCTGCTGGCTTCGCTGGTGGACTCCTTGGTGGATATCGCCGCCTCGTTGACGAACCTGTTGGTGATCCGTTACTCCCTACAACCGGCGGATGAAGACCACACGTTCGGTCACGGCAAGGCGGAGTCGCTGGCGGCGTTGGCGCAGAGCATGTTTATCAGTGGCTCCGCGTTATTCCTGTTTCTGACCGGCTTCCAGCATCTGATTAAGCCTGTCGCGTTACATGATCCTGGCGTTGGGATCTGGGTAACGGCTTTCGCTTTGATCAGCACCATGTTGTTGGTGACCTTTCAGCGTTGGGTAGTACGTAAGACTCAGAGCCAGGCGGTGCGGGCAGACATGCTACATTACCAGTCCGATGTACTGATGAATGGCGCGATTCTGATTTCGTTGGGTCTGAGTTGGTATGGTGTAACCTGGGCTGATGCGCTGTTTGCGTTGGCAATCGGGGTCTATATTCTCTATAGCGCATTGCGGATGGGTTATGAGGCGGTGCAATCGCTACTCGACCGCGCATTGAGTGAAGAGGAGCGGCGGTTGATTGTTTCATTGGTACGCCATCACCACGATGTATTGGGGCTGCATGATCTGCGAACCCGTCAGTCGGGGCCGACGCGTTTCATTCAGTTACATATTGAGATGGACGATGCACTGCCTCTGGTAGAAGCTCATGCTATTGCCGATCAGGTTGAACATGAGCTATTGCAACATTTCCCCGGTGCAGACGTGATCATTCATCAGGATCCGACGTCAGTAGTGCCCCTTGAACAAAAAGGGCGGTGGGAGTGTTAAAAAATACCAGTTTGTGAGCCGGATTACAGCATGGCTATTTTTTTTACACCGTAAAATATTTACCATGTGCGGACTGACCTGAATCAATTCAGCTTGATTACTTTGCTATAATATTACACAGTAATCGACTAAAGTGTTCATTTTCTGTACCAGAAGGCGAAGCCTGGGCCAGCGTTACGGGTACCAGGCAAGCGTGGGGGGCGTTGGTTACCGTTGTACGCGGTGGTCGAGCCAAAGTTGTACGCGCCAAGCCACTCCATTTCTAAGAAATAGTATCCACAAGCTCAGAGGTAGTCATGATCAAAAAAATCGGTGTTTTGACCAGTGGCGGTGATGCGCCGGGCATGAACGCGGCCATCCGCGGTGTCGTACGTGCAGCCTTGTCCAAAGGGTTAGAAGTGTATGGCATTCATGATGGCTACCTCGGTCTGTATGAAGGACGTATTGAGCAACTGGATCGCTATAGTGTTTCTGACGTTATCAATCGCGGTGGTACTTTCCTTGGCTCCGCGCGTTTCCCCGAATTCCGTGACGAGAAAGTACGGGCGCAAGCGGTGGAAAATATGCGAAAGTTTGGCCTAGACGCCCTGGTGGTTATCGGCGGTGATGGTTCTTACATGGGAGCCAAGCGTCTGACTGAGATGGGCTTCCCTTGCATCGGTTTGCCGGGCACCATCGATAATGACGTCGCCGGGACCGATTATACCATCGGTTATTTCACAGCGTTGGAGACCGTCGTGGAGGCGATCGACCGCCTACGTGATACCTCATCCTCTCATCAGCGCATTTCCATCGTGGAAGTGATGGGTCGTTACTGTGGCGACTTAACCTTAGCGGCGGCGATCGCCGGGGGATGTGAGTACATTGTGCTGCCGGAGGTGGAGTTTAAGCGCGAAGACTTGGTCGAAGAGATCAAGGCTGGTATCACTAAAGGCAAGAAACACGCAATCGTCGCGATCACTGAACACATCTGCGATGTTGATGAATTAGCTAAGTTTATCGAGCAGGAGACGGGCCGGGAGACCCGGGCTACTGTTTTGGGTCATATCCAGCGTGGCGGTGCGCCGGTCGCCTATGATCGCATCTTAGCCTCACGCATGGGGGCTTATTCCATCGAGTTACTACTGCAAGGGTATGGCGGTCGTTGCGTCGGTATCCAAAACGAAAAGCTGGTGCACCACGACATTATCGATGCGGTGGAAAACATGAAGCGTCCGTTTAAGGGTGATTGGCTGGACACGGCCAAGATGCTGTTCTGATTTCTGCTAACGCGATTACGAGATTATCGGCCCTGCTTCGGCGGGGTTTTTTATGTCGGTACTAGCGTTCGAGTGATGACGGGCCACCTGTGGATACCGTCTATAAGTTGGCCATCAAAAACGGCTCCCCATCGGGGAGCCGTCATGACATATAGGTTATCTGGCCGACTGCTTAGGCTTGTGCTGCGTCGGCGGCGGCACGCACGATGGTGGCGAAAGCATCGGCTTTCAGGGATGCCCCTCCGACCAGTGCACCATCGATATCCGGCTGTTTGAACAGATCGGCGGCATTGGCGGCGTTAACAGAGCCGCCGTACTGGATGATGACTTCCTGAGCAGCTTCCGCATCGTGTTTAGCGATATGGTCGCGGATGAATTTATGCACGGCCTGAGCTTGTTCCGGCGTAGCGGATTTGCCAGTACCGATGGCCCATACTGGTTCATAGGCGATGACAGCGCCTTTGAAGACCTGAGCCCCCATGCTCTTCAGCACGGCATCCAACTGGCGGGCACAAACTTCTTCGGTCTTGCCTGCTTCGTTTTCAGCTTCGGTTTCACCGATGCACAAAACCGGGATCAGACCGGCTTCTTTCAGGGCGGCGAATTTCTCGGCGATGAAGGTATCGCTCTCTTTGTGATAGGTGCGACGCTCTGAGTGGCCGATGATGATGTATTTGGCTCCCACGTCTTTCAGCATGGCGGCGGCGGTTTCACCGGTGAATGCGCCGGAGGCATTGATGCCGACGTCCTGGGCACCGAGTGCGATCCGGCTGCCAGCCAGCTCATGTGCGGCCATATCCAGGTACACGGTCGGCGGCGCGATAGCAACATCACAACCTGCAACGTCGCTCAGTTCGGCACGCAGTGCTGCGACCAGCTCGTGAACCATGTGGCGGCTACCGTTCAGTTTCCAGTTACCCATAACTAGTGGTTGACGCATTTTCTTTCCTCCAATTGGGAAACACATAATCGAAATCAATTTGCCTTATCGGCATCTTCTGTCTGACAGTATAAAAAATTGCGCGCCAGACGCTTTGTTTTCCATCATTAAATGCCTATGGACTTTGCGGATCAGCATCCTCTGATAGCGCTAGCTTAATCGGTTCAACAGCGAAAGTAATGCCTTTTTCTCCGCTATCTGCTACCACATAACGTAATGAGCCATCCTGCTGACTGTAGTAGGTATGGTTTTTCCCGCGACTCAGTAGCTGAGCAACCTTTTCAAGGCTTTGTTGTGCAGATATCGTGGGCGAAAAGCTTTGCATAATGGCTGCCATATAACGGATGGCGAGCTGCCGAGCGGCGCTTTCCGTTCCGTTTTTAGCCTCTCGTTTCCCCTTTTCTCGTTCGTTAGTGATTTCGGTGTCGGCCTCAGGCAGATAAGTGATCTGTAGGCTCTTGATCTTCCCCGTCCCCTTCTCCAATACCACGGAGGAGTAAATTGCCTGATTGATGCGAGTCGCGGCGCGAGTGAGCGGCAGATTCTCATCCTGCACGCTGATGGCGCGATACTCCGCCAGGGGGAGAGCAGGAAAGTCTTGATTATAGCGTGTACGGAAACTAACTAGGGTGAGATCGAAGGTCGGTGCACCGGGCAAGAGATAGGCGGCGGTCGGTGACTCGGAGGTCAAAGCGGACGATGCAGCGTTACTGACCAGCGGGAGGCAGGCCAGCATGAGAAGGGAGAGTAAGGCGATTCGCAGCATGCTTATAATCCGCTAAACAGCAGGTGACGATCCGAGAGATGATTAAAGCGTTTTATGGCTGTGCTTGTCAAAAAGCCGCGTAAAAATTCCGCTGTATTGCCCGAGGATCGGGTACACTGCGGCGCTCTGTTGGCTGAACCGAATGATAAAAGGATGGCGCATGGGCTTACAACAGTGGTGCTTTTCGCTCCGTGGCCGCTTGGGGAGACAAGCGTTCTGGGCATGGATGGGGATCTGGCTGCTGCTCTTGCTGGTGCTGTTTTCGCTGGCAGGGGGGGGACTGCTCCCATTACAGGCGGCAGCCTTTTTATTGGTGTTATCGCTGTGGCCGACGGCTGCGGTTTGGGTGAAACGTCTACATGATCGTAATAAGTCCGGCTGGTGGGCCTTGTTGGCCGTATTGGCTTGGATGCTGGCTGCCGGTAACTGGACGATGTTGGGGCCGGTGTGGGTCTGGGCTTTAGGGCGTTTCCTGCCGTTGCTAATCTACATTATGTTGCTATTAGACTGCGGTGTCTTCGCCGGTACGGCCGGAGACAACCGCTACGGTCCCCCGGCGGCGGCGCTAAACTGGCGCCGCTTTGGGGGGTAACGGCACCCATGCGGCGGGGGGAAGGGGGCGCCCGCCGCGGAGCGGATTTACCAGTAATGCTCGCTGGTGACATGACCCGGCTTACGGCGTAGATGCTTGCGCATGGCGCGGCTCTCTTTGAGTAGCTGTTGCGTATCACGTACCATCTGCGGGTTACCGCATAGCATCACATGGCTTTCTTCGGCGTTAATCGGTAGACCGACGGCAGCCTCTAACGCGCCATTGGCGATCAATGCCGGGATCCGTCCCTGCAATGCTCCGACGGCGGCTTCACGACTAACAATGGGCTGAATGCGTAGTTTACCGTTATAGCGCTGTACCAGTTGCTGCATGCGCGACAGATAGCTGAGATCGGCCGCATGGCGTACGGCATGCACCAGCACCAGATGCTCAAAGCGATCCAGGTCGCGTCCCTCTTCCAGCATGGAGAGGTAGGGACCGAGCGCGGTGCCGGTGGCCAGCATCCAGAGGATACGACTGTCCGGGACCTCATCCAAGACGAAGAAGCCGTTAGCCTCATCGCTGATCAGCAGTGTGTCGCCCGGTTGCAGCGCTGCGAGTCGCGGGCTGAGCACGCCATCCGGAACGGTGATCAGGTAAAACTCCAAGGCATCACTGCTGGGGGGGTTAACGAACGAATAGGCGCGTTGGATACGCTCATCGCCAATATCCATGCCCAGCTTGCCGAATTGCCCTGCCTGAAACGGCTTGATTGGAGCCTGCAACTGAATGCTAAACAGTTTATCGGTCCAGTGCTGAACCTGTGTAATGGTACCCGTTACCCATTCGGCCATATGTTAATCACTCCCGGGAGGTTATGCGGTAAGCACAGCGACGAGAGTCGCTGATGATGTGCTCTACGCGTTCAATGTGATACTCGGAGCCTAGCAGGCGGTTAAGCAGGCGTAGCTCGGAGTGGCACAGCTTACCGCAGGTCCTGGCGGCGATGCCAATGGGACAATGGTTCTCGACTAATACTACCGCATTATTTTCGAACTCGACCTCGGCCATGTAGCCATCGTTTTGGCGCAGACGAGCCAATGCCCGGAAGCGCTCTTCGCCGGCGGGATGCTGTGCTAACTCGTTAGCGTAACGGGTATAGAGGGCATCTTCACGGATTTCGAGTAATTGTTCGACGCCTTGGTTACCAAACAGTTTCTGCGTCCCCTCCAGTAGGGTCCGAGAGAGATCGCGGTGGCGGTCGGGAAATTGGGCGTGTCCCTTGCCGGTCAGTGACCAGAAGCGAGTAGGGCGCCCGACCTTGGTACGCGACTCCTCATAACAGACTAGTTCCCGTTGTTCGAGCTGCTGTAAATGTTGACGCACCCCCATAGTGGTGATGGCGATGCGCTCTGCCAGCATTTTGGCCGATTGCGGACCTAGGCTCTTTAGCTGCAACAAGATGAGTTCGGGTGTCTTCATGGCACAGATCCTTGTGGTAGGCGAGACATTGATAATCAACCGAGTTTAATAACTTATAAAACTCCATTAAATGATAAATATTCTTTATTTTTAAACTTGTCGCAGAATCCCTTCGTTGTTGTCACATTTACTTTACGCTAACGGCGATCCGCGCTGCCAACAAAAATCAGGACAAAGAGCGAGTATGAGAACAAATTTTAGCTTTATCTGTTAGATTATGCGCCCGAATATGGTCATAGATTCCACAGATTTATTGTTTCTGCGGTTTATCACTCTGGTTAACAATGCGTTGGTAAGCGTAACATAATGAGAAAGCTAGAAAATTTTCATCTGTTGGTCATGTTGATTCTGCTGGTCGCCGTTGGTCAGATGGCGCAAACCATCTATGTTCCTTCGATCCCCGACATGGGCCACGATCTGGGCGTGCGGAGCGGCGCGTTGCAAAGCGTGATGGCGGCGTATTTGCTGACCTATGGTGCCTCGCAATTGATCTATGGTCCTTTGTCCGATCGTGTCGGTCGTCGTCCGGTGATCTTGGCCGGGATGGGGATTTTTATGTTGGGCGCGTTAGCGGCGCTGCTGGCGCCCAGCCTGCATATCTTGGTACTGGCCGCTGCGCTGCAAGGGTTGGGGACCGGAGTGGCCGGGGTGATGGCGCGTACCATGCCGCGCGACCTGTATAGCGGTACGGCGTTACGTTACGCGAATAGCTTATTGAATATGGGGATCTTAGTCAGTCCCTTACTGGCGCCAGTGATCGGTGGTCTGCTGGATGCCTTTATCAGTTGGCGCGCTTGCTTCGCCTTTCTACTGGTATTATGTGCAGGCGTGGCTTACAGCATGTTTCGTTGGTTGCCGGAGACACGCCCGGCGGCGGCAGGAGGCAGCAATCTGGTCGTTAGCTACCGCCAACTGTTGGGGAGCGGTCAGTTTGTCTGCTACCTGATCATGCTGGTCGGCGGATTGGCTGGCGTGGCAGTGTTTGAAGCGTGCTCCGGCGTCTTGTTGGGGGGAGTGTTGCACCTTAGCGGCATCGTGGTCAGTATCCTGTTTATTTTGCCGATCCCGGCCGCTTTCTTCGGCGCTTGGTATGCGGGGCGCCCGGGAAAGTCCTTCGCTACCTTGATGTGGCATGCGGTCTTTAGCTGCCTGTTGGCTGGGTTGCTGATGTGGATGCCGAGTTGGTTTGGGATCATTAATATTTGGACGTTGATCGTACCGGCTGCGTTGTTCTTCTTTGGCGCCGGGATGCTATTTCCGCTGGCTACCACGGGGGCGATGGAGCCTTTCCCGCTGTTGGCGGGCGCGGCCGGCGCACTAGTCGGCGGATTACAAAACGTCGGTTCGGGGACGATGGCTTGGTTCTCCGCGTTATTACCGCAGAATAGCCAGTTCAGCCTAGGGATGCTGATGAGTGCCATGGCGGTGATGATCCTGTTGTGTTGGTTGCCCATCGCCCATAAGGTGCGCCAACAGGGACAGATCCTGTAAGCCGAGGGGATGGCTGTGGGGCATTATTCAAACTAGATGGCGCGCCAGGTGGCGCGCCATTTTACATCACAGGAGATGTTACAGGATGATGTCACGGATCTGGGCGTCTTTACGCTCCAGATAGTGAGTGGAGCGGATGCGGCGGATAGTGCGCGACTTGCCACGAATCAATAGGGTCTCGGTGGTGGCAACGTTACCTTTGCGGTAGATGCCGTCCAGCAGATCGCCTTTGGTAATGCCAGTTGCTGAGAAGATCACATTATCATTGCGCGCCATGTCACTCAGAGCCAGCACCTCACCAGCGCAGATCCCCATTTGCTCACAGCGCGCCAGCTCCTGTTCGCCCAGACGGCGATTTTCCGGGGTATCTCCCTTCACCTGATGGCGGGCCAGCAAACGGCCTTGCATATCGCCATCCAGGGCACGGATCACCGCGGCGGAAACCACTCCCTCCGGGGCGCCACCAATGCCATACATCACATCGACTTCACTCTCCGGCATACACGTCAGAATCGAAGCCGCCACATCGCCGTCGGGAATGGCGAAGACTCGTACCCCTAACGCTTGCATCGCGGCAATGTTGCCGTCGTGACGTGGTTTGGCCAAGGTGATCACCGTCAGTTGCGACAGCGGCTTGCCCAGCCGCTCGGCAATGTTGCGTAGGTTGGCCTCTAGCGGCAAAGTGAGATCGACGCAACCTTTCGCTTGTGGCCCGACTACCAATTTCTCCATATACATATCTGGGGCGTGCAGGAAGGTACCCTTATCGCCGACGGCCATTACGGCCAGCGCGTTAGCCTGTCCCATGGCCGTCATGCGGGTGCCTTCGATGGGATCGACGGCAATGTCGACCTGATCGCCTTGGCCGCTGCCGACGCGTTCGCCGATATACAGCATAGGTGCCTCATCGATTTCCCCCTCACCGATGACGATCTCCCCGTCGATGTCGACCTGGTTAAGCATGATGCGCATGGCGTTGACGGCGGCACCGTCGGCCGCATTTTTATCGCCGCGCCCCAACCACTTATATCCGGCCAGTGCGGCCGCTTCGGTGACGCGAGAGAACTCAATGGCTAATTCACGTTTCATGATGGTCCTGCAATGATGAGAATAAAATAAGCAATAAGATGACGGGGGGCGATTCTAACACAGAGCGGGTGAAACGTTTGCGTCGGAAACGCAGGTTAACGTTGACCCAAAATAAAAAAGGGGCGATTGCTCGCCCCATGATCGCATCAGATTGGGGAGATCAGTCGTGATCCTCCCAAGCTTGGGCTCGGGCGACCGCCTTCTTCCAGCCGCTGTAGCGGTAATTACGCTCTACGGTCTCAATGCCAGGACGGAATTCGCGTTCGATGCTGGCCTTGCTGCTTAGCTCATCCAGGTCATTCCAGTAACCGACGGCGAGGCCGGCCAAGTAGGCGGCACCGAGGGCGGTGACTTCCAGTACGGCGGGACGTTCGACCCGGGTACCGAGGATGTCGGACTGGAACTGCATCAGGAAGTTGTTGGCTACCGCACCGCCGTCGACGCGTAGCGCTTGCAGGCGGGTATTGGCGTCAGCTTGCATCGCGTCCAGGACATCGCGCGTCTGATAAGCGATAGACTCCAGGGTTGCGCGGATGATGTGGTTATTATTCACGCCGCGTGTCAGACCAAAGATGGCACCGCGGGCGTAGGGATCCCAGTAGGGTGCGCCCAGGCCGGTGAAGGCGGGAACGACATAGACGCCGTTGCTGTCTTTGACCTTGCTGGCGAAGTACTCGGAGTCGGCCGCATCGTTAATCAGTTTCAGCTCGTCGCGCAGCCACTGGATAGAAGCACCGCCGATGAATACCGCCCCTTCCAAGGCATAGTTGACCTCGCCGCGTGGGCCGCAAGCGATGGTCGTCAACAGGCCGTGCTGTGACGGTACCGCCTCTTTGCCGGTATTCATCAGCAGGAAGCAGCCCGTACCGTAGGTATTTTTCGCCATCCCCGGCTGCACACACAGTTGGCCGAACAGCGCTGCTTGCTGGTCACCGGCGATGCCGGCGATCGGAATGCGAGTACCGCCCTTGCCACCGATATTGGTCTTACCGTAGATCTCGGAGGAAGCGCGTACTTGCGGCAGCATGGCGCGCGGGATATCCAAGACCTCCAGCATGCGTTCATCCCAGTCCAGGGTATGGATGTTGAAGAGCATGGTACGGGAGGCGTTGGTGTAGTCGGTGACATGTACCCGTCCCTGAGTCATCTTCCAAACCAGCCAGGTGTCGACGGTGCCGAACAGCAACTCACCACGCTGAGCACGTTCGCGAGCACCTTCGACGTGGTCCAGGATCCATTTCACCTTGGTGCCGGAGAAGTAGGGATCGACCACCAGGCCGGTATTGTGGCGGATGTACTCTTCCAGTCCATCACGTTTCAGTTGCTCGCAGATATCGGCGGTTCGTCGGCATTGCCAGACGATGGCGTTGTAGATCGGTTTACCGCTCTCTTTCTCCCAGACGATGGTGGTCTCACGCTGGTTGGTGATGCCGATGGCGGCGATCTGATCGGACTCGATATCGGCTTTGGCCATCGCTTCGGTCAGCGTGGAGCTCTGGGTCGCCCAAATCTCCATGGGGTCGTGCTCAACCCAGCCTGCCTTGGGGTAAATCTGCTCAAACTCGCGTTGGGACACGCTGACGATATTAGCGTCATGGTCGAGGATCACGGCACGAGAGCTGGTGGTGCCCTGGTCAAGAGCGACAATGTATTTTTGTTGGGTTGTCATGGTCGTTATCCTGGATTGGTGTTGGGAAGTCCGGTGCGCGCTCAAAGACCGGGAAGTCTCCTCCCCGGAAACCTTATCAGGCTTTGGACTGCTCGGAATGCTTTTTCTCGTCGCCGGCGGCACAGACATCACATGGTAGATGGCGGCCGATCAAGGCACGGTAGCCGAAAGCGCCCAGGCAGGCGCCGATGATCGGGCCAACGATGGGGACTAAGAAGTAAGGGATGGTACGCCCGCCAGTAAAGGCGATCTCCCCCCAGCCCGCCATCCAAGCGAAGGCTTTCGGGCCGAAGTCACGCGCCGGGTTCAGCGCGAAGCCGGTCAGCGGCCCCATTGCGGCGCCGATGACGGCGATTAACACACCGATCAGCAGTGGCGCCAGCGGGCCGCGTGGAATGCCGTTGCCATCGTCGGTTAGCGCTAAGATCAGACACATCAGGATAGCGGTGATGACGGTCTCTACTAACAGTGCCTGCCATACGGTGATGTGCGGGTTCGGGTAGGTAGAGAAGATGCCGGCGAGCGTCAGGCTCTCTTCGCTGCCGCGTACCATATTGTGAGCCTGTTCATAGTCGAGAAACAGGTTGTGATACAAGACATAGACTAAGGCGGCGGCACAAAACGCACCGGCGACTTGAGCGATGATGTAGGGGATCACTTTACGGCGGTCGAAACAGGCGAATAGCCAAAGGGCAATGGTGACCGCCGGATTGAGGTGTGCACCAGAGATGGCGGCCGTCAGATAGATGGCCAACGCCACGCCCAGACCCCAGATAACGCTAATCTCCCAGAGGCTTAAGCTGGCCCCGGCCAGCTTCATGGCGGCGACGCAGCCGCAGCCGAAGAAGATCAGCAGGGCAGTGCCCAGAAATTCGGCGATACACTGTCCTTTTAATGTCGAACTCGCTGTCTGGCTCATAACAAGAAATCCTGCGATGAAGAGGTGGAAGATCGGTATCCGCTGTGAACATGAAACACGTTGCGATGTGAATTTATCGTTAACGAGCGAAAACGAGAAATAGCGAAATTTAAATGTGTGTGTTTTGTCAAAAAAATGGTCGTTTTCGCGTATATTGTGTGACTTAGCCACGAAATGTTTTGTGATCTGACCACTGACGGCGATCACGTCGAGGTGTATTTGTTTATTTTATGTTTGTTGGTAACTTTTTTTTAAATCGGTTATTGCGGCGTAAAAGTGCGGGCGCCATAGCTGAATTTGTTACAGACTGGGACGCGGCCTAGACAGTAAGGGGTGGGCTACATACAATCGGGTCAATGAGGTTTGTGCGCCGGCCTGACGGCCTGCGCGATGAGGGCGCCCATTTAGGATACGTTCGCCGTCGTTGCGGCGGCGTGCGTAACGGTAAGACGTACGCCTGGCTACTATTGAGGGGACAGATTATGTCATTTGAAGTATTTGAGAAACTGGAAGCGAAAGTTCAGCAGGCGATCGACACCATTACCCTGCTACAGATGGAGATTGAAGAGCTGAAAGATAAGAACAATCAGCTCAATCAGGAAGTGCAGCAAGCGGCGAGCAATCGCGAAGCCCTGCTGCGCGAGAATGAGCAGTTGAAGCACGAGCAAGGCGCATGGCAGGAGCGGCTGCGCGCCCTGCTAGGTAAGATGGATGAAGTGAACTAAGCTTGCTGGCCTAATGAAAAAGGCGCTCGCAGAGCGCCTTTTTGTTGCCATAACGCGATGATTACTCGAGATCCAGCGGCTCTTCCGCCAGGATAATACCGGTGTTGTCGGCATACAGATGGTCACCGGAGAAGAACGTGACGCCGCCGAAGTTGACGCGGATGTCGCTCTCACCGATGCCGGCGCTGTCTGCTCCGACGGGAATCGCGGCCATCGCCTGGATGCCGATGTCTAGCTCTTCCAGGTCATCCACTTGGCGTACTGCACCGTATACCACGATGCCTTCCCACTCATTTTGTACCGCCAGCCGAGCCAGTTCGGCGTTGATCAGTGCTCGTCGCACCGAGCCTCCGCCGTCGACGACGAGAACCCGGCCCCGACCATTCTCTTCCAACAGATCGTAGAGCAGTCCGTTATCTTCAAAGCATTTGACCGTAATGATCTGGCCGCCAAAGGAAGAACGCCCACCGAAGTTGGAGAACAACGGTTCTACAACATTCACCTCTTCATGGTAAATGTCACATAGTTCGGAAGTATCGTATTTCATGGGTCCACGTCCGGTTGCCGCAGGAATTATCAGTATATCCCCTTAATGCGCTTGTTGGCAAAAGCGGCGATGATGTGGTGGTACCGCCCATGGTGGGCGGCACTTGGTCGTTAGCTCAGTACGGTGCCGACGGCGAACAACAAGTTGGTCAGCAGTGCACCTTTGACCATATTTTCCAACATCGGCCGCATCGCCTCCGGCGAGCGCTGATGTAACACATAGCTGGCGTGGCGGTAGAGCATCGGGACGGCGAGGACGAATAACCAGCCGACCCGGCTGCGTAGATCCAGGAGGGCGAATAGTGCCAGGCAGAGCACTGCGCCACCCAGCAGTGCGGCATGGTAATAGCGAGCGTTACGTGGGCCGAGACGTACCGCCAGGGTATTCTTACCGTTACGCGCATCGTTTTCAATATCGCGCAGGTTATTGATATTTAAAACAGCAGCAGCCAATAGACCGCAGGCCGTCGCCGGCAACATCACCACCTGATCGAAAGTCCCAGCCTGAAGATAGTAAGTCCCTGCGACGCTTAGCCAACCGAAGAAGATTAACACCGAAATATCACCCAGCCCCATGTAACCGTAAGGTCGTGTGCCGACGGTGTAGGTAATGGCGGCGATGATAGCCATCAAGCCCAGCAGTAGGAAGCCGAGAATATCTTGCGGTTTCTGGCAGGCAATGGCGATCAACGCGCTGCCGGAGATAATGGTCAGCAGGACGGTGATGATCAGGGCGCGCTTCATCTGTGCTTGGCTGATCACACCTTTTTGCATACCGCGTAATGGCCCGATGCGTTCTGGGGTGTCGCTGCCTTTAATGGCATCGCCATAGTCGTTGGCCAGATTGGAGAGGATCTGCAACAGGGCGGCGGTCAGCAGGGCCAGTAAGGCGATGCCGAGGCTAAAGGTATGCTGCCAGGCGGCGATAGCCGAGCCGGTGATAATCGAGGCTAGAGCCAACGGCAACGTGCGCAGACGCAGACTTTCCAGCCAGGCGCGCGGCCGGCTGATCGGGGTCAATGAAGTCATGTTATGGTTTCAGTTACAAGGGCAAGCGCCTCTCAGCCAGGCAGAGGGGGATCGCCGGGTTATCGCATCCATCCATATTAACAAACCGCTACCCATCCGTGGATCCTGCACGATCGAAATAAGAAAAGGGAAGGCGGACGCCTTCCCCTGACAATGATCGAAAAGGACGGTTTCTGGGGCGATTATAGAATAAACCGACTCAGATCTTCATCTGCTACCAACTCATCGAGGTGATTACCTACGTAATCGGCATCGATAGTGATGGCGGCCCCGTTCATTTCGCTGGCCTCGAAGGAGATCTCTTCCATCAGGCGCTCCATCACGGTATGCAGACGACGGGCGCCGATGTTTTCAGCGCTCTCGTTAACCTGCCAGGCCGCTTCAGCGATACGCCGGATACCATCGGCGGTAAAGGTGATGTTGACCCCTTCGGTGGCCATCAGCGCCTGGTACTGTTCGGTCAATGAGGCGCTCGGCTCTGTCAGGATACGTTCGAAGTCTTCGGTGGTCAGCGCCTGGAGTTCGACACGGATCGGTAGACGGCCCTGTAGTTCGGGGATCAGATCGGCGGGGCTAGAGACTTGGAAAGCGCCGGAGGCGATAAACAGGATGTGGTCGGTTTTGACCATCCCGTGCTTAGTGTTGACCGTGCAGCCCTCGATTAGCGGCAGCAGGTCGCGCTGTACCCCTTCGCGCGAGACATCCGGCCCGGAGCTTTCGCCGCGCTTACAGATTTTGTCGATCTCGTCGATAAAGACGATACCGTTTTGCTCTACGGCTTCGATAGCTTGATGCTTCAGCTCTTCGGGGTTGACCAGCTTGGCGGCTTCTTCTTCGATCAGCTGTTTGAAGGCATCCTTGATCTTAATCTTGCGCGGCTTGGTCTTCTGGCCCCCCAGATTTTGGAACATGGATTGCAGCTGGCTGGTCATCTCTTCCATACCGGGAGGTGCCATGATCTCGACGCCCATCGGGGCGGCGGCCAGTTCGATTTCGATCTCTTTATCGTCCAGCTCGCCTTCACGCAGCTTCTTACGGAAGCTCTGGCGTGCCGGTGAGTTTTCGTTGCTCTGCTCGGCCTGACCCCAGTTGTTCTTGGCCGGTGGGATGAGTACGTCCAGGATACGCTCTTCCGCCATCTCTTCGGCACGGTAGCGGTTTTTCTCGATGGATTGTGCCCGGATCATCTTCATCGCGGAGTCAGTCAGATCGCGGATGATGGAGTCAACCTCCTTGCCCACGTAGCCGACTTCAGTAAATTTGGTCGCTTCAACCTTGATGAACGGAGCATTGGCTAACTTGGCCAGACGGCGGGCGATTTCGGTTTTACCGACGCCGGTAGGACCGATCATCAGGATATTTTTCGGCGTGACCTCGTGGCGTAGCGCCTCGCCGAGTTGCATGCGGCGCCAACGGTTACGTAGCGCGATCGCTACGGCGCGTTTGGCGGAGTGTTGGCCGATGATGTAACTGTCGAGTTCGCTGACAATTTCGCGTGGGGTCATCTCAGACATGATGTGCAGTCCTTACGCTTTGGAATCTAATTCTTCAATGGTGTGGAACTGGTTGGTGTAGATGCAGATGTCGCCTGCAATCCCCAGCGCCTTTTCTACGATGTCGCGGGCGCCCAGCTCGGTATTCTCTAGCAGTGCGCGAGCGGCGGCTTGAGCATAGGGGCCGCCGGAACCGATAGCGATCAGATCGTTTTCCGGTTGGACCACATCGCCGTTACCGGTGATGATCAATGAGGCGTTCTCATCGGCAACCGCCAACAAGGCCTCCAGTTTGCGCAGCATGCGGTCGGTACGCCAATCTTTGGCCAGCTCGACTGCCGCCTTCACCAGATGACCTTGGTGCAGCTCCAGTTTACGTTCGAACAGCTCAAACAGGGTAAAGGCGTCGGCGGTACCCCCTGCGAATCCGGCGATGACGCGATCGTTGTATAGACGGCGTACCTTGCGGACGTTACCCTTCATTACGGTATTGCCCAGCGTGGCCTGACCATCCCCACCGATCACTACTTTGCCGTTACGGCGAACGCTAACTATTGTTGTCATGAACAGACCCCCGTGGCTGAAAAGTGATCCTCCCGTCGCGTAGGACGGGAGGCATTACCTGATCAGGTGGGGGAGATTTTGGGGATTTCAACCCCCACTGGCCAGCGTGATACAGCCAGACATGCCATTTCCTTTCAGACGAGCGATCATCTTGTCCGCCGCGGGTCGGCTGGCGTAGGGGCCGAGTAGTACGCGGTGCCAACCGCCGCCGCTGGTGATGCGGCTTTCGATACCACCGAAGGCTAATTGAGCTCGGACTGACTCAGCCTGATCGGTATTACGGAACGAACCGCACTGGATCAGCCATTTCTGGCCGCTCGCCTTTTCCTCCGGTTTCTCGGCCGGTTTCTCCCGCGCCGTTTGCGGCGCGGGGGGAGGCGTCACGCTACGTTCCCGTTCTCGGTTGGCGGGGGGCGACGTTTGCGCCTGGCTTGGGTGCGACGGGACGGCGTTGCTTGGCGATTGCGCGAAAGGATTACGCGCCGCCGGTGCAGGTTGTGCCTGACGCGCCGGGGCCTGATTTGTTGGCTGCGGAGGTGGCGTGGGCTGGCTATAACGCACCTCCGGCATCCGGCTGTTGTGTGGGGCGACAGTCACGGGAGATTGATCGTTATAGGGGACTTCCGACAGCTGCGTCGGTGCCTGACGCATGTCGGCCTGCATTTGTTCCAACAGTTGGCGTTGTTCTTCGGTCAACTGCGGCTGTCCCTGCTGCGGCATGCCGCCGCTCGGTTCCGTTGGCATCGTAACGCCAACTTGGCGATTTTCCAGCTCCTTGATATAGCGCCAGCGTTCTTCTGGCTTGGGCGGAAGGCCATTCTTAGGATGCGGCGACGCCTCCGGCAACAGCGTATCGCTGTCCGGTTTATGCTGGGTTAGAAAATAGAGGCCCCCGGCAAAGGTTGCCAGCACGGCCAGGGCGAGCACCATCATGGTTCGAGATACTCCAGAACCCGAGCGCCGTTTCTTTCCCCGGCCGTTGCTTTTGCGTTTGGCGCCCGAAGCGCGCCCGCGACTCACATAGTCTCTTTGTGCCACTGTCGTTTCGCTACAACTCAATAGTCAATATCAAGACGCCATGTTACTGAACTCAGGTGCAATTCACTAGCGTTTCGCCACCGCCGTGCTGCCACGGATAATCAGCTCACTCTCCAACAGGCGTGAGCCGCTGGGGATGCGGTGATGATGCAACTGCTCCAGTAGTAAGAGCATGGCCTCGCGCCCGATCTGGTAGCGGGGCTGGGCCACGGTAGTCAGCGGCGGATCGACATACTGCGCGAGGCGAATGTCGTCGAAGCCGATGATCGAGAGATCGTCGGGCACGCGGATCCCCATTTTCTTCGCTTGGGACAGCGCTCCGATTGCCATCACATCACTATGACAGAAAAGAGCGGTGGGCGGCTGTGGCAAGCTCATTAGCTGAGCTAACGCCTTGGCGCCAGCTTCGAAGGTGAAGTCACCGTGTGCCACATAGCCTGCCTCGCTGAGTCCGCAGCGGCGTAGTGCTTGGATGTAACCTTGTAGACGATATTGACTCAACGGCATATGTTCCGGGCCAGCCAGGCAACCGATGCGCTGGTGGCCGAGATCGTGCAGGTAAAGTACCGCCTTGAAAGCGGCGGTCAGGTTATCGATGTGTACCGTCGGCAGTTCTAACTCTGGCGCGAATTCGTTTGCCATCACCATTGGTGGCAGATTGCGCTGCTCCTCTTTGCTGGCATCGAAAGGGATGTTGGAGCCGAGTAACAACATGCCGTCGATCTGCTTGGTGATGATCAAGTTAACGAAAGTTTTCTCTTGTTGCATCTGCTGGGCGCAGTCACCGAGCAACACCAGGTAGCCATGCTCGGCGGCGGTGCGTTCGATCCCCTGGATCACTTCGGCAAAGAAGGGATCGCAGATGTCTGGGACGATCACCAGGATGGTGCGCGATTCGCCACGTTTGTTGCTACGCGCCAAGGTGTGCGGGGCATAGCCGACGGCCAAGACGGCCTGTTCCACTTTTTGCCGAGTGGTGGCGGAGACTTTCTCTGGGTTCATTAAGGCCCGCGATACCGTTGCGGTAGATACGCCGGCATACTCCGCCACATCTTTCATGGTGGCGTTCATTGATTTCTCTTCCAACGCGTTTCTCCTTGCGTCAGTCCATGCTGGCGCGATGACATGACTTCCCGATCATTATCCCGCGGCGAAGGTAACGATTGCGCCAGCGATAACACTGCCATACCCGGCGGCGTGTTGCTCCATTACCGGGAATGGCTGCCCTGAGCGGGCAGCCGATGGGTATACGATCACATATTAAACGGAACAGTGGGGAGGACTGTTACTTAATTTGCAGGAAAAGTGTGATGTAAATAGATTTTTTCGATCCTGATCGCACTTCATTCGCGTCAGAGGGACGTGTTAACTGTCGATCGGGTCGACATCGATCGACCATTTTACCTTCTTATAGGCCGGTAAGCTTGGGATCAGAGGTAACGTCGCTTGCAGCAGTCGCTGTAGCCGAGCGCGCGAGGGGTGCTGCAACAGCAACTGCCAGCGATAGCGTCCCCCGCGTTTAGCCTGGAGCGCGGGTACCGGTCCGAGCAGCCATAGCCCTTCGTCATTAGGGGAATGTGTCTGCAACAGGGTGCGTAGCTGTTGCAGGAAGGTGTTAGCCTGCTGGTTGTCGTGGTCGTCGGCCCGCAGCATCACATGATGGGTGAAAGGGGGAAGAAATACGCTCTGGCGCTCTTGCAACGCTTGGTGAGCGAAGGCGTCATACCCTTGATGTAGTAGGGTTTGCAGTAGGGGGTGATCGGGGTGATGGGTCTGGAGCAACACCTCGCCGCGCTTCCCGGCGCGTCCGGCGCGTCCTGCTACCTGGATATATAACTGAGCGAAACGTTCGGCGGCATGAAAATCGGCGGAAAATAGCGCGCCATCGACATCCAACAGCGCAACTAGCGTGACGTTGGGAAAATGGTGGCCTTTAGCCAGCATCTGAGTACCGATTAGAATACGTGGCCCGCCTTGATGAACCTCTGCCAACTGTTGCTCCAAGGCGCCCTTGCGGCTGGTGGTGTCGCGATCGATGCGGGTCAGCGGTACTTGTGGCAACATTTCGGCCAGCTCGTGCTCCAGTTGTTCCGTGCCCAGGCCGACGGGAACCAGGTGGGTCGAGCCGCATTGCGGACATTGGCGCGGTACCGGCCGTTGACTGTCGCAGTGGTGGCAGCGTAGCAGGCGTTGGCCCTGATGTAGAGTATAGAAGTGATCACAGCGTGGGCATTCGGCGATCCAGCCGCATTCATGACACAGCAGCGCCGGGGCATAACCACGGCGATTGAGGAACAGGATCACCTGATTGCCGGCAGCGGTATGTTGACGGATGCGTTCGATCAACGCTGGGGCCAGGCCCGCCTTGAGAGGTAACCCCTTGAGATCGATCAAATGCTGCGTAGCGGGCTTGGCGTTGCCGGCACGCTGTGTCAGGCACAGGCGGCGGTACTTCCCCGTCTCGACGTTGTGCAGGGTTTCTAGCGCCGGGGTGGCGGAGCCGAGAAGAATGGGGATTCCCTCTAGATGAGCGCGTAATACCGCTAGATCGCGGGCGTGATAACGCCATCCTTCTTGTTGCTTGTAGGAGCCGTCATGCTCCTCGTCAATGATGATGCCACCCAGACGGGCGAACGGAGTGAACAATGCCGAGCGAGTTCCGATAACGATGGCACTCTCGCCATCGCGGGCGCGTAACCAGGCCGATAGCCGTTCGCTGTCGTTGAGTCCTGAGTGCAGTACGTCCACCGGCACGTTGAAACGTTGCCGGAAGCGAGTGATGGTCTGGGGAGTCAGGCCGATCTCTGGCACCAGTACCAGCGCCTGTTTGCCGCGGGCCAACAGGTTCTCAATGACGCTCAGGTAGACCTCTGTCTTACCTGAGCCGGTAACCCCAGCTAATAACCAAGGACTGAATTGCTCGTCATCGGCACGGATAGCACCGACGGCAGTCGCCTGTTCGGCGTTGAGCGTCAGGCGATCGGCACTCGGGGCAAAGGTGGTGCGCCAGTCTTCAGGCGGTGTCGACTCGCTTTCTAATGCGATGAGCCCTTTATTCTTTAAAGCCTGGAACGCACTATCGCTGAGATCGAACTCCTCGACCTGGTGGCGATAGAGGGCCTGACGTGCCAGTGTCGCTAATACCTGCTGTTGCTTCGGTGCGCGCGTCAGTGTTGCGGGATCGATGCGTTCGCCCTGCGGGGTCAGTCGCCAGCGCCACAGCGGTGGGTGGCTGGCCGCTTTACCCTGGCGTAATAACTGCGGCAGGGCGTGAAACAGTACCTCGCCGATGGGATGGTGGTAGTAGTCGGTAGCCCAGCGCAGCAGCCGCCATTGCGTAGGACTGAACAGCGGTTGATTGTCGAGGAGTTGTGTGATGCTTTTTAGACTCTCTGGTGCCAGTTCGCTGTGTTCACTGGTCGCCACGATGAGACCGATCAGCGTACGGTTCCCGAAAGGAACGCGGACGCGGCAACCCGCCTGAGCAAGCATACCGGGTGGTAATAGGTAGTCAAAGGTGCGGGCCAAAGGTACGGGCAGCGCTACGTGGGCTACGGACATCGCGTTTTCCTGCGGGTGAACGGCGTTATAGTGTACACCGGATAGCGCCGGGATCGATGTGGGTGATTGCGTTAGTCGGCTATTTTCTGTATGATTCGCCGCCTTTGATATCGTTTTGTATCAAACCCGATTTTATCAACCACGCGTGGTGTCTGGCGGAAGAGGGCCGGATAGCGACGCGGCCTTAACAGAGGTTTTCCCATGAAAGAAGGTATCCACCCGAACTATGTTGCTATCACGGCAACCTGCTCTTGCGGCAACGTGATCAAGACCCGCTCTACCGTTGGTCACGATCTGAACCTGGACGTGTGCGACAAGTGCCACCCGTTCTACACCGGTAAGCAGCGTGACGTCGCTACCGGCGGCCGCGTTGACCGCTTCAACAAGCGTTTCAACATGGTTGGCTCCAAGTAATTTGGATCCGGCGAAAAAGGCACCCATAGGGTGCCTTTTTTATTGGGCCGCATTCAGCGCGGCACCCCTTGGCGAGGTAGGCGATCCCACACGTTCTTCTGTGCTGTGGCGGCCTGCATGCGCAGGGGGAGCCACGACGCTCAGAGCTACCGCCGTACGAGAGCAAAATCTCGCCGGAGGGGAGAACCTATCCCATTAGGCTATTTTACGTGCTGCCTTCCCACCGTATCGCTCCGTGTGGTGTCTGCTCCATTCTCTGCCCGGACACGCTAGCATTCGCCTGGATACAATAATGGTGCCTACTGGGATGGGTTCTTTACCGCGCTTAGTTGAGATGGGGGTAAAGTTCTAAGATACGCTTACATAGCGCCTGTATTTCCCTTATTTTAATGGAAAGATAACCAGGATTGACTTGATTGCGTTCGCAGACCAATTTCCTGCTGTGTCCCAGAACAAAATAATCGCGTAATGCCATGATGACCTTTGCGCTACGCACGGACGAGATATCGACCAGCAGGCGAAATTGCTCTTCGGTTACTTCCCCAGGCTGCAAAGCATAACCAGGATGAATGAATTCTATTTTTTTCATAATATTCCACCGGTAAATTAAGTAGTAACGTCATCCCCCCTCTATTACCTAGTCTGATGAATTTCAGGTAAGGGTGGTAGCCTCGCCCTAGTAAGGCGGATCAATCAGGTTGGGAGACAATAAAAAAATACTCTTTAACTAACTAAATAAAATATCGATATGTCATCGATTATCGATAGATGATAATAATGTGTCTTATTCTTACATATCATTCTGATGAATCAGTATGGAAGCGGTGACACCATATCGATATGGTGTACATCGATATCGTCGTTGATGTGAAAGAGGCACTCTCATGATTACTTTCCCCCCATGGGGTCTGGCCAAACTCGCCGAGATCAGGCATGTCATATACGCTGTAATGAGCTATCGGTTATCGCTAGCAATAATCTACATTCGCGACTGCCTCTTATGGGCGTGGTTGTTATTCCCCGTAAAATATAGTGTTTTATATTGCTTGATGCATTATATGTGATCTCTTTTCCTGTACAAAGTTGAAATTATAAAATCAAACACCATTACTTCACTATTAATTGGGTTTATCAGCTATAAAGAAAGTTATTTTTAGCTGTAAAGGCTGCGATTCTTATAAAACAATAATATAAAAATAATGGAAATTGACCGAATTCGATAAAATTAGCTTATTTATCATTGCATAATTATTTAGTTTTAATCTAAAAATATGAAAATAAAAATTTTGAATGATGTTATTAAAAATAATGCATTTGATCTAAAATACTAAACACTCTAAAAAATGATGCGTTAAAAATAAAAAATGCTGAAAATATAAATACCTAAATCACCTATTATTGATTTGTCCTGCGATGATGCGTCTTCTGGGAGAGGGGCAAGCAGGAAAAAGGTGTGAGCGAGATAAGCATATGACGCGTTCATTCCGCGAGCGGAGAGGCGATACGGTGAGTGGGTGAAAATGCGGCAGGGCCGGGTGTCGTAGGTAAGCGCGTCAAGGGGGCGCCGTATCCGCCGGCCCAGTGAGTTAGTACTCCCAGCTTTCCGGGTCGATCCCCAGCTGGCGCATTAACTCTTTAGCGGCCTCGGGGATCTCGTTGCTGCGGTCCTTGCGCAGATCGTCATCATCTGGCAGAGGTTGGCCGGTAAATGCATGTAGGAAGGCTTCACACAGCAATTCGCTATTGGTGGCATGGCGCAAGTTATTCACCTGACGGCGGGTACGTTCATCCGTGAGGATTTTTAATACCTTGAGTGGAATGGATACCGTAATCTTTTTAACCTGTTCACTTTTTTTGCCGTGTTCAGCGTATGGGCTAATGTATTCGCCGTTCCATTCTGCTGCCATGAGGAGATACCTTCACAAAAAATTATTCCGAAACCAACGCGCTATTATGCCCGATTGTATCCCGTATCCCTAACACAAAGCGGGATACTCGAGGGGATCCGAGCGGCAGATCGCGTTTCATGCGTCGGTGCTGACGATGGATACCCATGATGAGATTGAGTCAATTTTAGCGACTAATCTCCGCTACCACAATCCATACGCAAAGACTTTTAGATGTCTGGACGTATTGACGTCCAATTTTGCAGCGGTTACGCTCTATCCATTGCTTGCGACTATCTCAGGGAGGGTGTAACCAGGTGGGCTATCAACTGGCAACTCAGGCAGTGCGCTGTGGATTGAACGACGATGAGCAGTATGGCAGCGTGGTTCCCCCGATCCATCTTTCGACGACTTACAACTTCACCGACTTCAACCAGCCACGCGCTCATGACTATGCCCGGCGCGGTAACCCGACGCGCGATGTTGCCGAGCGCGCGCTGGCCGAGCTGGAGGGCGGGGCCGGCGCGGTGATCACCGCCAGCGGTATGGGCGCGATCCATCTGATGTGTACGGCATTGCTCTCCCCCGGCGATCTGTTGGTGGCCCCGCATGATTGTTACGGTGGCAGCTATCGGTTATTCGATAGCTTAGCGCGGCGCGGCGCCTTTCGCGTCATCTTCATCGATCAGAGCGATGCCCAGGCGCTGGCTCAGGCGCTGGCGCAACGGCCGAAACTGCTGCTGATCGAGACGCCGAGCAACCCGCTGCTGCGGGTGGTCGATATCGCCGCACTTTGTTCGGCCGCCCATCAGGCAGGCGCATTGGCAGCAGTGGATAACACCTTTCTCACTCCAATATTACAACAGCCTTTTTCCCTGGGGGCGGATCTGGTCTTACATTCCTGCACGAAGTACCTGAATGGTCATTCCGACGTGGTGGCCGGGGCGGTGATTGCGCGCACGGCTGAGTTGGCCCAGGAGTTGGCTTGGTGGGGTAACAACATTGGGGTAACTGGCGCGGCTTTCGACAGCTACCTGTTATTGCGTGGTTTGCGTACCTTGGCACCACGTATCGCCTTACAGCAGGTCAATGCCTTACGCATTGTCGACTGGTTGCAACAGCAACCACAGGTCGTGCGTCTGTATCATCCCTCGCTAGCACACCATCCTGGCCACGCCATCGCTAGCCGCCAGCAGCGTGGTTTCGGTGCCATGCTCAGTTTTGAATTGGCGGGTGGCGAGGCTTATTTACGGCGTTTCCTAAAAGCGCTGCAACTGTTTACACTGGCAGAGTCCCTGGGGGGGGTGGAGAGCCTGATCTCCCATGCCGCCACCATGACTCACGCCGGCATAACGTCGGAAGCGCGCAGGGCGGCAGGTATTAGTGACAGCCTGCTGCGGATATCCGTGGGAATTGAGGACGGTGATGATTTAATCGCTGATCTGGAACAGGCATTTCAGGCAGCAGCAACGAGGTAAGCGATGAGTGCACAAGCGGTAACGGGGCAGCAAGCGGCAGAGCGCCAGCTGCATAAGTTTGGTGGCAGCAGTCTGGCAGATGTGAAGTGTTATTTGCGTGTGGCAGGGATCATGGCGGAGTATAGCCAACCCGGTGACATGATGGTCGTTTCAGCGGCGGGCAGTACCACTAACCAACTGATTAGCTGGTTGAAGCTCAGCCAGAGCGATCGGATCTCTGCCCACCAGGTACAGCAGGCCCTGCGCCGTTATCAGAGTGAGCTAATCACGGGGCTATTGCCAGCAGAAATGGCAGAGCCACTCGTAGCGCGTTTCATCCGAGATCTTGAGCGCCTGGCCGTTCTACTCGACGGTACGGTCGATGACGCGGTGTATGCCGAGGTGGTAGGACACGGCGAGATTTGGTCTGCCCGTTTGATGGCGGCGGTATTGCAGAAACAGGGAATGGAAGCCGCCTGGTTGGATGCACGGGATTTTCTCTGCGCCGAGCGCGCCGCACAGCCACAGGTCGATGAAGCGCGTTCGCACCCCTTATTGCAGAAACTGTTGGCCGAGCATCCTGCAAAGCGCCTAGTGGTGACTGGTTTTATCAGTCGCAACGCTGCGGGTGAGAGCGTGCTACTGGGGCGCAATGGTTCCGACTACTCTGCCACCCAGATCGGTGCCTTGGCTGGTGTGCGTAAGGTGACCATCTGGAGCGACGTTGCTGGGGTCTACAGTGCCGATCCGCGCAAGGTAAAGGATGCCTGTCTGCTGCCGTTGTTACGCCTGGATGAGGCCAGCGAGCTGGCCCGCTTAGCGGCACCGGTATTGCATGCCCGTACGCTTCAGCCGGTTTCTGCGAGCGATATCGACTTACAGCTGCGTTGCAGCTATCAGCCACAACAAGGCTCGACCCGCATTGAACGGGTACTGGCCAGCGGTAATGGCGCCAAGATTGTCACCAGTCATGACGACGTGTGCCTGATTGAATTACATGTTCCGGCGGACCACGAGTTTAACCATGTACAGCAGGAAGTGGAGCGCATCCTGACGCGTATGCAGCTGCGCCCATTGGCGCGCGGTATTCACCGCGACCGCCGGTTGATCCAGTTGTGCTATACCGCCGAGGTAGTGGGTAGCGTCTTCAAGTTGTTGGAGGAGTCGGCGATCCCTGGGTTGCTGCAATTACGCGATGGTCTGGCACTGGTGGCAATGGTCGGTGCCGGCGTAAGCCGCAATCCGCTGCATGCGCACCGTTTTTATCAACAGCTGAAAGAGCAACCGGTCGAGTTTATCTGGCAGTCGGAGGAGAGTATCAGCCTGGTGGCGGTGTTGCGCTGCGGACCGACCGAAGCTTTGGTACAAGGTCTGCATAGTTCGCTGTTCCGGGCGGAAAAACGCGTCGGTCTGGTGCTGTTCGGTAAGGGGAATATCGGTTCGCGCTGGCTGGAACTGTTCGCCCGCGAGCAGGGCAACCTCTCTGCGCGTAGTGGTTTCGAGTTTATCTTGGCCGGGGTGGTCGACAGTAATCGTAGCCTATTGAATTACGAAGGGTTAGATGCCAGTCGGGCATTGGCTTTCTTCGACGAAGAGGCCCAAACGATGGATGAGGAGGCACTATTTTTGTGGATGCGCGCCCATCCCTATGACGACTTGGTCGTGCTGGACGTGACCGCCAGTGTGTCGCTGGCGCAGCAGTACCGTGACTTCGCCAGCTATGGCTTTCATGTGGTTAGTGCCAATAAGTTGGCCGGTGCCGCCGCGAGTCAGGAATACCGCCAGATCCGCGATGCGTTCGAGAAGACGGGGCGTCACTGGTTGTATAACGCCACCGTCGGTGCTGGCTTGCCAGTCAATTACACTGTGCGCGACCTTCGGGACAGCGGCGATACCATCCTGTCTATTAGCGGGATTTTTTCCGGTACGCTCTCTTGGCTGTTCCTACAATTTGACGGTACGGTCCCTTTCAGCGCCCTAGTGGATCAGGCTTGGCAGCAGGGATTGACCGAGCCAGATCCGCGGGTCGATCTCTCTGGCCAGGATGTGATGCGTAAGTTAGTGATCTTGGCGCGTGAGGCGGGTTATGACATCGAGCCCTCACAGGTACGCGTCGAGTCGTTGGTCCCTACCGGGGGAGAGCAGGGATCTATCGATCATTTCTTCGAAAACAGCGAGGCTTTGGATGAGCAAATGCTCCAGCGCCTGGAGGCGGCCAATGAGATGGGGCTGGTGCTGCGCTATGTGGCTCGTTTCGATGCCAATGGCAAGGCGCGCGTTGGCGTCGAAGCGGTACGGCCCGACCATCCGCTGGCGGCGTTGCTGCCTTGCGATAACGTCTTCGCCATCGAAAGTCGCTGGTATCGTGATAATCCATTGGTGATCCGGGGCCCTGGGGCCGGACGGGACGTTACCGCGGGTGCCATTCAATCAGATCTTAACCATCTGTCGCGTCTGTTATAACGTCTCACCCTACCCGGCGCGCCGGGTAGGGATATCCTCTTGTGCGTTGCTCTTGGTTTTAGGGTATACTCCCGCCCGCATGGAAGATCGTCGTCTCCGGTGAGGCGGCTGGACTTCAAATCCAGTTGGGGCCGCCAGCGGTCCCGGGCAGGTTCGACTCCTGTGATCTTCCGCCAAACCTCCTCCGCACTCATCCGAGAACATCTAAAAAACCTTTATTTTCAAATAAGATAGTAAATCATTCATCCGTGACCGTCCGACAAGTTCTCCCTGAATCCATGAAAAATATGTATAGTGATGTGTATAGATTTTTTATACCCATTTTGGGCTTATACACATGGCACTTACAGATATACAAATCAAACGAGCAAAGCCCCAAGACAAGCCATACACATTGAACGATGGGCAAGGTCTGTCATTGCTTATCAATCCCGATGGCTCGAAGGGCTGGCGTTTCCGTTTCCGCTTTGCCGGGAAAGCGCGGTTAATGTCATTTGGTAGCCACGATTTGGTGAGCCTTGCAGAAGCCCGTGAAAAGCGCGAGGTCGCCCGTAAGCAAGTTGCTAATGGAATCGACCCGGTTGAGGAACGGAAGGCGCAAAAACTGGCACAGCAGCTTTCAACAGAAAACTCATTCGAAGCCATAAGCCGCGAATGGCATGCAAACAAAGCTGACCGCTGGACAGTGGCATATCGCGACGAAATCATTAAGACCTTTGAGCAAGATGTTTTCCCGTTCATCGGCAAACGTCCTGTCGGTGAGATCAAACCGTTAGAATTACTTGAAGTGTTGCGACGAATTGAGAAACGTGGAGCACTGGAGAAAACACGTAAAGTACGCCAGCGGTGCGGAGAGGTATTTAGATACGCGATTATTACTGGCCGTGCTGAGTATAACCCTGCACCTGATCTAGCTATCGCATTGGCCATACCGAAGCAAAAACATCATCCTTTCTTATCCGCCGAAGAATTGCCTCATTTTATCAGAGATCTTGAAGCCTATACCGGCAGTATCATCACTAAAAATGCGACTAAGATAGTCATGTTAACGGGTGTAAGAACGCAGGAAATGCGCTTTGCTACGTGGGATGAAGTAGACCTTGAAAGGGGTATATGGGAAATACCGGCAGAACGAATGAAAATGCGTAGACCACACATTGTTCCCTTATCTACACAAGTAATTACCTTATTTGAGCAACTCAATCCTATTACAGGACATTACCCATACATTTTTATTGGAAGGAGCAACCGTAGCAAGCCGATCTCAAAAGAAAGTGTTTCACAGGTAATTGAGTTGATTGGCTACAAAGGCCGTGCTACAGGTCACGGTTTTCGACATACCATGTCAACAATATTGCACGAACAAGGGTTTGATAGCTCATGGATTGAAATACAATTGGCACATGTTGATAAAAATAGTATTCGTGGAACATATAACCATGCTCAGTATTTAGAGAAAAGGCGCTCTATGATGCAATGGTACAGTAATTATATCTATTCAGTTTTCTGATAATAGACAAATGCCGCATAAGCGGCATTCTTAATATAGCGGAGAGGTTAGATTAAATTTTCTCGGATATGGCCTTACAAATACTTGCATTCTTAAATAAACTAGCAAGAAATTTATCCTTATAATTTTCTTCAATTTCAAATATTAATTTCCCAAGCATATCTGATGTGGTTTCATACCAATCAATAGAAGAAATATCAAAATCAAAGTTATTTGCGATTTTATGTATTACCAACTTCCTAAAAACCAAAAATGCCAACATCCTATTCCCATGAACAAGAACACCATATTCTTTGCCAGATTTTTTAGGTATATTCGAAATCATTGAGCTGATTATTTCATCTATTCTGCGTAACGCGAAAACAGTATTTCGCAAATAAATGCCATTGGTTTGCGGGTTGAAAATTGTTTTATATGGTGCTTTATTAAGATTGTCATAGAAACGACCGATTTCTCTTTTCGCCTGAACTGCTAGGCCAACCTGCGTAGACGCACAAGCCAATGCAATGGTCGCCTCAGATAAATCGATTATGCTAGTAGATGTTTTAACGTTCTCACTTCTTACTATATTATACTCAATTCCTTCCAGTGACAGTTCTCTTTTCAACCGTATTTGCTCATCATCTAAGGAAACAAAGTCTCTGCTTTCGATTTTATTTTGACGGTTATTAGTTTTTGTCACAGTTGCACCAAAGCCTTCTGGCGCACCTTCTAGTGAAATTAATCGGATAGGTAAACGCAATTTAGCAAGATTTTCCCCTCCTTCTTGCGCATATTTACCAATTACGCTTACAGTCTGGGCTCCATTAACAATGCTGATATTGCTCGCTTTAAACGAACCAATCTCTCTACTATTTCCACCAACCATCGATTTTTTTATAGATTCAGCAACAATAGTTATACCGTTATTGTAATACCAAAATTTCTCAGGTTGTTCTTCAATTGTTCTCTTAACTTCATCATTTACTTCAGTGGCACCTAACATTTGTCTAATATTTTTGGCAAATAGTCTTTTCCCCTTTTTTATCCACCAATTTGCAACTTCTTCGCCAGCTACAATCCCGAAAAAACCTTGATGTGGCTCTTCAATTTTTCCCCATTGTGAAAGACCGATTTCCAGATCGATTGGTTCCCCATCCATACCCGAAGCAAGTCCACTATGAATTATCGCTTGATTTAGATGATGGAAACTAACAACATCCTCACTGGTTCCATCACCGGCATCGTTTAATTCATTAAGAATTGAATCCATTACTTGTTGGTTATGTTTGCTTAGAGTATTTGAACCCGTGTGAATTAAAACAAGATCAAATTTTGTATCAAACTCACCTAAAGCAGTTTCAATCATCTGTTTTTTTAGATTGATTTTGTTATTAAATTTATCAAGCTCAAGATTAATGAGGTCCAATACACCATCTTTAAACTTTCTTAAATCACCATTATCAGGCTCTCCTGTTCCATCCTTTTTCCATTTGGATTGAACAATAATCATTCTTTTACTTGAAGGAGAATAATGAATTGCATCAATACCATTATCATCGGCGCCATCAACAACTGCTGACGCGGCCTCATCTATCGAGGTATCTCCAATACAAAACACAGCGTAAGCAGAAAGACAACGAGTCAATCTTTTAGTTTGTATTTCTTTATCGTTAGGATTGAGATCACTGCTATCAATTTTATCAGCGAATAACGCCTGAACTTTGCTGCCAATTTGATTTACGTGAATAATGCTCATTTTCTATTTATCCTTTAAGTGGAGCACTGATAGGGGAAGTTTCACACCTTTTTCTACGCGTTTTTATCCTCTGAATCAATTACTTTAGCTAAGCGCCTAGCGCGCAATGCTTTCCCCGCCTCGCCTGTCCGCTTCATGGGGTGCTTTTAATGCAGGTGCATGAGACGGCGCAGGGCGCGCCAGGACTGGCACGGCGAGGGTTAGAAAATATCGTAAGGCGCATGCAAAGCCATGCACGCTATGCATGCATGGCTTTTTAGAGAAAAAATGCGGGGATTTACGGCGATTTTTTTATGCCGGGCGCTGCTGTTCCAGTGCGATTTTTCGGTGCATAAATTTCAGGTTTTCGGCAGGCGTCGTGCGGCTGATGGCATCCTGCCGGGCCGCTGTTTCTGGCCGTAGTCCCGCACTGTTTAAAATATCCCGACTGGCCTCGGCGTACTCAATGGCCGGGCTGATGGTCATACTGACGGCCAGCGCCTCCCGCAGGTATTCCAGTGCCCGATCGGCGGCCCGTGTGCGTAACAGTTCCGGCTGATGATTCAGCCCCATTAACTCCGGGGCCAGCGCACTGAGCAGCTCGGTGCCGTGACGTTGCATGAAGCTGCGCAGCTCCGTACGCACACTGACACGCAACAGTTCATCATGGGCATGTAGGTATCGATCAGCGTGTTGATTCATCTCCCACTGTTTCACGGCGATCAATTCACGCAGATAGGCCAGGCGATCGCCAGACTTGCCGCTGCTATCGGCCTGTAGGCTAGCCATCTCTAGCGTCGCCTTGGTCCATGCCTGACGGCTATCCTGCCAACGTGTTTTGGCCGCTTGGCACGCCATTGCCGCTTTTTGTAATGGGGTTGTCGTCATGTTGGTGTTCTCGGTTAATGTGAAAAGGGAGATCGATAGCAACCGGATACCCGGCGCGGCTCCGCCTGTGGTGTTGGCCGTTCTGCCGTTACCGGCTTGGCTGGCTGATGGATAATTTCATCGATGGATTCCAGCGTGCGGAACGTCGCCGAGCAGTGAACATTGGTGCACTGGTGATAGCGTTGCTTGACGTTATCCGATAAGTATCGGCTGCTGCGGGTATGGGCGGATTTACCGCAAAAAGGGCAATGCATCATGCGATCAGCCCCCGCGCCTGAAGCTGGGCTTTACGCTGCTGCATTTCTTCGTAAAAACGCATGCTCTGTGCCGGTGTTGCGGCGAGCTCATAGTCCATATGGGGGAGTGGGCTGGGCGATAACCCTATTTTGTACAGTACCGGCTCATCGTTTAAACGGATCTCATATTGGTCTACTTGCGCTTTCAGCCATCGACTGATTTCTGCCAGAACCTCTTTTTCGGCCGATTCAATGTCATGATGGCCAGCGCGATAGCGTTGTTGTTGCAAGGCGAAAATTTTGAGCTTGATTGCCCGGATGAGTGCAGGGGCTCCCTGTGACAGGGTGGTCTCAAACTCGCGCTGCACGTAGTCGTTTAACAGCGAAAAGTGTGCATCACGGTAGGCTTTTGCTGAGCTGCAACATGTGCCCTTTCCCTGCTCGAGTTCATAAGCCAATACCTCGGCAGCGTTCTCACACTCTTGCATCAGCTCCCGGCGGGCGACACGCTCCATATGCTGTTGCTTGAGCTCATCGGTGAGCACGGCACCATTGCGCAGGAATTGCTCGCGCCAGGCTTGCGTATCATCGAGGCCCGTTTGTTCCAGACGGGTTTTCTGCTGTTGGGCCTGCTCGATGGCATGCTGGATTTCATCCATCCGGTGCACGTTATTCAGATGATGAGTTTTGGCGCTCTCCAGCACTTGGAATGCCTTATCCAGCACGGCGGGGATCGCCGTCTCTTGTTGGGGGTGAGTGGTTGGTTTCATGGTCTTCTCCTGCTGCGTGATCAAGGTGAAATCATTCTGCAACGCACCACACAACCACACGAGCGATCACGGTTGTCGCAGGGATGGCACAAACAGAATCGGGCAGAACGGCAATCAGGGGGGCTAGCCAGAGAAAGGGGTGGGTAAACGTCTCTCTGTTTGTTTTTCTATAAATAACTATTCACTACTGTTCACTTGAAATAAAAAGATAAGTAATACAGTAAGATAAATGGTGAACAGTTGAGATAAAACTATTCACCGACTGTTCACTACTGTTCACTCTCTGTTTTTTCAGTCTGCCTGTTATTTAGATTTTTTAACGATTAAAAAAAGAAAATATAGAAATAAAAGTAATCATGAATGGGCCACCGGTTTGCCAACGTTTACCAAAAAACGGCCAACGTTTGCCACTGTATAAAAATCGCTCTGTTGTATGGTGGAGCACTACAAAATGACTTGTTGCCCTGAGGGAAAATATTCACAAAATAGAGAGCTACCCGAAGCCGGACGGACACGACCGGCACTGTATGGACTTTGTGAGGTAGCCTGATGTACACCGCTTTTTCTTCCCCATCTTCTGCTCCTGCCGCGCCGCTGATGCCGGTTTCTGATACCGTTTACGAGCGCTTTATTCGCCTGCCCGAAGTGATGCATCTGTGCGGCCTATCCCGCTCGACCATTTACGACCTCATCAGCCGGGAAGCCTTTCCGAAACAAATCTCCCTCGGCGGAAAAAATGTGGCCTGGGTACAGTCAGAAATCACCGCGTGGATGGCCGATCGTATCGCCGACCGTAACCGGGGCTACGACGCATGATGATCCCCGCACCGCAAACCCCCCCTTTTTCTGGCTTGCTTCTGTTGGCTGTTTCTGGGTATAGTTTTTCCGCTGTCGCAAAATCGGCAGCCGGGCGTAGGAACCCGAGTTACTTATTGGCGACACCAGACGCGCCAGGCGTCTTTTTTTGCGTCGTTGTCCAGGCATACCCATTTTCTGGGCTGTGGTGCTTACACCATGGCCCCTGTCAGATAATGGTGGCCCGGGCGGGGCAGCCTTCGGGCTGGCCGGTTTCCAATAAGGCCGGTATTCCTACCCCCGTCCGGGTCACCACCCATGAGCGTAGGAACTCCGGTGGTGGCATTTACCGCTACTTATTGGAGGTTGCCATCATGGCTACGATCCTCACCCCGTCACACTCGCAGTTTGTCTTTGTCTTCGCCGCTGTCCGCCGCGCTGATCGTCATTCCCCTATCTGTATGCTGCGCACCGTAGCTGATAACGAACGCAGTGCCCGCCGTTCCCTTGCCCGTGAGTATGTCCTGTCCTTTGCCGGTCGCCTGCCGGTGGCGGGGGTGTGCGCATGAAACATACCGCTATCGCCTTGCAAGACCTCGAATGCCTCGATCACCTGCGCAATGTTGGTCAACTGGTCGGTGAACTGATGCAGGAACAGGCGTGTGTCACCGTTCAACGTAACCCGGATCAAAAGCTCCAGCTTACCTCCCTGATTTACCTGATGACTGCCCAGCTCGATGGCGTGGTCGAGCGCTGTAACCAGCATTGGCTTGCCGGGGAGGACAATGTATGACTACGCCATTACCGCCTGTCCTGCGTGCCGCGTTGTACCGTCGTGCCGTTGCCTGCGCCTGGCTGACCCTGTGCGTACGTCAGCACCGCTATCCGGCACTCACCCTTGATACGTTGGAAAATGCCATTGCCACCGAGCTGGAGGGCTTTTACCTGCGCCAGCACGGTGAGGAGAAGGGCCGCCAGATTGCCTGTGCGTTACTGGAAGACTTAATGGAAGCCGGACCACTCAAGGCCGCCCCGTCACTGTCCTTTCTCGGCATTATCGTGATGGATGAACTCTGCGCCCGTCACATTAACGCGCCGGTATTGCACTGAGGGAGAAAACAACAATGAACATGAACGTCACGGACACCGTTAATCTGGCGCGCGGCCACTGGTTACACATTCTGCCAGCGCTGGGGATGAGGATAGTGAAAAACCGCCATCAGCCCTGCCCGGTATGCGGCGGTACAGATCGCTTTCGCTTTGATGACAAGGAGGGGCGAGGCACCTGGCTCTGTAACCAGTGCGGTGCCGGGGATGGGTTGACGCTGGTCGAAAAGGTATTGGGTGTTACGGCATCAGTCGCGGCCGATAAGGTGAACGCGGTGATCGGCACCCTGCCGCCGGTTGCCCCGGAGGTGATTGCGGCCGCAGAGGCTAAAACCGATGCCGACCGCAAAGCGGCAGCCGCGCTGGCCGTAAAACTGATGGCCAAAACCCGCACGGCCTCCGCGAATGCCTACCTGATCCGCAAGGGGTTCCCCGCTCATGCGTGCGCAGTGCTGACAGCCACGCACAAAACCGGCGGGGTCATTTATCGGGCCGGGGATCTGGTGGTGCCGCTGTATGACGAGGGCGGATCGCTGGTGAATCTCCAGCTTATCAACACAGACGGCCTGAAACGCACGCTGAAAGGCGGACAGGTAAAAGGCACCTGCCATACCATTGATGGCCAGAAACAGGCCGGGAAACGTCTGTGGATTGTGGAGGGCTATGCCACGGCCCTCACCGTACATCATCTGACTGATGAAACGGTGATGGTGGCGCTGTCGTCCGTGAACCTCCTTTCTCTGGTTAGCCTTGCCCGTCAGAAATACCCGGCCTGTCAGATTGTCCTGGCAGCCGACCGTGACCTCAACGGCGACGGTCAGACCAAAGCCGCCGCGGCCGCAGAAGCCTGTGAGGGCATGGTTGCCCAGCCGCCGGTGTTCGGTGACTGGAATGATGCCTTTATGCAGAAAGGCGAGGCGGCCACGCGGAAAGCGATTTATGACGCTATCCGCCCCGTAGCGGAGAGCCCGTTTAACACCATGAGCGAGGCGGAGTTTACCGCCATGAGCACCAGTGAAAAGGCGATGCGGGTGCATGAGCATTACGGCGAAGCGTTGGCCGTCGATGCTAACGGCCAGCTATTGTCACGCTATGAGGCCGGGATATGGAAAATCATTCCATCATCCGATTTTGCCCGTGATGTGGCCGGGCTGTTTCAGCGCCTGCGCGCGCCGTTCTCGTCGGGGAAAATTGCCTCGGTCATTGATACCCTGAAACTGATTATTCCGCAGCAGGATATACCGGCGCGTCGTCTGATTGGCTTTCGTAACGGGGTACTCGATACCAGCATCGGGATCTTTAGCCCACACTGTAAATCACACTGGTTGCGCACGCTGTGCGACGTGGATTTCACCCCACCCGTGGCGGGTGAAACGTTGGAAACCCATGCACCGAATTTTTGGCGCTGGCTTGACCGTGCCGCCGGTGGTCGTGCCGATAAACGCGATGTGATACTGGCCGCCCTGTTTATGGTGCTGGCGAACCGTTACGACTGGCAGCTTTTTCTCGAAGTGACCGGGCCGGGCGGCAGCGGAAAAAGCATTCTGGCCGAGATTGCCACCTTGCTGGCCGGGGCGGATAACGCCACCTCGGCTGACATCGACACACTGGAAGATCCGCGCAAGCGCGCATCCCTGATTGGTTTCTCGCTGATACGTCTACCTGATCAGGAGAAGTGGAGCGGTGACGGCGCGGGACTTAAGGCCATTACCGGCGGGGATGCCGTCTCTGTTGATCCGAAATACCAGAACCCGTACTCCACCCATATTCCGGCGGTGATCCTGGCGGTGAACAATAACCCGATGCGCTTTACCGATCGCAGCGGCGGCGTTTCCCGCCGCCGGGTAATTCTGCATTTCCCGGAGCAGATTGCCCCGGAGGAGCGCGACCCACAGCTTAAGGAGAAAATCGCCTGCGAGTTGGCGGTGATTGTGCGCCAGTTGATGCAGCAGTTCAGCGACCCGATGACGGCCCGCACACTGCTCCAGGCACAGCAGAACTCCGATGAGGCACTCTGCATCAAACGCGATGCCGATCCGGCATTTGATTTTTGTGGCTACCTTGAGGCGCTGCCAGAGCCGGATGGCATGTATATTGGCAATGCCAACATCATCCCGCGTCAGCCGCGCCTGTATTTGTATCATGCCTACCTGGCGTATATGGAGGCACACGGCTACAAGAACACGCTCAGCCTCACCATGTTCGGCAAGGGGTTGCCCGCGATGCTGAAAGAGTACGGGGTGAATTATGAGAAGCGCCGTAAAAATCAGGGCATACAGACCAATCTTGCGCTGAGGGAGGAGAGTAACGCCGATTGGCTACCAAAGTGTGACGCGCCAGAGTAATACCACCGAACCAGACCGGCAGCCGCCGGTCTTTTTTTATCTGAAAACCCTCAAAAATGAACAGTAAAGTGTTCACTGTTCACCAACCGTTCACGGTGTAATTCAATGAATTTAAACGATAAAAACGCACAGTGAACAGTGTGAACGGTTTTCCCTAAAAAAAGTTTTTTCTGTGGATGACATGCTTATATTCTGGTGGTGTAGCAGCTCAGTGACCCGATGAGTGCCTGCGCGCTGCTCCAGTCACACCAGAACTCCAATGAAGCGCTGCCGGAGTCGGATGGGGGTGTATGTTGATCATGCCAACATCATCTCGCGTCAGCGGCGCCTGTATCTGTATCCAGACCAGCCGCAGCCGGTCTTTTTTTGCCTGAAAACCCGTAAAAATGAACAGTAAAGTGTTCACTGTTCACCAACCATTCACGGTGTAATGCAATGAATTTAAACGATAAAAATGCACAGTGAACAGTGTGAACGGTTTTTCCTAAAAAAAGTTTTTTTGCTGTTTAATTATTAGTCGCAATAAGTGAAACTGGTTGGCGCTTTGAAAGTGTATATGAAAGTGTATATCCTCACTGTTGAGTTTTAGTAATATCATTATATTTCATTGTGTTGTGCATCGTTTTGCACTCCTGTGATCTTCCGCCAATTAGCCTCTACCGAACTCTCCCGACGTCAATAAAACCCCTTGTAATCCCTTATATATCAATCCCTCTTTGTATCCTGAGATCAACCAGCTTCAACCGGCATCAAGTGGTTTCTGGGGGCAGTCCAGTACGCTTAGGTTACTTGCACATCATGCCATGCTGTTTTGCGCCAAGGGTGTGCATCTGTCAACTGGCTGATGCGCCGATTATCTAATAGTAACGCGCGGGAGGGTCTGTGTATTAAGCAATCACGTATTATCCGTTACGACGTGGGGCATTGCGTGGGATGGTCGCTCAATACCTGTTGGGTCCCCAAGAACAATTATGGGTAAGCACAGTATGAAAATTCTTTGTCTTTCGGCTGAGGAGGCGGGGGCACCGCTCGCGTATTTTTTTGCGCAGGCATCTGGGAAATTAGCCGAGGCGATCAACAAGAAGTTGGCGGCCTTCAGTGCACAGAATACGATCTATGCTGCTTCCGGTCTGAAGATCCTCAAGCCCGCGATATGGGGGTACAAAGGTACCATTTATAAACTACGGGTGGATTGCGGCGCGCAGTCTGCGCGGGTGTTGTTTACGCTAAACCGTACGAACGATCTGGTGGTATTGCATGCCTTTTTGAAAAGAACACGCAAGACACCGCCGAAAGAGGCGGCGATCGCCATACGCCAATTGGCAACCTTAAATGCAGGCGTAGATTTGCTTCCCTTATTTCAGGCCGATGCCTAACGTGCAGGCGATAATTCGCGTATGTGTATCGAGGGAAGGCAGTTTGGCCGAGGTGCGATGAATGGCTCCTGTGGGGCTCTTGCCCGCGGGTTATGATACCGGAATGAGGGGCTCCGAGTTTCGTCGATTCAACTGGCGTTGAGGAAAGAGAACACTGTATCAGCGCTCTCATCATTCAGGAGGTTGGAGCGTTGCTGTGGGACAAGATGGCGGACGAATGTGGTGTTTCCTCTGGACAGGGGGCGCAGGTGGAGGAGAGCCGGGGGCGGGGCACGGCGGTACAGACGAAAATTGACGCGATGCTGCATGCCATGGGTCTGCGACGGGTGGTTTTAGTCATTGTCTCCCTCGCAGGTAGCTGAGTAGATTTGAGATGTCGTGTGCAGCGCTGGCGCGCTACCCTATTTCACTTGAACACTCACCGTTTTGGGGGAGCTGGGTGATGAAGGAGGATGGCATGAGTGGGGATCTCTTTGCAGCGGCATTAACGGTGACTATTGATGACAATACGGCGATACGCGCATTTTTTAAAAAATTTGCGCGTGACGAGGCGGCGGTCAAAGCAAATCTCTACCATGAATTAGCGCAGATTATCCGTCAGCGCCCCCATAAGATTAAGGCAGCTTGGGGGTTAAAGCATCGGGGAAAAACTATTCTAGAATATAAAATCGTGCTGAAACCACACTGTTTTCGTGCCGCCTATATTCAAGAGGAGCAGCATATTACGGTGATTTTTATCTCCGATATTTTGCTTAAGCGTGAGTTTGTCAACGCGCTCGCAGCAACACATCTGGTCGATTGAGTGCACGTGGCTATGATAAAGCGTGACGGTGTCGTTTTCGTCGAGTCGCCGACGGTGTATGGTGCGGTTGTGCGAGGTGGGGGCCTGAGCCATTCTCTTGGCGGCGCGTGTTGAGAGCGTTTCGTTTTTTTCGTCGCGATGGGGCAAGCCTACACGCTGAGTGGTAAATGCCACTGCTGTGGCTGGATGCGTGAGCAGGTTGTCCCATGGCTTCTGCGGCATTACCTGTGTGGGTGTGGTTACGGGCTGATGAGGCGGTGAGATGCGCCAAGCGTCATCGGGCGGCTCGCTTAGTGGAGGCTTGCGGGGCGAGCCGCAGATGCTGGGGCAACGGGGAGGCTTCGTTGCCCACGATTACTCGTCGAAGCTGGCAAAGAAGGTATCGTTGTAGCTACACATGCCACAATCGGCGAGATTGCCGAAATTATTGTTGTGGACTGGAGGGGTATGGGCGCAGCCACTTAGTGCTAGGGCGGCGAGCAATAAGACGATATATCTCATAATGGACTCCGGGTAAGGGTTCTTCTGTTAAGAATTAGGTGCATGTCATGCCCTACTCATCGTGAGTATTTAAATTCTCTGTGCTATTTATCGACGATTATAGCGTGGGATTTTTATGCTGTCTGCTTGCGTATTTAACGTAAAGTGCTGTTGAATACAATGTGATAATATGCAAAAGGGGTGCGGTAAAAACAAAAAAGCGTTCTGTATTTGGGCTTATTTATAATTCCTTCACATTGTCGCTGAGTACGATAAAAAATGAAGAAATAATGGAGAATAAAAAAATTATCGTGTTTTCGTTTGATTGTTGATTTTCGCGCTGAGCTTAGCGATGCGTTATCATTTGACGTGAAATGAAAAGTGTCGGGTTACGCTTGTGCACTAGCTTACACTGCGCTAGTGGATGACGAAGTGCCGGTGCGCGTTTTCATCAGGGTGTAGGATGGGGAGTGGAGGTCATACCCTGTGGTATCTCACAAAAGCGTGGTAACACAATGTTGTCTATTCTTATCAGGCAGTATGCTTAGCGTGTTAGGCCAGAGCGCCTGGGGGAGTCGTGACGGAGGCTCGGTGTGCTGAGCTACGCGGGAATTGTGCTGTTTTACGGTGAGTCAGGAAGAGGGAGTGACGATGTATAAGAACATTTTAGTACCTGTCGATATCGAAGAGGACCTGCTGACGCAAAATGCGCTAGAGCATGTGATTTACATGGCTAAACTGACGGATGCCGAGGTGCATTTCCTGTATGTGTTGCCTGATGCCCAGGCATTCGTCACAGCATACTCCTTTGGAATCAAAGAGTTTGAAAATAAAGCAGTGGCGAACGCAGAGGAGAAGTTACTGACGTTGATCGATCGTATCGATCTGCCTCGTGAGCGAATGTCTTACACCATTCGCTTCGGTACTCCGCGTGATGAGGCATTGTTGCAGGCAGAAGAGATGGGCGCCGATTTGATCGTGGTGGGTTCACATCGTCCCAGTGTGAAGACGTATCTGCTGGGATCGAATGCGGCAGCTATTGTCCGTCATGCCAAGACCAATGTGTTGGTGATCCGCTAAAGTGGAGCGCGGTTTCTTGATGGCTTGAGGTGTTTGCCTGGTGGGCTGCGTGGGGGGTACGGGCGCAGCCCCATGTCGTTAGCGCTAACCTTTATGGTAGCGGGTAACAGGTGATTGGCTAGCGTCATTGAGCGTGTCTAGGCGGTGCTTTTTTCTTATCGGTGATATGTGAGATTTTGCCTGGGAGCGGCGACGATCCGATACAACGATGAGACAAAAAAATACGCCTTCGGAGTAAATACTCATGGTGCTATTTGGCTAATTTATTTATTTAACGTTTTGATTATCCATTGATTCTTGTTTCCCGTCCTCTGCTTTTTACCATTTGCATCGCGGTAAGCGTAGCATGATAATAAAGGTCATCATGTGGTGTGCCTAGAATTTTATTGTAGGCAGATTTGCTAGGGTATTATGCAGGATTATTGACGTTAGGTGCGGATGGCGTGCGGATTTTTCTGCATGTGGCTAGGATAGCGGTAATAAGTCCTACGTCAGGTAGAATTATTGTCGGTACTCTACTGACGATAATGTAGCAAAGAGATCGTAGCATTATAATAACTAGGTAATCATTGCGCGGAGAATACTCCGCGCTTTTTTCATTTGGATATAATCGATAGTTATTAATGTTAGGTCTGTTTAGTACAAAAGTAAGATGGATTTATAGGTGAGATTTGAACAATCTTTTGTGTAAAGATAACGCTACAGTTGAAATTTGCGACTGGCATTGAAATAATAATATTATTCGGTATGTTATTTTATTATTGGGGCCAATTTTGGGCTTCTCTTTTATGCTATGCGCTAGCACCACGATGTGGTAGTGAGATAAGGCATTTTGTTCATTTTTTGTAGGATGTTCTGCTATGAAACTTTGCTGTGATGAATGTTGTGCGATAGTTTTAACAGAAAGTGATGTAAATGTCAGATTTAGCGAAGGCGAGCCGGTTAAGTTTAATGCAAATCATTTGATGTTGATTTCTGTGGAAAGTGATGCAATAGACTTTTCGGCATTAGAGCCGTCTTATGTGCTGTATATCAATCGTGATTTGATAAAAGACTATCTGCACTTTCTGAAAAAAGATCTTACTAACTATGCCCCGATAGCGCGTAATTTTCCAGTCTATATGATAGAGCCTTGTCGAACGCCATATGTCTTCAAAGAGGCTGCGCGCCACTCGGTGATGCGGGATATCGATGAAATCGAGTATGAACGCAAGCGTTCGCTGACGTTTGCCGCGCTATCCATTTTTCTTAACAATAAGAATTTTATTCCTTTCTTGATGCGGATGGTGCGGAATAACATCAGTGCAAATGTCTATAACATTATTCAAAGCGATATCAACAAGACCTGGAGTCTAACGACGGTGGCCAGTTGCCTGTGTCTGAGTCCGAGCTCATTAAAGAAAAAACTAAAAAATGAGCAGACCAGCTACAGTAAAATTGTCACCGATTGCCGCATGCGCTACGCGGTAGAGCAGCTATTAGTCTTCAATAAGAACATTTCACAGGTTTCGGCACTGTGTGGTTATAGCAGCACCTCTTACTTTATTTCGGTATTTAAGGAGTATTACGGCATGACGCCGTTGAATTATGTGCATCGTTATCGTGATGGGGTGATGTTGCCCTAGTTCTGTGCTTTCCCTTTTGCTGGCGGGTGTGGTTTGACAAGGATGTCGCTGCGTTTTCTCCGTCTTACACCTGGTGGCAGATGCGTTGTGATCCGCGATTTGCGGGCGTCGTTAATGCATTTCTCTCCTGTTTATCTCCCATGCGTGATAGAGCGTAAGGTGTGCTATTGTCAGATTTTTCACAAGAAAAGCCGTTCAATACTAAAAAGGTGGGCAGGGATAAGGTATGGTAGCCGACTCTTGTACCGTGTATCCGCGATGACACGGTAGCGTTCCATGTTGCATCGGTGGGAGGGGAGTCGGGTGATTGAGGTTGTTCTGGTTGATCGGCAGGATAAACCGTTAGGACGGATGGAGAAGTTAGCGGCGCACCGTGAAGGATGCTTGCACCGAGCCCTGTCTGTTTATCTCTTTAATGCGCGGGGTGAGTTGTTGTTGCAACGGCGTGCGGCCGGTAAATACCACGCGGGTGGGCAGTGGAGTAATACGTGCTGTAGCCATCCGTTGCCAGGGGAGGCGATCGAGCAGGCGGCGACGCGTCGTTTGCAAGAAGAGATGGGGATGCAGTGTGCGTTAGATCCGCTCATGACGCTGTATTACCGAGTGGATGTTGGCCAAGGGTTGACCGAACATGAGCTCACTCGTGTTTTCGTTGGCCGTAGCGAGCAGAATCCACAGATGAATCTGGCAGAAGTCGATGCATTTGTCTGGCGTACTCCCGAGCAGATCCTACAGCATATGGCCCAGCAGCCGAATGACTACACGCCATGGTTCCGTCTCTGTCTGCCACAAGTCTTGCAGCATCTCGCCGCTCATCCAGGCTGAGTCACGTGGGTCACGTGGGTCACGTGGGTGGGTGAGGCGGTGCATGCTGTGCTATCCATACTTGATGCCGAGATGGCCGCGGAGTACCACGATAAGCGTTATCCGGCCTCTCCCTTTAGCGCGCGTGAAGGCGCTCGCTTCGTCAAGGAGGTTAGTGCCGCTGCTCCAGCGTGATGTGGAGAGTTGCCGTGGCGTATGCTGTTGTCATTCTCTGCCCGTCATGTTCCTTCGCTGTTCTTACTCCGCCGTAACCGGCTATTTTAGTGACGATGTGGTCGTTCCGTGCCCTTGTGTGAACGGCATATTTTTCCCTGGCGCTTGGTGGTAGTCTGGCGCGAGTAGGGTGGGTCTGAAGCCGACCCCCCGTCTTAATACTGAAAGCCTGGGTTGGAGGATGTATGGAGCAAAAAATCGGTTTTATCGGCTGTGGCAACATGGGCCGGGCTATCCTCGGAGGGCTGCTCACCAGCCAATGTGCACGGGCGCAAGATATTTGGGTGTATAACCGTACTGCGGATAGCGTCAGAGCCATCGTCGATGAATATGGCGTAAAGGCGGCGGAGAATGCTCAGGCGCTGGTAGCCGAGGTGGATATCGTGGTTCTGGGGGTGAAGCCCAATGGTATGGGAGCCCTATTGGGTGAGATTAAGTCAGCGTTGCGTCCCGAAACTATCGTGGTCTCTATTGCGGCGGGCGTGACGTTAGCCACCCTACAGGAAGGGTTAGCGGCACAGCAGAAAGTGGTGCGAGTGATGCCGAATACCCCTTCATTAGTCAATGCCGGCATGTCTTCGGTGACGCCTAACAGTCGCGTCAGTGCCGAGGAGTGTGCGCGTATCGTCGCCCTGTTCCGGAGCTTCGGGCGTGCGGAGGTCGTGCCAGAGGGGCTGATCCACGCTGTAGTCGGGGTGAGCGGTTCGGCACCGGCCTATGTCTTCATGTTTATTGAGGCGATGGCGGATGCGGCGGTACAGGCGGGGATGCCGCGTGCTCAGGCATATCAGTTCGCCGCTCAGGCGGTGATGGGCGCGGCTAAGATGGTGTTGGAGACTGGCACACATCCTGCTGAATTGAAAGACATGGTCTGCTCGCCCGGCGGTACTACGATTGAGGCGGTTGCTGCGTTGGAAGAGAGAGGAATGCGAGCCGCGGTGATTGAAGCGATCGGCCGTTGTATTGCGAAATCAGAGGCGATGAGTCGCCGTTAAAGGGGCGACGTCTCTCATCCAGCGTCGAATCCGGCGGCGCTGGTAGTTCCTGTCGTCACCTATTCCCTTCTACGCCCAGCGATATTATGTGATCTGCTTCAAGTTTTTCCCTGGATGACCGATAACGTCAACGTCGGCCTCGCGATCGACCGGCTGAGGGATGATCCCATGCCGAAGCGTTATTTACAGGGAATAATTGATGAATCAACGTATAACAGTTCGTGGCGGATTATTAGTCATAATCTGTACTTATACCTTATTACTGCTTTTTATCAGCAGCATGGGAATTTATTTTTTGCGTCAGAGTAATCACTCTCTGGCGGTCGTTAATCAGTTGCAGGCGGATGAGTTAGGGCCGCTCTCAACGGGGTTTAGTGCCACGCTGCGTGCGCGCTCCGCCGCTGCCGTTGCGGCTCGGCAGTTGACGTTAGCGCACATGGCCGATGCCGACGCCAGTCGCCAGACGGCGGAGAGGTTGATCGCCGAGTCCGATCAAATCATGGCGCAGTTCTCCGCGTTGAAGAAGGTCACCGTCGAAGGTCAACGCCTGAGTTCACGTCTGGAACAGAGCTACCAGTCTTACATTCATGATGGTTTACTGCCGATGGTGCAGGCATTAGCACAGCAGAATTTGGATGCTTATTACAGTCTGCTGGAGAATCAGGTCAGTCATCATTCCACTGAATATGATCGCGATTTACGCGAGTTCCGCCAGTTTGCCGATGCCTTGGGGCGAGAGGCATTGCAAAAGGCCGCTCGGGATTATCAGCGCGCGATGACGCTGATCATATCGGCTTGCCTGTTGTTGCTGGGCGTAGGGGGCTTCTGTTGGTATGCGTTACGCCGCATCATCTTGCAACCATTGATGCAATTGGATGAGCACGTTGGGCAGATCGCTAATGGGGATCTGGCGCAGTCGTTGACGTTACGCGGTCGCTCCGAGATAGCCCTACTCGGGCAGAAATTGACACAGATGCAGCAGGCGTTGGCTGGTACTGTGCGTCGCGTACGCGATGCCAGTGAGCACGTTGATGTGGGAGCTCGCGAGTTACGCGCCGGCAACAGCGATCTCTCGCAACGTACTGAGGAGTTGGCGGCTTCACTTGAAGAAACGGCGGCCAGTATGGAGCAGCTGACAGCCACTGTGCGTCAGAACGCAGCCAATGCCGAGCAGGCGAATCTGCTCGCGGATGGGGTGTCTCATAGTGCCAATCAAGGGGCGGCCATCGTCAACGAGGCGATCGTTGGGATGCGCAGTATTTCCCAAAGCTCGCAGAAGATCGCCGATATTATCAGCGTGATCGACGGAATCGCCTTCCAGACCAATATCCTGGCGTTGAATGCTGCGGTCGAAGCGGCGCGTGCCGGCGAGCAGGGGCGGGGGTTCGCGGTGGTCGCTGGCGAGGTGCGCAATCTGGCGCAACGCAGCGCCCAGTCGGCGAAAGAGATTAAATTGTTAATTGAAGATTCAGTACGTCAGGTGGGTGAAGGCGAGCGGCGCGTCAGTGCTGCTGCGGATACCATGGCGAAGATCTCCGATGAGGTGGTGCGCGTTACCGCTTTGATGTCGGAGATCTCCTGTGCCTCTCAGGAGCAGAGCCGTGGCATCGAGCAGGTCAATCAGGCCATTGCACAGATGGATCAGGTGGCGCAGCAGAATGCGGCGCTAGTGGAGGAGTCTACTGCGGCGACCGCCTCGCTGGAGACGCAGAGTGAGCAATTGATGCAGAGCATGGAGAGCTTCAAGCTGGCGTAAGAGGGCGCTCGGTGGGCCACAGTTACGGGATGTGGCCGAATATGTGTATAATTCGCGCACTGTTGTTGCCCGCCGGAGTTGACCATGACCTATCGTATTGCCTTTATTGACGATCACTATATCGTGCGTTCCGGCTTCGTCCAGTTGCTGTCGCTGGAGGAGGATATGGCGGTCGTCGGCGAGTTTAGCTCGGCGGCAGAGGCGCGGGCCGGTCTACCGGGATTGGATGTACATGTCTGTATCTGCGATATTTCGATGCCGGATGAAAGTGGCCTAGATCTTTTGGCCGATCTGCCCTCCGGGCTGGCGGTGATCATGTTGTCGATGCATGATAGCGCGGCGTTGGTCGAGCTGGCGCTCGATCGTGGGGCGCGCGGTTTTCTCTCGAAACGTTGTCGCCCCGAGGATTTAGCCAGTGCGGTACGTACTGTCGCCCAGGGCGGTGTTTATCTGATGCCAGAGATCGCGCAACAGCTGGCGCGTACCCGTATCGATCCGCTGACACGCCGCGAGCGTGAGGTGGCGATGATGCTGGCTCAAGGGCTTGAGGTGCGCGAGGTCGCTGAGCGTCTCGGTTTATCGCCGAAGACCGTTCATGTCCATCGCGCTAATCTGTTCGTCAAACTCGGGGTGAATAACAACGTCGAGCTGGCGCGCCGCCTGTTGGGGCAGTGATGCAACACCTGATCTCTGCCCTGGCTATCTTCTTTTGTTATACCATCGCCGGCTTTTGTCTGTGGGCCATCGGTGCGGCACTGGTGGCCTCGCCTGTCGAGGCTTTGCTGCTATTCCCCTTTGGCCTGCGGATGGGCATCTTATTACAGACTGCGCCGCGTTACTGGCCGGGGATCGTAGCCGGCGATGTGGCTATCCAATGCTTCTTAGCGAATCAATTCGGTGTGGGCGCGTGGCTGGGTGCCACACTGCTTGCACTGTTGTCGTGCCTGATTTTGTCCTGGGGGCTCGGTGCATGGTTACGCCGTCAGCAATCTCCGGGCACCGAGTGGCGCTGGCCGTTGCAGCAAGGTGGCGTGGTGGCGTTGGCGGCGCTATTGCAGGCGTTGCTCTGGGCCTTGCTGGACGGCGCCATGCCAGGACCGGCGTTGCTATTGGGGCTATGCGGCGGCTTGACAGTGGCACCGACCTGTCTGTTGATTTGGCATTATCTGGCACAACAGAGCTGGTTGCCGCTGATGCCGGGGATCTTGCACCGCCCGGTTAATCTACGCTTGCGTCATATTGGCGCTTACTTACTGTTGTTCGCCTTGAGCTTATGGCTACAGCACCTGGCACAGCATGCCGATCTGCGTCGTTTTGTCCCTTTCTGTTTGGCGATCCCTATCGTCTTTATGTCTTACCGTTACGGGTGGCAGGGGGCGTTATTGGCGACCCTGCTCAACGGTGTGGTGTTGATCGCAACAGAGCCGCAGGGAGCGGCGCCGCATCGCGATCTGTTGCTCTCGCTGTTGGTTCAGAGTCTGACCGGTATGTTGTTGGGCGCGGGGATCGAACGCCAACGCGATCTCAACCGCCAGTTGAGGCAGCGTCTGGAGGAGAATCGTTCACTGGCGCGTTCGCTGGTGATGGCGCAGGAAACTACCCGGCGAGAGATCGCCCGTGAGTTGCACGATGAAGTCGGTCAGACCATCACGGTGATCCGTACTCAGGCGGGGATCATTCGTCGTTTGAGTCATGAGCCGCGCCTGTTGGCCAGTGCAGAGGCGATAGAGAATTATGCCCTGCGGGTCTACGACGGGGTGCATGAGCTGTTGGCGCAACTGTGGCCAGCGTCACTGAGCACTTTACCGCTGGCGGCGGCGTTGGCGGCGTTGCTACGCGACCTATTGCCGCCCGATCAGGGGATCACGGCGCAGCTGGATTGGCGCATCGATGAGTCCGTACTGGATGATACCCTGAAGATCACCTTGTACCGCCTATGCCAGGAGGGGGTGACTAATGCTTGTCGTCACGCCCGTCCCAGCCATGTCGCGCTACATGGTTGGCAAGATGCTGCGGGGTTGCTGCATATCACCATTCGCGATGATGGTTGCGGCATCGATTTGGCGACGCTGACGCCGGGGTATGGATTACGTGGCCTGCGTGAGCGTATCTGTGCTATGGGTGGTGAACTCCAGTTAGAGAGCGGCCAAGGGACGCGACTGGCTGTGATCTTGCCCGCAGTTTTACCCGCAGAGCGTACGAACTAAGAGTTTTTCCTAGTGAGGTCAGGAGATTTGTATTAGTTATCCCGCGCGCTGACATCGCACCATAGTGGCTACAACGATGAGTTTCCACGCACGAGGTATTTTCCCATGTGGTTTTTCCTGAAAAGCCGCCCCGACGCGCCCGAGATCCAGGATCGCGCCAAGGTTGACGCCACCTATAAATATTGGCGTATCCAACTGATGTGGGTGATGTATGTTGGCTATGCAGCCTTCTACTTTACGCGCAAAAGCTTCAACTTCATCATGCCGGAGATGATCAGCGATCTGGGATTGAGCATGTCCGATATCGGCATCATGGGGACACTGTTCTACATCACCTATGGCTGCTCTAAATTCATCTCTGGGATGATCAGTGACCGTTCCAACCCACGTTATTTTATGGGGTTAGGACTGATCATGACCGGGATTATCAATATCGTCTTTGGCATGAGCTCCTCGCTGCTGGTGCTGGGTGCGCTGTGGATGGTGAATGCGTTCTTCCAAGGCTGGGGCTGGCCGCCCTGCTCCAAGATCCTGACAAGCTGGTACTCGCGCGCTGAGCGTGGCAGCTGGTGGGCCATCTGGAATACTTCGCATAACGTCGGCGGTGCGCTGATCCCGTTGCTAGTGGGGTTCATCTCGCTGCATTTCAGCTGGCGTTACGGCATGATCATCCCGGGGATTATCGGGATTGTGTTGGGATTGCTGATGTGCTGGCGCCTGCGTGACAAGCCGGTCACCCTGGGGTTGCCGAGTGTGGGTAAGTGGCGTGACGATGCCCTGGAGTTGGTACAAGAGTCTGAAGGTAAAGGACTGTCCAATAAAGAAATCATTAAACGCTATGTGCTGACCAACAAGTATATCTGGTTGTTGGCCGTCTCCTATGTACTGGTTTACATCGTGCGTACGGCGATCAACGACTGGGGTAACCTGTATTTGACCCAGACCAAAGGCTACTCACTGATGACTGCCAACTCGGCGCTATCGCTGTTTGAGGTCGGCGGTTTTATCGGTTCGTTGGTTGCAGGATGGGGGTCAGACAAGCTGTTCCGGGGTAATCGTGGCCCGATGAACCTGATTTTTGCCATCGGTATCTTCCTTTCTGTGGCCGCGCTATGGTTGATGCCGGGCGGTAGTTATGCCTTACAAGCCGCCTGCTTCTTCGCCATCGGTTTCTTTATCTTTGGACCGCAGATGTTGATCGGCATGGCGGCGGCCGAGTGTTCTCACAAGGATGCCGCCGGAGCCGCTACCGGATTCGTCGGCCTGTTCGCCTACCTCGGTGCCGCGCTCTCCGGTTATCCGATCGCCCGGGTAATGGAAGTGTGGCATTGGAATGGCTTTTTCGTGGTTATTTCCGTGGCAGCCTGTCTGTCCGCCCTATTTTTACTGCCTTTCCTGCGTGCTCAGCAGGTAGATCCTGGCGTAGGACAGTCGGTGCAGGCGAAGGCGTGATCGCGCAACATCGGTGGGAAAAAAGCATGGCTTCGGCCATGCTTTTTGCTATGGAATGGTGAGAAGGTTGGCTAAAATACGGGCGATGAGCGGGGTTCCCTGCATAATGGCCGATTTTCTCAGCAAATGGCAAAAGTAATGCAAAAAGAGGGTTGACGCGCTGAGCGCCGAGCAGTAACATGCGCACCGCATTCGGCGAGTAGCGCAGCCTGGTAGCGCAACACGTTCGGGACGTGTGGGTCGGAGGTTCGAATCCTCTCTCGCCGACCAAATTCCTGAGAAAACCCAGCCCTTATGGCTGGGTTTTTTGCGTTATGCGCCGTTTAACACCTGGCGGAGAAAAAGCCGGATTGACATCGCGCTTAAGGTGTTGACGCCGACGCAGGCTAGCAGTAACATGCGCACCGCATTCGGCGAGTAGCGCAGCCTGGTAGCGCAACACGTTCGGGACGTGTGGGTCGGAGGTTCGAATCCTCTCTCGCCGACCAAATTCCTGAGAAACCCAGCCTTGATGGCTGGGTTTTTTGTTTTGGGGTCGCTTTACCTCCCTGCATCGCACCGTTCGATGGCGGAGGGCATCTTAGACCTGCTCGGCTTGGCGGATAAACGCTACGCTGCGGGGTGCCGCAATGCGGCGATAGTCTTCGCAGTTGAGGATCAGCGATCGTTCCAAGGTGCCGGCGTTGAAGGCTAATTCATCGAAGCGACTGAACAGTAACGGATCGGCGACCAGCAATAGGTCGGGATGTAGGCTGAAGGGGGGAATGGCACCGAAGACGCAGTCGGTCAGGGCATTGACCTCTGTAGGGCTAGCCAGCGAGGCGCGCGTCCCACCAATACCACGAGCTAGGGCGCTTAAATCGGCCTGCTGATCGGCGGGAAGCACGGCTAAGACATGTTGTTTGATACCGTTACCCTTAACGTGGCATACCAATGCCTTGGCTCCTTGGCCAAGTTGCGTGCCGCGGATCCTCGCTACCTCTTCCGATCTCCCCGCACTCGGGTGTTCCACGATGCGATAGCGCGCAGCATGGCTGTCCAGTAGGGCCTGTAAGCGTTCAAATGTGGCCTGTGACACCGTTTCTCTCCTCTTGATGACAATAGCTGTGATGATAACGCCGCAACGGGTCGGCGCATGTGTATCATTCCGCAAAAAAGGGGATAGCCGGGCCGGTGGCGTCTAGCCACTAGCATTTTTCTCTATCGATATCTCTCCCATCAGGGGAATTGAGTATATATTCGGCGCTTAGGATAAATTTTTTCGCCGCGGCGATTAGTGAAATCGGCTGGTAAGAATTTATTACTTAGTGGAATGCGTGGCACGTGAATACTAAGTACAAATTTCAACCTATATATGCTGTTTATTTATCACGTTTTATATAAAGAAACTGATCGTTTATTAATCGATAAACATCCCTTCGTTATATTGACGCCAACCGGAACACTTGCGAAATTGAGGCGTATAAGGCGGGCAGCGCGCTTCGCGATACTCTTATCCACACGTCGATGGGCAGCCTAGCGAGTCGTTCCTCACTGGGGGCGCATCCCCGCCTTGGCCGTACAGGCCGCCGCCGGACGGATCGTAAAGCAAAAAACAGAGATCCGCCGGTTCACACAACATCACAGTACGGAGTTCAACGTTATGTCTGTCAAGAATAATGTATCCACGGGCCGTGGAGCGGGATGTGTCGCGCTAAAATGGGGCATTGGGCTGGTGGCGCTGGCCGTGGCCGGTAGCCTTCAAGCTAAGACGCTGGTGTATTGTTCCGAGGGATCGCCGGAGGGGTTTAACCCTCAGTTATTTACTTCAGGCACCACCTATGATGCCAGCGCAGTTCCTATTTATAACCGTCTAATCGAATTTAAAAAGGGAACTACTGAGATTGAGCCCGGTCTGGCGGAAAGCTGGGAAGTGAGCCCCGACGGTAAGACGTATACCTTTCACCTGCGTAAGGGGGTGAAGTGGCAGGGTAATAAACTGTTTAAACCGACCCGTGACTTTAATGCCGACGACGTCGTGTTCTCCTTCGAGCGCCAACGCGATGTCAATCACCCGTACCACAAAGTCTCCGGCGGCAGCTATGAGTACTTCCAGGGTATGGGATTGCCGGAGCTGATCGCCAAGGTCGAGAAGGTTGATGACCATACGGTGCGTATCGTACTGAATCACCCGGAATCTCCTTTCCTGGCCGATCTGGCGATGGACTTCGCCTCGATCCTCTCCGCCGAGTATGGTGATGCCATGATGAAGGCCGGCACGCCGGAAAAGATTGACCTGGAACCGTTGGGTACCGGCCCATTCCAGCTGTTGCAGTATCAGAAAGACTCCAAGATCCTCTACAAGGCTAACAAGGATTACTGGGGCGCGAAGCCGAAGATCGATCGTCTGGTATTCTCCATCACGCCGGATGCATCGGTGCGCTATGCCAAGCTGCAAAAGAATGAGTGCCAAGTGATGCCGTACCCGAACCCGGCCGATTTGGAGCGCATGAAGCAGGATAAAAGTATCAACTTGCTGGAGCAGCCGGGGCTGAATGTCGGCTTCCTATCGTTTAACGTTGAGAAAAAGCCGCTGGATAACCTCAAGGTGCGTCAGGCATTGATCATGGCGGTGAATAAGCCGGCGATCATCGAGGCGGTATATCAAAAGGCCGGGCAGCCGGCGAAGAACCTGATCCCGCCGACCATGTGGGGCTATAACGAGGCACTACAGGATTACCCTTACGATCCGGCTAAGGCTAAGGCGTTGCTGAAAGAGGCGGGGTTGGCGGATGGCTTTAGCATCGATCTGTGGGCGATGCCGGTCCAGCGGCCCTATAACCCGAACGCCCGCCGTATGGCGGAGATGATCCAGGCCGATTGGGACAAGATCGGCGTCAAAGCCAAAGTTGTCACCTATGAGTGGGGCGAATACCTCAAGCGCGCCAAAGATGGGGAACATCAGGCGGTGATGATGGGCTGGACCGGGGACAATGGGGATCCGGACAACTTCTTCGCCACGCTGTTTAGTTGCGATGCGGCTAAGTCGGGCTCGAACTACTCCCGCTGGTGCTATCAACCGTTTGAGGCGGTGATCCAACCGGCGCGCGCCGAGGCGGATCAGGCCAAGCGTGTCGAGCTGTATAAGCAGGCTCAGGTGATCATGCATGATCAGGCGCCGGCGCTGATCGTCGCCCACTCGACGGTGTATGAACCCGTACGCAAAGAAGTGAAGGGGTATGTGGTGGATCCGTTGGGCAAACACCACTTCGATCAGGTCTCCCTGGAGTAAGTCGGCTGTCCCTCTCTTGGGAGGGACGCCGTGCTGCCCCCGCGCGGTAACGGGCCGTATGGCTCAGGTGCGGTAACTAGAGTCGGATGGCGCGTAGCCTTGCGCGCCGTCATGGGCTGGCTTAGGTCGGCCGAATACAGAGAGTTCGGGCTATGTTGCAGTTTATTCTTCGACGTTTGGGGTTGGTTATCCCTACGTTTATCGGCATCACCCTGCTGACATTCGCCTTCGTCCACATGATCCCCGGAGATCCCGTGATGATCATGGCGGGCGAACGCGGGATCTCGGCGGAGCGCCACGCTCAACTGATGACTGAGATGGGGCTAGATAAGCCGCTATACCAACAATATTTCACTTACGTTAACGATGTATTGCACGGCGATCTCGGTCAGTCGCTGAAGAGCCGTACTCCGGTTTGGCAGGAGTTCGTACCCCGCTTTCAGGCGACGCTAGAGCTCGGTTTTTGCGCCATGCTGTTCGCCATCTTGCTTGGGATCCCCATCGGGGTGTTGGCCGCGGTCAGGCGTGGTTCGGTGTTTGATCATACGGCGGTCGGCGTGTCGCTGACCGGTTACTCCATGCCTATCTTCTGGTGGGGCATGATGTTGATCATGCTGGTGTCGGTGCAGCTCGACCTGACGCCGGTCTCGGGGCGTATCAGCGACACGGTGTTCCTGGACGATAGCCACCCGCTGACCGGCTTTATGCTGATCGATACCCTGCTGTGGGGTGAACCGGGCGACTTCAAGGATGCGGTGATGCATCTGATCTTACCCTCTATTGTATTGGGCACCATTCCGCTGGCGGTGATCGTGCGAATGACCCGCTCCGCGATGTTAGAGGTGTTGAGCGAGGACTATATCCGTACCGCGCGCGCCAAAGGGCTGAGCCGTATGCGGGTGATCGTGGTGCACGCCTTACGGAACGCGCTATTGCCCGTGGTGACGGTGATCGGCCTACAGGTCGGCACGTTGCTGGCTGGAGCCATTCTGACCGAGACCATTTTCTCCTGGCCGGGGTTGGGCCGCTGGTTGATTGACGGCCTGCAACGCCGCGATTACCCGGTGGTGCAGGGCGGGGTATTGCTGGTCGCCAGCATGATTATCCTGGTTAATCTGTTGGTGGACGTGCTGTACGGCGTCGTTAACCCGCGTATCCGCCATAAACACTAGGAGGCTGACACATGTCTGAACGAATGATGGCCGAGACGGCGGTGCCAACCACGGTTCCGCCGCAGGCGGCACCACAGCCGATGACGCCGCTACAAGAATTTTGGCACTACTTTTGCCGTAATAAGGGGGCCGTCGTCGGCCTGATCTATGTGGCGATCGTGGTACTGGTGGCCTTGGGGGCCAACTTTATCGCCCCGCACCTGCCGCAGGAGCAGTTCCGAGACGCCCTATTACGTCCGCCGGTTTGGGAGGCGGGTGGGAGCTGGCGCTTTATTCTCGGCACCGACGATGTGGGGCGCGATGTGTTATCGCGCCTGATCTACGGCGCCCGTCTGTCGCTATTGGTTGGCTGCCTGGTAGTGATGCTGTCCCTGCTGTTAGGGGTGGTGCTGGGACTGCTGGCCGGTTACTTCGGTGGTGTGGTCGATGCGCTGATCATGCGCGTGGTTGACATTATGCTGGCACTGCCGAGCTTGCTGTTGGCATTGGTATTGGTGGCTATTTTCGGTCCTTCCATCGTTAATGCCTCGTTAGCCTTGACCTTTGTCGCCTTGCCGCATTATGTGCGTCTGACGCGTGCCGCCGTGCTGGCGGAGGTGCATCGCGACTATGTGACGGCTTCCGGTGTCGCCGGGGCGGGGGCGTTGCGCCAGATGTTTATCAATATTCTGCCTAACTGTCTGGCACCGTTGATCGTGCAAGCGTCGTTGGGGTTCTCTAACGCTATCCTCGACATGGCGGCGTTAGGCTTCCTGGGGATGGGGGCGCAGCCTCCGACGCCGGAGTGGGGCACCATGCTGTCCGACGTGTTGCAGTTCGCCCAGAGCGCCTGGTGGGTAGTGACTTTCCCCGGACTGGCGATCCTGTTGACGGTATTGGCGTTTAACCTGATGGGTGACGGCCTGCGCGACGCGCTGGATCCGAAGCTGAAGCAGTAAAGGAAAGAGCCATGGCATTATTAGACGTAAATCAGCTATCGGTACATTTCGGCGACGATAGCGCCCCCTTCCGCGCGGTTGATCGCATCAGTTACCAGGTGGAGCAGGGCGAAGTGGTTGGCATCGTCGGAGAGTCCGGTTCGGGTAAGTCCGTCAGCTCACTGGCGATCATGGGGTTGATCGATTTTCCTGGCCGCGTGATGGCGCAGCAGTTGCACTTTAACGGTGCCGATCTGCAACGCCTCTCCGAGCGCGAACGGCGTCAACTGGTGGGGGCCGAGGTGGCGATGATCTTCCAGGACCCGATGACCAGTCTAAATCCCTGTTATACGGTGGGCTACCAGATCATGGAGGCGCTGAAGGTACATCAGGGCGGTAATCGCCGTACCCGACGCCAGCGGGCCATCGACCTGCTTACCCAGGTCGGTATTCCCGATCCCGCTTCACGCTTGGATATTTACCCGCATCAACTTTCTGGCGGGATGAGCCAGCGGGTGATGATCGCTATGGCGATCGCCTGCCGACCGAAGTTGTTGATCGCCGATGAGCCGACCACGGCATTGGATGTCACGATCCAGGCGCAGATCATCGAGCTACTGTTGGCGCTGCAACAACGGGAAAACATGGCGTTGGTGCTGATCACCCATGACTTAGCGTTGGTGGCTGAGGCGGCGCATAAGATCATCGTGATGTATGCCGGCCAGGTGGTGGAGGCGGGATTGGCTGGTGAGATTTTCCATACACCGCGTCATCCCTATACCCAGGCGCTGCTGCGGGCGTTGCCGGAGTTTGCCGTCGATGGCGAGCGTCTGGTATCGCTACCAGGGGTGGTGCCGGGGAAGTATGACCGCCCGACAGGCTGTCTACTCAATCCGCGTTGCCCCTATGCCGCAGAGCGCTGCCGTCAAGAAGAGCCACCGCTAGGTACCCTGAATGGACGCGCGGTGAAATGTCATACCCCACTGGACGATGCCGGGAGGCCGACAGCATGAGTGAAGCCAAATCACAGGCACCGTTGCTGCAAGCGGTGGATCTCAAGAAACATTACCCGGTGAAAGGCGGACTCTTCACCCCTCCACGCTTGGTCAAGGCGTTGGATGGCGTCTCCTTTAGCCTGGAGCGCGGTAAGACGCTGGCGGTGGTCGGCGAATCGGGTTGCGGCAAGTCAACGTTGGGACGTTTGTTGACCATGATCGAGACGCCGAGTGCCGGTGAGCTGTATTACCAGGGTCAGGATCTGTTACAGCGCGATCCGACGGCGCAGAAATTACGCCGCCAGAAGATCCAGATCGTGTTTCAGAATCCCTATGCCTCGCTCAACCCGCGCAAGAAGATCGGCGCGATCCTAGAGGAGCCGTTGGTGATCAACTGTGCGCTTTCTGCCGCCGAGCGCCGCGAGCGAGCGTTAGCGATGATGGCGCGGGTCGGCCTGAAAACCGAGCATTACGATCGCTATCCGCACATGTTTTCCGGGGGGCAGCGCCAACGTATCGCCATCGCCCGAGGTCTGATGCTTAATCCGGACGTGGTGATCGCCGACGAACCGGTGTCGGCGCTCGACGTCTCGGTGCGGGCTCAGGTACTGAATCTGATGATGGATCTACAGCAGGAATTGGGGCTGTCCTATGTATTCATCTCGCACGATCTGTCGGTGGTGGAGCATATCGCCGACGAGGTGATGGTGATGTACCTGGGGCGGTGTGTAGAGAAAGGGAGCAAGGCGCAGGTCTTCGGCAATCCGCGCCATCCCTATACTCAGGCGTTGCTTTCGGCGACACCGCGCCTCAATCCGCAGGCGCGCCGGCAGCGCATCAAGCTGAGCGGTGAGCTGCCCAGTCCACTCAATCCACCACCCGGCTGCGCTTTCAACGCCCGGTGTCGCTGCGCCTTCGAGACCTGTCGTCAACTGCAACCCCAGTTGCGTGATCATGATGGACAGCTGATCGCTTGCTTCGCTGTGGAGCAGGCGCTAATACCGTCCGTCTAAGACGTCGAATAAAAAAAAGCGCGGTAAGGCGCTTTTTTTATTATTGTGCGCTGGGTTATTGCGGATAAGGTACCCAGTCACCGCCGTTGAGGCGGATATACGGTTTTCCTTGGTACATCATGACGATGGCGTTGTCATTTTCCGACACGATAGCACTTTGCGGGAGATGTTGTACCAGCGTCTGCCAGTCTACGCTGGGCTGGCTGAAGATCTTGCCGTCAACGGTGCGAGCCACCAGTTCAGAGAGCGCCAGGTAGCTACTAGGCTGGCTGACGATAACTGGCGTGCTTGGTGCCGGTGCCTTCATGCCACTAAAGATCACTCCGACAGGCACATGCGTGATCGCCGGGCTAGGGATGTCGCGTAATCCCGCCATCTGCATTTTATCGCCGACAACCGCCGCCCCATGTTCCGGGACGATCACCACCATCACGCGGCGTCCCGACTTCGCTAGCTCTGTCAGAAAGTGATCCAACTGGTCGAAGAGTGTCTGAGCGCGCGGCTTGAAGTCCGCACTACGATTGCTACCAATGAAGCGATTACCGTCATGCAATGTGATCAGGTTGATGAAACTGGCGCTACGTACATCGCCCTGTTGCTCGGTATTGTTTAACCAGCGCTGGAGGAGCGCGAGATCGTTGGCGATGGGTTCACCATTGAACGCGGTCAGTGCGGCGGGGAGGCCGGTATTGGTGCTGAGAGGCGCCTGTATGTTGCCGTATTGACGCAGATGCTTCAGATAGTCGCCGAACACCCCGGCGTGATCCAGCGCGAGCTCTTGATGGAATCCCAGTCGAGCCAGGTTGGCCATCAGATCGCATTGGGGCGAGACAGGGCTGTAGAGCGCCTTATGCGAGGACTGACCACAGCTGGCACGCATGATGCGAATAGCTGCCGGCCCGCTATAGGCGGTGGCGGAGTTAAAGTTGCTGAATAGAATATCCATGCGTTTCCACAGCGGGTGATCCCGCAGGCCAACGGCATCGATATCGCTCCAAGAGAGTGAACAAATATTGAGGATCAACAGATCGAAGGGTTGAGCGTCAGCAGGTAAGCGCGCGGGGAAATGGGTTTGCCGCTGTTGCTCGCTGGCATAAAAACGATTCAACCAGTCGTTGAGGTTTTGATTGCTCGGCGGCGCGCTCTGTGGCGGGATGTCGGCATTGCGGCTCTCTCCAGCAGGTCCGTTGCTGCCTGCGACCACCGTTGCTGAGTGCGTTGCGAAGGTCGCTTGTGCTTCACGCGCGCCGACAGACAGGCTGAGCTGCGGTACCCCCAGCGCCCCGAGATTGACCCAGAGCAGCGCGGCGATGGTAAAGGTGGTGATGCGTAGCCATTGGGAGAGAAACAGATAGGCAACACTGATCACCAACGCCGCGCCGAGCATATTCCAGTTGATGAAACGTTGGGCAAGATCTAACACATAGGGGGCGCTGAAATGACTCCACAGCGCGCGTTGATGAATGATGCTATTCAGCCCTGGCAACCAGGTGTCGTAGTAAAACAGGGCGAGGCCAATGGGTAATGCCAGCCAGTTGCGTAGCCGGTGTAGGTGGCTCGACGGTAAGGGAAACAGCAGAAAGGCCAGAAACACCAAGTTGGCGAAAGGATGAAAGTGAAGATAGCCGTACCACAGCAGTGCCAGCTTGAGTAGGAAGTAGAGATTCCAACCGCCTAGCCCGCGCCAGTGGTAGCCACGATCGGATAAAAGGCTCTGCTGTTCAGTGTGTTTTGTCATGCTTATCTACCGTTGCTGAGAGAGGACGGCGGTGTAGCACCGTAACCGGTTTAAGATAACGTGTAGGAAATAGCCGCCGCCGCAGGGCGCGCAATGGGTGGGGACAGCAGCGGTGTAAGTAAAATCCGGCGGGCAGCATCACCAGGGCGCATAAGGCGATCAGTTGCAGGATGTCCGTTATGGTGATCATTGCGTAGGCTCCTGTGGGATCTGTCCCAAGACGATGGGCGTGGGTAGGCGTCGTGGCGCGGGCACCTCGCGCGGTGCAGGCCTATCGCTGGACGAGGGCGGCGGCGCATCGAGCGTTTGTTGGGGCGCTGGCGCCTGATCACGCATACGCGTCAGCTCCAGAAGCAATTCGCTATCTTGGTGCCAGACGCGGTAGCTACTGAACAGTTCGGCGATCGATAAGGGGAAAACAGATCGTAAGGCCGTTTTGAGTTCATGAGGGCGACAATAGGCCAGGAACAGTACTAAGCGCTGCTGGTCGAGCGTGATCAGATCGCCGTCACGCCGGAGGCGACAGAGGGCGAGCAGCTGTTCTGCCTCCATCCCTGCGATGGGTTGTAAGGAGACCAGTGTTCCGCGCCCATTGCGTGGTAGCAAGGGGTTATCGAGCAGGTCGAGCAGCAGTGCACAGAAGCGTGAATAAGGCTGGTAGCCACGCAGCTTCAGCGGGCGGAGCGAGTTGAGTAGGGTGGTGATATTGGCTGGCACGTGATGGGGAAAGATATGCCCCTGTAATCCTTCGATGATCACTAAGGTATTGGAGAGCGTCGCAGATAAGGGAATGATGCTATTGGCGCCACAGGCCAGTAGCAGACGTTCATCGCTGCTGCGCTGCATGGTCATCAACTCACGCACGACGATCTTCAGGGCATTGCCTCGCTGACGGCGTAATGTATGGATTTGGCGGGCCAAATCGTCAACTTGATCGTTTTGTGAAAGCGAAAACAACAACGTGGCAGCCTGGGCCGTCAGCGCCGCCGTAAACAACTCTTGATTCGACGCAAAGAGATGCCAGTGTTCGGAGAGGGGGGGCGCACCTTCTAGCGCGGCGACATGCGCGAGATACTCATGCTCATCCTGATGAGACTGTAGCGTTATCGAGGCATCGCTAGTAACTTGCCAGCCCTGCGGCGTGGTGATCAGCTCGATATTTTGCTGCGCGGAAACCCCCAGCGCATTACTCCAGAAAGCGAGATCATAACGCCAGCAATCTAATTGCCAGCGTAGGCTAACTAATCCGTAAAGTAGTCGATTTAATGGAATTAATTGATTGCGTAATACATCGTTACCCGCACCGTGGTTGAAAATGAGTAAGGTGGCATTGTGGCGCTGTAATACGTTGCTAAGATGGTGGAGCCAATTCGTTATCCAATCCATCGGTTGGTGAAGTAATGCCGCTACCGGAAGTAGGATAATCAGTAGGTGAGGGCGTGGACTGAGCAGACGGTGCAATTCATCGGGTAAGGCCATCAGCGCTGCTGGCGTCGGTATCAGACGATAAATGGCTAATGATTCCGGCCCTGATTGATAGCCCTCTGCCAGTATAGACGGCGTATCGCTACCCACGTCGATGAGGGTAACGCGGGTGGTCGCGTGCTGCGCCTGGATCGTCTGGCCGCAGAGGCTGAGTGCATCTTGAGCCCGATCGCACCCTAACCAGTAAAGGCCATGTATCTGCGCGGTTTGCAGCTCGTCCCACAGTTGCGAGATGCCGAGAGTAAATGATTGTGCCATGGCGTATCGACTTCGCGTGAGTAAAGGGTTAATCCGTACCTAATATCAGAGGAACATCTCGCCTAACTAAAATATTAAATAATAATAAACATGCTTATGAATTCTGTTTTGCATTTGGACTGCGTCCTTTCTTGACCTTGCTATACTCAGTTAAACCATAGCTGAATTTTTCTGGTTAGTAGAATGCGTGAACAAAGAAACTCTCGCCTGGATAGCGATCCATCGGCATCGGAAGATCTGTCTGCGTTGTATAAGATTTACGGCGCGATGGAGATTGATTATGTCAATATTGTTCGAATGGAGCACGTCAATAGTGTATTTGAACGTTGGCCATTGTTGGCCGAATGTCGTAATCAGGCTCAACAAAAGGATTGATCTCCATGACGATCGTAGCGCTACAGGGATTACATGGTGGAGTCGGTACGACCTGTACGGCTGTGGCGCTGGGCTGGGCGCTTCATCGATTGGGAAAACGGGTCTTGGTGGTGGATGCCAATCCTGGCGATCAAGTATCGATGCATTTTAATTTGCCTTTATCTGAGCGTGGCGGCTGGGCCTCGGCGTATTTATCCGGCGGGCGATGGCAAGAGACGGCGTGGCGTTATGCCGAAGGGTTAGACTTTCTTCCCTTCGGTGCCTTGGCTGTCGAGCAATTGCCGGCGTTGGAGGCGAGTCTCCAGCAACCTGATGGTCTATCCGCATTCACGGCATTACGTGATGCTTATGATTGGATCGTGCTAGATATCGGTAGTGGTGAGCATGCCTTAACGCGTCAGATGGCGGCATGGAGTGAACTCTTGATGGTGCTGGTGGTCGCCGAGGCGAACTGCCATGTGCGCTTACATCGTCAGGCGTTGCCCCGGGAGGCCCACCTTCTCGTGACGCAGTTAGTACCCACTAGCGTGTTGCAGGAAGACATTTACTTACTCTGGCAGCAAACGTTGCCAGCGCTGATCCCGCTGGTACTACATCGTGATGAGGCGATGGCGGAGGCTGCCGCCAGTAAACAGCCCGTGGGCGAGTTCGCCCCCCATTCGTTGGTGGCGCAAGAGATCACGAATTTGGCCGCATGGTGTCTGTTACAGGCGCTAGCGGGGCCGAATGGGGATAAGGGCGGGCAGACACTATGACGCATATGCTGGATATGCTATTAGCGGCCGATGCCCGGCGAGCATGGGTTCATCGCTATCGCGCGTACCGTGCGCATGGCGCCTCGTCGTTGGCGGCGGTGATCGGTTGCTGTTGGACAACGCTGGCCTGGGTATTCTTCTGCCTGGAGTCACCTGCATGGCAGGCGCTATGCCAGCAGCGCACGCGTTGCTTCCCGCATATCGATCCGTTACGGCCACGCCTGCTCGATCCGCTACGTTATCTGCTACAAGGCGTGTGGCTGCTGTTTATCGGCCAACCGACCACGCTCACCCGACTGGGAAGGGTGCGTTATGGCTATCGGCGCGTGTTGCACTGGCTGGCGGCCTCGGCCTCCCGTCTGGCTCCGCATGGCGAGGATGAGGCACCGATCTGGTCGGCTTTGCCCAGAACGGTACGTCGCGTGGCGCTCGCTGGTGTGATTTTACTCGCATCGGCCTTGACGCTGTTATGTATCTCCCAGCCTTTTGATCTGGTATCACAAGCCATCTTCGTGGTGTTGCTGTGGGGATGCGCCATGGTGATCCGCCATATTCCAGGTCGTTTCACGACGTCGTTGCTGGTGTTGTTATCGCTCACCGTCTCCTGCCGTTACATCTGGTGGCGCTATACCGCGACCTTGAACTGGGATGACCCCTTTAGTCTGCTCTGTGGGCTCCTGTTGCTGGTGGCGGAAACCTATGCCTGGGTGGTGCTGGTGCTGGGTTACTTCCAATCGATCTGGCCATTAAATCGTCCCCCCGTGGCCTTACCGAAAGAGATGGCGCAGTGGCCGAGCGTTGACATCCTGGTTCCCACCTATAACGAGGATTTGCGCGTCGTCAAACCGACTATTTACGCCGCATTAGGTATCGATTGGCCGCGGGATCGCATCAATATTTACCTATTGGATGACGGTAATCGCGAGAATTTTCGCAGCTTTGCCCAAGAAGTGGGGATTCACTACATCGCCCGCCCGACGCACGAACACGCTAAAGCGGGGAATCTGAATTATGCGTTGAAGCGGATCACGGGGGAGTTTGTCGCGGTATTTGACTGCGACCACGTTCCGACACGGACCTTTCTGCAATTGACCATGGGCTGGTTCCTGCGTGAGAAGCGGTTGGCTATCTTGCAGACTCCCCACCATTTCTTTTCTCCCGATCCTTTCGAGCGCAATCTGGGGAATTTTCGCCGGACGCCGAACGAAGGCCACCTGTTTTACGGCTTGTTGCAGAATGGCAACGACATGTGGAATGCCGCCTTCTTCTGCGGCTCCTGTACCGTGTTACGCCGTTGTGCGCTGGATGAGGTCGGCGGCATCGCCGTTGAAACTGTCACCGAGGATGCGCATACCTCGCTTCGTCTACATCGTAAGGGATGGTCATCGGCCTACATCCGCATTCCGTTGGCCGCCGGCTTGGCGACGGAAAGCCTGTCGGCCCATATCGGTCAACGTATGCGTTGGGCGCGGGGCATGACGCAGATCTTCCGTATTGATAATCCCTTCTTAGGGCGCGGATTGAGCATGGGGCAGCGCCTGTGCTACGCCAACGCCATGCTGCATTTTCTTTCCGGTATCCCACGCTTGATCTTCTTGCTTGCGCCATTAGCGTTTCTGTTGTTTCACACCTACGTCATCTTTGCGCCGGCGTTGGCGATCCTTCTGTATGTCCTTCCGCACATGTATCACTCCAGTCTAGCGCGGGTTCGCCTACAGGGGCGCTATCGCCATTCTTACTGGAATGAGATTTATGAGACGGTGTTGGCCTGGTATATCGCGCGTCCCACTTTAGTGGCGTTAATTAACCCGCGTAAAGGTCGCTTTAATGTGACCCAGAAAGGGGGGTTGGTTACGCAGAATCACATGGATTGGGTTATTTCATCGCCCTATCTAATCCTGGTGTTACTGAATGTGCTAGGGCTGGCGTTTGGCGTCTGGCGTCTGGTCTGGGGGCCGCAGAATGAGTGGTTTACGGTACTGCTGACCATCGCCTGGGTGATATATAACCTGATCATTCTCGGCGGGGCGGCGGCGGTTGCTGTCGAGGTTCGACAATTGCGTCAGGCGCATCGTGTTGAAATGGCGATGCCCGCGGTGTTGATGCGCCATGACGGGCACCTCTATCCCTGTACGCTGCGTGATTATTCCGACGGTGGTGTCGGTATCGAGCTCGCCGATGATCGTCTCGTCTTACAGGAAGGTGAACCTATTTCCCTGCTGTTGCAAAAGGGCACGGAAAGTTTCGTCTTTCCCATCACCGTCACGCGAGTATTGGGCCGCCGCGCCGGGTTGCGCCTGACGGGGTTAAGTGTGGCGCAGCATATTGCCTTTGTTCAGTGTACCTTCGCCCGCGCCGATACCTGGGCGCTGTGGCAACAGGCGATCCCGGAGGATCATTTGGGCGGAGGATTTATCCGTATTTTACGTTTGGTCGGCCGAGGCTATCGCAACCTAGCGGAGTATGCCCCGGCCCCCTGGAGTACGCCGATCGTGGCGCTGGTCCGTCTGAGCGCGTGGTTGCTCTCTTTCCTGCCGCGCCCGGTTGCTCGTCAGCCGAGTGCGTAGTCTCGACGGTCGATATAGCGTGAGTAGGTATTAACTAATGGAGCTACGGAGATACCCATGATGAAGATCTTTCCCCTATTGTGGGCCGCGATGGTGTTAGGCGCGAGTATGCCGGCACAGGCAGAGTCTCCGTTGCCCTTGGCTACGGAGAGCACGACGGATATCACGCCGGTGACGGCGCCGCCCTCCTCGGTGAGCGAGGTCGCAGATGTGGCGCCGCCGACGGCGACGCTCGCCGCGTCAGCCCAGGTAGCGGCACCTCGGATGACCCAGACCTTGGATTTGGCACAGTTATCCTCGGAGCCAACGGTGTTGCGTGCCGACAATCCCAATGCCTATATGGAGTTTGGCGTCGCGCGCGACCAGTTGGTGACGCGCGCCGTGCTTAACCTGGCGTTTACCCCTTCGCCGTCGCTGGTTCCGCTGATCTCTCAGATGCAATTGTTCTTGAATGATGAGCTGATCAGCGTGATCCCGGTGGATAAGGCCCAGTTAGGTCAAGCGAGCCAACTGCAAATCCCCATTGATGCTCACTATATCACCGACTTTAACCGCATACGCCTGGCGTTTGTCGGCCGTTATCAGCCGTATCGGATGTGTGAAAACGAGTGGCATCCGACGCTATGGTTAGCCATCGGTAAGAACAGCAGCTTGACCTTGGAGACTCAGGCGCTGGCGGTACAAAACGATCTGGCGCTGTTCCCGCGCCCCTTCTTTGATCGGTTTAGTAAGGCGCCGTTGACTTTGCCGATGGTGTTTGCTGCTCAGCCGGACTTGGCTCAGCAGCAAGCCGCCGCGGTGCTGGCGTCTTGGTTTGGGGTTCAGGCGCAGTGGCGCGGTCAACGTTTTCCGGTACTGTATAACCAGCTGCCGGATCGTCACGGCGTGGTGTTTGCCACCAATAGTACCCGTCCCGATTTCTTACGCGACTATCCGGCGGTGAAAGGGCCGACGGTGGCGATGATTTCATCACCGGATAACCCCTATATCAAACTGTTGCTGATCCTGGGACGCGACGATAACGACTTGATGACGGCGGTACGCGGTCTTGCTCAAGGCAATGCGCTATTGCGTGGTGAACGTGTCGCTATCGATCAGGTTGAGACCTTGGCTCCCCGCCAGCCCTACGATGCGCCTAACTGGGTTCCTACCGATCGTCCGGTGACTTTCGCCGAGCTGCAAAGCTACGACGAGCAATTGCAATCTGTCGGGATCCGCCCCGCCCCGATCTCGTTGACGCTGAATCTGCCGCCCGATCTGTTTCTGCCGCGCAACGCCTACGTGGATATGAATCTCAAGTATCGCTATACCCAGCCGCCGTTTAAAGATGGCTCGCGGATGGCGGTCAGCATCAACCGCCAGTTCGTTCAGGCGTTTCCTTTACTGCCGAGTGAGAATGAGGGGAAGGCGGTATTGCATATCCCCTTAATCCAGGGCCTGATCGATAAACTGGATCAGGTCACCATTCCGGCGGTGAAGTTAGGCATTGAAAACAATCTGCGCTTCGATTTCGATTATGTGGTGCCTTATCTGACGCCCGCGAGTGGTGAGTGTGTCTCTTACCAGCCATTACCGAATACGGTAGCTATCGACAAGGACTCGACCCTCAATCTCTCCGGCTTCCGTCATTTCCTCGCCATGCCTAACTTGCGCAGTTTTGCCAATGCCGGTTTCCCCTTTAGCCGACTGGCCGATTTATCGCAGACCCTAGTGGTCGTGGCGCCGAAGCCGTCACCGATTCAGGTGAGCACTTTGTTAGCGACCCTGGGAAATATTGGTGCACAGACCGGTTATCCGGCGTTGGCGGTCACCTTGAGCGATGACCTCTCTCAGGCAAGCGCGCAGGATCGCGACATCCTGTTGATCGGGCGTATCCCGCCGACACTGCGTGATGCCGATCGGGTAGCACAGCTGGTCAATGCGACCCAGAGCTGGTTGATTAGTCCGATGAATAATACGGCACCGGACAACACTATTCCCGATCCTGCCGCCCAACATCCGGCGGTGAAAACTACGCTCAGTGCTCAGGCACCGCTGGCGGTGATCGTCGGCTTCGAATCGCCGTTCAGCGCACAGCGTAGTGTGGTGGCGCTGTTGGCGGATGACCAAGCAGGCTATGGGCTGCTCAATGAGGCGTTGATCGATAAAGGTAAAACTGCCGCCATGTACGGTTCGGTCGCCGTCATTCGAAGCTCTGGCGTTAACAGTCTGCGCGTCGGTGATATTTACTATGTTGGTCATCTGCCGTGGTGGGAGCGGCTGTGGTATACCTTCTCCTCACACCCGTACATTTTAGCCGCATTGGCCTTGTTGGCGGTGGTACTGGTGAGCCTAGTGCTGTGGCGCGTACCGAGCCGGTTGCGTCGCCGCCGTCTGGAGTCTGACGAGAGGAGATAATGCATGAGGGAATATGTCTGCCGTATCTTTATGGCCGCAGCCTTGCTGGGCAGCAGCGCCGGCGCTGCCTTGGCGGCGGCCTGTGAGTGGCCGGCTTGGGCGCAGTTTCGCCAGGATTACATCAGTTCCGACGGGCGGGTGATCGATCCCAGTACCCCCCGCCAAGTCACCACCTCGGAGGGGCAAAGCTACGCGTTGTTCTTTGCACTGGTGAATAACGATCGGGCGTTGTTCGCTCAGTTGCTGGCTTGGACTCAGGACAACCTGGCGCAGGGCAGTTTAACGCAGCGCTTACCGGCTTGGCTCTGGGGACGCCACGACGACGGACATTGGCGGGTGTTGGACAATAACTCGGCGTCAGATGCCGATCTGTGGATCGCCTACACGCTACTGGAGGCAGGGCGGTTATGGCGGGAGGAGCGCTATCAACGGTTGGGGATCGCCCTGCTGGCCCGCATCGGCCGCGAAGAAGTGGTCGCATTGCCCGGCTTCGGCATGATGCTGTTACCCGGGCGTCACGGCTTCCGGCGTGGTGCGTTGTGGACCGTCAATCCCAGTTATCTGCCGCCGCAGATTCTGGCTCGTCTAGCGCCGTTGCATGGCCCTTGGAACCGTTTGCAGTACAGTGCGTTACGGATGTTGCAAGTCACGTCGCCGCGCGGCATCGTACCGGATTGGACCAATTGGCAGCGTAACAAAGGCTGGTTACCGACGCCGGGACGTGCCTATATCAGCGGTTATGACGCGATTCGCGCCTACCTCTGGGCTGGCATGCTGGCCGATGACGCGCCGGCGAAGCGCACACTGATCAAGCATTGGCAGCCAATGGCGCAATTGAGCGAAAAACTGGGTTATATCCCAGAAAAGGTCGGCGTTCTTGATGGTTTGCCGCAAGGCGAGGGAAGTGTCGGCTTTTCTGCCGCCATGTTGCCATTTTTAGCGGCTAGCGAGAGTCCCTTGCTGGCAACGATGCGCCAGCGGGTAGAGCATAACCCGCCGGGTAAAGATAACTATTACAGTTCAGTCCTGATGCTGTTTGGTCTCGGTTGGGATCAACAGCGTTATCGTTTTAATCTACAGGGTGAACTGGTGCCAAATTGGGGTGCCGCATGCGTTGTTTCCCATTGAGTCTGAGTGCATTGCCGATCGCGTTAGCGCTGAGTAGTCCACTGAGTGCCCGCGAGGTGAATGCCACCGACTGGCTGTTGGATCAGGTGCGTATCGGCGAGGCTGAACAGCGCTATGATTTGGTGATGCAGTCGCTCGATCGGCTGATGATGATCGCCCCAAATGATCCCGATGTCATCATGGCGCGGATGCGTTTGTTGTTGCGCCAGGGCAATACGCAGGGCGCCGGGCAGTTGGCCGATAAGCTCTGTCTGCCCGCGAACGATGCCGAGATCTGTCATCGTGCTCGCACACTATTGGCGCTAACTACCCCACAGGGGCGTCAGGCGCTACAGCAGGCGCATTTGTTGGCTACTGCCGGTCAGTATGCGGCGGCGGTGGCGGCCTATGATGCCCTATGGCAGGGAGCGGGGCCGCCCTTGGAGCAGGCTGTCGAGTATTGGCGTACCGTCGCCCATCTTCCCGGGCAGATAGCGCGCGCGATCGCCGCACTTCAAGCGTTAAATCAGCGCTATCCCTACGATGCGGCGGTTGGTGAAACCTTGGCGAGGTTGTTACTGGCTAACGATCAACCGCAGGCGGCTGATGCATTATTGCAGCGCATGGCGGAGCACGACGCGACTCGCCCTCGTGCGGCGGCGATCTGGCTGGAGCAGATCCAGCGTATGCCACCGAGCGCCGACAGTATCGCTGCGTTGCGTCGTTATATACAACGTTTTCAGACTACGCCACCGCTGGTGGTCGCTGCTGAGGCGCTGCTCCAGACGCAACAGGCGCAACTGGCTGCGGCTCAGGCCAGTATTGAGCAGACAGCGGCGCCCGCGGCTACCCCAGCGAATGTCGCCGCACAGTACGCAACGCCCTCTCCTGCGCTAAATAATGGCGAAGCCTTGGGCGCATTGGCGGAAACGTACTCGCGTCGCGGGGAACGCCAACAGGCGATCGCGCTCTTTGAGCGAGCCATCGCCGCCGCACCGGATAGCGACCAACTGGGAAAGTGGCAGAGTCTGTTGCAGACCAATCGTTATTGGTTGTTACTGAAGCAGGGTGATGAGGCACTGGCGGCGCGCCGTTATGATGAGGCGCGCCAGAAGTACCGCCAAGCACAGGCACTGGATGGTCAGGAGGCCTATGCGCCGATAGGCTTGGGCGATGTGGCGGCAGCGCAGGACGATCTTGCCGGTGCCGAGCAGGCGTATCGGCGAGCATTACAGCTCGATGACCGCAACGGTAGTGCCTTGCGTAAGTTAGCAAGTCTTTACCAACGCCAGTCGCCCGATAAAGCGCTGGCATACTTACAACAGTTGCCCGGTGCGCAACGTCGCGCCTTAAAGGCCGATTATCAGGTGCTACAGAGCGATGCACTGCAACAGCAGGCCGCTATCTTTGCCGGTAAGCAGGCCTGGGGCGCGGCGCTCGATAAACTGACGGCGGCGCAGCAACTGACGCCGGACGATATTTGGTTGAACTATCGATTGGCCTCTACGCTGGTCAGCGCGGGTCAGCCAGCACGCGCTGATGCATTGATGCAGCGGATGGCACAGCGTTTCCCACACGATCGCGATCAGCGTTATGCTTATGCCCTCTATCTTTCGTCACGCGCTCAGCCGCAGCAGGCGGAGGCGGTGTTACGGCAGATCCCGCGCGACCAATGGAGCGACGGTATGCAGGCCCTGGCGTTACGTTTGCAGGCGGATCGTATCTTGACGCACGCCAACCAGCTACGCGATGCGGGCGATGAGACGCAAGCGATCGCTTACTTACAGCGTCAGCCCACCTCTTTGGCCATCGATCTGACATTGGCCGATTGGGCCTTGGCGCGCGATGATTATCATGCGGCCTTACAGGGCTATCAGCAGGTATTGGCCAGTGACCCACAGAATGCCGATGCCCGCCTCGGCGTGATCGAAACACGGGTGGCGCAGGGTGACTATTCGGCCGCCAGGACGGCCTTGCAAAGTCAGCCGCCGTCGAGCGTAGCGATGGATCTCAGTACGCAACGGCGTCTCGCTAACGCCTGGGCCGCCAGTGGTGACCCTGCGCAGGCGCAGCGCCTCTTCGATCCTCTGCTGTCCGAGGCGAGGCGTACGCCGGGGATGAACGGCGCCTTGCTGTTGCGCGATGATGCGCGTCTGGCGCGCCAGTTGGGGCAGAGCTCGCGCGCGCAGGATGATCTGCGTGCGGCGATGGGCGTGGCGGCGATCGGCGAGGTTAAGGCGCAGGATAACGACGGTTTTACGCGTCTGACACGTATCGATGGCCAAGATGATTGGCTTAAACGCAGCATTCGAGCCGATAGCGCCGATCTGTATCGACAACAGGAACTGCGCTTCACCCTGGAGCACGACTACTGGGGATCGAGTGGTAGCGGTGGTTACTCCGATCTTAAAGCGCATACGACGATGCTACAGGCCGATATGCCGCTCTATGATGGCCGGCTATTTGCCCGTGGCGATCTGGTCGATATGGATGAGGGACGCCTGGCGGGGGGCGCTTATCAGGATAAGTTCGCGACCTGTTACGTTAAGGGTTGCCCACCCGGTGAACGTCAACGCAGCACCGGTACCAGCCTGGCTATCGGCTGGCAGAATGCAGATTGGCAGTTGGATTTGGGCTCGACCCCGATAGGGATGCGCGTGGTGGATTGGGTGGGCGGCATCGCCTACAACGGTGATTGGCGCCACATCGGCTGGACGCTGGAGGCTCATCGGCGCCCTGTCTCCAGCTCATTGCTGGCGTTGGGGGGCCAGCGTGATCCCGTTAGCGGTACGGAATGGGGTGGTGTGCGGCGCAATGGGGTGGCGCTTAGCGCCAGCTATGATCGTGGCGGTCCATCGGGCCTGTGGGGGACATTGAGTGCCGATTACCTGACGGGGAAAAATGTCGAGAGCAATAGCAGCGTGCGCTGGATGGGCGGTTACTATTATAAACTAGTCAACGAGGATCATCGTCGGGTGAGTGTCGGGCTGAACAATATGCTTTGGCATTACGCGAAGGATTTGAGTGGCTATACCCTGGGGCAAGGGGGCTATTACAGCCCACAGCGGTATCTCTCGTTGGCAATTCCGTTGAATTATCGCCAGCGTACGGAGAACTGGTCGTGGGAACTGGGTGGCTCCGTCTCTTGGTCTTATGCCCGCACATCGGATCAGCGACGTTATCCGTTGCAGAACATGATCGATAGTCGCCGGGTGCCTGATTATGACGCCGTTGATGCGGGGGGGAGTAGCAATGGTTTCGGCTACACCTTACGCGCTATTGTAGAGCGGCGTCTGACGAGCCACTGGTTTGTTGGTGCAGGCGTCGATATTCAACAGGCGAAAGATTATACGCCGAGCCATGCCTTGATTTATCTCCGCTACTCAGTACAGGGATGGCAAGGCGATATGGATCTACCACCGCAGCCATTGCGCCCATATGCCGACTTTTAACGTATGAGCCGCCGCCAGCAGCGTCGGCTAGCTGGCGGCGCGCATCGCTTCTTTGGCGCCGCGCCGCCGCGGGTTCGAGTCTCGGGGAGGGCGCTGGTGCGAGAAAAAGGGGGGCGCAAAGACCGTTAACGCCTTTTATCCTAGTTAATAACGCGAGTGAATCCAGTATACTCAGCCCGTTTGAGGCGTGGGGCCGTACAGGGGTGCGGCCGAGCGGCCTTAAGCGGATTTTGTGTGCGGAGAGAGAGTTTGCGAGTCAGTCGTTCCTTAACCATAAAACAGATGACGCTGGTTTTCGTCGTGGCGTTGACGACGATCTGCGTCTTCACACTGATTCAGCTGTTTCACTTTGTGCAGCAGCGTAAGGATGACTATGGCCAGCAATTAGTGAGCATTGCCGCATCGGTACGTCAGCCTTTATCCGAGGCGATATCGAATCGGGACATGGCTAAGGCACAGCAGTTACTCGCAGGCTTACAACCCGGCGCGATTTTAGCGCGCGCTGAGATTCGATCGCCTGCGGGTATGCCGCTGCTATCGCAGGTATCGCTCCCCAACGCCCGAGCAGTGCCGAGTTGGGTGAGCCGTTTGTTCCAATTGCCGTTGCAGGTCAGTACACCGCTGTATCGGGCGGATCGGGCACACGCTGCCTCGACTCAGCCGCTGGGCTATCTGGTGTTGCAGGTCGACACTTTCCGTCTGTACCGTTTCATCGTTAGCACCTTTGCAACATTGGTGTCGACCTATCTGTTGCTGGCGCTGATCCTGACCGTGTCGGTAAGTTGGTGCATGAATCGGTTGCTGGTCCACCCCTTGCGCGCGCTGGCACGCGAGTTGCGCAATATGCCGCTGGATACGCCTAGTCATCTTCCGCTGTCGCTTCCCCCCCACCACCATGACGATGAGTTGGGACAATTGGTGCGGGCTTATAATCGTCATCAACAGGCATGGGAGAAGGCGCGTCAGAGGTTGAGCCAGCCAGCCACGTGCTACCCGCAGACCGATTTGCCTAATGCTGGGTTATTCGTTTCGTCGCTGGAGCAACAGCGCCAGGCGCGGCGCGGAGAGCCGTGTGTGTTGATGGTGGCTATCCCGACTTTACAAGAGGCGATGGGGGTGTTGAATGTCGGGCAGCGTGAGCAACTGATGGCGACATTGGTCGCTCGCCTGCGCGCGGCGATCTCGCCGGATGGGATGTTGGCTCAGGCGAGTCAGGATCGTTTCTTCATCGCGTTGTGGGAAACGTCACAGCCGGAGATCATCCGGCAGCAGGCGCATCAATTGCTGACGCGGCTGATCCAGCCGATCACCTTGGATAATCTGGCGCTACGCCCGGTAGCAGCCATTGGTATCGCCTTCGGTCATGCGACCGCGTCTCATGCCGCAGGGGACGCGCATCCGTCGGAGCGGTTATTGGCGCAGGCCCATTCCGCGCTACACCGGGCTTTGGCCGAGGAGAAAAACGGTATCCGTTTTTTTGAGCCTCAGTTGGCCGAACAGGTGACGCGGCGCCTGACCCAGGAGACGGCGATTCTGGATGCTTTGCGGCGAGGCGACTTCGCACTCTATTTACAGCCTCAGATCGATTTGCGCAGTGGACAGTTAGCGGGGGCGGAGGCCTTGATCCGTTGGCATCATCAGGATGGCCGTTGCAGCGTACCTTCGCAGTTTATTCCGTTGGCCGAAGAGCTTGGCGGTATCGTGGCGCTGGGTGACTGGATGCTCGACGAAGCGATACGCATTTTGCTTGCCTGGCAGCGTTGCGGACTGATGATCCCACTGTCGCTGAATGTGTCGGCGTTGCAACTGGTTGATGGGCGTTTTATTCAGCGGGTGATGCAGCTGTTACAGCAGCATGGGATCGATCCACATCGCTTGCATCTGGAGGTCACGGAAACGGCCTATATTGACGATATCCATCAGGCGGCCAAGCTGCTGGAGCGTTTGCGTATGCAAGGCGTACGGGTGGCGCTGGACGACTTCGGTATGGGTTATGCTGGACTGAACTATTTACGTCATTTGCCCATCGATATTATTAAGATAGATAAGAGTTTTATCGATCCGATCCCACTGGATGAGGCGCTGGTTCGCATCGTCGGCTCGATCGCCGAGGTGCTGTCCTTGGAGGTGGTGGCGGAGGGGGTGGAGAACCAGAGCCAGTGTGATTGGCTGTTAGCTAACGGTATTCATTATGCCCAAGGGTACTACTTCTCCCCGGCGCTTTCCCTGTCTGAATTTGTGGCGCGTTACCCTGGCGCCGCGCATCACTGAGTCAGCCTGGCGCTAGGTAATATTATAACCTTGTAATGAATAAGGTTAATGTTTGCAGGGCTTTATTCGCTTCAGCTCATATATTTGATTAAATAATTTTTATAAATGAAATACTACGTTTCAATATTGTTATCTTGATGTTACTTTTGATCGTGTGCAATACCCGCCAATCGGGATGCAAAAGCTGTGCGTTCGTACCCGACCAGGAATATACATCATGATAAAAAAGATCTTTTCTAGCCTCTACTTACAGGTGTTGGTGGCGATTACTATCGGCATTCTGCTCGGTCATTTCTATCCCGAGCTGGGTGCACAGATGAAGCCATTGGGTGATGGTTTCGTTAAATTGATTAAGATGATCATTGCCCCCGTGATCTTCTGTACTGTCGTGACCGGTATCGCCGGCATGGAGAGCATGAAAGCCGTAGGACGAACCGGCGCTATCGCATTACTCTATTTTGAAATCGTGAGTACCCTGGCCCTGATCATCGGGCTGGTGGTAGTGAATGTGTTGCAGCCAGGGGCAGGGATGAACGTTGATCCGAATGCGCTGGATGTCAAAGCGGTCGCGGTCTACGCCGATCAGGCGCAGCAACAGGGTATCGTCGCTTTCCTGCTGGATGTCATTCCGAGCAGTGTGATCGGTGCCTTCGCCAGTGGCAACATCTTGCAGGTATTACTGTTTGCGGTCATGTTTGGTTTTGCATTGCATCATCTGGGTGAAAAGGGGCAGTTGATCTTCAATGTCATCGACAGCTTCTCTAAGGTCATCTTCGGCGTGATCAACATGATCATGAAGTTGGCGCCCATCGGTGCATTCGGCGCTATGGCCTTCACCATCGGCAAGTACGGTGTTGGCACACTGGTGCAACTGGGACAGCTGATCCTGTGCTTCTATCTGACGTGTATTCTGTTCGTGGTTTTGGTGTTGGGCAGCATCGCGCGGGCGACGGGGTTTAGTATCTTCCGTTTCATCGGCTACATTAAGGAAGAGCTGATGATCGTGCTGGGCACCTCCTCTTCGGAGTCGGCATTGCCGCGCATGCTGGACAAGATGGAGAAGGTCGGTTGCCAGAAGTCGGTGGTTGGCTTGGTGATCCCGACCGGCTACTCCTTTAACTTGGATGGTACCTCGATCTATCTGACCATGGCGGCGGTTTTTATCGCTCAGGCGACGAACGCCCACATGGATATCTGGCATCAGATTACCTTGTTGGTGGTCTTACTGCTGTCGTCGAAAGGGGCCGCTGGGGTGACTGGCAGCGGTTTCATCGTGTTGGCAGCGACGTTGTCGGCGGTGGGGCACCTGCCTGTCGCCGGGTTGGCGCTGATCCTGGGCATCGATCGCTTTATGTCTGAGGCGCGCGCCTTGACCAACTTGATCGGTAACGGCGTCGCCACCATTGTGGTGGCCAAGCGTTGCCGCCAACTGGATGAGAAGCAAATGCAGGCGGTGTTGGGGAGTAACCCCGGCGCGTTGAAGCAGCCTATCGCTTAATCTTTCCTCCCCGATCATTCGAATCCCCCGGCTTTTTGTTACTGGGGGTGAATGTCTCTCCCCCGCGGCTTGATGCCGCCGGGGGCATCTCTATAATAAGTCCATCTATTCTGCTAGGTAGAATTTTTTCTAACGTTTGCGATTTTGTCTGTTTCCCGTGGTCTAACGGAACAGCACTTATACGCTACTGTTACGTATTTGACCGATTTAAGTAGGGGTTCACATGCAATACACCAAATGGCGTCTCATGATTGGTGGGCTGGCGCTGGCCATGGTTGGCACTGGCGTGCATTCTGAAACGCTACAGCCCGACCCCGCATGGCAAGAAGGCAAACTGGCGAACGGTTTCTCTTGGCAAATTCTGGCGACTCCGCAACGTCCATCCGATCGTATTGAATTACGAATGATCGTTAACACCGGGTCGTTGTCCGAGTCCGCGCCACAGACCGGGTATGCCGCTTTGCTGCCGCGCCTGGCGTTGGCGGATAGTAAGGGGTTTAGCGCCACGGCGTTACTCGCCTTTTGGCAACAGGCGATCGATCCGGTGCATCCGCTGCCGGTGGCGATCACCTCCTATGATTACACCAGTTATAACCTTAGTTTGCCGAATAACCGTCCTGAGCTGTTGAAAGAGGCCCTGCGTTGGTTGGCGAATACCGCCGCGGATCTTGAGATTAATGATACAACGGTCGAGGCGGCGTTGCAGGGGCAGGATAAACGCGTGGCAACCTTACCGCGTGAGGCGGGTGATGCATGGTGGCGTTACCGTCTGAAAGGCTCCAACCTCTTGGGGCACGAGCCGGGACGGCCGGTTACGCTGCCATTAGCGGCGGCACAACTGAAGCAATTTTATCACCAGTGGTATACCCCAGACGCGATGACACTGTATGTGGTCGGTAACGTGGATGCCCGGGCGTTGAGTGAGCAGATCAATCAGTCGTTCGGTTCATTACCGGGTAAGCGGGAAACGCCGGCTACCGTACCGGCACTGCCGGCGTTGGCTGCGGCTCCCCTTAACCTGATCACTGACGACGCCAAACAGGATACCTTGTCGTTGATCTGGGATACGCCGTGGCAACCGATCCGAGACTCCCAGATGTTGTTACGCTACTGGAGGAGCGATCTGGCGCGCGAGGTGCTGTTCTGGCACTTGCAACAGGCGTTGGCTAACAGCGCCCTGAAGGATGTGGTTAATCTGAGCTTTAATTGCCAAGTACAATACCAGCGTTCGCAATGCGCGATCCATCTGGATACCGCCCAGGCGACGCTGAGTAAGACCTTGGCTTTCATCGCCGATAAGATGGCGGCGGTGCGCAACGGTGGTGTGAGTCAACAGCAGTTTGAGCTGCTGTTGGCACAGAAACACGAGCAGTTGAGCCACCTGTTTGCGACCTATGCGCGTACCAACACCGATGTGCTGATGAGCCAGCGTCTGCGCTCTCAGCAGAGCGGCGTGGTGGATATTGCGCCCGAGGCGTACCAGAAGCTGCGTCAGGCGTTCTTGAATGGCATGACTCTGGATGATTTGAATCAGGAGCTGCACGCCATCTTATCGCGTGAACCGGCGATGGTATTGCGCCAGCCACGTGGTGAGACGGAGGAGAATGTCGGTAAGATGTTGGAGAGCTATAACCAGATCATGGGGCTAGTTGGTGAGGAGAGTAATGCCAATGTTGCCACCGAGATGGCCGAGGTGCCATCGCACCCCGCCGCCGCGGAGAGTCCCGCTCAACCCCTTGCGCAGTAATTCAGCGCTCAGCATGCATAACGCCGGCAAATGCCGGCGTTATCGTCTTCGTCCCGTGTGAGTCAGGCTGGCATGGCATCGCGCGGGATAATGGCGCCGCGATGTTGGATGACGGTACTGGCCGTCAGATGACCACGGACTGCGGCAGAGTGTACCCCACCTCCCAAGAGTCGGACGGCGAGATAGCCGGCGCTGAAGGAGTCCCCAGCAGCGGTAGTATCCACCACTTGCTCACGCGCCAGTTTTACCGCGGGGATCTCATCGCGCTGAGCGCCGATGGAAACCAGACAGGCGTCGGCGCCGCGCTTGATCACCACTTCACTGACACCCAGTGCGTGAGTACGCTCCAGTACCGCATCCAGTGATTGCTTACCCCACAACAGATCTTCGTCGTCCAGCGTCAGGAAGGCGATATCGGTGCAGGCTAGCATGGCGCGATAGGCGATACGCGCCTGTTCGGCATCGGCCCACAGGCGCGGGCGGTAGTTATTGTCGAAGATCACTTTGCCACCCTTGTCGCGGCAACGTTGCAGTAACAGCATGAGGCGCGCGCGGCTGGTATCGTCCAAGATGGCCAAGCTGATGCCGCTGAGATAGAGATAGTCGAACTCGGCCAAGCGATCGCAGATGGCGTCAGCCTCGACGCTTTTTAGCCAATAACGGGCGGCGGCGTCGTTACGCCAGTAGTAAAAGGTGCGCTCCCCATGCGCATCGGTCTCGATGACATACAGACCAGGCAGCTTGTCGCTCATGCGTTGGATCAGATCGGTTTCCAGGCCTTCTTGCTGCCAGGCCGCGATCATCTCACCGCTGAAGGTGTCGCACCCCAGCGCCGTGACGTAGTGGACGGACAGACGTTCGGCCGGCACCTGACGAGCCAGATAGACGGCCGTGTTCAGGGTATCGCCGCCGAAACCGCGCGCCAGATCCGCGCCGTTCTGGGACAGTTCAATCATGCATTCGCCAATAATGGCAATCTTTGCGCTCGTCATGGGAAGTCAGCCCGTGGTAATCAGAGAAAAATGATCTTTAGTTTGTCGAGGGGAAATAGCCTCGTCAATAAAAATAAAACAATGTTCTGTTTTTATATGATTCGGATCTAAAAATACCGATGAGAGGGAGAATCGTGCGATCAGGAGCGACGGTTAAAGCTTTTGTCATACATGCCGATAACTGAGCAGTACGCCAGTCGCTGGGGCACAGGATGAGAGTTATTCAGACATGAACGGATGGGAGAGGTATGAACATTGGTAATATCGTGTCTGGTAGCGCAGGAGTGGCACCCGCGTTGCGTAGCGACTTGACGACAAGCGCTTACTGGCAAGATTGTGTGCGCGAATACACCTTCCAACCGATTTACTATACCTGTGGTCGTCCCTTAGCCATCGAGCTATTGACCCGCATCGTCCACCCGACTCAGCCTGAACGCGCCCTCTCCCCGGAGCACTATTTCGCCCATATTCCGTTATCGTTGCGCCTGCAAGTGCTGATAGAGCAGATCCGTCTGGTATATCGCTGGCGCCATTTTCTCAGGCAGCGCGACTTGTTCGTCTCGATTAACGTCGATGGGCAAGTCTTGCATGCTTTACAGAAGGAATCGGCGGCGGCAGCCTTAATCGAACAGTTACCCTTCTTACGTTTCGAGGTCTTGGAGCATGTGCAGGGGAGTGCGCCGATCCACGGGCTGGCGGAGATCCATCGCCTGTGGCTGGATGATTTCGGTAGCGGCCTGGCCAATTTCTCCTCACTGATCGATGTGCGCTATGAGTTTGTGAAGTTAGACCGTGCGGTGTTCGCACTGTTATGCCAAACCCACGAAGGCACCGAGCTATTTATGGCGCTGGTGGCGATGATGCGCCAATATTCACGCGGAGTGATCGTCGAGGGGGTCGAGAACGCCCAGGCCTGGCATCTGGTACAACGTTCCGACGCTTGTGCGGCTCAAGGTTACTACCTCTCTCGCCCATTACAATTCGAGCGATTACCGTTGTTACCGCAACGTTTCGCCGGTTAGGACTAGGGAGTCCCTGCGCGCTGAGGATAAAGCTGTGGGCAACGGTGATCTTGGATCGACTCGATCGAGGCGAGGTTGCCGCGCCATAGCGCGCGGCGGGTCGCCAATAAGATCAATTGACCATCCGGGGCTGGCAGTAGCGCCAGCCCATAGTCGGCCATCGCATCGGGCGTACCTGCGAGCTGGGCGAGTAGAATAAAAGGGCTCGTGCGCGCCAGTGTCGCGTTGCTTAGGCGTCTAGCCCAGTAGCGTTTCCCTTCAATATCCTCAATTCGTCGCCATTGGGTGTCTAGGGTCGGATAGATGCGCCATAAGCGCGTGACGATGGCCTGACGAGTACAGGATAGGTGAATGTGCAGCTGATCTTGGCTGCGCCCGTAACGGGAGTTGACGGTCAGCGAGAGGTGACGGTCAGGAATGATAGCACCATAATGTTGGCTGAGCAGGTCACGGTTGTACCAGGCTGCCGCCAGGTAGTTGGGGGTGGCGGGATTGAGGAGTTGCGGATCGTCGATGCCACGGTTACGCCGGGTGGGCAATAAGAGATATTGCAAGACGCCGTTGCGATCCTTCAGTAGTATTGTAATCGTCTTTCGGAATAGACCGGATAAAACCTGTTTGAAGTATAAATTAATGAAAATGATGGATATTTTATTTTTTAGTATTCTCTAATATTCGGGGTTGACCGTTTGCAGCCGGAAGTTTTAGCTATACGTTTAGTTATACGCTAGAGCTGTATAGCTAAGGCCGTATAGCTAAAACCGACTTAACACACTGATAAAACGTTAAAAATGGCTCGCATAACTACCCCACTTACCAATACAGAAATTAAGGCTGCCAAACCAGCCGAAAAAGAGTACAGCTTGCAGGACGGCGGCGGGCTGTTCCTGCTGGTAAAACCATCCGGCTCGAAGATCTGGCGTTTTTCCTACTACCGCCCAACAGATAAGCGGCGAGCGCTGGTAAGCCTTGGCGCATTGAGTGATGTATCACTAGCAGAGGCTAGGAAGCGGAGAGCATCCTATAGGGCGCTCATATCGCAAGGTATCGATCCCCAAGACTACGAGAGGCAGCAGCGAGAGGCAGAGATCCAGAAGCGCGGGGCAACTTTTGGCAAGGTGGCGGGTGATTGGTTCGAGATGAAAAGGAGCCTGCATCTTGCCCCAAAAACGACAGCAAATATCTGGCGGTCACTGGAAAAGTATGTGTTCCCGTACATCGGAAATACTCCCATCCATGAGCTAACAGCACGGCGATTTGTCGTTCTGTTAGAACCTCTAAAGCAGCGTGGCAGGCTCGAAGTCTTGAGGCGTGTCTTGCAGCGCATCAACGAAGTGATGGACTATGCCGCTAATAGTGGGCTAATCGAAACGAACCCAGCCGCAAACGTCAGGAAGGCATTCCCAGCCCCTGCAAGGCAACATAGGCCAACCATTCGGCCAGAGCAGCTACCAGATCTCATGTATGCGCTGTCTATTGCCAGAATAGAGCGACAGACACGACTTCTCATAGAATGGCAGCTACTGACCGTTACACGCCCTGCCGAGGCCGCAGAGGCTAAATGGAATGAAATAGATCTGACGGCACACACATGGACAATCCCCGCTGGCAGAATGAAGATGCGCCGAGAACACACGATCCCTCTGTGTAAGCAAGCCCTTGCCGTTCTGGATGAAATGAAGCCTATCAGCGGACATAGAGACTATGTTTTCCCCAGTTTCAAAGATCCCAAATACCCGATGAATAGCAGGAGTGCAAACGCAGCTCTACAGCGTATGGGCTACAAGGGGGTATTAGTATCGCATGGGCTACGCGCCATATTTAGCACCGCAGCCAACGAAGAGGGATTCGAACCTGATGTGATCGAAGCTGCCTTAGCCCACGTTGACACGAACGAAGTGCGACGGGCATACAACCGCAGTAACTATCTCGAAAAACGCGCCGTGCTTATGCGCTGGTGGGGTGAGTTTGTCGAAACGGCAGCCACAGGGGTAATGCTTGCCAGAGGTGCGCGGGGGATTAGGCTGGTGTAGTAACTGCATGGCGCTGTATGTATTTACAGTGCCATCACCACCGCCAGACAACTGTATATAACAACAGTAATAACTATAAAACAGGAGGAAACAGACGTATAATTTATCCCGACGCCCCTCACCATAAAGCGCTAGGAGTCCTGCGGGAATGGATGAGTTATTTGTTATTGAGCATTGTGATTATGCATATGTGTGCATAACGGATTTAATCGAAGCGCTTATTAACAATGGGCTGATGGATCGCGTTCATGCTTTTTCTTACGTGCATCGCTTGATAAAAGGCAGTGAGTTATTTCCCCCGCTAAAGGTTTATCGAAAGCCGTTTAATTGCCTACCCTTTGATGAGTTTCAGCCAGTAGAGCCACTGGATCTAAAGTTTATCCTAGACGAGTTACGGGATTGTGCTTATCGGGACGCAGTAAGCTGCTCTATTATTGATTACGTTAACCGAAAGGCTCTAATAAAGCGTTTAGACGCGGTAAATGTCGATCACCAGAAATTATTTCCCCCAATATCTCAAACGCAAACAAGAGCAACTAACGAGCGCGTTTCTTCTGCCTCAAAAATCGCTATTTCTGCCCTCATGGAACGATGCGGCCTTCCAGTAGCTACCAACATGACAAAAGCAGCCGACATGCTTACAGCAATAGCCCACGAACAAGGGTATTCGGTCATGTTCAGCAAGGACACCGTTGCCCGATGGTATCAGGGAGCACAAGGCAGGAAAGGTAAGGTGGCGTGATAGCGCATTAAGGGGGCAAATAGCTTATTAAGCCGTCCGTTTCTTTCCATCCAGCGCTAACAGTGGCAGCATTTCCCACACACCGGAATTGACCGGATTTAATGGAGACTTGCTTTATGTCACTGACAGAACGAAAGATTCTACTCAAACGAGAAGTAAAAAAGATTCTGCGCTTGCAATCTGATAGCGCGTTTCAAGACATGATCAACGCAGGGGAGTTCCCGCGCGGTTTCCGCATTGGTCTACGCCGTGTTGGGTGGTTTGAGGATGAAGTTAGCGCATGGCTGGAAGACCGGATCAAGGAATCACGCATTCCACCAGCGGGAAATAACAGCGTCGAACGTCGCCAATCCGTTTAATTAACTACAGGTAATTAGAGATGAAAAAGATTAATGCCCTCAACGGGCAGGGATTCGCTCACCCTGTAGCCAGCCAGAGCGATATTTTAATTAATCACAAATCGGAGCCGCGTATCGATTCCCGCCTGTTTGCTGAGCGCATCGGCATAAAGCACAAAAACCTTTATTCGCTCATTCAGAAGCACAAAACCGGATTGCGTGAACTGGGCACGCTTCCGTTTCAAACGGAAACGTGCAGCCACTCAACTGGAGCGACAGTAAATAAATTCGTGTTACTGAATGGCGACCAGTTTGATTACATGTGCCGCATCGTTCGCGGTCGTGACAATGAGCGCATGAACCGCTTTAAGCTGGATGTGACAAAGGCGTTTGCTAAACGTCGCGCTGCCGAACCTGTGCGCCGTGAATATCTGCCCGGGTATCACGAAAGCCGCAACAGTCTTAAGGCGCTTGGGGCGGAACGTCATCACTACATCAATCTGGCTCGCGCTGAGAATCGCCTTGCAGGGCTGTCTGTGGGTGAGCGTGGGAGCGCAGGCGAGCAGCAATTGGGGCTGTTGGTGGTGATTCAGAAAATCGAACAGGCGGCATTTGATGAGGCGGTGCGTAATGGCATGAGTCCAAGCGATGCAGTGCGTGAGGTTGCCCGTCGCATGGAGGCATTCGCCGCGCTCATGAGCACTAACACGCTGATTGGGGTTAGTCATGCGCAATAACACAGCCATGGCAACCGAAAAGGGGGTTGGCACAATTGATTGCTTTAAAAACAGCATATTACGCCCATTTGTCCAGGCCTCCCAAAGGACAAGAAAAGCCTACCAGCGCATCGCATTAGATGGGCGCTGGCTGTATGTCTACGCAGACCACAAAAAAACGCCATCGTGTCGATGGCGTTCGGGTTCAGGGTTACACCGCTGGTGGGTTGAAAATGGAGGTTATCGCATGACAGATAAAACAAAGGCGACCAGAAGAGGCCGCCAATGGGAACTTAAACGAGTACAACCCCACTCTACCACCCAGCGCGCGGCGGTCAAGGGGTGGGCAGGTTACTTTGGCTGCTCTTTTGCCTTGCGCCGCTGGCGGTATTCAACTTCTCGTTTTAATGCTGCTGTAACAAATTGTCCCGTACTTTCTCCGGGCATTTTTACTGCCTCAACATTGTTCATAACCTCATGCGGAACTCTTGCCGCAACGGTTTGTGATTTTGCGTTTACTGCCTTTGTTGCCATGTGGTGTACCCCCTCAAAAAAACAAATGCAGTATGCAGGAAAAAAAATAAGTGTTCAACACTTGACGTGTTTAACACCTTGCTTTAGATTGGTGTTCAACACCTTGTTGGTGCAAGGTGCAGAAACGACGAAACCCGGCAGTGCGCGAACACATACCGGGCTTCTAACCACCAACGATAGATAACTTATCGAGGTAGCTATGAGAAATCATACCACACACCCGCAAGGGCGGGACTTGCACACCCAAAATAAAGCCATCTGGCGGTTTCTGGCTGTTCCGGTCAGTGCGCCTGACGTATCCCCCATCGTTCTACAAGTCATCGCCTCTAGCGAACAGGAAGCCCGTGATAGCAATCCGGGATGGTTGTTGTTCTTTGCCGCTCGTTTACCCGCTCAGGAGGTGCGTCATGGCGCATGAAAGAACGCTTGATGAAGTCGTTGAGATGGCACGCCAGGCAGAGGTAATAGCCTTCATGCTGGAAGCCTGTACACAGGAACAGTTTAACGTTGATGTCGAACCGGTAGCTGCTTTGCTACGCCGTTTATGCGGCAACGTTACGGCGTGGCTGATCGAGGAGAGTGTTAGCGGTAAGGAGGTGCGTCATGGCTAAAGATGCTTACTGGCTGGTGAAGGATTTTTCTCGGTGTTCAGCCGATGAGGCTAAGGAGTGTATCGCCGCAGCATCGGGAACGCGGGAAAGCCTCATCAATGGTATCGGCGTTATCGGAAAGCTGTTGTTTATAGCGGGCACATCAGACGATGCAGCTGATGAAGTGAATAATTCAGATATTGCTTTATTGGGTGACTTTATATCCAAAATCGCGCGATTACATGAGGGGATCTCTTTAGCGGAAAGCAATCTTAATTTTGCTATCAAAACAAAACTCAGCTTTGCCAAAGAGCGAAACCAGTGCGGGGAGGTAAACAAATGATCACCGTTACTGAAATGCAGGCTCTTTATCTGCGGCTGGATGAAATAGAGCGCCGTATAGCCGTTCTGGAGACGTTGCAGCAGAAAACCGGATTACCGGAGGGCTACAACCATATCAGCGTACTGGCGGGAGCGTATGGGCTGTCTACGGGCAAGGCTGAGGAGTTGGCTAAGGTTACGGGAGTCGCTACGGCTCGACATAGTGGGCAGCTTATTGCACATGAGGCCAGTTTTAACGAGGCAGCGGAGATTGTTACCAGCAGGGCGAAGCGCAAGATCGGCAGTAAATATTGGTATCACCCACTAATCGGCAAATTCACCATGAGCGCGAGAGCGAAGAAATGAGACAAGCACCTAATGTTAAGTTCTTGCCACGCGACAAGGCGGCAGAGGCAGTGATCTTTGCTGGTAATTGCGCATGGAATGAGGCCAAGCGGTATCAGGAGCACAACCGCAACGGCGACGACGTGCCCCCCATTGTGCTGGATAGTCAGCAGTTAGCCATGCTTGGTGATTTACAGATTATTGATGGTGATCGGCGTTCTGCCCGTGTCTATCGCGCTGGGGAGCTATCAGAGGCTGATCTAACCATCATCGCCACCAAGTTAGCCAGCGCTAGGGTGAAACGGGCTTACCTGCTTAATGATGCGGGGGAGCTGGTGGAGGACTGGACGGAGCAACTAGAGCGGCTGCGGTCAGATAGGGAGCTGCTCAAGGGGTTGGCGACAGCATCGAGCGCGGAGGATGTCGATTTGCGCCATATGACAGAGAACAGCCGCGCCGCCCTGCTAGCTGCACGCTATGACGGTATAGCCATGCACACAGCGAGCGAAACCGTATACACCTACCGTAATGGCATATGGGTGCGCACTCCGTTGATTGAATTGCGCCGCGAGATGGTCGCTATCTACGAGGAAAACGAGACCGAATACAGTAGCCGTAGGATTAACGGCATTGTGGACACGCTAAAGATCCAGATCCCAGCACTGCCCGAGCCGCTGAATGATGTAATTGCATTTACCAATGGGGTGTATGACCTCAAGACGGAGGCATTCAGCCCACACGCACCAGAGAACGGCATCACCAGTCATAACGGGATTGAGTACACCCCAGCCACCAGCGGGGAGAACTTGCACGACAACGCGCCGCACTTTCACCAATGGCTAAGCCATGCAGCTAATAACGATCCGATGAAGATGCGTACCATCTGCGCCGCCCTGTACATGGTTTTGGCAAATCGTTACGACTGGCAACTATTCCTTGAAATTACGGGAGCGGGTGGCAGCGGTAAAAGCATCTTCACCCATGTAGCGACATTGCTGGCGGGTGAGCACAACACGGCGAGCGGCAGTATGGCGGCGTTAGATTCAGCCAGAGGCCGAGCACAGTTTGTCGGTAAGCGAGTCATTACCCTGCCAGACCAGCCGAAATACAGCGGAGAGGGAACGGGCATTAAGGCCATTACTGGTGGCGATGCGGTGGAGATAGATCCGAAGCATGAGCACCAATACACCGCCATATTGCAAGCGGTAGTGATTGCGACTAACAACGCCCCGATGATTTTCACCGAACGGGCGGGAGGCGTGGCACGGCGGCGGGTCATTTTCCAGTTCAACAACCGTGTGACCGACAAGGACAAAGATCCAAAGCTGCCGGAGAAGATAGGTCGAGAAATACCCGTAATCGTGCGCCGATTGCTGGCAACGTTCCCTGACCCAGACTTTGCAAAGCAGCTGCTGCTTGCCCAGCGGGATAGCGACGAGGCGCTAGAGGTGAAGATTAAAACCGATCCCCTTTATGCGTTCTGCTCCTATCTGGAGAAGTTAACAGACTGTGTTGGAATGCTTGTAGGTAACAAAAACCCGCCATACAAGCCGCGCATCTATCTCTATCACGCCTACATTGCTTATCTTGAGGCTAACGGGCATGACAGACCGCTAACGCTGAACAAGTTCACCGAGGGAATGATCTCTGCCATGCGGGAGTTTGATCACGAGTACCGGCGCGAGAGAAAAATGAACGGGGTTGTTACCAACGTTAATCTAAAAGATAACGCTGATGACTGGCTACCAGCACAAGGAGGGGAAAGGCCATAAACAGAATAATGTTCTGTAGTGTTTAGAACACGGGGCAAAGGTGTTCATGGTGTTCATGCTTTCAATAAAAGCCATGTAAAACATAATGTTAAGCCATGAACACCTTTCTTTTAAGTATTCATAAGGTATTCATAGGTGTTCATATAGGCTAAATTTATATGAATACGTGTGAACACTCATGAACACCACGTGTTCATGTGTAATTCATTGATATATAAGATTTAAAATTAGAAATGAAGAGTATGAACACCTTGAGGCCAATTTCTTTAAAACACCACGGGCAAAAGATGATTATGCTAAAAAAGCGTTTATGCTGGTGGCGGGATTACTACCCCAGTTTTGGGTAGTTTGCCGAGTAGTTGTAACGGCCTTGCACTGTATGACCGTCAAGGCATCAAGACAGGAGGCTAGACAAATGACAGCACAGATTTCGGCCTATGGGCGATTGGTGGCAGATCCACAGGCAAGAACGACGAGTACCGGAACTCCAATGACAACGGCACGCCTAGCCGTCTCTCTGCCTTGCCATGCCGCACAGGATGGACAGGCTACCTTTTGGCTTGGTGTGGTGGCGTTCGGGCGACAGGCTGAGGCGCTGGCGCGACATGAAAAGGGGGATATGGTTAGCGTTGTGGGTAACATGCAGGTTAGCCAGTGGACGGGGCAGGATGGCAGCACGCAAAGCGGCTATCAGGTCATCGCCGATGCAGTAGTGAGCGCTAAGGCCGTTCGCCCTGCTGGAAAGCGTAAGAGCAGTAAGCCAGCACAAGGCCTACCACCAGCACCGGAAGACGAAGACCAGCGCCCACCGTTTGACGATGATATCCCATTTTGAGCGATTCAGTTTATGGCGCGGCGATCTATGCCCCCCTGTAATCTCAGGGGTGGCATCACCTAGCGCCCACCGTTTGACGATGATCTACCATTTCATAGCGTGGCTGGTGGCTGGTGGCTGGTGGCTGGTGGCTGTAGCGGTCAGTGGTCATGATGGGTGGGGCTGGTTGATATTCGTTGGCATCGTTGCTTTGTAGCATTTCCATCTAAAAAGTGTGGTTATATCCGGCGAGAGGATAAAACAAAAACCTGCAAATACACACTTAACATCGTAAAACTTCGGTTCATGCTGTGACTTTGCACATCTGAAATCGTAAAAACTAGCTTTTCGCCGCAAGGCGCGTTAGCCGCAGTCGAGTCACCCTCTGGGAGTACCTTTTAGGTTTTGCGCTCGCCCGTTTTGGCGAGCTCAAACATTAACCAATCCTCCCTTGCTCTGGGGTAATCCCCAACTGGTGCGGCGCGAACCGCCACCGCAGCCGATACCAGCCCGTGTATGCGCTCGACGTTCAGCCAATGTCTTACTATTCCCCAAAGCACTTTTTGATGCTTTGCCCTTGCTGGTCAGAATACAAATTTGCATTCTGGATATTTTTCAATTGGTTAGAACCGAGTTTGTGCTACTCAATTTTGAGTAGCTAAAATCTGGATACTATGGGGATGTGCTCAGGTTTGAGCATACCTGTACATACACCAGTTAACCCCGCCAATGGCTGAGTTAAAAGCCAAAGATACCTACTGCTCCTCCCAAAGTGAGGAAGCGCAATAAAAGCAATGAATTAGCACTCATCTGCGCCGAACGTCTGGCTTTCTCCATCGATATGTAGGGGATTGCATCATTTCCCTGAATCGGTCTCTGTGTGCCCTGCTGTCCGTTGCCTTGCGCTGGATCTCCCTCTTGTCTGCCTCGCTTAGCTGGTGGCCTGCGTGCTCCATTGCTGCGACGGTTAACGCTGCTATCTGTTCGGGTGTCATTGGCGTATCTCCTCGGTTGCTGGAGGTCATCTTCCCCCAGTCCCTCTACCTGTCTTGCTGGGCGTGTCTCTGATTAGCCCTTTGCTGCCTAAAATTCAATCCCCCCAACATTGGGGAGATCAAGCGCTCACGGTCAAGGCTCAATGCTGGAAACCAAAAGGTACTCCCTGCGGGGTGCCCGACTGCGGGTCACCAGCCTCGCGGCGAAAAGCTAGTTTTTGCGATTTGATCGCCACCACCAGCACCTCACTTAACACCATGATTAATAAGGGAAAACAATCAAATGAGCTGGTGAATAATTTTTATACAGTCGCCAGGTGATTTTTTGTTACTGTATGATTTTAAAAGTAAATTTACTCATTGAGGTGGCGACTAGATATCCTGCTAACTATTTTTCAGCAAATCGACGACAGTCACTCCACCTTGTATTGCGCAATATCTCTTTGTTTTTATTACACATCCTCACTTTTGGCGTGCCGTGCTGCTGGTGTATCCACTATTGGATGCATCTCGATGAGGCGGAGGCTACAGCACCTCCTTTTGTTGATTGCCCCTAAAACATAGAAAGGAAACGACAGAGGCCAAAAAGCCCGTTTTTAGCTCCTGTCACTTCCTTTCTTTTTAGAGTGCATTTTCAATAAAAACATTAAGTTACGGCGAAGAAGAACGGAAACACCTTAACCACAAAAAATTTCGTAAGTAGATGTTCATCGCGGGGTGTGTGACCCGCTTTGCCCAAACCTCTGGAAAGAACCTATCGAACATCAGCCGGCTTTTAACTGGGGCGTAATCACCTCCTATGAATAGATACAAACCCAGATAGGGTGCGGCCTGCATCGCTATTTTGAATAGCTTTCTGAATAGCCCATGACTCCAACAGCCAGCAGGAGCGGGAGCAATCACCACGGAGAAACAAGCCAACACTTAAGGCGAACGCCGCGAACGTTGACCGATGCGAATATCATCGCATCCACCAGCCACACGCTAAAATGCTAGATCATCGTCAAACGGTGGGCGCTAGGTGATACTGCTCCTGAGATTACAGGCCTGCATAGGGGGTGAGCATTTGTCCCTCTTTCCCTAAATTTGGTGAGCCCCCCGATTGGTGAGGCTCCCGAATAGCGAGGCTTCCAGCTCATGAGGTTTTGTTGTGCCAGTTTTGGCAAATCAATACACAGCCACAGCCACCAGCGCTAAAGGTTTGATTCCCCCGCCTTGGGGAATCAATGCACAAATTTTGCGCTTCCCAAATTTGAGTAGCGCAAACCTTGAGCTCACCAAAACGGGGGAGTGCAAAACCTAAAGGGAGGTATGAGGTTCCAAATTAAATTTCATTTTTCGCGGCCATAAAAATTCGATGAGGCGGGCAGTCCTGACAGGCATAGGCCACAGAGATTTAACCCGCCCCTCCCCTCTGGCTGGCTTTTCAGCCCTAGTACGAATTGAGGTGCACATAGCTAGATAAGCCGTAGCGAACGTCTTTACGGTGGGCTATAACGTGCCGCTCTAACAAGCCATCATCAACCATCCGTTCTAGTGTTTGGCGGAACGAGTACCGCAATAGGCGGTAACGCTGGCTATTGTCTGGTTCGCTCCCGCAAACAAGCCGTATGATGTCGGTAAGACTAAAGGGAGGCTCGCCAATCTCACGAATAACCCGTAAGCAATTCCTCGGTGCATAGAGATTCAGGATCGCTTCCTTTCGGGCAGTCATGCGCCATTTTTTAGGCGATTTTATCAGCATTGCTATGTTCATTTGTATTATCCCTTGGTGTGAAGAGCCGCTCACATGATGACTTTTCGTTTTGGTTATACGTTTAGTTATACGTTTTAACGTCAAAAAAAGTAAAAACAATAAAAATCAATGAAATACAAGACGGATTGCGATACTTCAGTAGTAGATAACCTTGCTGTGGATTCAGACGGACGCAGGGAGTGGCTACGCCCGTAGTGCGTTGATGCGGTAAGCACTGCTGGCTGACGATGCGCCACAGCGCATCGCTTTGCGGACGATAGAGTAGTATGAGTACGCCAGCCAACGGGAGCACGACGATGAAGAGAATGAGCGCACAGTGATACCGGCGACGTATGGACATGCAGACTCCTCGCGTGGTGGCAACGGATGAAAAGAAGGGAGAGACGCACTTTGGCCCATCATTTCCGCAGGACTCAGACCGTGCATAAAGCTATTTATGTGATGCCGTAGCCATTATTCTCTTTATTTTTTACTCTGTATCATACAGATGACAATGTATTTAAAATAGCATCAATTTATCATTAAGCTGATATTTGCATAAAAAATAGCTTGAATTTACAATGAGCGCTCGAATTATACGCGTTCCCTAGCGGCGACAACGAAAGGTAAAAATATGCTTGATGTCGATGTAAGTGTGATACGGACTTTTCTGACCGTGATGGATACGCGTAGTGTGACCCTAGCAGCAGAGTTATTGGATAGCTCAACCGCGTCGATTAGCCGAGCATTGAAAAAGATGCGCGATGCATTTAACGATCCGCTATTTATCAGGACGAAACAAGGGCTAGAGCCCACCGCGTTAGCCTACAATATCACCCCTAATTTAGCGCAGGCTTTAAATAATATTCAGAATGCCGCGAATCTGACCAATGGGATTCATCAAGACGATCGCCGTCAGACGCGATTAAAGTTGAGTATGTCGCCGCTGCTAGAGTTTTACCTAACCAGTTTGTTGCGTCGTCATCACTATCCGTTCGATAGCGTTGCATTGATGACGGAAACGCATGATGGTGACTTAACGCGAGATATCAGCCGACTGCGTTCGCGTAAAATCGATCTTAGTTTTACGCCGCAAAAATATGCCGATTGGATGATTACCAATGTCCCGGTGCTCGATGTTCGTCCGGTTGTGGTATGCCGTATCGATCATCCACGCATGGCGCCAGGATTTAGTAGTGAACAACTGGCGCAAGAGGAGTATCTGAGTCTAACGATGTGGCCATCATTGTTCGAGGATGATGAGGTACTCAATCCCCATCGTAAGGCGCCGATTTACTCTAGCTCTTCGCTGTTGAACTTGATGATGATGGCAGCGACCACGGATTATGTCTTGGTTTGTGGTAAGCAGTTCGCTCATGAGTTTGCTCGCATGGTACCGTTGCAAATATTAGATCATCCGCAGCGTAAATCGCGCGGTACAGTATATGCGCATTATCATAAAAGCCGCAGCACCGATACGAGTATTCTTGAGCTGATATCTATTCTACGACAGGGCGCCGCTGACTAAGTTGAACCACATTGGGGAAAACTACGGATACTTTTTTAACGCCGAATGTACTTCGGCGTTTTTTATTTCAAGAAAAATTGCGATGCGCGCTAGCGAGATCAGATAATTCTTTCTGTGTGTCTTATCACAGAAGTCGGCGACAGCGGAAAGCAGATGATTAACTCGCCATCTGCTACACTCCATACGATATGCTGAATCTTGCTATGACTTTATCTATTGTTATCTGTCGATTTTTCTCTACAACAGCCAGCAACATTTCACTTTATGCAAAGTGTATTTACGGCAGAGAGAGTTGTTGTGATGCCTACGGCTGATTTTAAATAGCAAAATAATATGTGGTTAAACGCTATAGCTGTGGCGGGTAAGATGATAGGGATGTGTCGCTGGCGAGGGCACATTGATACGATCCCTATATGCCCGTGAATTGTTTTTTACCAGGTGTTCTGAGGTGGGAGCCTTGGGACGGATATGGCACAAGGTCATCCTGGCATCGACAGGGATAACAAAATGGATTCACTATCTGCGTGGTTATCAGAGTCATTCATGATTAATACCGATCGCACAGCGATCTATGTGCTTTCTGATGATCAGATGTTTATTTCAGGGGTCTGTGCGCTGTTGGCGCGTGTGGCACCGTGCGGGCAGGGAGCAATATTGGACGATACCCGAGAACAGATGTTGTTCATCGACCTGAATCATCTTACCCACCCGCTGTTTCATCTTGTTCGTGCCTTGACTCCACTTTCCTCCTGCTATCGCGTCGTGTTCTGGACGGCGCATCAACCGGCACATATTCTGAATTTCCTTCGTGTAATTGAAAATGCCAGCTTTATTCATAAGAAAGCCTCGTTATTGGAGACGGAGCAGGCTATCCATCAGATCCTCAGCGGTCGGCGTTTTATTACCCCACAGGTCAAACATACCTTTATGTCGTCGAATGGCCCGGGGCGGGTGAGTGAAGAGACCTTCACCATCTTGGACAATATAATGAGTGGCGTACGAGTCAAGTGCATCGCGGCTAAGCTACATACCGCGGATAAGTCGGTATACAGTAAGATTCGGCAATTTCGCGACAAGCTATCATTGTTGCGTAAGAGCGACTTCCTGAGTTTTATTCACGATATTTCATAACAGAAGAGCCTGCGTAACAGGCTCTGTATCGCTCAGATGAGTCAGAGAAGCGGCGTTAGTGTTGTTCCGCGCTCTGACATAGCTGGCGGTCCTGATGGTGACGCGCTAATGCCAGCTCAATCAGGCGGGTGATTAGCGTCGGATAATCGATGCCACAGGCCTGCCACAGCTTAGGATACATGCTGATATTGGTGAATCCTGGCAATGTATTGATTTCATTGATAATAACCTCACCTTCTGCCGTCAGGAAGACATCGACGCGGGCCAGACCACGGCATTCGAGCGCCTGGAATGCCTGGAGGGCGATGTGCCGGACGCGGTCGCTGTTCTCCGGTGTCATCTGCGCCGGGACAACGACCTGCGCACCCTGCGCGCTGATGTACTTGCTATCGTAGCTATAGAAGTCGCTGTGCAGGATGATTTCGCCGCAAACGCTCGCCTGTGCCGCCTCATTGCCGAGGATAGCGCACTCGATTTCACGGCCAACGACAGCGAGTTCAACGATCACCTTATGGTCAAAGCGTAATGCTTCGGCGATGGCACGGGCGTACTCCTCGGCGTTACGTACCTTGCTGACGCCGACAGAAGAGCCCTGATTGGCTGGCTTGACGAACAGCGTTGAGCCGAGTTGACGGCTCAGTGTCGCATAGTCGTAGTCATTCTGGGTATCACGAGTCAGGGTGATAAATGGGGTGATGGGTAGCCCCGCGTCGCGCAGCAGGCGCTTACAGATGTCCTTATCCATGCAGGCGGCGGAGCCGATGATATCGGAACCGACAAAGGGCAAGTTCAGTATCTTCAACATGCCTTGCAGACAACCATCTTCGCCTTGTGTGCCGTGCACGATGGGGAAGATGACATCCAGCGAAGGCAAACGCTCACCGGTCACCGTGTCGATCAACTGCCCATCTTGGGCTCCGGGCAGCACAGCTAGACGATGTGCGCTGGCTTGATTCAAGGTGATGTGTTGCGGATCATGCTCATGGTTGAGATAGCCATGATCCGGACAGCGATACCAGTAGCCCTGTTTGTCGATGCCGATCAACATCACCTCAAAACGAGTGTGATCGATCGCGGCGACGATATTTTTTGCCGATTGAAGAGAAACCTCGTGCTCGCAGGATTTACCGCCGAACACGATGCCAACGCGAATTTTTGCCATGACTCAATCCGAATAACTAACCAAAAATAAAAGAGGTTTTACCATATCGCTGAACCGGATAAACGCCAACCCTTTGTCACGTTTATCCCACAAAATAGCGGCTTCCTGAAGGGATTGTGCTAGGCGATGCGTGGGTTAACTCGGCGATTGATCCCGTTTCTATTGCGTCGTGGTTAAGGCGGTAGGGGGTATCGTGGCGTATTCCAGTGTGGGTGCAGGCACGATCGAAGAAGGGGGGGAATGTATGCACGGTGTGAGAAGGGTGAGTAAGGGCGTGTTGTTGAGCATCATTTTGCTGTTAGGCAGTCATGCTGAGGGAGCGGAGCAACGTTTCCGCGGCATCTATAGTGCGGGTTTCGAGGTGAGTGCGTTCATTCCTTGTGGCGGCGGGCGCGATGCCTGGCTCTATGATAAGGGAGGGCAATTGCAGGCAGCCGAGCGCCTGATGGCGCATCAACGACAACAGTATATGCGTGCTTATCCACGCGTCTATGTCGATTTCTATGGCATAGATGAAGGAAAAGGGACAGAGGGATTTCCCGCTGATTATGACCGGGTGATCCGCGTGACGCGGTTAAATGCGACGGCGGAAGCACTAGCGCGTGACTGCTTTATTCCCGATGACTAGCGAGGCTACTATTCTGTGCTGTTAGTCACAAAATTGTTTTAATGGATAAAATTCAATATTTTCAGCATAATTATTTGATTTTCTTGTTAAAGAACATGCATGAAGTATAATTTTGTCGGCAGTTATATTGGTTTTTATTGGTTTTTATTGGTTTTTTTTCGCCGCTGCGCCGCACTTGCATAAAAAGATAAATTAATAAGTCTGTTTTGTGATAGGCGTCGTGAATTTATCCCCGTTGATGCCGATATCCCCTGGGTAGCTCCACACTATCAAAGGGATTCAGGATATTGGCATGATTAAAAACATTAGAGTGATCACAGGACTCATCGTTTTATTGGCGGTATTCACCTTGTTACAGGGGGTTTCGGGCGGGTTGTTTTATTCGGCAATTACTCAAGACCGCGACAATTTTTCTCAGTCACGGGCGCTGAGCGACCAACAGGAGCAACTGGCTGATGGCTGGCAGACGCTGGTGATGACGCGGGTGACCATCAATCGCGTCGCGATCCGCTATTTGAAGCAGCAACACGGCGGGGTAGTACAGGCCGAGATCGGGCCACTGCTGGATGCCGCCGATGCCTCGTTGGATAAGGCCGCACGCTATTTTGACCATTATCGTGCCGCGCCGCGTCTGCCGGGACAGGATGAGGCACTGGCGACAGCGGTTGAGCAGCGTTTCCGTACGCTCTACACCCTGTTGCGTGACTCTTCGCGTTATCTGCGCGCCGGCGATTATCCGGCCTATGGCAACCTAGAGACGCAGGCGGCGCAGGATGCCTTGGCGCAGAGCTACGCGCAATGGCGGGAGCAGAATCGGGTGCTATTGCAACGGGGAATCGATGAAAACCAGCGTAGTTTCGAGCGGATGTGCTGGATGTTGGCGGCCATCGCGCTGGCGGTACTGGCGCTGATCGGCAGCACTGCGGTGGCGGCCCGAGGTATTCTGCTCCAGCCGTTGGCCCAGTTACACGCGCATCTGCGTCGTCTGAGCGCGGGCGATCTCTCCGTGCGTCTGGAGGGAGGAAGCAATGAATTGGGACAGTTGGCGAATAGTGTCAATAGCATGCAGCAAGCATTGATCGCGATTGTCAGCCAGGTTCGCGAAGGGGTGGAGGCTCTGCTACTGGGGAGTGGTGAGATCACCTCGGGCAACGCCGATCTGTCTACGCGTACCGAACAGCAGGCGGCGTCATTGGAAGAAACGGCCGCGAGTATGGAGCAATTGACGGCTACGGTGCGCCAGAATGCTGACAATGCGCGTCAGGCCAGCCAGCTAGCGAACAACGCCTCGGAGACGGCTAACCAAGGTGGCAGCGAGGTTTCACGGGTGGTGACGACGATGCACGATATCGCTGGCAGTTCGCGTCAGATAGCGAACATCACTGGCGTCATCGATTCGATCTCTTTCCAAACTAATATCTTGGCGTTAAATGCCGCCGTCGAGGCGGCGCGGGCTGGGGAGCAGGGGCGTGGCTTCGCCGTGGTGGCCGGAGAGGTACGCAATTTGGCGCAACGTAGCGCCCAGGCGGCACGGGAGATCCGGACACTGATCGAGGATTCGGTACAGCGTATCGATACCGGCTCGCGCCAGGTGGCTCAAGCCGGTGCGACCATGCAGTCGGTGGTCGAGGCGGCGCAACGGGTTAACGGTATTATGACCGAGATCGCGGCGGCGTCCGATGAGCAGAGTCTCGGGATTTCCCAGGTTAGCCAAGCGGTGAGTGAGATGGAGCTGGTTACGCAACAAAACGCGGCCTTGGTCCAGCAGTCGGCCGGTGCAGCCGCCTCGTTGGAGGAGCAGGCGGCGAGGTTGGCGCAGGCCGTTGCGGTGTTTACCCTACCGACGGCGCATCCGCGTGCCTGATGGCCACACGCCCTGCCGCCGGTAGCGGGCAGGGCGTGTGGCATTCTCTCGAGACCGGCACGTAATGCCAGCCTGAGTGCGTCGCTTAACGCATGGTGACAAACTCTTCCGCCGCCGTCGGATGGATGGCGACAGTATTGTCGAAGTCACGCTTGCTGGCGCCCATCTTCACTGCGACGGCGAAGCCCTGCAACATCTCATCCATACCGAAGCCGATGCCGTGGATACCCACAATCTTTTCTTCCGCCCCTTGGCAGACCAGCTTCATACGACACGGCTGACGATGCTGGGTGACGGCGGTATACATAGCGGTGAAGGAGGAGGTGTAGACCTTGACTTGATCATCGCCGAATTGCGCGCGCGCCTGCGCTTCGGTGAGGCCAACGGTGCCGATCGGGGGATGGCTGAAGACCACAGTCGGAATGTTGCTGTAATCCAGATGCTCTTGCGGCTTGTTGTTGAATAGGCGCTCGGAGAGACGTCGCCCGGCGGCAACGGCGACCGGCGTCAGTTCGACGGCTCCGGTATTATCGCCGACGGCATAGATGCCGGGGACATTGGTATTCTGGAACTTGTCTACCGGGATATAACCGCGCGCATCACATGCTACGCCGGCCGCCGCCAGGTTGAGGCGGTCGGTATTCGGTTCACGGCCAACGGCCCAGATCAGGCAGTCGACGGTCTGGCGTTGGCCGTTCTCCAGCGTCAGCGTCAGGCTACCATCGGCATTCTTCACCACGGACTGCGGCACGCTGTGGGTGTGCAGTTGCGGCCCTTCATTGTTCATTACTTCGACTAGGGTATCGACGATCATGCTGTCGAAACTGCGCAACGGAGCGTGTTTGCGCACGAACAGATGGGTCTCGCTCCCTAAGGCGTTGAGCACCCCGGCGATCTCGACGGCGATATAGCCGGCACCGACGATGGCGACGCGCGGCGGTAGGGCCTCAAGGGCGAAGAAGCCATCCGAATCGATGCCATATTCCGCGCCTGGGATTGCCGGGCGCAGAGGACGTCCACCGGTGGCGATGAGAATATGGTCGGCGCTGATGCGCTCACCATTGACCTCAACGGTGTGAGCGTCAACGAACGTAGCGAATCCCTGAATGACGTCGACCTTGTTATTGTTCAATCCGCGCTGATAGGACTGATGAATACGATCGATATAGGCGCTGCGGCTATCGATCAGACGCTGCCAATCGAAGCGGTTCAGCGTGGCGTCCAAGCCATAGTCCGGCCCATACAACTTGATGGCCTCGGCAATCTGCGCGGCATGCCACATTACTTTCTTCGGCACACAGCCCACATTGACACAGGTGCCGCCGAGCGCTTTGGCTTCGATCAACGCACACTTGCGGCCATACATCGCTGCCCGATTGATGGAGGCGATGCCGCCGCTGCCGCCGCCAATGGCGAGATAGTCATAATGTTTAGTCATCGGGATGTCCCTGCGTTATCAACGAATCGGATTGCATCCTCGCCATGTCCTGCCGCCGAGGGCGGGCGATGAATGGCAAGCTCGTGGAGAAGTGTAACGCCTGGGACGGGGCGACGGCAAAATCTTGCCGTCGACAAGGCACAAATTCCGTACTGAGGATAGGGGCAGTGCGCTACGTTACGCGCCGCCGTTATTCCGGGACGATCCAGTTGACGCTGGTATGACCGGTTCCCTCTGGCACTAATACCTGGTGTAACCAGGGCAGAACGGCACGCATTTGGCTCTCCAGTTTCCATGGCGGATTGATGACGATCATGCCAGAGGCGGTCATGCCACGTTGATCGCTGTCCGGGCGTACCGCTAACTCGATCTGGAGAATACGGCGGATACCCGTCTCCTCTAGGGCGTGTACCAGACGTTTGATGTTTTGGCGTAGTACCACCGGATACCACAGGGCGTAAGTGCCGGTTGCAAAGCGCTTATAGCCTTCTTGGATCCCTGTTACGACCTCCTGATAGTCGCTCTTCAGCTCATAGGGCGGATCGATCAGGATCAAGCCACGTCGTGACAACGGCGGCAGTTGGGATTTCAACTGCTGGTAGCCGTTTTCGCGTACCACGCGGGCGCGTTCATCCTTCTGGAACTCGGCGCGCAGCAGCGGAAAGTCGCTGGGATGCAACTCGCTCAGGTGCAGCCGATCCTGTTCGCGCAACAACTGGCGGGCGATCAGCGGCGAGCCGGGGTAGTAACGTAACTGACCGCTACGGTTGAAGTGATGTACCGCCGTCATATAGGGCTCCAGCTCCGCCGGCAGGTCATCATGTTGCCACAGGCGGGCGATACCCTCCAAGTACTCGCCGGTCTTCTCGGCATGCTCGCCGCTGAGCAAGTAACGCCCGGCACCAGCGTGAGTATCGAGATACAAGAACGGCTTCTCTTTCTCCTTGAGCGCCGTGATGATTAGGCTCTGGACGGTGTGTTTGAGAACGTCGGCGTGGTTGCCAGCATGAAAACTGTGACGGTAACTTAACATAGGGTGATTGCTTCTGATGAGTCGACGGGTTAAAAAAGAACCAGGCTGACGTCGCCGGTGTTAGCCGACGCCGGGGCGGTGCGCTATTGCAGAAAGTATACCCTATTTCTGCCTGGAGGCGTGATAAACCCAACATGCGGTCGCGGCGGGAGGCACGAAAATGAGTTGTATCTTTTGCCAAATCGCACGGGGTGAGGCGCCGTGTCATCGAATCTGGGAAGATGACCGACACCTGGTGGCCTTTCTATCTATCCGAATACCGAGGGGTTCAGTGTGGTGATCCCCCAGCGTCATTATCCCAGCTATGCTTTCGACTTGCCCGACGAGGTACTGGCGCGCCTGATCCTGGCCACCAAGCAGGTGGCACCTCTGCTCGATAGCGCCTTCGACGATGTAGGGCGTTGCGCAATATTTTTTGAGGGTTTCGGAGGCGATCACGTGCATAGCAAGCTGTTTCCGATGCATGGCACGGCCAACATAGCCGAATGGCGCCCCATCGAGTCGCGTAGCGAGCGTGTCGTTACCCGCGATGACGGCGACCTCTCGTCGCACGATGCGCAACGGGCCGATGATGAACGGCTGGCGGCATTGGCCGACCATATCCGTCGCTATGGGGCGCGCTTGGCCTAGATGCTCCCCTCCTGATGGGGCGGGGAAGCGATGCCGCTTAGCGTGATGCCCCCGCTCTTATTTAATGCGCAGAGATTGATTTTCTGTGTCTGCGTCGCCATCTTAAGCACATTACTTCTTTTTTATCCGTGGCGTCAGGCAGCGGATAACCCGAATTCCGGGGCTGCCGCGTCAGCCCCGTCGACCATAGGACATGTGCAGATGACCAATCCTTTGCTGACCCCCTTTGTACTCCCGCCTTTTTCCCGCATCACGCCGCAGGATGTGGTGCCGGCAGTGAGTGCCGCGCTGGCCGACTGCCGCGCCGTGGTGGAGCGCGTCGTGGCGCAACCTGGCCCCTTTACCTGGGATAACCTGGTGCAACCGTTGGCGGAAGCCGATGATCGCCTCAGCCGGATTTTTTCGCCGGTGAGTCACCTCAATGCGGTGCAGAATAGCCCGGAACTGCGTGCGGCCTATGAGCAGTGTCTGCCGCTGTTGTCGGAGTATGGCACCTGGGTCGGCCAGCATCAGGGGTTGTATCACGCCTACCGCCAATTGAAGGCGGGTGAGGGTTATGCCGCGCTGGATAAGGCGCAGAAGCGAGCGGTCGACAACGCGTTGCGCGACTTCGAACTGTCCGGCATCGGGTTGCCGCCAGCGGCGCAGAAGCGTTATGGCGAAATCGTGATGCGTCTGTCCGAGCTGGGATCGGCCTTCAGCAATAACGTGCTGGACGCCACCATGGGCTGGAGCAAGCTAATCACGGAGCAGAGCGAGCTGGCCGGTCTACCAGAGAGTGCCTTGGCGGCAGCACATGAGCTGGCGGCGGCGCGCGGCCAACAGGGCTGGCTGTTGACGTTGGATATGCCGAGCTATCTGCCAGTGATGACCTATGCCGACAACCGTGAATTGCGTCATGAGATGTATCAAGCTTTCACGACGCGGGCCTCCGATCAGGGACCGAACGCCGGCCAGTGGGACAACAGTGCGATCATGGCGGAGACATTGGCGCTGCGCCACGAACTGGCACAATTGCTGGGTTTCGCCAGTTATGCCGATAAGTCCTTGGCCACCAAGATGGCGGAGAACCCGCAGCAGGTATTGAGCTTCCTCAACGATCTCGCCCAGCGCGCTCATGATCAGGGTGTTGCGGAGCTGGAGCAGTTGCGCGCCTTCGCCCAAGAGAACTATGGCGTCGATGCGTTGGCGCCTTGGGACATCACCTACTACAGCGAGAAGCAGAAACAGCACCTCTACGCCATCAGCGATGAAGAGCTGCGCCCCTACTTCCCCGAGCCAACGGTGCTGAACGGCCTGTTCGAGGTGGTGCGGCGTATTTACGGCATCAGCGCCAAGGAGCGCCACGACGTCGACGTTTGGCACCCGGAGGTGCGTTTCTTCGAGCTGTATGATCGCGATGGTGAGTTGTGTGGCAGCTTCTACCTGGATCTGTATGCACGCGAGCATAAACGGGGCGGCGCCTGGATGGATGATTGCGCTGGACGTATGCGTCGCGCCGACGGTACGTTGCAGAAGCCGGTGGCCTACCTGACCTGCAACTTTAACCGTCCGTTGGGCGATCAGCCGGCGCTGTTTACCCATAACGAAGTCACCACGCTGTTCCACGAGTTCGGCCACGGTCTGCACCACATGCTGACGCGTATCGAAACCCCGGGCGTCTCCGGCATCAACGGCGTGCCGTGGGATGCGGTCGAACTGCCGAGTCAGTTCATGGAGAACTGGTGCTGGGAGCCGGAGGCGCTGGCCTTCATCTCGGGTCACTACCAGAGTGGCGAGCCGTTGCCGCAGGCGATGCTGGAGCGGATGTTGGCTGCCAAGAATTATCAGTCGGCGCTGTTTATCCTGCGTCAGTTGGAGTTCGGTCTGTTTGACTTCCGCCTGCATAGCGAATTCGATCCGGCCCAGGGCGCTCAGATTATGGAAACCTTGCGTCAAGTCAAGGCGTTGGTGGCGGTGGTTCCGTCGCCGGAATGGGGCCGTTTCCCTCACGCCTTCAGCCACATCTTCGCTGGCGGTTATGCGGCGGGTTATTATAGCTACCTGTGGGCTGAGTTGCTGTCGGCCGACGCCTTCTCTCGCTTCGAAGAAGAGGGCATCTTTAACGTCGATACTGGGCGGGCCTTCTTGGATAACGTCTTGTCCCAAGGGGGGGCTGACGAGCCGATGGCGCTGTTCAAGGCTTTCCGTGGCCGTGAACCGCAGATCGATGCCATGCTGCGTCACTACGGGATCAAAGGCTGATGTCGGTTCAGTTGCTGGCCGAGCAGGGCACCGATGTCGCGGCGCTGGTCACGCTGGCGCGGCGCTGGGGGCTACGCCATGACGCCGATGCCATACTGGCGTTGGTGTTGACGCCGCAACGTCTGGAGCTGCGTAAGCTGGATGAGCCGAAGCTGGGGGCGATTTTTGTCGATTTTGTCGGCGGGACACTGGCCCATCGCCGTCGTTTTGGCGGCGGGCGCGGCGAGGCAGTAGCCAAGGCGGTCGGCATCAAGGGTGATTACTTGCCCGATGTAGTGGATGCCACCGCTGGCCTGGGGCGTGACGCATTCGTGTTGGCCGCGCTGGGTTGTCGGGTGCGTATGTTGGAGCGTCATCCAGTGGTCGCGGCGTTGTTGGACGATGGCCTACAGCGCGGCTATGCCGATGCGGAGATCGGCCCTTGGCTGCGTGAGCGCTTGACACTGCTACATGCCTCTAGCATCGAGGCGCTGGTGACATTAACGCCGCGCCCCGAGGTGGTTTATCTCGATCCGATGTTCCCCCACCGCCAGAAGAGCGCGTTGGTGAAGAAAGAGATGCGTGTGTTTCAAGCGTTGGTCGGTGCGGACGATGACGCCGACGCTCTACTGGCGCCGGCGCGCCAACTGGCGACCAAGCGGGTGGTGGTGAAGCGCCCGGATTATGCGCCGCCGCTGGCCGGTGTCGCCACCCCGAATGCGACCCTCACCAAGAGCCACCGCTTCGACCTCTATGCGCCGTTAGACTGAGCGCTGGCGCGGCGTAGATTGAGGCCGACGTCGCCGCCGGGATGTACTGCCAGTAGTGTGTGGCGATCGTAGCCGCTACGCTGCATTAGACAGGCACAGGCGGCATCGAACAGGGCCAGCACCAGGATGATCGAGGTGGTGGCCAGCATGTTGAGTGGATCGATCTCGCGTTGAACCCCGGTGGCCAGTGTCAACTGTGCCGCCTGGGCGATGGCTGAGTCGGGATTTTCAGTCACGGCGATCAGGGGCACGCCCTTCGCCCGCAGGGTGGGCAACAGGCGCGTCAGTTCGTCGGAGTTGCCGCCTCGCGAGATTAGAATAACCAGATCCTCCGCCCGCAGGAAACCGAGGTCGCCGTGGGCGGCATCGGTGGCGCTGAGATAGATGGCCGGTCGTTCCACACAGGCCAGCATGTGCGCGACCTTGCGCGCGGCGATCCCTGAGGTGCCGACGCCGCTGACCACGATCTTGCCGCGGCAACCATCGAGGCGATCCAGCAGTTGCTGCCAGCGCGTTGCATCCAGGCGCGTCGCCAGTTGCGCCAGTTCAGCGCTGTATACCTGCCAGGCGTCTTGCGCCTGGCACCATTCGGCATTCATTCTTCCCCCTGCATCAGTTGACGATATTTCATATGATCCTGATACATTTCATGAAATACCTGGTACTTACGATCGTAATACTGCTTGATGCTGTTAGCTTGCGGCGTGACGGTTTTACCGATACGGCTCATGGCTCCCATCGCCTCTGGCAAGGTATCGAAGACGCCGGCCGCCACCGTCCCCATCATCGCGCCCCCCAGCAACATCGCCTCGCCTTCGACCGGCAGTAGCATGGCACAGCCAGTGGCGTTGGCGTGTTCCTGGACGAAGAGCGGATTCTTGGTGCCGCCGCCGCTGGCCATGATGGTATCGATGCGGTAACCACTCTGGTTCATGGTCTCGATGATGTGGCGGGTACCCAGCGCGATCGCCTGGATGGTCGCTAGGTATTGCAATGCCAGATCTTCCGGAGTGCGCGATAGCTTCAGACCGCTTATCACCCCGCTCAGTGTTGGGTTAGCGCGCGGCGAGCGGTTGCCGTGGAAGTAGGGCAAAACATGGATGTCGCGCGTCAGTAGGGCGATGTTTTCCGGCTCTCCCGCCAGCTTGCGTAGCAGGGTGTTGAGCAACTCATAGATGGTTTGCCCGTTGGCTTTGGCCTGGGTAAGCAGGGTAGGATAACAGGGATGGGACTGGATGATGTGATCGATCAGGGCACCGGTGGCCGATTGTCCCCCTTCGTTCAGCCAGTAGCCTGGCAGGATCGCCGAATAATAGGGCCCCCATACCCCTGCGATAAAACGGGCGGTGGGTGACATAGCCATATGGCCGGTGGAGGTGCCGCCGATCAGGGCGATGCGGCGGTCGAAGTCGGCCAGTTCGCCGCTGACACCGCTGGCACCCAGGGTGCCGAGGGTACCGGCATGGGCGTCGATGATCGAGACACTGATGGCGGTACCGGGGATCAGCCCCATCTCACGGGCGGCGCGCTCGGTCAGGCCATAACCTAGCGGCTCGCCCATGGTTTTGACCTCACGGCCGATCTTGGCGGCATCGTGCGCCAAGAGATCCTCCAGTCCGATGGCGCGGAAGTAACTGTCATCCCAGCGTTGTTCATGGCCGAGGTAGGTCCACTTACACACCGTGGAGCACAGAGAACGGGTGTCGTCCTGAGTAGCTCGCCAGGTGAGAAAATCGGGCAAATCGAAGAAATAACCGGCATTAGCCCAGGTGGTCGGCATATGCTGCTTCAGCCACAACAGCTTGGGAGTCTGCATCTCGGGGGAGATGCTGCCGCCGACGAAGTCCAATACCCGGTGATGGGTAGTGTTGATACGTTCTGCCTGCGCGATGGCTCGGTGATCCATCCAGACAATGATGTTCTGTTCGCTGCGTCCGGAGGGACTGACGGTTAGCGGCTTTCCCTCTTTATCGAGGACCACCAGCGAGCAGGTGGCATCGAATCCCATTCCTTTGATTTGAATTGGGTTGATATCGGCCTGGCTCACCGCGTCGCGCACCGCGTTACACACTGCGTGCCAGATGTTGTCCGACGACTGCTCGACAAAGTCGGCCTGGGGACGGTAGAGGTCGATTTCGCGTGTCGCCTGGCCGACCATACGGCCGCTAAGGTCAAAGACACCAGCGCGGGCGCTGCCGGTTCCTACATCTACGCCAATAAAATAGCTCGCCATGAATATTCTCCCGAAATCAGGCTGTTCGATTCTGTAATGCGATAAACAGGAGCAGCACACCGCCCCAGAGGGCCATGGTCAGGTAGCTGCTGACGCCCAGTAAATTGAGGCCGCTCTCCAGCATCTGTAACACGATCAACGCCAGCACCAGACCGAGGATACGGCCAAAGCCGCCGTCTGGGTTAATGCCGCCAAGCACTGAGGCTAGAATGGTGACCAACAGGTAGGACTCGCCGTAACCGGCTTTGGCCGAGTTGAATTTGGCCATCATTAGCAACGCCGCTGCCCAGCCGAGCAGGGCCGAAATCACATAGACGGCGATCTGTACCCGGGCGGTATTCACACCGCTGAAGCGAGTCGCCTGTTGGTTGGAGCCGATCAGATACAGGCTGCGTCCCAGGGTAGTGTGTTCCAGCAGTAGCCACAGGGCGGCGGCGACCGCCAGGAACAACAGCAGCGCCAGTGGGATCCCCAGCAGGGTCGCGCTACCGAGCTGTTGGATCAGCGGGGGAAAACCGGCGATCACGGCACCGTTAGAGAGCAGGATATTCAGACCGGTGATCAACGTCATGGTGCCGAGCGTCGCCAGGATTGGAGAGACACCGACCCAGGCGATCAGCGCGCCATTGAGCACCCCGATGGTCACAGCAACGGCCAAACCGGCCAGAAGTGCCAGCAGGAGGAACAGCGGCTGATCGGGATGGGCGACGATGAGGGCGGCCATCACCAGCGAACAGGCATTGGCTCCGGCGATGATCGACAGGTTGATACCACCGGTCAGCATGGTCACCCCCATGCCCAGGGCCAGCATTCCGAGGATCGGCAATTGGGCGCTGATGGACTGAAAGTTAGCCACACTGAAGAAGCGGGTGCCGAGCAGGGCGGAAAAGAGTAATGCGACCACGACGATAATCAGGCACTGTAGGCGGATGATGCGATCGCCGGGTAGCAGGCGCGCAAAGGCGTTCATGTTATAGCTCCTTGGCCAGTTTGCGTTTTTCATTCCAGGCGGTGCTGCTGATACTGATCAAGATGATCATCCCACTGAGCACCGTATGCCAGTAGGAGGAGACGCCGAGCAGCGTCAACCCGTTTTGCAGGAAGGCCAACAGGATCACCCCCAGGAGGGTGCCGGTGAGGGTACCGCGCCCGCCGGACATGCTGGTGCCGCCGAGCACCACCGCGGCCAATACTGTCAGCTCGAAGCCGAGTAAAGAGTTGGGCGCCACCGACTGGGTGATCTGCGCCTGCACCACCGCCGCGACCCCGGCAAGAATGCCCATATAGCCATAAACGTAGAAGTGCAGACGTAACAGATTCATCCCCAAGCGTGAGGCGGCGTCGCGGTTGCCGCCCATAGCATAGATTTGCCGTCCCAGGCGGGTGTGATTCATCAACAGTGCGGTCAGTGCGATGGTGCCTCCCAGGCAGAGTAGCGGCAAGGTCAGGCCATAGTCGTAGCCATCGGCGGCGGTGAACGAGAAGTAGTTCACTCCCTGCATAAACCAGTCGGGAAAACCGTACAGCCAGGTGCCTTTGGTCAGGTAGACCAGAAGTCCATAGTAGAGGTTAAGGGTGGCGATAGTGATGATGATCGCCGGTACCCGTAACCAATAGACCAGAAAGCCGTTGCACAGCCCCAGCAGTAGGCCGACGGCGATCGCCAGGGCAAAGGCCAGTGAGAAGCTACCGCCGTGGGCGATAATCCAACTGGCCATGACATACTGAGCGATGGCGGTCATCGCAGGGAAGGAGATGTCGATCCCGCCGGCGATCAGCACCACAAACAAGCCACAGGCTAGGATACCGAGAATAGCGTAACTGGTGGCGACGTCTGTCAGGTTGCCCAGAGAGAAGAACTCGTCGGTCGCCAGCGTCAGGCCCAGCGCCAAGGCGATGACTAAGAGTCCGAGATAGGCTTCATGTCGGCCCGCCAAGCGAGCAAGAAAGGAGTTATGCATTGACCACCTCGGCAATGTCGTGTTCGCTACAGTGTTGCGGTAAGAATTCGGCCACCAGTTCACCGCGGCGCATCACCAGAATACGGTGGCTGTTGTAGTAGGCCTCCGGGATCTCGTCGCAGATCATCAGCACCGCCATGCCCTGCTGCGCCAGATCGCGTGCGATCTGGTAGATCCCTTCCTTGTTGGCGATATCAACGCCGACGGTAGGAGAGTCGAGGATCAGGATGCGGGGCTGAGTGGCGACCCACTTGGCGATGGCGATGCGCTGGGCGTTACCGCCTGAGAGGGTTTTCACCGGCAGGGTACTGTCGGCCACCTTGATGTTCAGCTCGCGGATCAGTCGCTGGACCAACGCGTCAGCACGCCGATGATCGAGCAGGCCGGCGCGGGTGTGTAGTTGGTCGAAGACGGTGACGATGGTGTTATCGTAGATCGACTGATCCATGATCAGTCCTTGGGTCAGGCGATCCTCCGAGACATAGCCGATACCGTGGCGAATAGCGTCACGGTTGTCGTTGAGGGTCACGCGCTGGCCATCGATATCTATCTCGCCGCTGTCAGGACGGGTCATGCCGAATAGGCTCAGGCATAGCTCGGTGCGTCCGGCGCCGAGTAGGCCGACGATAGAGACGATCTCGCCAGGATGCAGCGCCAGGCTGATATCATGGTATTTGCCGCGTCGAGTGAGGTGGCGCAGAGCCAGACGCGGCAACGCCGTGGTGCCGACATAGGACGGTAACGGCGAGTAGTGGAAGCGTTGGCCGGTCATCAAGAAGGCCAGCTCGTGGCTGTCTAACTCGCTGGCGGGCCAAGTGCCAACCAGCTTACCGTCGCGCATCACGCTGATGCGATCGGCGACTTCCATCACCTCATCCAGACGATGGCTGACAAACACCACGCAGATCCCGGCGGCCTTGAGTTCGTTGACCACGCGCAGCAGGCCGTTGACCTCCTGACGGGTGAGGGACGCCGTCGGCTCATCCATGATCACCAGACGCGCATCGGCGGCGATGGCGCGGCAGATGGCGACCAGTTGGCGATCGGCGATCGACAGCTTTTCGACCTTCTTGTCTGGGTCGAGGGAGACACCGATACGTTGCATGGCCGCCAGCGCCTGTTGTCGCATGGCACGTCGGCGTACCCACAGATCACCACCGGGCTGGTAGCGATGAATGGCAATGTTTTCCGCCACGCTGAAGTTAGGGAAGAGAGAGAGATCCTGGTAGATGACCTGGATACCGTAGTGGGCGGAGAGCGAAGGCGTCAGCTGATGGAACAGCTTGCCGTCGATCAGGATACGCGCCCCCTTTTCCGGCTGATAGACGCCGGAGATGACCTTGATGATAGTACTTTTGCCACAGCCGTTCTGGCCGGCCAGGCAGTGCACCTCGCCTTTGTTCAGCGTTAGGCTGACCCGGTCCAGTGCCAGCACGCCGGGAAACTGTTTGCTGATGTTTTCAAGCGTGATGAATGCGCTGCTGTTCATGGGCAATACTCCGCCGGACGCCCCGAGTGAGGCGTCACGGTATGACGATGGAGAAAAGTGACCTGAGTGCCGGCCGTATCGGCCGGCGGGAAGGTTTCCCTGGTGATGACGGCATTGGCCGAGATCAGAAACCGAGCGACTGGGCGTTATCTTTGGTTACGGTTAATATTTTATTGAAGCGGATAACGTGATCTTTCATGTTCACATCCGCTTTGCCCAGTCCGTCAATACTCAGGTCTGGTGTGACCTCCTGTCCTTGCAACAGGCGGTCGGCCACGGTAACCAGCGCGTAGCCGGCGTCCTTCGGATCCCACAGTAGAACTTGTTTGATATCGCCACGCATCAGATAAGGCGCGGCCTGGGACGGCATGGCGATGCCGACGACGGCGACTTTATCTTTGGCGCGTTTTTTGGCGACCGCCTGGCCAGCACCGATAGGACCGAGCGAGCCGAAGCCGATGATCCCTTTCAGCTGAGGATAGGTCTTCATCAAATCCAGGGTCGTGGCGTAGGATTTGTCGATACTTTCGGCTACCGGTAGACGCGAGGTGACTTCGAACATCTCTGGGTACTTCTCTTTCTGATATTTCACGGCGTAATCGGCCCAGGCGTTGTGCAGCGGTACTGTCAAAGAGCCGACGTAGATGGCGTAGCCGCCTTTACCTCCCATCGCCTTAGCCAACTGATCGACGTTGGCCTCGGCATACTTCTGGCTATCGATAGTTTCGATATCCCACAGACCGATCGGCTGATCCGGTGACTCATGCGTTAGCACCACGATCCCCTTGTCGCGCGCCTTCTTCAGCACGGGCTCCAATACCTTAGCGTCGTTGGGTACCACGATGATGGCGTCGACATTCTTGGCGATCAGATCTTCGATGACTTTAACCTGTTGCGCCGGATCCGGTGTTGCCGGGCCGGTCTGATAGGCATTGACATTCAACTGTTGCGCCGCCTGGTTTACCCCGGTTTCCATGCGGTTAAACCAGGGTATGCCGGTAACTTTGGCCACCACGGCAATGTCATGCTTATCGGCTTTTTCTGCGGCAAACGAAGAGGATGAAAACAGGCACGCAGAGGCCAGAGCGGTAGAGATCAAGGCGAGTTTGAATTTCATGGCTGAACCTTTGTTGTTGTAAGAGCCTGGGAAAATTCATGTGGAAAGGGTAATGAAGAATGGCAATGCTTGGCTGCCTATGGCGGGTGAAATGTGATCCATGCCCAGATGTGTTAATTCGCGGATAAATTGAGGTTAAAAATTGAGGTGGTTTAATTAGCGAGGTAATTTTATTACTTTTTTAGTGTTATTTTACCGCTAAACACATCATTGCTGTTAACATTTTTTTATCAATTGGGCGGGCGTTGGTATGGGAAAAGTATGCATTTTTACGCGGGATAATGACCAATGTTTATATTTGTGAGATGAAACGATAATGCAATTTCATTTCATGAAAATTATTTCACGCGCGACCGAGTACGCTCACTTCTCGGCGTACCTGTCGACACTGAGATGCGTGGGCATGTTGTTAGTCCGACTGAAAGTCAGTGTCAGGTTGCCGACTTTATAAACAAAATGTGATAACTCGAAGATGAGAGGCCGGGTAGACTGAATACTTCTAGGGGGAGGAGAGACGATGACGGGAAAACAGATCCTGGTAGTGGAGGATGACAGCTTGATCGCCGAACTGCTCACGCTGCATCTGAGCGATGCGGGTTATCATGTCACACATGCCGCCGATGGTGATCAGGGGATGGCGTTGATCGAGCAAGGCGGTTGGGATGCGCTGATCCTGGATCTGATGCTGCCGGGGGTGGATGGCCTGGATATCTGTCGTCGGGTACGCGCCATGACGCGCTATACCCCGATTATCATCATCAGCGCTCGCTCCAGCGAACCGCATCGTGTCTTGGGGCTAGAGTTGGGCGCGGATGACTATCTGGCGAAACCTTTCTCTATGGTCGAGCTGGTTGCTCGGGTCAAGGCGCTGTTTCGGCGCCAAGAGGCGATGGGACGTAATCTGATGTTAGAGGCGGGGCGCTTGACTCACGGCGCCCTGACCCTCGACCCAATCGCGCGTCAGGCTTGGGTGGCGGAGCGGGCGATCGAGCTGACGCCGCGCGAGTTTGATCTGCTCTATTTCTTCGCTCGCCATCCGGGGCAGGTATTTTCACGTCTCCAATTGCTGGATAAGGTCTGGGGTTATCAACATGATGGTTATGAGCACACCGTTAATACCCATATCAATCGATTACGCACCAAGATCGAAGACGATCCTACCGAGCCGGTCTGGATCCTGACGGTATGGGGCGCCGGCTATAAGTTCGCTGATGGTAAGGGGATCGCATGAGACACCTGAGTCTCTCGCAGCGTCTGGCGCTGGTGTTTGCGCTGCTGCTACTGGTGTGCAGTGCCTTAACCGGCTGGTTGCAGCTGCGTAGTAACACCGCTTACAGCCATCAGGTGATCCAGCGTTTGTCTGCCGATCTGGCCAGTCATATTGCCCGACATAATGCCCTGTTGCAGGCCGACGGGGTGAATCGGGTTTCGGTAAAACGATTGTTCGATCAACTGATGGCGGTGAATCCTAGTGTGGAGGTTTATCTCCTGGATAGCCAGGGGCAGATTATCGCTGACGCGGCCCCGCCGGGGCGCATCATGCGCCATCGTGTCAGTCTGGCGCCGATCGACGCTTTCTTAGCCGGTAAGATGTTGCCGTTGTATGGCGACGATCCGCGTAGCCTCGACGGCAAGAAGGTGTTTAGCGTCGCGCCGTTGACCATGAACGGCCATACGCGTGGTTATCTGTATGTGGTGTTGCAGGGGGAGGCGTATAACCGGTTGAGTGACGACGTCCGCCTCAGCTCGGCTTGGCCGATGGTCGGCTGGTCGATCGCCTTGATCTTGAGCTGCGGATTGTTGGCCTGGTTGCTGGTGTACCGCTGGGTGACGCGCCCGGTACATGCCTTGACCCGTCAGGTGGATCGCCTGGAGCGTGAGGGGTTGGAGACGCTCAGCCCGGAGACATTGGCGGCGTTGCAGCAGGTGCAAGGGGAGGATGAGGTGGCGCGTTTGCAGCGGGCGTTTGGCCGTATGGCGCGGCGTATCACGGAGCAGTGGCGGCGTCTGGCCGAGCAGGATCGCCAGCGGCGCGAGTTCATCACCACCGTCTCGCATGATCTGCGTACACCCCTGACCTCGTTGCACGGCTATCTGGAAACCCTGAGCCTGAAACAGGATAGCCTCGGCGAAGCGGAGCGCCGGCGCTATCTGGCGACCGCCTTGGCGCAGAGCCAGAAGGTGGGGCATCTGGCGCAGCAACTGTTCGAGCTGGCGCGCCTGGAGTATGGAGCGGTCAAGCCACAGCGTGAGCCTTTCTCTTTTGCCGAGTTAGTGCAGGATGTCTTTCAAAAGTTTGAGCTGGCCGCTGAGACGCGTGGCTTGACGCTGAGCACCGACGTGGTGGCGGGATTACCGTCGATCACGGCGGATATCCACATGATGGAGCGAGTTCTGACCAATCTGCTGGATAACGCCTTGCGTCATACACCGCCGGGTGGGCGCATCGTGGTACAGCTATGGCAGGCGCAGGGGCGTTTATGGGTGGAGCTGTGCGATAGCGGTCCCGGTGTCGCTGATGCGTTGCAGGATGCCCTGTTCCAGCGTCCGCTGTCATCCAGCGAGCGGCACCCGGGAAGCGGTGGCGTGGGACTGTTGATCGTTAAGCGGATGCTGGCGCTACACGACGGTGATATCGCCTTGGTGGCGTCGCGGCCTGGGGCCTGTTTCCGCCTCTCTTTACCCTTGTAGGCGCGCCCCGCGGGGCGCGAAACCGGTATTACAGCACCCCTTGGGCCAGCATCGCGTCGGCGACTTTAACAAAACCGGCGATGTTGGCACCGCGCACATAGTGAGTCTGGCCCGTTGGCTCGCCACTGTAGTCGACGCAGGCTTGGTGAATGTCGAGCATGATCTGGCGTAGGCGTTGATCAACCTGCTCGGCCGTCCATGACAGGCGTGCGGCATTCTGCGCCATCTCTAACCCCGAGGTAGCGACGCCACCGGCGTTGGCCGCCTTGCCTGGGGCGAACAACACGCCGGCCTGCAAGAGGCGATCGGTGGCGTCGAGGGTAGTGGGCATGTTGGCGCCTTCGGCCACGGCACGTACCCCATTGGCGATCAGCATCCGGGCGGCTTCGTTGTCCAGTTCATTCTGGGTGGCGCAGGGGAGAGCGATGTCGACCGGTACGTGCCAAGGCTGTTGGCCCGGTAGATAGGTCAGGCCGCGAGCGCGGGCATAGTCGGCGATGCGTCCGTCCGGCGAGGCTTTGATAGCGCAGAGTTGCGCCAGTTTCTCCGCGTTAAAGCCGGCTTCATCCACCACGCAGCCGTTAGAGTCGGAGGCGGTGATCACCGTGGCACCTAGCGCCATTGCCTTTTCAATAGCGTACTGTGCCACATTGCCCGAGCCGGAGACGGCGACGCGCATCCCCTCCATGCCGAGGCCGTGGCGTTGTAGCATGGCCTCGGTAAAGTAAATCAGACCATATCCTGTCGCCTGAGGGCGCATGAGGCTGCCGCCGAAGCTGAGCCCCTTGCCGGTGAACACGCAGGCGGTATGGTTGGTGAGCTTCTTCATCATTCCCGCCATATAGCCCACTTCGCGGCTGCCGACGCCGATATCACCAGCGGGAACATCCGTATCGGGGCCGAGATGACGGTACAGTTCGCTGATCAGTGCTTGGCAGAAACGCATGATCTCACCGTCGCTTTTCCCTTTGGGGTTAAAGTCACAGCCTCCCTTGGCACCGCCCATCGGTAGGGTGGTGAGGGCATTTTTCAGGGTCTGCTCGAAGCCGAGAAACTTGAGGATCGACAGATTGACTGAGGGATGAAAACGCATCCCGCCCTTGTAGGGGCCGATGGCAGAGCTAAATTGCACGCGCCAGGCGCGGTTCACTTGTACTTGGTTGTGGTCGTCGACCCAACTGACACGAAACTGGATCACCCTTTCCGGCTCGATCAGGCGCTCTAGCAGGGCGGCTTGGCGGTAGTGGGGATGCTGTTGTAGAAAGGGCCAGAGAGTGGTCATGACTTCACGCACGGCCTGGGCAAACTCCGGCTGGTGTGGGTCACGTAATAGGACGTGCTGCATAAACTGCTCGACAGAATCGATCGATGCCATAGGGGCTCCTGGTGAGAGTAGGGGGAGAGCATATGTGGCCGCGGGGCGGCAAGGCGCCTAAAAAATAGGCTATTCGGACTATAACATCGCGATCGATTAGCGATGCAAGGCGTTTGCCGAGGTGGGAGAAAGAACAAAGCCCTGTGCTAGCAGGGCCTTGTTGTACAGAGGATAATCAGGCGTTCTGGCCGTCGCTTTGCGTATTCATCATGCGCTTGAGCCAGGGAACCAAGGCGGCCATCACCAGCGCGACAATCAGCGTCGCGATACCGATCTTACCGAATACGCTGGTGTAGATGGGCAGCGTCTGTAATGGATCGGTGATGCCGTCTGGTACGGCGGTGAAGGTGGCGACATAACCGCCGAGTAGGAAGGCGGCGGCTTGGGTCAGGAACCACATTCCGAGGATGAAACCCATCAGATACTGGGGCACCAGTGCGGCGACCATCGCCAGTCCCAGAGCGCTGATCATCAACTCACCCAGGCTCTGGAACAGGTAAACCAAGACGACGAACCAAGGGGAGGTTAGCCCCTGAGCGTCGGCGAACCATAGACCCGCGGCGGCGGCGGTCAGGAAGCCTAACGAACATAACAGCATTCCCAGGGTAAACTTGGTCGGCATGCTCAGATCGCGTCCACGACTACCGAGGTGGGTATAGATCGAGGCTAACACCGGGCTGGCGATCACCACCCAGAAGGGGTTGAGGGCCTGGAAACTGACCGGGTTAATAGCGAAGCCGAAGATCTCGTGACGCACATTGTTGATGGCGAAGAAGTTTAGCGAGGTCGGCATCTGCGCATAGAGGATGTAGAACAGCACCGCCTCGATCATCAGGATGAAGGCGACGAACATGCGGTTACGCCCCTGGACATCTTGCTTGAAGGCTTCGCGGAAGAAGAAGTAAATCACCACCACAGAGACGGCGATCAACACGATGTTAGCGACGCCAACGTTATGCATCAGCCAGGCGCAGATGGCGATCATGACAATGGAACCGGCCAGGACGAGCAACAGCTTGCCATAGTTCAACGGCAGGTGATCGGGCTCGGAGCCGAGGTTGCGCACCATGCCACGGCAGGCGAAGTAGACCAACAGGGCGATGATCAGCCCCGCGCCACACAAATTATAAGTTACGGCATAGCCGAAGCGTTCGGCGATGATCGGGGCCAGGGAGAGTGAAATCAACGAGCCGATGTTGATCGACATGTAGAACAGTGTGAACGCCCCATCCAGGCGCGGATCTTTCGGCGGATAGCACTTGGAGAGCAGACTGGCCGGATTGGCCTTAAACAGTCCGTTACCGACGGCGATAGTGCCGAGGGCGACAAAGATCATCTGTGGTTTGAGCAGCGACATCCCGGTCATAAAGTAGCCTAAGGCTAATACGATAGCGCCGAGCACCATGGTGCGTTTGGTCCCAAGCAGATGGTCACCGACGTAACCGCCGATGGAGATCAGGCCATAGACCAGGGCGGCGAAAGCTCCGAAGGTAATGAAGGCTTGCTCCTGGGAGAATCCTAGCTGTTTTACGAAGAAGACGGCCAGAATGCCCTGTACGCCGTAATAACCGAAACGTTCCCATAATTCTATGAAAAATATCATGAAAAATGGCTTAGGCTGATGGAGTAAGCCCGGCGTGGTGGTGTTCATTGTGGTTGGCCTCAGATTATTGTTATGTTGGTAAAAATGATAGTGTGATGCATAGATACATTTTGGTGAAATAGAATTCTATTTTATAAACAAATCAACTGTATTAAATGCGCTATTTAGCTTCGATTATTAGATTATTATTTTGATTGTTTGTTAATTGAGCGTTTGTTCACTCTTTTGCTAAAAATTGGCGGGAAAGATAAAAAAACGCCACGGCATACATGCCGTGGCGGGGGAAGAGCGGGGAGGATGTCAGGACAAATTAATCGTCTTCTTCATCCTTTAACGGCACGATCAGCATGTCGATGTGCACGGTATTGATCAGCTGGCGTGCAGAGGACATCAGCTTGCTCCAGAAATCTTGATGGTGGCCGCACAGCACCAGATCCATATCGTATTTCTTGATGGCGTCGACCAGAACCTGCCCGAGATCGCCACTGCCGCTCAGGGTCTCGGTGATCGGATAACCGGCATGCTGAGACAGCTCGGTCAAGGCATGATGGGTCTCATCGGAGATGCGTTTCTGCATATCGCCTAGGTTGACGTCGATCAGACCGGTATACAGGTCGGAATAATTGACGTCCACGTGGATCAACGAAACCTTCGCGTCGTAGGGGCGTGCCATGGACACGGCTTTTTCGACCAGTATGTTACTTTCCGGGGAAAGGTCTACAGCAACCAGAATGTGTTTATAAGCCATAAGAGCGCTCCTTCCTAAAGCCGATTAACGGGTATCACAGGTTTCGTCTGCCCCGGCGGGCGTGCTGGCGATACCTGTATCATAGCACTGTCCGGGTAGTGAGATATGTCATACGGCTCACAGGGTGGTGGTCGTGTTGTTTACCCAGAGAAGACCGTGACCGGAAAGTGTCAGGCTGTGTCCCGCAATGGCGTCTGCGCTACACATACCCCCTTGCGGGACATAGCCTAGTAATATACTTAACTCATTTCTTATAAGGATCGCCGCAGGGTAAATCAAGCACTGTTTCCCGATTGCGCGCAAAAGTTGATTTACCCCCAAGATAAGGTGGTTTCGTGGATATTTTGGCGGCACCCTCGCCGAATCTATAATGAAATCTTTAACCTATAGCGTAGTGGGTCTGGGCGTGTCAGGCGGGGAAGAAATAATTTTTGTGATCTTCACACGGTTGCCGTGAGATTTCCTACACTAATAATTGTAATCCCTCGGGCAGGGAATACCGTCTCTTGATGACAACACCATGGGCCGGCGGCACGCTGCGCCGGCATTGTCGAGTTCACTATCGCGTCCTCGGCAGCGCTATGCCGTGAGGATGCCAGGAGGGGGAGATCATGATTAATACCGTCGCACTATTCTGGGCGTTGTTTATTGTGTGCGTAGTCAACATGCTGCGTTATTACTCCTCTTTGCGCTCCCTGCTGGTGGTGTTGCGCGGTTGTGATCCATTGCTCTATCAGTATGTCGATGGCGGTGGCTTCTTTACCAGTCATGGGCAACCCAGTAAGCAGTTACGCCTGGTACGCTATATTTATGAACGTCGTTACAACGATCATCATGACGATGAATTTATCCGCCGTTGTGAGCGACTGCGCCGCCAATTTATTCTGACTAGCGTCCTATGCGGCTTGGTGACCTTAGCCCTGATCGGGCTGGCCATTTGGCATTGACGAAACATGAGCGTTGCCTAATTGGATGGATTGTTATAGGGTGAAAAAGTATTTCTCATTACGGATATTGATGACTATGCCAGTCCAGCGTCGCCTGCTAAACCTACTTCTTCTCCTTAGCACTTAGGGCGGCCTGTTTATACCCTCTATTTTCTCAAGGCCGCCGGATGGCGGCCTTGTTGTAGCGACACCTCAAGACGTACTCCGGCACCTCTCATTCAACCGGAGTGATGTTATGAGTCAAGCGTTAGACAGCGATCAGGCGGTGAGCCGCGCTCCCCAATGGTCATCGCGCGTGGGCCATATCTTGGCCGCCGCCGGCTCGGCGATCGGTATTGGCGCCATCTGGAAGTTCCCCTATGTGACGGCTACTAACGGTGGCGGTGCTTTCCTGCTGCTATTCCTGCTGTTTAGCTTTACCCTGGGATTGGCGGTCTTTATGGCCGAGACGCTGCTGGGTAGCCATAGCCGTCAGAGTGTGGTGCAGGCGTTTCGTCAGTTGTGCGGCCGTCATTGGGGGTGGGTCGGTCTGCTCGGTATCATCACCAGTTGGTGTATCTATAGCTTTTATAGCGTGGTTGGCGGTTGGACAGTGGGCTATACGTTGATGGCCGCGGCCGGTCGCTTTCAGGGGGGGGAGGCGCAGGGGTTTCAGCGTCTGTTTAGTCACTACATCAGCCACCCCTATTGGCCGGTGATGACTCACCTGTTGTTCGCCGCGCTGACCGCCTATGTGGTGTTGGGCGGGGTACAGCGTGGGGTGGAGAAAGCGGTAAAGGTGATGATGCCGTTGTTACTGGTGATCATGCTGGCGCTGATCGCTATCGCCTTGACTCTGCCGGGGGCGACCGCGGGCCTGCATCTTTTTTTGTGGCCCGACTTCAGCCATCTGACGGGGAAAAGCGTCTTGGATGCGTTGGGCCTGGCATTTTTCTCCCTGTCCGTCGGTCTGGGGATCCATACCACCTATGGGGCCTATCTGCCGAGCAGTGATGGCGTGGCGCGTTCCAGCCTATGGGTGGTGGCGCTGTCCTGTTTGGTTTGCGTATTGGCCGGCTTGATGATCTTTCCAGCGCTGAGTGCCGCCGGTCTGGACCCGAGCGCCGGCCCGGGGCTGACCTTTATGACCATGCCGGTCTTCTTTAACCATCTGCCTTTCGCTAGCGTGTGGGCGGTGGCGTTTTTCGTCTTACTGCTGCTGGCGGCACTCTCTTCCTCTATCTCCTTGTTGGAGCATATCGTGGCTTTCGCCAGCGGCCGTTGGGGATGGTCACGCCGTAACGCGACTTTATTGGTCAGTGTCAGCATCATGCTGGCTGGGATCCCGGTTACCTTGTCGTTTGGCCCGCTGGCCGATTACACCTGGGCGGGGCGGACGTTGTTCGATTGGCTGGACTTTATGACCTCGAACCTGATGATGCCGCTGTTTGCCCTCGTCATCTGCCTGTTGTTTGGCTGGTCCCCACAGTTGGAAGGCCTGTTGCCGCCGACGTTGTCGCCGTTGTGGCGCCGGGCATTGCGTGTTACCTGGCGTTATGCGGCTCCGCTGTGCATTGGGGTGATCTTGTTGCATGGTCTGTACTAATGGCGGGGGCAGCGATGTCGGCGGGCTATGCGCACCGAGCCGCTGCACCACACGGTGCGCCGTGCTGGGCGTGGTGCCCTCCGTCAAGACGGTTCATTGCTGAATAGCGTAAAAAAGCCCGTCGTTGACGGGCTTCGTAAGTTTGTCGGCAGGCGGTTAGACCACGAAGGTTAACGCCAGCCAGTACAACAGACTGGAAATGACGATGGCCATCGGCAGGGTCAGCACCCAGGCCAGCAGGATGTTTTTCACCGTCTTACCCTGTACGCCGCCACCGTCGACCAGCATGGTGCCGGTCACCGCCGAGGAGAGTACGTGGGTGGTGGACACGGGCATCCCGGTATAACTGGCGACGCCGATGGAGATGGCCGCGGTCATCTGGGCCGATACGCCCTGCGCGTAAGTCATGCCTTTCTTACCGATCTTCTCGCCGATGGTGGTGGCAACGCGGCGCCAACCGACCATGGTTCCCAAGGACAGGGCGAGCGCGACGGCGACGATGATCCACATCGGGGCGTATTCGACGGTCGCTAGCAGATCTTTACGCAGATCGCCTAAGAAGCGCTTATTGCTGTCGCTGGTTTCCGGCAACTTAGCGACCTTGCCGGCGGTATCCGCCACACACATCAGCAGACGACGCATATGGCTGCGTTGATCGACCGTCAGCTGATCGTAGTTTTGCAGATTGGCCAGCATGCTCTGTGCGCTGGCGATGGCGAGTTGCGCCCGTGCCGGGTTGCAGTGGAAGATCTTGCTACCCTGGCCCTCCTCACTGGCCGGGATCTCCGGCTCAGTGTTGATGACATGGCTCAGGTCGGCCTGATGCTGGCGATAATACTGATCCAGATGGGTGATGGCATCGCGCGTACGGGCGATGTCATACCCGGTGGCATCCATATTCATCACAAATCCGGCCGGAGCGACGCCGATCAGTACCAGCATCAGTAGACCGATCCCTTTCTGGCCGTCATTGGCGCCGTGGGAGAAGCTGACGCCGATGGCCGAGACGATCAAGGCGATACGGGTCCAGAACGGCGGCTTACGTTTGCCGTCGATCTTCTCGCGCTCGGCCGGCGTCATATGGATACGGCGACGCTTCTTGGTGCCGCTCCAGTAACGACGCAAGCACCACACCATCAGGCCCGCCAACAGCAGACCAACGATTGGTGAGATGATCAATGACAGGAAGATCTCAATCATCTTGGGAATGTTGAGAGCATCGACCACTGAGGTGTGCGTCATCAACGCGTTGGTGAGTGCGATACCGATGATGGCACCGATCAAGGTATGTGAGCTGGAGGCTGGTAAGCCGAAGTACCAGGTGCCCAGGTTCCAGATGATCGCCGCCAACAACAGGGAGAACATCATCGCCAAACCATGGGAGGAGCCGACGTTCAGCAGCAGGTCGGTCGGCAGCAGGTGAACGATAGCATAAGCCACGCTCAGACCGCCCAACATGACGCCGAGGAAGTTGAAAATACCAGACATCACCACAGCAATCTGCGAGCGCAGCGCACGGGTGTAAATGACGGTGGCGACCGCGTTGGCCGTGTCGTGGAAGCCGTTGATGGCTTCGTAGAACAGCACAAACAGCAGTGCGAGGACTAACATTAGGCCAGTATGGAAATCTAGCCCTGCAAAGAGATGTAGCATATGCGTTACGCCAGTTTGTGGACATGAACGCGGCGCATTATCGGCGAGAAGACTGGCCGGGGAAAAGGAAAATATGACGTTTTTTTGATTTGCCGATGACAAAAGGCGGAGCGAACTTAGGACTACTCTTAGTATTTCATAAAGTTATAAGCATTATGACAGTAAAAATTTTTTATATCATGATTGGCATTGTAATGGTATTCCTTTGTTTATTCGGCAGGTTACGTCACCTTTTCCCCCAATGTGGACGGCGCGCCGCATCGCGGCGCACCAGTATGGTTAGAACCACTGACCGAAGCGGTGAATATAGAAGCGTTTCATCAGTTGCGTCAGGACACAGTAGCTCAACAGGATGGCGACTAACCACGGGAAGTAGCTCAGCGGTAGCGGCTGTAGACCGATAACCTGTCCCAATGGTGAGAAAGGAATGTAGATCCCTAATGCCATGATGATCCCGGTGGTCAGCATCACTGGCAAGGCGGCGCAGCTCTGGATGAAAGGGATCTTCTGGGTTCGTAGCATATGCACCACCAAGGTCTGCGACAGCAAGCCTTCGATAAACCAGCCGGACTGGAATAGCGACTCATGGGCGATGCTGTTGGCGGCAAACACATACCACATCAAGGCATAGGTGGCGATGTCGAACAGGGAGGAGGTCGGGCCGATCCACAGCATAAAGCGGCCGATGTTTTTCGCGTCCCACTTGCGAGGTTTGCGCAAAAACTCTTTGTCCATGCGATCCCATGGCAGGCTCATCTGCGACAGATCATACAGCAAGTTTTGCAGTAGGAGCTGGATGGCCAGCATCGGTAGAAACGGAATAAAGGCACTGGCCACCAGGACGGAAAACACGTTGCCGAAGTTAGAGCTGGCGGTCATGTTCAGGTACTTGATGATGTTACCGAAGGTCTCGCGCCCGGTGATTACCCCTTGCTCCAGTACCATCAGATCTTTCTCTAGCAAGATGATATCCGCGGATTCTTTGGCGATATCGGTGCCGGTATCGACGGAGATGCCAACATCCGCATCGCGTAGCGCCGGGGCGTCGTTGATGCCATCGCCGAGAAAGCCCACAGTGTGGCCATTATTCTGTAATGCTTTGAGTACGCGTGACTTTTGTAGTGGGCTCAGCTTGGCGAAGACGGTACGTCGTTCAGCCTCTTGTGCCAGTTGTTGATCATCCAATTGTTCGATATCGCTGCCGAGCAGGACATCACCCGGCGTCAATCCTACCTCTTGGCAAATTTTACTGCTTACCGTTGGGTTGTCGCCGGTCAACACCTTGACCATGACGCCATTCTCGCGCAAGGCGTCGATCGCCGCAGCGGCGGACTCTTTCGGCGGGTCGAGGAAGGTCAGCAGTCCACACAGGATCAGATCTCGCTCGTCGGCGATGCTGAGCGGGAAGGCACAGCCATCGTGCCCGAGCTCGCGGGTGCCGAGCATCAGGACGCGGAAGCCTTGGCGGTTATACGCTTCCGCCAGGGTTTGCAGCGCGTGGCGGCGCGCCTTATCCAGCGGCAGGACTCGACCCTGCTCCTCAATATGGCTGGCGATGGCGAGCATTTCTTCGACGGCGCCCTTGCAGATCAGGGTATGATTGCGCTGTTCGTCGCTGACCACGATGGAGAGGCGGCGCCGGCTGAAGTCGAATGGCAGCTCATCGATCTTGCTGTAGCCGGACATCGCCTCGATAACGGGCTTACCCTGTCCACAGCGGATCACCGCCTTGTCCATCAGGTTCTTCATGCCGCTTTGATGGTAGCTATTGAGCCAAGCCAGTTGCAGTACGCGCGGATTCTCCCGACCTAGGGTATCCAGATAGTGCTCGAGGATGATGCGATCCTGGGTCAGGGTACCGGTCTTGTCGGTGCACAGCACATCCATGGCACCAAAGTTCTGGATGGCGTTGAGTCGTTTGACCACCACCTTGCGGCGCGACATGGTGATGGCCCCTTTCGCTAGGTTGGAGCTAACGATCATCGGTAGCATCTCGGGAGTCAGACCGACGGCCACGGCCAGAGCGAACAGGGCGGCATCGGTCCAATCCCCCTTGGTGAAGCCGTTGATCAATAGCACGATGGGCACCATGACCAACATAAAACGAATCAGCAGCCAGCTGACGCTGTTGACGCCGCGATCGAAGGCGGTCTGGGAACGGGTGCCAACGATGGATTTGGCGAGGGAGCCGAAATAGGTACGGTTACCGGTGGCGACTACCACCGCCTTGGCGGTGCCACTGGAGACGTTGGTTCCCATCAGGCAGATGTTGGCCATCTCCAGTAGGCTACCCTCACCGGTGCAGGCGTCGCTGGACTTCTCCCGCACATTGGCGGTGACGTCGTATTTCTCAATCGGTAAGGCTTCGCCGGTCAGCACCGCCTGGCTGATAAACAGATCGCGCGACGCGATCAGTTTGACGTCGGCCGGGATCATGTCACCAGCGGAGAGCAGGATGATGTCGCCCGGTACCAGTTGTTGCATCGGGATTTCATGGCATTCGCTCTGGGCAAACGGATGGGCGCGTCGTAGTACCGTTGCGGTGGTGCGAACCATCGACTTGAGTGCCTCGGCGGCTTTATTGGTGCGAAACTCTTGCCAGAAACGCAGTAACCCGCTGAGGGAAACCATCACGATGATGATGATCACACCAGTCAGATCGGTCGGCTCGCCGTGGTGCAACGGTAGCCAGTAATCAGTGAAGAAGCTGATCACGGCCAGGGCTATCAATACATAGATGAAGGGGTTATTGAAGGCCATGACGAATTGAAGCAAGGCGGGCGGCGCCTTCTCATGGGCGACTTGGTTCGGACCGTGCAGTTGCAAGCGCTCTACGGCATCCGCCGCATCTAAGCCCTGGGTACTGGCGGAGAGATTGGCCAAGGTGGCGTCCAGGCTGACGCGTGCCTCGTCGGCAATGGCGAAACTTTTTTTCTGTTTTTCCCGGCGTCCCTGCGGGAGCGCGGTGTTTTGGTCGATCATTTGAGTCATAGCGCTGTACTCGTGGGCTGATTTTTAAGCGCACCTCCGCCGCCCGGCGAAAGGTGTCAATAAGTAAAACGGGAAGGAGAAACACAGTGCGTGACTCGCTTGGCGTCACGCACTGCATCTCAGCGCGAGGTAAGGTTATGTCTCCCCGCGTCGGCAGTTATGCGCCTGGAGGAAATAGGGCTTGGGTATAGAACAACATGGTCACTGTCCGCATTTCACCCGGTGCGTCGCTACACACAAGGCAGATGATTTCGTTGGGGTATGCAGCAGTTCAAGATGAAGTGTTGCTGCCCGCCTGGGTTCGGCAAGCAGCTCATCGGGAAGATGGTCAGCTTGCCAAGGATAAGTGCGTGTTTTCCTGATGACTCTGACTGTCCAATTGACGATATCTCCCGCGATAAAAAGTGCGCTAACTATAGTTCCGCACTGGGAATGTGTAAACCGTACACACTTAAACCAATCGTTAACAAAGGTATGCTTATGTTCTCAAGTTACGTGGCTAAAAATTAATTTGCTTTTATATCAATGAATAAAATCATTTCATCGCCACGCACTTTTTTACAAAAGTTCTTTACATCACCAACTGATAATGATTATCATTAATGTGTTTTCCACGGGTGGCTCAGGCTATACCAGGAAGGCACGACATTGCTCACATTGCTTCCATATTTTTAGCCAGCTCGGGTGCTGGCTTTTTTTTTACGCGTCCCTTGTCGCCGTTTTGCTTGTCAGCGCGCAGCGTTGCGCGCTCCGCGCTGGTTACAATGGTATTACTGGTGATCGAAAAGAGTAGCGCTATGGCCGTCAGCCAAGTGGATCTGATCCTTTCGTTGTTACAGCAGATGTGTGTCTATCTGGTGATCGCCTATCTGCTGAGTAAAACCCCGTTGTTTATCCCGCTGATGCAGGTGACTATCCGCCTACCGCATAAGTTGGTGTGCTATCTCACCTTCTCCATGTTCTGCATTATGGGCACCTATTTCGGCCTGCATATCGATGACTCGATCGCCAACACGCGGGCCATCGGTGCGGTGCTCGGTGGGGTGTTAGGCGGGCCGAGCGTCGGTTTTCTGGTTGGGCTGACCGGTGGGCTACATCGTTATTCGATGGGCGGGATGACGGCGCTAGCCTGCATGATCTCGACGGTGGTGGAAGGGGTGGTGGGCGGCCTCTTGCATCGGCAAATGCTGCGCCATCATCGTCTCGATCTGCTGTTTACCCCGTGGGTGGTTGGGGCGATAGCCCTGCTGGCGGAGTTGTTGCAAATGGGGATCATCCTGCTGATCGCGCGCCCGTTCTGGGAGGCGGAGGCGCTGGTGGAGCACATCGCCTTGCCGATGATGATCACCAACAGCATCGGTGCGGCGATGTTTATGCGCATCCTGCTAGACCGTCGGGCGACGGTCGACAAGTACTCTTCGGCCTTCTCCGCCAAGGCGTTACAGATCGCCGCGCGGGCCGATGGGATCTTGCGCCAGGGGTTCGATCGTCCGAATAGCATGAAGGTGGCGCGCATCCTGTACGAAGAGTTGGGCGTCGGGGCGGTAGCGTTGACCGATCGCCAGCGTCTGTTGGCTTTTATCGGCATCGGCGATGATCATCATCTGGTCGGCTCGCCGATCACCTCGCATCACACCTTACGCGCCATCGAACACAACCAAGTGGTGTATGCCGACGGTAACGAAGTACCTTACCAGTGCTCCATCACACCGCACTGCAAACTGGGCTCATCGCTGGTGATCCCCCTGCGCGGCGAGGATAACCGCGTGATGGGCACCATTAAGCTGTACGAGGCGAAGAATAACCTGTTTTCCAGCATCAATCGTACCCTGGGCGAGGGGATTGGCCATTTGCTATCGGCGCAGATTCTAGCGGGTAAGTATGAACGGCAGAAGCAACTACTGGCCCAATCGCAGATTAAGCTGTTGCACGCCCAGGTAAACCCCCATTTCTTGTTCAATGCCCTGAATACCTTGTCGGCAGTGATCCGCCGCGACCCGGATCATGCGCGTCGCTTGGTGCTGTCACTGTCGACCTTCTTTCGCAAGAACTTGAAACGCAATGGTGACGAGGTGACGTTGGCGGATGAGCTGGAACATGTGAATGCCTACCTGGCTATTGAGAAGGCGCGTTTCGCCGAAAATCTGACGGTGGCGGTGAGCGCCGATGAGGCGCTTTTGGCGACCCGCTTGCCCGCGTTTTCCCTACAACCGATCGTCGAGAATGCCATTAAGCATGGTACTGCTCAGCTTTTCGGTGTGGGACGGGTACAGTTGCACTGTTGGCGTGAGGATGAGCGAGTGTTCATCTGCGTGGAGGATAATGCCGGCTTGTATCATCCTCAGCCAGGGGGAGATGGTCTAGGGATGAACTTGGTCGATCAACGCATCAAGGCGCGTTATGGTGAGCAGTTCGGCGTACAGGTCAGTTGCGCGCCGGAGTGCTCGACCCGGGTGGTGGTGTGTGTCCCCTGGGCGACGGCGAGGGAAACGCCGGCGTCGCCGCAGCGCACGCCGGGTGAAGATGAGAGCGGACTAGAGCAGTAGGCGCAGCATACGGCGCAATGGTTCGGCAGCCCCCCACAACAGTTGGTCGCCGACAGTGAAGGCGGAGAGATATTGCGGCCCCATGTTCAACTTGCGCAGGCGGCCGACTGGGGTAGCCAGCGTGCCGGTGACGGCGGCGGGGGTCAGTTCCCGCAGGGTGAGTTCGCGATCGTTGGGCACCACCTTGACCCATTCGTTGTGACGGGCTAGCAACTGTTCTACCTCGGGGAGGGGAATGTCGCGTTTCAACTTGATGGTGAAAGCTTGGCTGTGGCAACGCAGAGCGCCGACACGCACGCACAGGCCATCGATGGGGATCGCGTGCGATGTGGCTAGGATCTTGTTGGTTTCCGCCTGGCCCTTCCATTCTTCACGGCTCTGGCCGTTATCCAATGCCTTGTCGATCCAGGGGATCAGACTACCAGCGAGCGGTACGCCGAAGTTATCCGTCGGCAGTGTGCCGCTGCGCATCATCTCGGTAACCTGGCGCTCGATATCCAGAATGGCGCTGGCCGGATCTTCCAGCGCCGGGGCGACGCGACCGTGTAGCATCCCCATCTGGCTTAACAGTTCACGCATATGACGGGCACCGCCGCCGGAAGCCGCCTGATAGGTGGCGACGGAGGCCCACTCCACCAGATCGGCGGCGAACAGGCCGCCGAGAGACATGAGCATCAGGCTCACGGTGCAGTTCCCTCCGACGAAGGTCTTCACGCCGCGCGCTAGCCCACGATCGATCACCGCACGGTTAACCGGATCGAGGATGATGATGGCGTCTTGTTGCATGCGCAATGCTGAGGCGGCATCGATCCAATAGCCCTGCCAACCGGCGGCACGCAGTTGCGGGTAGATCGCGTTGGTATAGTCACCGCCCTGGCAGGTAATGATGATATCCATCGCCTTGAGGGCATCGATATCGTTGGCATCCTGCAATGTGCCACGATGGCCGCCGATGGTCGGCGCGGGTTGGCCATGCTGCGAAGTGGAGAAAAAGAGCGGGCGGATGGCGTCGAAGTCGCGCTCTTCGCTCATGCGTTGCATAAGCACCGAGCCAACCATACCGCGCCAGCCGATAAAACCAACGTTTTTCATATGCAGTCCTGCCTTGGAAGGTGAGAGTGTTAGGGCGGCCGCCGCGCGCCGAAACGTCGCGCAACGGTGTGATAATGCTCAAACTTACAAAATGTGCCGCGATGCGCAAGTGAATTTATTCGATGTCGCGCGCAGGATCCGTGGCTGTGACTAATAATGGCGCCGCGATGTCCGGCGCGCTTGGGCGCTCCCCGTCGTCCATTTTTTATGCCACAATAGTTCCCCGATGGCATGGCGTAGTGGCTAGCCTTTCCTCTTGTGCGATAGATGACAATGACTTCGATCTCTTCCATAAGTCACGGCTGGTTGACGCGTGAGCGTGGCTTTGCCGCCTTTACCACCGGCCCATTGCTGGACTTTTGGCAACGGCGTCAGGAGGCGGAGTTTATCGGCGTCGATGGCGTACCGATCCGCTATGTGGCGTTGCGTGCGCCACAGCATACGCGTGCTATTCTGGTGGCTCCGGGGCGGATTGAGAGCTATATGAAGTACCCAGAGCTGGCTTACGATCTATTTCTCAGCGGCTATGATGTGGTGATCATCGACCACCGCGGCCAGGGAACCTCCGGCCGCCTTTTGGCTGATCGCCACCGAGGGCATGTGGAGCGCTTCGATGACTATGTGGACGATCTCCACCAGCTGTGGCAGCGAGAGTTGTTGGCTCATCCTTACCGCCAGCGTTTCCTGTTGGCCCATTCGATGGGCGGGGCCATCAGTGCGCTATTTTTGGCCCGCCGTCCGGTTGGGTTGACCGCCGCCGTGCTCTGCGCCCCAATGACCGGTATTCGCCTGCCGTTGCCGCGTTGGCTGGCGCGCCCCATCTTGGCCTGGGCCGGCCGCCGCGAGGCGCGGCGCACCCGTTACGCCCTAGGAACCGGCTATTGGCGGCCGTTGCCGTTCATGGTCAACGAATTGACGCATAGCCGTGTACGTTACCGCCGTTTTTTACGCTACTATTCTGATTACCCCCAGCTCCAGGTGGGCGGACCGACCTATCACTGGGTCGCCGAAAGTCTCGCCGCTGCCGAGCTGGCCATTGCCAATGCCTCACAGATTGCGGTGCCGTTGCTGTTGCTTCAGGCCGCCGAGGATCGGGTGGTGGACAATGCTTCACATCTGCGTTTTTGTCAGGCACTCACCGCCGCCGGCAATCCCCCTTGGGGCGGAGCGCCGCTGGTTATCACAGGCGCACGCCACGAGATCCTGTTTGAGCGGGACAGCCAGCGCGCCGCCGCGTTAACCGCCATCATGCGGTTTTTCGCGCAATTTACCGAATCATCGGCACCTGCTGCCGCCAACTCCTCTTGAGGTTAGAGTTTATTCTATGTATCACATTGTAGCTTCGGACATGGACGGTACCCTGCTGTCTCCCGCCCATACCCTGACCCCGTTCGCCCGCGATACCCTGCGCCTGTTGACGCAACAGGGAGTGCACTTCGTGTTCGCTACCGGCCGCCATCACATCGACATCGCTCAGGTGCGCGATAGCCTAGGGATCAAGGCGTTCATGATCACCTCGAATGGCGCACGGGTACACGACCCGCTGGGGGAACTGATCTTTAGCCATAATGTCGACCCGGATATCGCCCATGATCTCTTCACGATTGTTCACGATGACCCGGCGATTCTGACTAATGTCTATCGTAACGACGACTGGTTTATGAATCGTGAAGATCCTTCTCAGCGCGAGTTCTTCCAAGAGTCGGTATTCCATTACCATGTCTTCGAACCGGCGATGCTACCGACGGATGGTATCTGCAAGGTCTATTACACCTGTGCCGATCATCAGCGTTTGTTGCCACTTGAGGCGGCGATCAACGCGCGCTGGGGTGATCGAGTTAATGTCAGTTTCTCGCTGCCCACCTGTCTGGAGGTGATGGCCGGTGGCGTGTCGAAGGGGCATGCCTTGGAGTATGTGGCTCGTCGTTTGGGGTATACGTTGCGCGACTGCATCGCCTTTGGCGACGGCATGAATGACATGGAGATGCTGGAAATGGCCGGCAAAGGGTGCGTCATGGCCGATGCCCATCAACGCTTAAAGGATCTGCTGCCGCAGTGTGACGTGATCGGCAGTAACGCCGATGACGCGGTACCGCATTATCTACGTCAGATGTACTTAAATCAGGCCTGATGCTCTCTGGAGGGGCGTCCCACCGTTTGGCGGGACGGCGTCCTCTTTACTCCGCGGGGAACAGGAAGGGGTTGAGGCTGCTGCGCGCGAAGCCGGCCTCTTCCATTTTAGCGTCCAGCAGCAGCGTGGCGAGATCGTCGGCCACCGCATCGAGTTCGGCGTCTTTCTCCTGATACAGGATCTTCAGGTAGCTGCCGCAGTCGCCGCAGCTTTCGGCTTTCACCGCCGCCTGTTCGCTTTCCAGCGACCAATAGTTCAGGTCGCGACTCTCCTCGCAGTTACTGCACTTCACGCGCACCATATGCCATTCGCTTTCGCACAAACCGCAGTGCAGGTAGCGTAGCCCATTGTTGCCACCGATGTGGACTACGCTACTTACCGGCATGCTGCCGCACACCGGGCAGAAGTGGCGTTGCTCGCCATAGTCGGCTTGCGCTCGCCCCGGTAACTGGCTTGCCATCTGCGCCCAGTAGAGCGAGAGCGCCGCCCACAGGAACAGCGCGCGATCGCTGCCGACCGTGGCATAGTCCCCCGCCAGCAGGGCGCTAGCCAGGGCTTCCCGCTCGCCGGCGGCGCACTTCTCCAGCCCTTCGAGGATCGGCAAGATATGCGGCGCCGCGTTGGGACGTAGCTCGGCGATGATGGCTAACAGCAAACGCTGCCAGTGTGGGGTGCGTGCGAAAGTCTTGCTGTCGAGCGGTGGGGTGCCGCAGGCGGCGGCGTTGGCGATCGCCGGTGCCAGATCCAGCGTGAGCGGGTGATCGAAGCACGCCTGTTGCTGGGCATCGGCCAACTCGGCGGCGAAGCGGAGATAGTCCCCCCACGGATTGCCTTCAGACAGGGCACGCAGCCGCGCTGCACGCCGACGATAGAGATGTTGGAGGTGAGGTAGCAACAGGGGAGGAATCGGTCCCAAGGCGCTGGCGTGACGTTGGTGCTCAAGTTGCGCTTGTGGAAGAATACGGATGCTCATAGCGTTTTATCTGATAGGTAAGAGAAAAATCATTGTACTGCCGCCCCTTTCGGGGCGGCAGTACGTATGCGGCGTCGATGCACCGTCTTAGCGAGGCGCTTTTTTGGCACGCGCCTCTTGTTCTTCCACCTGTTGCAACCAGCGTGGATGATGCTTTCTGGCCCAGCGCCGACTGACCTTGCCTTCGATCATGCCCTTGATCGAGCCTTTAACCCAGAACGCCATATAGATATGGACCAGGATGGCTTGGATCAGCACGATGGCGGCGATGGCGTGCAGCAGTAGGGCGTAACGCACCAGGGGGATCGGGAAGAGGTCGGCGAAGTAGGGGCGCCAGATGATGATACCGGTGACCAATAGCACCAGAATCAAGCTCATGATGCTCCAGAACATCGCCTTTTGTCCCGGGTTATACTTACCGACGCGTGCCACGAGGTGCTCATTCCCTTTCAGCACCTCGATGATTCCTTTAAACCAGGGAATGTCTTGGCGACTGAACAGGTTATATTTCACGAAGCGGAAAAACATCACCAGCAGAGTAACAAAGATCAACACGCCGAAGAAGGGGTGCAGGATGCGCCCCATCTGCGGTGTGCCAAAGGTTTCCGTTAACCACTGGAGCGTCGGGAAGAACAACGCGATTCCAGACAATGCGACCAGAAAGAAGGCGATTACCACCGTCCAGTGGCAGGCCCGATCGATAAACCGGGTGCGCAGGATGAGGTTATTTTTGCTCATGGCTATCCTCCTTCTTCGCGTGCGTCTGAGCGGCGTCGTGCGGCGGCGTCATGCCTTGGTCGTCATGCCCCTGAGCGTCATCGTCCTCCTCTTCCGTATTGGGGCCGACGGCGATGTAGTGGTAGATCAGACCGATAAAGGTGGCGATAAACCCGGCAAAGGCGACCGGCTTGAGCACATCTTTCCACAGGGTGATCGGCGTCGCGATCTGCGGCTCCTTCGGCAGATTGTGATACAGCTCGGGTTTGTCGGCGTGGTGCAGCACATACATCACGTGGGTGCCACCGACGCCCGGCGGATCGTACAGGCCGGCATTGGCGAAGCCACGGCGCTGTAGTTCGTTGACGCGCTCGGCGGCCAGCGTCTTCATCGCCTCTTTGGTGCCAAAGTGAATAGCGCCGGTAGGGCAGGTCTTGACGCAGGCCGGCTCCTGACCAACGGCGACGCGGTCGACGCACAGGGTGCATTTGTACACCCGCTTGTCTTCCGGATTCATGCGCGGCACGTTGAACGGACAGCCGGCGATGCAGTAGCCACAGCCGATGCAGTGCTCGGACTGGAAGTCGACGATGCCGTTGGCGTACTGGATGATGGCACCTGCCGATGGGCAGGCCTTCAGGCAACCTGGATCGGCGCAGTGCATGCAGCCATCCTTACGGATCAGCCACTCCAGCTTGCCGTTCTCCTCTACCTCCGAGAAGCGCATCACCGTCCAGGACTTAGCCGTTAAATCGGCGGGGTTGTCGTACACCCCGACGCAATGACCGACCTGGTCACGGATATCGTTCCACTCCGAACAGCCCACCTGGCAGGCTTTACAGCCAACACACGTGGTCACGTCGATCAGCTTGGCGACCTCTTCCTGGTGATTCCGCCCATTGGGTGGTGGCGTCAGGGCGTTGGTGGCCGAACGTCTGATAATGTCTTGAGATTGCATTGACACGGTTAGCCTCCGTTACACCTTTTCCACGTTAACCAGGAACGCCTTGTATTCCGGCGTTTGTGTATTGGCGTCACCGACGAACGGTGTCAGCGTGTTGGCCAGGAAACCGGGACGCGCCACGCCCAGGTAACCCCAGTGGATCGGGATGCCGATGGTGTCGACCTCCTTGCCATTGACCTTCAGGGTACGCAGGCGCTTGGTCACCACCGCCTTGGCCTTGATATAGCCACGGTTGGAACTGACCTTGACGGTATCGCCATGAGCGATGCCCTTGCTGTTGGCCAGACGTTCACCGATCTCCACAAACTGTTCCGGTTGAATGATTGCATTCAGCAACGCGTGCTTGGTCCAGTAATGGAAGTGTTCGGTCAGGCGGTAGGTAGTGCCGACGTAGGGGAACTGCTCCGCCTTGCCCATCTGCGCCAGGTCGTCCTTGAAGACACGCGCCGCCGGGTTGGAAACCACGTTCGGGTGCAGCGGGTTGGTACCTAGCGGCGTCTCGAACGGCTCGTAGTGTTCCGGGAACGGTCCCTCGGCCATTTTATCGATGGCGAACAGACGTCCCATCCCTTCCGGTTGCATGATGAAGGGCCCGACGCCGCTGTTGGGCGGGGCGTTGCTGTAGTCGGCGATATCGATACCGACCCACTTGGCGCCATCCCAGTGCAGCAGTTCGCGCTTGGGATCCCAAGGGTTCCCTGCCGGATCGGCCGAGGCGCGGTTGTACAGGATGCGACGGTTGAGCGGCCAAGCCCAGGCCCAGCCGAGGGTGTTGCCCAGACCGGAGGGATCGCTGTTATCGCGCCGCGCCATCTGATTACCCGCCTCGGTCCAACTGCCGGCGAAGATCCAGCAGCCACTGGCGGTACTGCCGTCGTCACGTAGCTGAGCGAACGAGCTGAGCTGTTGCCCCTTCTTGACTATCACCGCCCCGCTGGTCGGATCGACCAGATCGGCCAGGGCACGCCCGTTGTTTTCGCGCGCCACCTCTTCCGGATGCGGGTTGTCCGGGGTCAGATAGTCCCAGGACATGTTGAGTACCGCCTCCGGTAGCGCACCGCCCTCTTTGGCGTACATCTCGCGCAGGCGCAGGAAGATGCCAGAGAGGATAGCTCCGTCATTGAGGGCGATTCCCGGTGCATCGGCGCCTTTCCAGTGCCACTGCAACCAGCGCCCGGAGTTGACGATAGAGCCCTCCTCCTCGGCGAAGCAGGTTGACGGCAGGCGGAACACTTCGGTTTGAATGGTGGACGGATCGACGGCGTTCAACTCACCGTGATTCTGCCAGAAGCTGGCGGTCTCGGTGTTCAACGGATCGATAGTTACCAGGAATTTCAGTTTGGAAAGACAATCGATCACCTTGTTTTTATTAGGGAATGAGGCAACCGGGTTGAAACCTTGGCAGAGATAACCATTGACCTTACCCTGCGACATCATCTCGAAATATTGTAAGACGTCATAGCTCTTGTCCCACTTCGGCAACCAATCGAAGCCCCAGTCGTTTTGTGCTTGTGCTTTGTCGCCGTAGAAGGCCTTCATTAGGCTGACGAAGAACTTGGGCGTATTGCCCCAGTAGTTGACCTGACCGGGCAGGGTCGGTTTCGGCGTGGTGGCCGCCAGATAGCTGGCGAGATCCGGTTGTTTCTCCGACGGCAGGCTCAGGTATCCCGGTAGGCTGGTAGAGAGCAGCCCCAGATCTGTCAGTCCTTGGATGTTGGAGTGGCCGCGCAGCGCGTTGACGCCACCGCCCGCCATCCCCATGTTGCCCAACAGCAGCTGGATCATCGCCATGGTTCGGATGTTCTGGGCACCGACCGTATGCTGGGTCCAACCCAAGGCATACAGGAAGGAAGTAGTCTTATCCGGCGCGCTGGTTTCGGCGATATATTTGCACACCTGTAGGAAGTCGGCGCGCGGGGTGCCGCACAGGTTCTCGACTACCTCCGGCGTGTAACGTGCGACATGCTGACGCAGCAGATTCCATACACAACGCGGATCTTGCAGCGTGTCGTCACGCTTGGCGAAGCCCTGTTCGTCTAACTGGTAGTTCCAACTGCTCTTGTCGTAACGGCGCTTCTCGGCGTCGTAGCCGCTGAACAAGCCATCTTCAAAGCCGAAGTCTTCACGCACCAACAGACTGGCGTTGGTGTAGTTCTTCACATACTCGGCATTGATCTGGTTGTTATCGATCAGATAGCGCAGCACCCCGGACAGGAAGACGATATCGGTACCTGAACGGATCGGGGTATAGAAATCCGCCACGGCGGCGGTACGCGTAAAGCGCGGATCGATGACGATCAACTTGGCGTTGTTATGGATTTTGGCTTCCATCGCCCAGCGGAAACCGACCGGATGTGCTTCGGCGGCATTACCGCCCATCACCACGATCAGGTTGGCATTCTTGATATCGACCCAGTGGTTGGTCATGGCACCGCGACCAAATGTTGGAGCAAGACTTGCTACCGTTGGTCCGTGTCAGACACGCGCTTGGTTATCGACTGCCAGCATTCCCAGTGAGCGGCTGAATTTTTGCGTCAAATAGCCGGTTTCGTTGCTGGAGGCCGAGGCGCACAGCATCCCGGTGCTCAGCCAACGGTTGACGGTGACGCCCTGCTCGTTGGTGGCGATGAAGTTGGCATCGCGATCCTGCTTGATCAGGCGAGCGATGCGGGTGAAGGCTTCATCCCAACTGATGCGCTGCCAGGTGTTGGCGCCAGGGGCGCGATATTCTGGGTACTGTAGGCGGGACTCGCTATGAATGAAGTCGATGAGGCCGGCTCCTTTCGGGCATAGCGCGCCACGGTTAACGGGATGATCCGCATCCCCCTCGATATGGAAGATGCTCTCTTTGGCGTTCTTGGCACCATCACCCAGGCTGTACATCAAGAGTCCACAGCCAACGGAACAGTATGTACAGGTGTTACGGGTTTCTTTGGCACGCAGTAGTTTGTACTGCCGGGTCTGTGCCAAAGCCAATGATGGGGCGAACCCCAGCACTGCTGCCGTCGTTCCTGCCATACCGCCAGCGCAGATCCTGAAGAATTGTCTTCTGCTGACTTGCATGGATTGCTCCTCAAATAACCACATTGTTTATTGAAAGACAGCGACACGCCTGATGCTGCCGCTGCGTTCCTTTTTCATTGTTTGTTATTGCCTATCGCTTTTTTGGGTATGATTCCCTGTGTGTACTTTACCATGAAAGTATATTTAAATGTTACAAATAGGTTTTAAATAAGAGTATGTTTTGCTAGCGAAATGCGCATTTTTCACCATGTTTTTGCTACTTTTGCTAAGTAATTCAAATTATTGAATTCATGCTCCCGTTACATGCTTACCATGATAATTAATGTGGTTAAAATTGATCGTGCTTGCTTTATTACCGAACGCTCGATAGTGGCGTTTTCCCCTTTTGGTCAAGTTAGTGGGTGTGAACCGTGAATAAGCGCGTAGCTCCGGCGCCACATAGCGTGTGTGGCGCCACGACGCATCAAGTCTGGTCGCGTACCGATCCGACGCAGATACATCCCGACTGGGTAGCGGATGAAGTCCCGGTCGCCCTGGTGTATAACGGGATTTCCCATGTGGTGATGATGGCCTCGCCGAAAGATCTGACAGCATTCGCCCTCGGTTTCTCGCTATCCGAAGGGATCATCCGTACGCCGCAGGATATCTATGGTATGGAGGTGCAGGCGGCTTGCCAGGGCCTTGAGGTGCAGATCGAATTGTCGAGTCGCTGCTTTATGGCTTTGAAGGCGCGGCGGCGTTCGTTGGCGGGGCGTACCGGTTGCGGGGTCTGTGGCGTCGAACAGATCGGCGACGCGCTACGTCCTGTAGCGCCGTTACCTTTTTGCCAACGTTTCGATCTGGCCGTACTGGATCGGGCCTTGGCGCAGTTGCGTGATGTACAGACGATCGGCAATCTGACGGGGTGCACCCATGCCGCCGCCTGGCTGGATGGGCAGGGTACCCTATTAGGAGGGTGTGAAGATGTCGGCCGTCACGTGGCGTTGGATAAATTGCTGGGACTGCGAGCCAAACAGCCAGCGTGGCAAGCGGGGGCGTTGCTGGTTTCGAGTCGCGCCAGTTATGAAATGGTGCAGAAGGCGGCAATGTGCGGTGTCGAGATCCTGTTTGCCGTTTCTGCCGCGACCTCGTTAGCTATCGAGGTGGCGGAACGCTGTAACCTAACGCTGGTCGGTTTCTGCCGCCCCGGCAAGGGGACTATCTTTACGCACCCACAACGGTTGTATGGTGCCTGCGCGTGTGGCGTTGGCGCCGGATGATGCGCGCGCTATAGTGCTTTTCTGAGCACGCTGATGGGGTTCTCATTACACAGGAGTTCACGTTATGCACTATCCCGACGTCTATGTTGGCCACAGTGCCCCTTTTTTCGAGGGAAAGAGCAGCGCCATCGCCAAACGCCAGATGGCGGACGCACTGGTGTTGCAACGTCTAGGGTTGGCCGGTGATGAGCAAGCGGAGCGCCGGGTACATGGTGGGGCCGATCGAGCATTATGCCACTATCCACGTGAACACTATGCCTACTGGCGCCAATGTTATCCGCAACAGGCGGAGCGTTTCGAAGCGGCGCTATTTGGTGAGAACCTCTCTACTCTCGGGTTGGATGAGTCATCGGTCTTTATCGGTGATATTTACCGTTGGGGGGAGGCGTTGATCCAGGTGACCCAACCGCGTTCACCCTGCTATAAGTTAAACCAACTACTGGCAACCGAGGATTTCGCTGACCAGATGCAGCAGAGTGGTCGTTGTGGTTGGCTGTACCGGGTGGTAGCGGAGGGGCGTGTCGGTGAACGCCATCCGTTGGTATTGGTGACACGTAATAGCGATATCAGCGTGGCGGAATGTATCGCTATCGTCTTCCATATGCCGTTTGACGCGGGGGAGTACCGTCGCCTGATGGCCTGTGCTGGACTCGCGGCCAGTTGGACGAAGACGCTCCAGAATCGGCTTTTACAGGGACACATCGAGTCGATGCATCGGCGCCTGTATGGCCGAGAATAATCGCCGAGCGGCCCGTTGGCGACGGGCCGGCGGTATACTCACAGATACAGCGAGCGGACGATCAAGAACAGGCCGACGAAGTAGCCGAAGGCGATGAGAGCACTGGCGGCACGGAAGGAGACTCGGAAGCGGTCGATCAGCCAGATGCTATTGGCTAACAGTAGCAGCCAGGCGCCGAGTAGCAGAGAGAAGCCTTGATCGTCGCCACGGGCGAAGTATTGCGCGCCAGCGACCCAGACCATCACCAACATCATCGCCACATAGGTGGCCACCGGCCAGCGCAGCGTCTCTAACGCTCCCCAGATGATCGCCAGTAACACCACGCCGATGCCCAGCAGGATGAGCAGTGGCGGCCAGTACAGCGTCATGGTCATTCCGCTGGCGAAGCCGATGGTATACAGCAGTTGGCTGAGGAATAGGGCACCGACGGCGTATAGCATTCGCTCGCGAGGCAGGAGTAACAAGGCATCGGCGATCAGTGTTGCCAGTAAACCGCATAGAATAAAGTAGCCGCTAGGGCCGAGTTGCGGGGCATTCCAGCCTAGCATCAACAGTAACAGCAGCGTTAATGGCTTAAATAGCCAGCGTTGCCAACCCGGGCCACGGTAGCTGGCATCGACATACAGCCAGCCGGAAAAAAGAACCGCCAGAAATGCCCAACTCATACGTCCTCCTAACATTGGGTGTGGGGAGCAGCGCCGCGCGCCAGGGATAGCTATCGCTTGAGTGTAGGGGAAGGTGTGCCAGGCGACAATGGCTTCCCGTGCCTGGTGTCCAGGCGCGGGAAGCTATGTTAGGCTGTGTCAGGCAAACAATGATGTGCATCCTCTTACCGTGTTGACGGCGCGTCTGCGCGCTGAAGCAGGACATCCCCGTCCCGGTGAGAAGAGCACGCGAGAGGAAATATTCACGGGAGAGTCGACCTAGCACCATGTCCAGTCAGCCGCTATACCGTATCCAATTTATGAATAACGGCAAGAACTATCAGCTGTATGTGCGGGAGATCGTACAGAGCAATCTGTTCGGTTTCATCGAGATCGCCGATTTTGTCTTTGGTAGCCAGGCCACGTTGTTGGTGGATCCGAGTGAGGAGAGACTAAAGAATGAATTCGCCGGTGTGACGCGTAGCTATATTCCGATCCAGGCGGTGATCCGCATCGATGCCGTCACCGAGCGGGGGAGTGCTAGGATCTCCGAGTTGGGGGACAACGTGGCGGCTTTCCCTTTGTTTACTGGTAAGAAACCCGGATGAGTCGGCCCCCGTTATTCTTCATCATCGTGGTGGTGGTGATCGCACTGCTGGCGGCTCAGCGTTTTGTTCAGCAGCGCCGTCAGAATGCAGCTGATGCGGCGGCGGTCGCGCACAGTTTTCGGGCGACGTTGACCGAGAAGCAGGCATTGCCTTCGCCGTTGCGTTCACGCCAACGCGAGGAGATCGTCGCCGAAACACTGCGTTATCGTCTGCGCTTCACCACCACAGACGGTAGTACGCTGAGCTTTACCCTCCCCGAACGGGCGTGTGCCGAGCTAGCGCCCGGCATGCAGGGTATGCTCCGGGTACAAGGCAGCCGTTTTATCAGTTTTACCGCGGACGCCGCTTGAGCGCTGCTGGTGCTCACGGCTTATTACGCGGTTGTCTCTTTTGCCAAGCGAGTAACTCGAATACACCGAACAGGAAGATGCGCAGTTCTTGCCAGAACCCTAGCTTACGGTTGTCCGCTGGTAGGGTGCTTTTCAGCAGGGTGACCTGTAGACCGTGCATTAACACGGTGAAGACCATCGCGACGTTGACGAAGATATTCAGTGGGCGTGGGAAGGCGTGCAGTAGGTTAGCCAGCATAAATCCCCATACGCCTAACATCAGCAGGCGGCCAAGATTAATCCACATCATCCAGCTCCTTGTGCGCGGCGTCGGTCTGGCGACGGTATAGACGGTAAGCGACCTGACCGGCGCATTTTTCGCGCTGTAAGTGCCAACTCGCGGGTAAGGCCAGCGCCGGCCCTTCGGCTTCACATTCGACGTAGATCCAGGCGTCGTCCGCTAACCAGCCTTGGTTCTCCAGCAATGCCAGCGTGTCGTTTAAGAGCCCTTGGCGGAAAGGGGGATCGAGGAATACTACCTGATACGGTTCCCCCGGTTGGGCTAAGAAACGCAATGCATCGGTATGGATTACCGTAATCTGTGGGCAGTTTAGCCGTGCGGCGTTTTTGCGCAGGCCTGCCGCGACTTGGCGATCGGCTTCCAACAGGGTGGCATGCGCGGCATAGCGAGAGATGGCCTCGAATCCCAGGGCACCGCTCCCGGCGAAGACGTCCAGACAACGGCTGTCGGGCAGGATCGGGGCTAACCAGTTGAATAAGGTTTCGCGTACGCGGTCGGTGGTCGGGCGTAATCCTGGGCTATCGGGCACGGGCAGTTTGCGGCCGCGCCACTGCCCGGCGATGATGCGGATCTGTCCGCTGGGTTGTGCGTGAGGTTTCTTTGCCATCTATTCTGTTAATGTTGTTGAGGAAATCGGGGACAGGGCGACCAGCCGCCCTGCGGCCAAGTTGCACGCCGCTGGAGACGGGACAATCTGGCGAATGATTGCGGGAGCGGTCTGGCCCGGCTCCGACAACGCTGATGGTTGCGTGACACAGCCTAATCCTTTATTGATTGAAATGCCACCCGAAACCCGGCGACATCCATGTTGTGCGCAGCGGTTAAGTGATAAACTCAACGGTTGGTATTTTGTAAATTGTATTTGTGTCTCTCGCCGCGCGGCGTTGTCCGCGCCAGTCTATGGTGGGAGTCCGCTTATAGCCAAGATTTGAGGCGGGAGTAGAGTCGTAAGATGGCAAAAGATAAGAAACGTGGATTTTTCTCTTGGCTGGGATTTGGCCGTCAGCAGGAGCCAGAGGCGCAGCCGGAAGAGCAGGCCACACCAACGCCCGTCGTTGAGGAGCAAGCCGAACGAGCGGGGTCGGCGGGTGGCGAACAGCCCGCGTTGACCGCTAGCGAGACGTCGCCGCTTGACACGGCGCCCAGCGCGTCGATGCTCGTTGCAGAGCAGGCAGAGCAGGCAGAGCAGGCAGAGCAGGCAGAGCAGGCAGAGCAGGCAGAGCAGGCAGAGCAGGCAGAGCAGGCAGAGCAGGCAG
>NZ_BAUC01000011.1 GCF_000474215.1 Edwardsiella hoshinae NBRC 105699 = ATCC 33379 | reverse complement strand
CACCCAATCTGTATGGCGCTACACGGCGGGACACTCAAAAGTGTGGTGGGTGATGACGGGATCGAACCGCCGACCCCCTCCTTGTAAGGGAGGTGCTCTCCCAGCTGAGCTAATCACCCCCGCTGTGTGGAGCCGCATTATAGGGAGCCGCGGAAAATGGTCAACGCTTTTTTCAAGAAAAGCGCTCGTTCGTCGGAAAAACGCCCAGCCTGTCGCAACAATAGACAAAAAGCATCTATTTAGACGTTTTTCTACACTATTCCCGTGGTGTATCCCCCCTTTATTGGTTGATGGCGCGGCCCTGCTCACGGTATCAGCGGAGCACGCCGTGACCTTGCCACGAGGGCGAGGGCGCGGACGACCGGTTGCCGCATCGCTCGCGTGACAGGACATCGCGACGGACGGAGAGCGGGAAGAACCGGTTCTCTGTGGCTGATAGGTTTAGCGAAAATGCGTGGATGCGACGTCATATTATATAACTTCACCCGCCGTTTCCCTTGCCTACTCTCGTCGAGGTTAACAGGGCGCATTACCTGACTCCCCGACAGAAACAATTGTGGGACATCGCCTAAATGGTAATGGTAAAATGACGCCCACAGATATTTTGCCCCCGCTTAGCGATGTAGGGGAACCTGCGTAACAAGGTCTTATTTACATGAAAATCAAAACCCGTTTTGCGCCCAGCCCGACCGGCTATCTGCACGTCGGCGGTGCGCGTACCGCATTGTACTCTTGGTTGTATGCCCGCCATAACCAGGGGGAGTTTGTTCTGCGCATTGAAGATACCGATCTGGAGCGTTCTACTCAGGAAGCCATCGATGCCATTATGGATGGGATGAACTGGCTGAATCTGGATTGGGATGAGGGCCCGTATTATCAGACCAAGCGTTTCGATCGCTACAATCAGGTGATCGATCAGATGCTGGAGCAGGGGACCGCCTACAAGTGCTATTGCTCCAAAGAGCGTCTGGAGCAGTTGCGTGAAGATCAGATGGCCCGTGGCGAGAAGCCACGTTACGACGGGCGTTGCCGTCACGACCATAGCCACCACGCCGCCGATGAGCCGCATGTGGTGCGCTTCCTGAACCCACAGGAAGGATCTGTCATTTTTGACGATAAGATCCGTGGGCCGATCGAGTTCAGCAATCAGGAACTGGACGATCTGATCATTCGTCGTACCGACGGTTCACCGACCTATAACTTCTGTGTGGTGATCGATGACTGGGATATGGGGATCACTCATGTGATCCGCGGCGAAGATCACATCAACAACACGCCGCGTCAGATCAATATTTTGAAAGCGCTCGGTGCCCCGGTACCGGAGTATGCCCACGTCTCGATGATCCTCGGCGACGATGGTAAAAAATTGTCCAAGCGTCACGGTGCGGTGGGCGTCATGCAGTATCGTGATGACGGCTACCTGCCGGAGGCGTTGCTTAACTATCTGGTACGTCTGGGGTGGTCTCATGGTGATCAGGAGATCTTCAGCATCGATGAGATGACGGAGTTCTTCACGCTGGATGCTATCAGTAAGTCGGCCAGTGCCTTCAATACCGAGAAGTTGCAATGGTTGAACCATCACTATATTAACCATTTGCCGCCGGAGCAGGTCGCTCAGCACCTGGCCTGGCATGTGGCGCAAGCGGGGTATGATACCACGCAAGGGCCACAGTTGGCCGAGATCGTTACCCTGTTGGGTGAGCGTTGTAAAACCTTGAAAGAGATGGCGCAGCAGGCACGCTACTTCTACGAAGATTTCCGTGAGTTCGATGCCGACGCGGCCAAGAAGCACCTGCGTCCGGTTGCCCGTCCAGCATTGGAGCTGGCTCGTAGCAAGCTCGCCGCCATCGGCGACTGGCAAGTCGAGGCTATTCATCATGCTATCCAGGCTACCGCCGACGAGCTGGAAGTCGGTATGGGTAAGGTGGGGATGCCGCTGCGTGTGGCAGTGACCGGCCAGGGCCAGTCTCCGAGTGTCGATGTGACTATCCATGCCATCGGCCAGGCGCGTACGCTGGCGCGTATCGATCAGGCCTTGGACTTTATCGCCGCGCGTGAGGCGCAGCAATAAGCTTTACAGAGGATGCTGCGTGTGTAGAGAAACCGGCCTATGGCCGGTTTTTTTGCGTGTGTAGTGGCTTGACGACGCTCACGACGCACGCGTGTCAGTCGCCTAAGCGGCGCAGGAACTCATCAATACCAATACGTAAGATTACTGAAGTGGCTTTCTTGCGCTCCTCGTCATTCATCTGCAACAAGATGGCATACCAGAGCTGTTCTGGCTGGGTACTGTTGAGTAGGTACTGCGCCTGATCATCACGCGCGATAAGCTCTTCCACCACTTCCGCAGGGAGGCTACTAATGTGATATTCCAGCGCCTTGCCCTGGACGCCACTGCGCCGTTGTTTGCGCCATCCTTCAGCCTTGGCGCGTTGATTGATGGCTTGAGGTGTGGAGGGAAAGCTGCCGACGCCCACTAATTCTTTGGCCGAGTACCATTCCTTGTTCATGCGTCCATCCCTATGCGGAGTGTGATCATTTATATGCGTTAATGAAATAACTTACTTAGTTATCTAATACCATACTGCTACGCGGTGCAGAAAAAGGCAAAAACTGCGTGCCGAGGGGGTGAATTGTTGAGTAATTAGACTGACTTGGCGGCTTTTACCGCGCTTGGTACAGGAAAGACAATTAGCCGTTGACAGCGCCGGTAGCCTTGCCCTATTATGCGCCCCGTTCCCGCGATGAAGCGGTGTACACGGGGCTATAGCTCAGCTGGGAGAGCGCTTGCATGGCATGCAAGAGGTCAGCGGTTCGATCCCGCTTAGCTCCACCACGCGCTTTCCAGCGTGCGTGAGGAGGTGTACAGGCTTGCGGACGCCACATAATGTGGGGCTATAGCTCAGCTGGGAGAGCGCTTGCATGGCATGCAAGAGGTCAGCGGTTCGATCCCGCTTAGCTCCACCAACTTTACCCGGTAGGCCAATGGCCTGCGTCAGGGGCCACGGTTACGTGGGGCTATAGCTCAGCTGGGAGAGCGCTTGCATGGCATGCAAGAGGTCAGCGGTTCGATCCCGCTTAGCTCCACCAAACTTACCCGGCAGGTCAATGGCTTGCATCAGGGACACCGATTATGTGGGGCTATAGCTCAGCTGGGAGAGCGCTTGCATGGCATGCAAGAGGTCAGCGGTTCGATCCCGCTTAGCTCCACCAAATTATTAGGCCGGCAGCAATGCCGGCCTTTTTTCGTCGCTATTTCACGAAATCGCTTGCCGTGAAGCCACGGCGAAGAAGATCCTCTGCCTCTGCCTCTGCCTCTGCCTCTGCCTCTGCCTCTGCCTCTGCCGCTATATACAGAGCGTGGCTTGAACACGGCAGGGGGAGGTGAGGAGAAAGCGGGTGAGGGAGAACGGCGATAACCCCCAGTGGCGTCACCACTGAGATAGCACGGTGACGAATTCTGAATCGCTTGCCAGTTTTGGGGCTGTAAAACGCCTGATGAACATCATCGGGGATTTTCTATAGACAATAAAAAAGGCGCCAGCAGGCGCCTTTTTTCGTCGAGCCGTAGGCCGATTACAGGAACAGACCGGCGATAGACGCGGACAGGATACTGACCAGCGTCGAGCCGTAAACCAGCTTCAGGCCAAAGCGGGAGACGACGTTACCCTGATGTTCGTTCAAGCCCTTGATGGCACCGGCGACGATACCAATGGAGGAGAAGTTGGCGAAGGAGACCAGGAACACGGACAGAATCCCCAGACCGCGCGGCGACAGCTCACCAGCAATCTTCTGCAAATCGATCATGGCGACAAATTCGTTGGATACCAACTTGGTGGCCATGATGCTGCCGGCATGCAGCGCTTCATTGCTGGGGATACCCATGATCCAAGCGAATGGGTAGAAGACGTAGCCAAGGATACCCTGGAAGCTGATACCGAAGATGGAGTCAAACAAGGCATTCACGGCGGCGATCAGGGCGATAAAGCCAATCAACATGGCGGAGACGATGATCGCAACCTTGAAACCGGCCAGGATATACTCGCCCAGCATTTCGAAGAAGCTCTGTCCCTCATGGGTGTTCTTCAGTTGCAGATCGGTCTCGCCCTCGACAGAGTAGGGGTTGATTAGCGACAGCACGATAAAAGTGCTGAACATGTTCAGTACCAGTGCGGCTACCACATATTTCGGTGCCAGCATGGTCATGTAGGCGCCGACGATAGACATGGATACGGTCGACATGGCCGTCGCCGCCATGGTGTACATCCGCTTTTCTGACATCTTGCCCAGAACATCTTTATAGGCAATGAAGTTTTCGGATTGACCGAGGATCAGCGAACTGACGGCGTTAAAGGATTCCAGTTTGCCCATACCGTTGATTTTGGACAACACGGTACCGATGGCACGGATCACGATGGGCAGGATACGGATATGTTGCAGAATACCGATCAGCGCAGAGATAAAGACGATCGGGCACAACACGTTAAGGAAGAAGAAGGCCAATCCTTTGTCGCTCATGTTACCGAAGACAAAGTTGGTCCCCTCTGCGGCGAACTTGAGCAGTGTTTCGAAGAATCCAGAGAATCCTTTCACAAAGCCCAGACCGATATCCGAGTTCAAGAAGAAGTAAGCCAGCAGGATTTCAACTACCAGTAGCTGAATAATAAAGCGCACGCGGATCCGCTTGCGGTCATGGCTGACCAGCAGGGCGAGGATTGCCACCACGGCTAAGGCCAGCAAGAAGTGCAGAATGGGGGACATACATTGCTCCAAATTATGAGGCAGGCTAAATTTCTCGGCTAATTTTATGTAACACGAAAACTAAAAACGAGACATTGATTGCATTTATTGAAATTGTTTTAACGTGGTAGATAGAAAAAGTTAGAAAAGTAACAAAAAGAAGCGGTAAACGGGGAGATATGAGACGAAATCATCACGCCTGGTGCTGAAAGGCTCGAACCTAAAATGATGAAGAGAGAATCTAGCGTGCTTGAGCCAGTATAGCAGCAGCGGATCACCATTGCCAAAATTGTGAAATTATTTTCAGTCTTATCATTGCCCCTACCTATTATAGGGATAGGAACTAGCGTCAAAACGATGTTGATAATCATTATCACTAAACTATACTGAGAGACAGTAGAAGCAATGGTAGTAAGGGCATCCTATGTTGAACTCTCGGACTGTAGACTGTGTCACCCGTTCCCCCGCGCGCAAGATTAAGATCTCGCTGATGGGGCCTGCCTTTATTGCCGCTATCGGTTATATCGATCCGGGTAACTTCGCCACCAATATCCAGGCTGGCGCCTCCTACGGCTATACCCTGTTATGGGTGGTGGTGTGGGCCAACCTGATGGCGATGTTGATCCAATTGTTGTCGGCGAAGTTGGGTATCGCGACGGGGAAAAACCTGGCTGAGCATATTCGCGATCGCTTTCCGCGGCCGGTGGTCTGGGCGTATTGGGTTCAGGCTGAGATCATCGCCATGGCGACCGATCTGGCTGAATTTATCGGGGCAGCGATCGGTTTTAAATTACTGTTCGGCGTCACCCTGTTGCAGGGAGCGGTGCTTACCGGCATCGCCACCTTCTTGATCTTAGGGTTACAACGGCGTGGTCAGAAGCCGCTGGAGTGGGTCATCGGCGCGTTACTGTTGTTTGTCGCTGCTGCCTATATTGTTGAACTGATCTTCTCCCGCCCGAGCGTCGCCGGCCTGGCCCAAGGGATGCTGTTACCGGATCTACCGACCCAGGATGCCGTGGTGCTGGCCGCCGGGGTATTGGGGGCGACCATTATGCCGCACGTGATCTATCTACACTCGTCGTTGACCCAGAAAGGCGGCGAAGAGACGCGAGCGGAGCGTTACGCCTCAACCAAACTCGACGTGGCGATCGCCATGACCATCGCCGGTTTTGTTAACCTGGCGATGATGGCCACGGCGGCGGCGGCCTTCCACTTCAACGGCCATAGCGGCATCAGTGAGTTGGATCAGGCTTACCTAACGCTGAAACCGCTGCTTGGCGAGGCAGCGGCGACCATCTTCGGCTTGAGCCTGGTCGCTGCCGGTCTCTCCTCAACGGTCGTCGGCACGCTGGCCGGGCAGGTTGTGATGCAGGGTTTCGTTCACTTCCACATTCCGCTGTGGTTGCGTCGGGCGGTGACCATGTTGCCCTCTTTTATCGTCATCCTGGCCGGACTGGACGCTACGCGTATCCTGGTGTTGAGCCAGGTGCTGCTGAGCTTTGGTATCGCCCTGGCGCTGTTGCCGCTACTCGCCTTTACCGGCAACCGTGCGCTGATGGGCGACATGGTTAACGGACGCTTGGTACAGGCGGTAGGACGGGTAATTGTCTTCTTGGTGGTCGCGCTGAACCTTTACTTGCTGGTCAGCATGTTGCGCGGTTAATCGTCATCATCGTCGTCATCAGCGTGATGGCGACGCCAGGCGGGGCGGCGATGATCGTCGTCCCCATCCCCTCGGCGCCATTTTCTCGGGCTTAGCGCTTTCTCCGGCCAATCATCAAGCGGCTCTAATGCCTTCTCCGACCAATCATCCAAGGGCTCTAATGCCTCTTCCGGCCAGTCATCGAGCGGTTCGAGAATATCTTCCAGTGGGTTGTCGATAGCGAGTTTGACGCCGGGCAGCAGATGTACATCCGTATCATCGGCGTGCAACGGTTGGCTGAGGAGCAGTAATGCCGTCAGCACGAGGGAGTGGCCATGTTTTGCCATTTTCCTTTGACTCCTGACGCGACGGTAGCGCAACGCTCCGGGTGAAGCGGTTGGCGAGCGAGACCGCGTAGATGAAAGACGATAAGGGATAGGACGTAGTGTAACCTGTCTCCCGTCCGACGGGAGCAACGCCACGACCCGGTGCGGCTTTTTGAGAGTTATCTGTAACGGCGCGGAACTAAAAAGGTGCGTCGCGTGGTGGGGGGGGCGCGGTTGCCTGATTACCGTGACGGCGTGTCAAACCATGTGTGGGGGAGGAGAGATGGGGAGGAGTTGCCGTGCGTCGAGTCATGGCATACTGATCCCCAATTGCTGTGGGGGATAGACCGTCGCGGCGCCACGCTATGTATCCAGCATACAGAGAAGGAGAGTGAGGGGACGATGAATCGTTTTGCGTTAGTTGGCGACGTGGGGGGCACCAACGCTCGCCTGGCGCTGTGCTGTTTAGAGAGCGGCCGTCTTTCGGCGGTACAAAGCTATGCCTGCCAACAGTTCGCGAGTCTGGAGGCGGTCATTCGAACCTATCTTCAGAAGGTTGAGGAGCAGGTCGATTCTGCCTGTATTGCTATCGCTTGTCCGGTCACCGATGACTGGGTGGCGATGACCAATCACAGTTGGGCATTCTCTATTCGTGCGCTGCGTCAGGCGCTTGGCCTGGCGCGACTCGAGGTGATCAATGATTTCACTGCCGTGTCGATGGCCGTCCCGGTTCTTCCGGCGGCGAGCCTGATCCAGCTTGGCGGCCAGGCGCCACAGGCTGGGCGTCCTATCGCCATTTATGGTGCCGGGACTGGGCTGGGCGTTGCACACCTGATCCAGGCTGATGAGCGTTGGATCAGTTTGCCGGGGGAGGGAGGACATGTGGATCTCGCCGCGGGCAGCGAGGAGGAAGATAAGGTGTTGGCGGTGCTGCGCGCCGAGTTGGGGCATGTGTCAGCGGAGCGGGTGCTTTCCGGCCCCGGTCTGGTTAACCTGTATCGCGCGGTGGTCAAAGCGGGCGGACGCGAACCACAAGCGTTGACACCACAGATGATTAGCGAGCGCGCTCTGGCCGAGCAGTGTTCGGATTGCCAGCATGCCTTGACGCTGTTTTGCGTGATGATGGGGCGTTTCGGCGGTAACCTGGCGCTGAATATGGCCACTTTCGGTGGCGTCTATATTGCGGGGGGGATCGTGCCGCGTTTCCTGGCGTTTTTCCGTACTTCGCCCTTCCGCCAGGCCTTCGAGGAGAAGGGGCGCTTTCAGGGCTATCTTTCTACCATTCCGGTCTACCTGATCACTCACGACCATCCAGGGCTACTCGGCGCCGGTGCCTATTTGCGTCAACTGTTAGGGCAACGCTTGTCGCCGCAAGGATGACGTGAGCGGCCCCGTCATTCTTGCGGCGGGGCGGTTCAGTTTTGCTCATCCCACTCACTGGCGGCGCTTTCGCCCTCTTCGCTGTCGAGCGGAGGTTGATACTGGAAGTCGTCCTCGTCCCATTGATAAAGTGTGTTTTCCTCGAGCCACTCCTCCTCGATCTCGCTGTCATCGTAGTCGTGGTCGAAGATCGCTTGTGCCGCCGGGCCGAAGAAGAGGGCGACGCCGTCGCCGTCATCCTGTTCGTCGGCCAGAAACTCGGCCATCCACATGGCGTCGCCATCCTGCATGATATATTTCTGGAGATTGAGTTGCGCCACCGGCGCCTCCTCGTCATTTCCGGCCAGGAACGCCTCGCGCGCCGCCTCGATGGCTTCATCCAGTGTCAGATACATATCCATGGTTGCCTCCTTTAGCGTGGGGATAAATCGGGATCGGCGCGAGCCGTCCCATGGGTTTTATTGTTGACGCAATCCGGCGAGCCGCAAGGGGCGTGGAAAAAAATTTACTCGATGGCCTGTAATCAACCTATGGCGGAACAATGACATACCTAGCATTGGCTGCTATGTTCAAACGGGAGCGGTACGGCGCTAGGCCGTGCGCACCGCATTTTTTAGTGAATAACGCCGCCGGCGCTATCGAACGCCGTGGCGCGGCTTAAGATAAGGTTAACGCTAATGCAAACCATGAAGGTGATTTTTCACGTCTCTGAGGCTGCCAATTGCCCGCATGCATATAACAATGCCCGTAACCTGATGGCCATCCGTGATGGACAACCGACCGAAATCCATATCCTGTTTAACGGCTCTGCCATCAGTACGCTGCTGGCTGATAGCGAAGAGTCGCCCCGTTGGGAAACCTTGCAGATGCAGGGCATTGAGTTATTCGGTTGTGAAAATAGCATGCGTGCCAATGGGATCAGTGCCGATCAATTGTTGATGGGGGTACATACGGTCCCGGCCGGAATGCTATCGCTGGTCGAGCATCAGCAGCAGGGGTATCTGTATATTAAACCCTAATGATGCCTCCCCCAGGCGTGATGACTTTTCCGCCTGGGGGAGATGAGAATAGCTTTCACAGTGTCGCAGATTAACGACAGGCTTATTTTATCTGCTGTCGCAAATTAACGACGTTTCTGTGAAATAGGGTATGGATAAAAAAACAGTTTCTGGAAATTTATTATGCTGCTTGTTATTTCGATGAACATTTTTAAATCTGTCAGACGAATAGTTTAGTGGCTAAATGGTTAAAATCCGGGAAGAGTAACTAGGCAGTAGACTATTTTAATTTATTGTTTTTTATGTGGAATTTATGACGTTTCTTTATCTGTGGCGAGGGACATCATTGCGATGATCGTCTGGCTATTATCCGCCGGTTGTCGGCGGGGTAACTAATCCATTACTATAGCCGCAGCAAGTAACTTAATTACCATGTCGTTAGGTTTGGTTGAGCACCATCAGGGGGGTATGTGCTTACACGTTTAATCTCCACCCGGCCGACAGCGCGTGCTGTTTCCGGGCTGGCTGTATCAGTGTTAATGATGTTTGCCAGCGCGCAGGCGTGGGCATTTTCATTGGATGATGTTGCCGCCCAGGCACAGAAACTGGCTGAGCAATCCTATAAGGCACCCAAAAGCAATTTGCCGTCCGAGTTTCGTAACATGAAGTTTGCTGACTATCAGCAGATTCAGTTCAACAATGACAAGCTGTATTGGTCTGGGCAGAAAACGCCGTTCCGCCTAGCCTTTTACCATCAGGGCATGTACTTCGATACACCGGTAAAGATCAACGAAGTCACGGCCACGACGGTGAAGCAAATCAAGTACAACCCCGATTACTTCAATTTCGGTACCGTCAAGCATGATAAGGATGCGGTGAAGGATCTGGGATTCGCCGGGTTTAAGGTGCTTTACCCGATCAATAAGGCGGGGAAAGATGACGAGATCATGAGTATGCTCGGCGCCAGTTACTTCCGCGTGATCGGCAAAGGTCAGGTCTATGGCCTGTCGGCTCGTGGTCTGGCCATTGATACCGCGTTGCCTTCCGGCGAGGAGTTCCCGCGTTTCCGCGAGTTTTGGATCGAGCGTCCTAAGCCGCAGGATAAGCATCTGGTGATCTTCGCGTTACTCGATTCACCGCGCGCCACTGGCGCCTACCGTTTTATTCTGCGTCCAGGCACCGACACCATGGTGGATGTCCAGGCACGCATCTACTTGCGTGACAAGGTTGGCGTATTGGGTATCGCGCCCTTGACCAGCATGTATCTGTTTGGCGCGAACCAGCCGTCACCGACGATCAACTACCGTCCGCAACTGCACGACTCTGAGGGGCTATCGATTCAGTCCGGCAATGGCGAGTGGATCTGGCGTCCGCTGAATAATCCGAAGCACCTCTCTGTTAGCACCTTTAGCGTCGATGATCTGAAAGGTTTCGGCCTATTGCAGCGTACCCGCGATTTCAGCGCCTATCAGGATCTGGATGACCGCTACGATCTGCGTCCCGGCGCGTGGATCGAGCCGCGCGGCGAGTGGGGTAAAGGTAAAGTCGAGCTGGTGGAGATCCCGACCGCCGATGAAACCAATGATAATATCGTGGCTTTCTGGATCCCAGATAGCCTGCCGCCTATCGGCAAGCCGCTGGATGTCGCTTATCGTCTGATCTTCACGCGCGATGAAGCCAAACTGCACGATCCCGAGCTGGCTTGGGTGAAAAGCACCATGCGTTCTGCCGGTGACGTGAAGCAGTCCAACCTGATCCGTGAGGCCGATGGTAGCACCGCGCTACTGGTGGACTTTGTCGGGCCAGTGCTCAAGGCACTGCCGGCGGATGCGCCGGTCACCACCCAGGTGACGACCGATGACAACACCAAACTGCTGGAAAACAACCTGCGCTATAATCCGGTGACCAAAGGGTGGCGTTTGACGTTACGCTTCAAGGTCAACGATGCGAAGAAGCCGGTGGAGATGCGCGCCTACCTGATTAAAGACGGTAAGCCGCTGAGTGAAACCTGGAGTTATCAGTTACCTGCCAATGAATAAATCTCAGGAAAATGCCAACGCCTATCTCCAGGCGTTGGTGCCGGACGCGCAGCAACAGGCTGCGCTTCGCCAGTCTCTTTCTCATCAACCGCAGTCGGTGGAAGAGGTACAGTTGGCATTGGCCGGCGTGGATGCGACGGCCAGCGGTGACAAGGATGCCGCGCTGCGCTCCGTGGCGGCGCGTCTGGATCTCGGCTGGCATGGCGGCCAGGGAAAGCGTGCCGAACTGGTACCCGATCAGGCCGGCCATACCGCTATCAAGGCCATGCCGACCATTCGCCGTACCTCTATGTTCCCGGAGGTCTGGCGCACTAACCCGTTTGTACGGTTGTGGGAACGTCTGTTAGGGCGCACCCCGGCGCCGAAACACAGTTTCCAGAGTCACCAGGAGGCCGAAGCGGATAAGCGCTGGCGTCGGGTCGGGTCGCTACGCCGCTGGGCGTTGCTGCTGCTGACCCTGGGACAGACGACGGTGGCGACCTGGTACATGAAGACCATTCTGCCCTATCAGGGCTGGGCCTTCATCGATCCGATGTCGATTTTCCACGGTAAGCCGTTGATGCAATACACCCTGGAGCTGCTGCCCTATGTGTTGCAGTTCGGGATTCTGATCCTGTTCGCCATCTTGTTCTGTTGGGTGTCGGCCGGTTTCTGGACCGCACTGATGGGCTTCCTGCAACTGCTGATCGGGCGCGATCGTTATAGTATCTCCGCCAGTACCGTTGGCGATGAACCGATCGATCCGGCGCACCGCACTGCGTTGATTATGCCTATTTGTAATGAGGACGTGTCGCGTGTCTTCGCCGGTCTGCGCGCCACCTACGAATCGGTGGCGGCGACCGGGCAATTGGCGCACTTCGACGTATTTATCCTCAGTGATAGCAGCGATCCCGACATTTGTGTCGCCGAGCAGAAGGCGTGGATGGAGCTGTGTCAAGAGGTTGACGGCGCCGGACACATCTTCTACCGCCGCCGCCGTCGTCGCGTGAAGCGTAAATCTGGCAATATCGATGACTTCTGTCGTCGCTGGGGTGGAAACTACAGCTACATGGTGATCCTGGATGCCGACAGCGTGATGAGCGGCGAGTGCCTGACCGGTCTGGTGCGCCTGATGGAGGCGAACCCTACCGCCGGTATCATCCAGACCGCGCCGAAGGCGACGGGGATGGATACGCTGTATGCGCGCATTCAGCAGTTCGCCACCCGCGTGTATGGCCCGCTGTTTACCGCCGGCCTACACTTCTGGCAGCTCGGCGAATCGCACTACTGGGGACATAACGCGATCATTCGCGTGAAGCCGTTTATCGATCACTGCGCCTTGGCGCCGTTGCCGGGCAGCGGCACCTTCGCCGGCTCGATCCTTTCCCATGACTTCGTCGAGGCCGCCTTGATGCGTCGCGCCGGTTGGGGGGTGTGGATCGCCTACGATCTGCCAGGCTCCTATGAGGAGTTGCCGCCTAACCTGTTGGATGAGCTGAAACGCGATCGCCGATGGTGCCAAGGCAACCTGATGAACTTCCGCCTGTTCTTTGTTAAGGGGATGCATCCGGTTCATCGCGCCGTGTTCCTCACCGGGGTGATGTCCTACCTGTCGGCGCCGCTCTGGTTCCTGTTCTTGATGCTCTCGACCGCCTTACAGGTGGTACATACGCTGATGGAGCCGCAATACTTCTTGCAGCCACGTCAGTTGTTTCCAGTCTGGCCGCAATGGCGGCCGGAGTTGGCCATCGCCCTGTTCTCGACCACCTTGGTATTGCTGTTCTTGCCGAAGTTGTTGAGCGTGGTGTTGATCTGGGCCAAGGGGGCGCGCCAGTTTGGTGGCCCGTTACGCCTGTTGATCTCGATGCTGCTGGAGATGCTGTTCTCGGTGCTGCTGGCACCGGTACGGATGATCTTCCATACGGTGTTCGTCGTTAGCGCCTTCCTCGGTTGGTCGATCACTTGGCAATCGCCGCAGCGTGACGATGACGCTACGCCGTGGGGCGAGGCGTTCCGCCGTCATGGCTCACAGATGCTGTTGGGGTTGGTCTGGGCTGGTGGGATGGCGGTATTGGATCTGCGCTTCCTGTGGTGGTTGTCGCCGATCGTAGTGTCATTGATCCTTTCACCGTTCGTCTCGGTGATCACCAGTCGGCGTACGCTGGGGCTGCTGTGTAAGCGCGCCAAGCTGTTCCTGATCCCGGAGGAGTACCAGCCACCGGTCGAGATGGCCGCCACCGAGCGTTATGTGGCGTTGAACCATCAACGTCTGTTGGCGGAGGGCTTCATGCATGCCTTGCTCGACCCGCTATACAACGCGCTGGCCTGTGGCATGGCGACGGCACGCCATCGCAACCATCCGCTGATCGAACGTGAGCGTGAGCGGCGCGTCGCGGAGACGTTGGCCGAATCGCCGCGGACCTTGAGTAAGGCTGCCCGTCTGGCGTTATTGAGCGATCCGGTAGTGATGGCGCGTTTGCATCAGACGTTATGGTCGGACACGCAGCGCTATGCGCAGTGGCATAGCGCCTATCAGGTGTTGCCGGCACCCTATCGTGCGCCGCGCTGAGCGCTGGTGTAACGATAAGTCAAGGCCCCGCCCCGTGCGGGGCTTTTTTCTGGTCGATGGTCATCGCGCTGTCGAGTGCTTTCTTGCCGCCTTTGGTATTCAGGCTCATTAGACGGCGCTGTCGTGTGCAGTCCTGGTGTGCCGGACGTCCTTTCCACGGGCCATTATCGTCGCTGTCGTCGCTGTCGTCGCTGTCGTCGTTGTCGTCGCGCGGGGAGCGAGAGGCGCGCCGGGAGCGAGAACTAAGGCGTTCGGTAACGGATCGTTTGATGCAACAGGTAACGGGTGGTCACGGTCTGCGGCTGTCCGTTCGTCGCGCTGGCGTGGATCTGCTCTTGTTTCTCCATCTGGCTACAGTTGCCGCGCGGATCCCAGCTTAGGCAGGTCATCTGGTCGGTGACCTGTGCCGTCTCGGTGCGGCTGCTCAGATCATGTCCGGCGCGGGTAAATGTGGCGAGGGTGAGGCTATCGTGGCGGATCACCTGGCGCAGTCGGCCATCAGAACGATAGACGTAGAGGCCGTAGCCTGGCGATTTACCCAGCGCCAGATAGAAGCGTACGCGCCCGTCTGGCGTATAGACATAGTAGTAGCGGGTGATGCCGATGAACCCGACGCCGGTTTCGACCCGCGTGGCTCGGGTGATGCGCCCGCGCGCGTCGCTCTTGTAGACACAGACTTGCTGTTCGAGCGACAGCGTCTCACCCAGTTGCAGGGCGACCAGGCTACGGCTGATCCACCCGCCCCAGTCATCGCGTTGCAACAGACTCTGCCAGAGTGGGTTGGGGCCAACCTGTTGTTCGGCACGGACGATCTGCCCCTGGGCATCGAAGCTGATATGCAGATCGCGAATCAATGGCTGCTCCGCCTGGATCACGCGCTGGCGTACCTCACTTACCGGCCCCAACAGATCGCCTTCGAGCAGGATAATGCTGTTCGATTGTGCCAGGGTTACCTCCATGCGCGGCGCTGCGGCCTGAGCAAACGGTACCAACAGTAGCAGACAACAACCGTGGAGAAGACGGGACATGACGGCTCCGAAGCGGTTCACTGTTCCGCGAACAAGGAGAAAGGCCTACCATCAGCCGGCCATCAGCGCGAATCGAGCGCGGAGATGGCCGGCATGATCACGCGGCGCAGATCTCACAGGCGGGGCTGGCGGTCAGCGCCATGCTACGCCATTGCGAGGTCATGGCGTCGTACAGCATCAGCCGTCCGCGCGGTAATTCGCCGAAATGACTCAACAGCTTGATGCACTCCATCGCCTGGGTCGCCCCGATGATCCCTACCAGGGGAGACATGACGCCCGCCTCGACGCAGGTGAGAGCGTTGGCCGCGAATAGGCGACTGAGGCAGCGGTAGCAGGGCTCTCCCGGTTGATAGGTGAAGACGCATAGCTGCCCCTCCATGCGAATTGCGGCACCCGAGATCAGCGGCGTCGCGGTGGCATGGCATAAGCGGTTAAGACGCTCGCGCGTCTCGACGTTATCGGTACAGTCTAGCACCGCATCCGCCAGAGCTATCTGCGCCGCCAGCGCCGTATCATCGAGATTGGCGGCTAGTGCACTCAGTTGTAGATGGGGGTTGATCTCGGCTAACCGTAGGCGGGCAGACTCCACCTTAGCCATGCCGATACGGGCATCGCTATGTAGGATTTGCCGTTGCAGGTTTGACAGCGTTACCGTGTCGAAGTCGAGCAAGGTCAAATGTCCGACCCCGGCCGCCGCCAGGTATTGGCTGGCGGCGCAACCCAGACCGCCCAGACCGACGATCAAGACGCGGCTGGCCTTGAGGCGTTCTTGACCATCGAAGTCGAAGCCACGCAGGACGATCTGACGGTTATAGCGCAGCGTTTCCGCATCGCTCAGCGGCGGCAAGGGAGAGGTGGCTTTCATTTCAGCTCCTCAACAGCGGATTGAACAGTTCAACCTCGACCCACTCGCCGGCGGCGACAGCTCCCCGTTCGCGCTCCAGTACGATAAAGGCGTTAGCGGCGGCGAAGGAGCTGAAAACATGCGAACCTTGATGACCCGTGCTACGTACCGTTAACTCGCCTTGAGCATTACTGCTGACGATGCCGCGCTGAAAGTCGAGTCGCCCTGGCGCTTTCTTTAGATCGTTCAGGGTGCGCGCCCTCAGACGCGTAGGCGCTTGCCAATGGGTATGGCCGGCAAGGCGCGCCAGCAGTGGTTGCACCAATTGATAGAAGGTGACACAGGCAGAGACGGGATTACCCGGCAGCCCGCAGAACCAGGCCTGACGCAGGCGACCGAAAGCGAAGGGTTTGCCCGGTTTCATCGCCAGCCGCCAGAAGTTGATGCTACCGACCTCGTCGAGGATCTGCTTGGTAAAGTCTGCCTCACCGACAGAGACGCCGCCGCTGCTGATCACCAGATCGGCCTGTTGGTCGGCTTGCTGGAAGGCGGCGCGCAAGGCCTGAGGATCGTCTCGTACGATCCCCAGATCGATGATTTCGCACCCCATTTGCGCCAGCATGAGGCTGACGGCAAAGCGGTTAGTATCGTAGATTTGACCGGCGCTCAACGGGGTGCCGATCGGCTGGAGCTCATCACCAGTAGAAAACAGGGCGACGCGTAGCCGGCGCATCACCGGGACGCGGGCGATCCCGAGTGAGGCCAATAGCGGCAGCTCAGCACCACCCAGACGCACACCGCGATCCAACACCACGCTACCCTGACGGATATCCTCGCCCGGCAAACGAATATTTTGCCCTGCCTGCACGGGATGGGTGAAACGAACGCCCTGTGCGTCCACCTGCGCCTGTTCTTGCATGATCACTGCATCGCAACCTGCCGGCACGGCGGCACCGGTCATGATGCGAATGACGCTCTGCGCCGGCCATGTCCCCTGGAACGGCTGGCCGGCGAAGGCCTTACCGGCGATAGGCAGCGGCTGGGTGCTGCGCACTTCGGCCAGGCGTACGGCATAACCATCCATCGCCGAATTGGCGAAAGGCGGCACGTTGAGCGGTGAGACGATCGGCTGTGCGCTGATACGCCCGACGGCGTCGCTTAAGGCGACCTCTTCACTTTCGCTGATCGGTTGGGCGGCGCTTAGCAGTCGCTCCAGCGCCTGTTGCAGGGAAAGCAGATCCGGGGGGGTTGAACAATCCATCGTAATCTCCGAAGTGACCACCCGCGCGCACGCGAGTGATGAAAGAAGCGGTGCCGGCCATTATGGCAGATTATCGCCAGGGGGAGAATGCGACGGCGCGCGTTTGGCGCCGTGAGGCACAGGCGTGGCAATGTACAGGCTGATTTCTGCGATAGGCCGCATCAACCATCAGGCGTGGGGCGTCATCGGTAAAGCCCGTACGGTGCGGTCTGGTGGATAGGCATGAAAAAAGTAGGGAATTACTGACGCACCCTTGCGCACTAACCTGTGCGGCGCAGTACTGGATTAAGCGCCCGCACTCCACTACAGTGAGAGACAAATCACTGCCGTGATCTGTATCATATCCACGGCGGATATAAGGGGTACAGGGGAGAGAAGGAATGTCATCGCTGAGTAAAGAAGCTGCATTGGTACATGAGGCGTTAGTGGCGCGTGGCTTGGAGACGCCGCTGCGCGGTGAGCTGTTGGCTCGCGATACGCGCAAGACACAGATCGAGGCTCACATGACCGAGGTGATGAAGCTGTTGAATCTGGATCTATCGGATGACAGTCTGGCGGAGACGCCGCAGCGCATCGCCAAGATGTATGTGGATGAAATTTTTTCCGGGTTGGACTATGCCAACTTTCCCAAAATCACCATCATCGAGAACAAGATGCATGTAGATGAGATGGTGACGGTGCGTGATATTACACTGACCAGCACCTGCGAGCACCATTTCGTCACCATCGATGGCAAGGCCACAGTCGCCTATATCCCGAAGGATGGCGTGATAGGTCTGTCGAAGATCAACCGCATTGTGCGTTTCTTCGCGCAACGTCCACAGGTGCAGGAGCGGCTGACCCAACAGATCCTGGTGGCGTTGCAGACCTTGCTGGGTACCAAAAACGTCGCTGTTTCCATCGACGCCGTGCATTATTGCGTCAAGGCGCGCGGTGTGCGTGACGCGACCAGTGCCACCACCACCACCTCGCTTGGCGGCCTGTTTAAAACCAGTCAGAATACCCGCCAAGAGTTTTTGCGGGCGGTACGCCATCACGCCTAAATGCGGCTATACGCTGTACACACCGCAAACGCCGGCCATTCGCCGGCGTTTTTGTCTGTAACGAATGAGGAATCGCCATGAGCGACACCGTGAACGCCGCCGGGCGGGCGGCGGCCCCCCGTATCGCCACCCTCGATGCCTTACGTGGCTTGGCGTTGTTGGGGATCTTGCTGATGAACATTGTGGGTTTTGCTTTGCCGAAGGCGGCTTATCTCAATCCGGCCTATCAGGGAATACCCTCAGCCTGGGATCAGGGCGCCTGGTTGCTGAGCAGCTTGTGGGTACAAGGAAAATTCCTCGCCTTGTTCGCTCTGCTATTTGGTGCCGGTTTGGAGATGCTGCTGCCGCGTGGTGCCGCTTGGATCCAGACTCGATTAAGTTGGCTGGTGCTGTTTGGCCTACTGCATAGCCTCTTACTGTGGGATGGCGATATCCTGTTGGCTTATGGACTGATCGGTTTGCTGAGCTGGCGAATGATCCGCGACGCGGGGTCGGTGCGCACGCTCTTTAACAGTGGGGTGACGCTGTACGCCATTGGCTTAGGCATGCTGTTGTTGTTGGCGTTACAAGCCGGGAGTGAACCCCACGGCTTCTGGCAACTCAACGACGCCGAGATCCAGTACGAGACCTACTGGAAACTGAACGGCGGTTGGGCGGCCTGGCGTAACCGTAGTGAACTGCTGGCGAATAATCTGCTGGCGTTGGCGGTGCAATATGGCTGGCAGTTGGCGGGCCTGATGGCACTTGGTGCGGCATTGATGCGCAGCGGCTGGTTGAGGGGGCGCTTCTCCCTGACCCACTATCGTCGTGTCGGCCTGGGATTGCTGTTACTCGGCGTCGCGATTCAGGCTCCGGCTAGCCTGTTACAGTGGCATCTCCAATGGGCATACCGCTGGTGTGGCTACCTGTTACAACTGCCCGGTGAGCTGGCGGCCCCCTTGATGATGTTGGGGTATGTGGCGTTAATCTATGCCTACTGGCCACGCTTAGCGCGCTGGCGCGTGACGCGGGCATTGGAACGAGTAGGGCGCATGGCGTTAAGTAACTATCTACTCCAGACGCTAATCTGTACCACGCTATTCTATCGCGTAGGCTTATTTAATCAGGCTGGGCGCGCCGCGCTGTTGTGGTGGGTACCGGGCGTGTGGGGAGGCTGCTTTCTGTTCTCTTGGTTTTGGTTACGGCGCTTCCGCCAAGGTCCGCTGGAGTGGTTGTGGCGTCATTTGACGCGCCTCTGTGCGTGGGGGTAAGACGCCGTCGCGCGCTAGGGCTCGCGTCCAGGGGCGCGACGCCCGTCTAGGGTTAGGCTCGGATAGTCGAGGTATCAGGGCGTGTCATCGAGTATATTCTCAAAGCTGCAATTATCAATTTCACTATTGCGCTTGACCTATTCGTGCATCACTATTAAAAAAGATGGGTTTAGTTTCATCTATCCATAGGATCTATCTGACGATTTTAATTTTTTAATTAGTCGTTTCATTCATCGATATGATGGGATTCATTCGCTTGTCGGAATAATCATTCTGCCGTGCGTTGCTGCGTGTATCAAATTGATTTTAAAGACTAAAAATAATTTATTTTCGGGGTGAGATTACCCTTGTTGTTATTTTAATAAGAATAGTCCTATTTCTGGTCATTGGCAGGCGCGTGCGCTGCACCGATGCTGGGTACTTTCCGGGGCTCCCGTGCCTTGTGGATAGCGCCAGCGCAGCTGGTGTCCTGGTTGATGGCGTGCGATCTTGGGCGTGTAGGCGGCAGTAGACGTGGCAACAGCAGTAGAAATGGCGTGATGTCGCCAGATGTCATCGCAAGAAAATAGAAAATGCGCCAGGGAGAGACAAGATAAATCGGGATGATTACCGCGGCGGATGCGGCGTTATCCGTCTGAGTCGGTTTTTTGGGGTATCGGTCTAGGTGATGAAAAGAATCGCCCTCTCTGGGGGAAAATATGCGCTGCCTGGCTTGTTAAGCATGCTGTTGCTGCCATTGGCCGAGGGGCTTTCGCCTTTAGCGTCGGTGAATGGCGAGCCGTGCTACCTGCTCTATTTACCGCTAGCCCTGAATGCGGCGTTATTGCTGCTGTTTGCTCAGCGGGCATTACTGACGTTGGCGTTATCGTTACCGCTCTATTCCTGGTTGTTTTCCTCGCTTCCTGTGGGCGATATCCTGATTCAGAGTCTGGCTCTCTTGCTGCCGTTATGGGTATTCCTGGTGCTGAGTCAGCGTTGGCAAGGTGTGCGCTGGCGTTGCGATATTCACCGCATGTCTGCCCGAGGGATCGCGCTTCGTCTGCTGGGGCTCGGCTTGCTTTACCCCTTGCTCAGCGGCGCATTGATGCTGAGTGCCGGCGTCTTGCCTGCCTTGATGCCGGCAGAGCCGCTGCAACTGCCCACGATCTTGCTCTCTCTAGCGGGGATGGTGTTGAGCGGTCTGGTGCTGACGCCGGCTGGGTATATCCTGTTACGCGTGTTATTGAGTCAAGGTTACCGGCGCGCCTTCGTCGAGGAGTGTCGGCGTGCGCTGCATTTGCGCCACGGTCGACGCATTGTTCTGGTATTGCTGCTATCTTACCTGACGCTGATGGGGGCGCTTTGCTTACCGAGCGCGGTTCACGTCAACGTGAGCTACCTGACACCGTTGCTGTTTATTCTGTTTACCTTGGCGGCGTTTCATGTCAGCGATCGCCTGCTGTGGCTGCTCTGGGCATTGAGCATCATGTTGCTGTTGGCCAGCAGTCAGCATTTTATCTGGCATAGCAACCGTCACTATCAGTTGGCTTTTCTGTCTTCGTCCTTGATTGCCTTTAGTATTTCATTGCTTTTCACGCTGTTGGTGATCAAAAAGAATAGGCTGATGCGGCGTTTTCCGCTGCGTTTGCTGGGCAGTGATTTTCCTCCTGCGTTGCCTACGCTTTGCGCCTTGAATCGCCATCTACAACGGCGTCCGCGCGGTACGCTGTGTCTGTTACATCTTGGCAACCTGGAGATCCTCGGCCGTTGCCACGGTATGACGATGCGTACGCTGACTAAGAATCAACTGGCGACCTTGTTGGCACCGTCGCTGTTGCCGGGGGAGCGGGTTTATCAATTGCAGGGGGCGGAACTGTTGGTTTATCTGCAACCCGGTGCCGAGTGGGCACGCATCGATGCGTTGCACGCCTTGCTGTTGCATCAGCCGCTACACTGGCAACGGCAACCTGTAGCGATCCAGTATGGCGTGGCCTATGCTGCCTTCGATGCTCACCGCCACGCGCTGAACGCGCGTATCGGACAGTTGAGCTACCTGGCCGAGCGCTCTTGCCAGGAGCACCGTATTATGCCGCTGCTTGGCTTGGAGAATGAGGTGAGCTTGGCCGTGAACGAGCAAGTTTTCTGGTTGCAAAAGATCACTCGCGCGCTACAGGAGAATACCCTGCTACTGTATGCCCAGCCGATCGTGCATCGTGGCGGCAAATGTTATTATGAGATCCTGACCCGCTTGCAGGACGGCGGGCAATTGATCTTGCCGGGGAAATTCATTCCTTTCATCACCGCCTTCAATCTGTGTGCGCAATTCGATCTGCTGATCATCGAGAATGTCCTGCGCCATATTTGCCGTGCCAAGCTAGACAGTACCTCGACCTGTTTTTCGGTGAATCTGATGCCGTCGACCCTGATGCAACATGGCGTAGCGGCACAGATCATCGCGCTCTTCGAGCGCTATCAAGTACGGCCAGAGGCGGTGATCTTCGAGATCACCGAGCAGCAATATCTACTGGATGAGAATCGGGAGTCGGAGACGGTGCGCGCTTTGCGGGCCTATAACTTCAAGATCGCCATCGATGACTTCGGTACCGGGCTGTCCAACTATCAGCGCTTGAAGCATCTGCATGCGGACGTGGTGAAGATCGACGGCATGTTTGTCAAAGATATCGTCAGTAACTCGCTGGATCGGCTGATCATCAAATCGATCTGTGATATTGCGCGGGAGAAACAGCTACAGGTCGTGGCTGAGTATGTGGAGTCGCGCGAGCAGATGGAGGTGCTATGCAGCCTGGGGGTTCAATACCTACAGGGATTCCTGTTGGGTAAGCCGCGTCCGCTGGCGAGTTAGCGTGTGGCGCCCGGCGTAGCGCCGGGCAGTATTGTTACATGCCGGGGTGAGCTTAAGGCGACGGAGAGCGCTGGACTTGCGGTTTTCCCTTCTCCTTCTCCTTCTCTTTGTCCCGTTTCGCCCGTTCATCGGCGCGTTCCCGCCGCTCCAAGGCTTGCAGCTGCGCGGGTAATACCGCCGGGTAGCTCTGCGCATCGGCCGCGACTTTATGCACCGCCGGGATCGGGATCTGCGGACCGAGGAAACGCGGTTGACGTTGTAGCAGATAGAGGTCGGTCAGTGCCCCGATACGGGCTCCGATCTCGCGTAGACGCACCAGGAGTATGTCTTTAGGGGAGGGAACCGCCAGGCACTGGGCCTGAATACCGAGATGTCTGGCGATAAACAGCGCCCGCTCGCAATGAAAACGCTGGGTGATGATGGTGAAGTCATTCGTATCGAAGACTCGGCGAGTGCGTACGATAGAGTCCAGGGTACGGAAACCGGCGTAATCCAGCACGATATCACCGCTTGGCACGCCGGCGGCGATCAGATCGCGTCGCATGGTGACCGGCTCGTTGTAGCTCTGTAGGGCGTTGTCGCCGCTGAGCAATAGGTAACTGACCTTACCACTGTTATAGGCGTTTAGCGCACCCTGAATACGGTAGCGGTAGTACTGGTTGATGACACCGGGGGCGACATACTTGGCGGTACCGAGCACGACGCCGACCTCGCGGCGCGGCAGATCCTGCACATCGTCATAGATATAGGGGGCGGTAACCCAACTGATCCAGCGGTCAAGCGCCAACGCCGCCAGCAGCAGTATGATGCCGACGCCGACCAGACCATATATCCATCGCTTCCACCTCATGGCGTGCTTCCTGTAGTTCTCACTTTTTCGAGGCTACTGTACACCTTGGCAGGACGCAAGCCATATGGCGCGCCCGGTGGGCGGATGACGCTTATTTGCTCAGCAAGCTGCCGCCGGACCAGTACGGCCCGGCGTTGGACGGTGACACTAGAAGGAAGTGCGTTTGTAGCTACGGTACTGCGGTAGCCAGAAGTTTTGCTCGATGGCCTGGAGCAGCGCCTCATCGGAGGTGAGTACGGCGACGCCGTGTAACTGAGCCGCTTTGGCTACCTGGAAGGCGATGTCGCGCGAAACCTGCTGGATATCCTTGAGATCCGGTAACAGCGCCCCCTGGCCGTCGCGCACCAGTGGCGAGCTGTCCGCCAGAGCCCGGCTCGCCGCCATCAACATGCCATCGGTCACGCGCTGCGCTCCACTGGCCAAGACGCCCAGGCCGATACCGGGGAAGATATAGGCGTTGTTGCATTGGGCGATAGGATAGTGCTGTCCCTGGTAATTGACCGGCTCGAAGGGGCTACCGGTGGCGACCAGTGCGGCACCATCGGTCCAGGTAATAATATCTTCGGGACGCGCCTCAACACGTGATGTCGGGTTAGAGAGCGGCATGATGATCGGGCGTGCGCAGTGGCGGTGCATTTCGCGAATGATCGCTTCGCTGAAGAGCCCCGGCTGGCCGGAGACGCCGATCAATACCGTTGGATGAGCATTGCGCACCACATCCAGCAGGGAGATGCTCTCGTTTTCCGTCTGCCATGTCGCTAGGGTCTGCTGTTTCTGCACCAGGCGACTCTGGAAGTCGAGCAGGTTCGGCAGACGATCGGTCAACAGTCCGAAGCGATCGATCATGAAGATGCGCGCCCGCGCTTCTTCATCGCTTAACCCCTCCGCCACCATCTGGGCGATGATCTGCTCGGCGATGCCGCACCCGGCGGAGCCGGCACCGAGGAAGGTGATGGTCTGATCGCGCAGACGGCTGCCCGCGGCGTGGCTGGCGGCGATCAGACTGCCGAGGGTCACGGCGGCGGTACCTTGGATATCATCATTAAAGCAACACAGTTGGTCGCGGTAGCGGCTGAGCAGCGGCATGGCATTCTTCTGCGCGAAGTCCTCAAATTGGAGGAGAACGTCTGGCCAACGGCGTTTGACCGCTTGAATAAACGCCTCGACAAACGCGTTGTACTCATCGCCGGTGATGCGTGGGTGGCGCCAGCCCATATACAGCGGATCGTTAAGACGCTGGGGGTTGTTGGTTCCGACATCCAGCACTACGGGCAGTGTATAGGCCGGGCTGATGCCGCCACAGGCGGTATACAGCGACAGTTTACCGATGGGGATCCCCATGCCGCCGATCCCCTGGTCGCCCAAGCCGAGAATGCGCTCGCCATCGGTAACGACGATCACCTTGACGTTTTGTTTGGTGGCATTTTGCAGCATGTCATCGATGCGATCGCGGTTCGGGTAGGCGATAAACAGCCCGCGTGCGCGGCGATAGATATCGGAGAAGTGTTCGCAGGCTTCGCCCACCGTTGGCGTGTAGATGATAGGCATCATCTCGCTGAGGTGTGCCCGCAGCAGACGATAGAAGAGGGTTTCGTTGGTGTCTTGGATGTTGCGTAGATAGATGTGTTTGGCGGTGTCGCTTTGGATATCACAGAATTGGCGATAGGCGCGCGCTACCTGCTCCTCGATGGTTTCGATGGCCTCGGGCAGTAGGCCGTTTAAGTTAAAGTTGTTACGTTCTTCTTCGCTAAAGGCGCTGCCCTTATTCAACAAGGGAAACTCAAGCAGGATGGGGCCAGCATAGGGGATATACAGCGGACGTTTACTCTCGTGTTCCAGATCCATAAGTACGCTCTTATGTTAACGGGATTGAATGCTACCGTCTCGATCCTAAAAGAGAGTTAATCACTGTTCAATGTTTGTTATCAAAAGTATTCATAAATTATATGTTTTGTAACAATCGGGTTGGCGAGCAGATAGCCGAGCGTGGATGAACGGCATCCCCATTCAGGGCGATGCCGTGATCGCGATTAGATCGCCTGGTAGCTCAGGCGATCACATCCCAATGCCTGTAGCGTGGCGCGAGTGGCTGCCAGTTGTGAGAGTACGTGGCTTTGGCTTTCAACCAGGGCGGCGCGTTGGATAGCCGAACAGGGCTCACCGGCCATATTCAACAGGATCAATGCCGCCTGTAAGGGGGGCAGACTCGGGTTAAAGGCCGCATTCTCCGCATAGCGCCCGCTATAGACGGCGCGCGCTGTCTCAAGCGCGACGCCGCTGTAGGCTTGGCTATAGGGCGCATGGCTGGCGTTTGCCGCCGCCAAGGCCACGCTCACCAGGGCGTCATCGTCGCCGCTGGCGAGTGTCAGACCGTGATGGATCTGATCGAGCAGCAACGTCTTGATCTGCAAGTCGCGTGGGCCAAAAGCGTCCGGCAGATAATCGCCCAGGGTGGCGGCTTGACGTCCCGGGAGGTGGATCGGCAACTGTGTGCCGCTGTTCAGTTCATTCATAAACTGACGGCAATGGCCGCATGGAGTGCAGTTAACGGTGATTGAGGCCAGCGCGCGTTCACCGCGCAACCAAGCGTGGGTGATGGCGCACTGTTCGGCGTGGATGGTTTGCTGCATCGGGACGCCGGCGAACTCCATATTGGCACCGAAGTAGAGGTTACCGCTGGCCCCGTGGACGATGGCACCCACCTGAAAATGGGAGATCGGCGTCAGGGCACAGGCCGCCGACAAGGGCAACAGCGCAAAACTCAACGCCTGACGATCCAACTGGCAGGCATGGCAAATGGCATCCACCTGAGCGGCGGTGATCATGGCGGCGAAATCGTCTGACGCCATAATGGGGGTGAGTGCCGCTTGGAGTTCGCCAGGCAACTGGCTAAATGCAGCGGCAAAGCGTGCGTGCATGGGAAGGCCTCTTGTGAGTTACGGGAGGCTATTGTAGGTAAGCATTAGAGTTATATTTGTGATAATTATCACTTTTTGAGTGTAATCTTTGTAATTCAAATGGTGAATGAGCGAGTTGTTTCACTATTTTGCTTTGATTTGAGCCGCGTAATCACACGGCGTGCCCCATTTGGGGCACGCCACTGTGAAAATTCTATCAGAAGATCCGTAGTAGGAGCGGGAAGAGAAACGGTGCCAACAGCGAGGTGATGATGCCGCAGATCACCAACGCCAGGGAGCTGAAGGCCCCCTCTTGGTAATCGACTTCGGCACAGCGCGCGGTCCCCAAGGCGTGGGAGGCGGTCCCCATCGCGAGGCCGCGTGATGCCTTGGTGCGGATCTTCATGGCGTTTAGCAGAGTATGGCCGAACACGGCCCCCAAGATCCCAACGAAGATGACACAGACGGCGCTGATGGCCGGAATACCGTGGATCGATTGGGAGACCGCCATGGCGATCGGCGTCGTGACCGATTTCGGTAGCACCGAGGCGGCGATTTCCGGTGTCGCCCCTAACCACAGCGCGATGGCGGTTCCGGTGGTCATTGCTGTGGCGCTGCCGATGAAACAGATGGTGATGATGGACTTCCAGCGCGCCCGGATCTGGTGCAACTGCTCATACAGCGGGAAGGCGAGCGCCACCACGGCCGGTTGCAGCAGGCTGTTCAGCACGCTACTGCCGGCGAAGTAATTGTGATACGGAATATGTAGCAGCAACAGCACGGGGATGATCACCGCCATAGAAACCAACAGCGGGTTGAGCAACGGCATATTCAGGCGTTGAGCTAGGCGACGGGCGCCGAAGAAGACCGCCAGCGTTAACGGCAACGACCACCAGATATTGATCATTGTTTACTCTCCTGCGGGCGGATGACGGGTTGCTTGCCATCGTTAGGACGCTCGCGATGTACCAGATGAGAACAGTAGGCCACGACCACCATGATGATCAGGGTGCTGACCACACAGGAGACGACGATAGGGCCGAACTGACGGCATAACACGTTGTAGTACTGCATCACCCCGACACCGATCGGTACGAACAGCAGTGCCATATAGCGAATAAATAGGCTACAGCCAGGTTTAACCCACTTGGCGGGCATGATCTGTGAGGCCAGCAAGGCGAAGAGGATCAACATGCCGATGATGCTACCAGGAATGGTGATCGGCAGCAGAGTGGACAGAGCATTACCGGCAAACAAACACAGGTAGATCAATACAAAGGCGCGTGCGTATTGCCAGCAAACAGAAAGCGGTTTTGACATCGTAGTGTACCTAAAAACGAAAACGCAATTATCATACAATTAATGGGTAAAATGTGCTACTGATCACACCATGAATTCGCTCTATGGTAGCCATGCCAATTTGGCAGGGTAGGCGGATGGGGGCGAGAGAAGGCCCGCGCGTCGGGGCGGGCCGCAGAGGATTAACGCTTATGATGACCGACGGGTAGGCGAGTCCCCGCTTTCGCTGGCGAAGCGGCGGGAGCGGTGGACGGATCAGGACGGCGCATGATGATAAAGATCTCGTAGATGCAGAACGCCAAACCTAGCCAAATCAGGGAGAAACTAACCATCTTCGCCACGTTGATCGGCTCGCCGAAGAGCAGCACCGCCAACAGAAATTGGAGTGAGGGTTCGACATACTGGGCCAGCCCGACTACCGTCAGCGAGGTACGCTTAATCGCGGCAGCGAACAGCAGTAGCGGGGCATAGGTGACTGGCGCGGTCAGGATATAGAGTAGGTAGTGCGTCGAGCTGATGCCTGTCAGGCCGCTCTCTCCATTCAGTTGCAGCCAGAAGGTGATGCCGATCGCCAGCGGTAGCATCCACAGGGTCTCCAGCGTCAACGAGGTCATAATATCGTAGCGAATATACTTACGCACCAGACCGTAAAAGGCGAAGGTGATGCCCATCACCAGCGCCAGTACCGGCACCCGTCCCAACAGGATGATTTGATAACCGAGACCGATGACCGCCAGCAGCACGGCGAGGCGTTGGAAAGGGGTCAGACGATCGTGCAGAAAGATCACCCCCAGCGCGATGGCGAACAGCGGGTTAGTGAAGTAGCCCAAGCTGGCATCCAGCACCAGGTGATGGGTGAGGGCATAGATGAAGGTGGTCCAGGAGATGCTCATGATGGCGCCGCCGAGGAGACAGCAGTAGAGAGAGCGCTTATCTTGCCAAACGGCGCGCCAGGCGGTGCGCTGTTTGAACAGCAGGCGTAGCAACAGCAGCAAGGGAACCGACCAGAACAGGCGTTGGGCGAGCAGCTCGAACGCATTGGCTTCGTTCAGCAGTTTGTAATACAGCGGTGTGATTCCCCACAGAATAAATGACAGCACCGCCAGTAGCGGTCCATTAGTCAGCCACATAGACTCTCGCCTTGATGAAGGCCTCATGCCGAGGCACCGTTGTCGTCCACGCCAGCGTCGCTGGCGTGGGAGAAGACGCGCATTGGCCGGGGAGGGCGGGATTGACGATGATGGTGGGGAACATGCCCCGCTGTAACCTGCCGCATCCTTTTGGCTTAAGTATATTATCCAACTAATTCACGGGCATAATCAAATAGCGCGCGTAATAGTGTTAGGCGCTGAGGCTGATCTTCGTAACGGTTGTACAACATCTCCAGCGTTTGGAGATAATCTTGGACGCGCTCTGGCGTGAGCATCGCCCGGCGATGTTGTTGCCAGCGTTGCATCTCGGCGTCGTCCAGTGTGGTCGGATAATTACGGGCGCGGTAGCGGAACAGTAATGGCGTGATGCGCTCATCGTTGAAGCGCAGATCCAAGGCGGGGAGATTCTGCGGTAAGGTCGCGCGGATGATCTGCATCGCTTGGCGATCGGCGTCGCTAAAGAAACCGTCGTACAGTTGGCTATCCACATCACTGGCGCGCGGAAAGGGCGGCGCATCGGCAAACAGGGAGACCACCTTATCGCGTACCGCATGATGGCCGCGCAGTAGGGTCAGGTTATCCAGGCAGCGTTGGCGATCGATGCCTAAGCGCTCGGCATTTTCCGCCAGCAGTGTCTTTTCGGGAGCCAACACTGGGCATTTGTTGATGTGCACCAGCTTGATGGGCACCGGCGGGGTGTCGCCCAACGCACTGCGTGGCGTGTACAGTCGCTCGCGTAGGGCTGCGCTATCCAAGGTCAACAGCGGCGTGATGTCGCCCGCCAGATCGCAGACGATCACCGCATTCTTGTTGTCGGGATGCCAGGCTAGCGGCGCCACCAGGCTGGTATTGCCGCGCAGCGCACCAAACATGCCGGAGACATGCACCAGCGGCGTCATCGCGGCGATATCGATCAGTTGCGCCACCCGATTTTTATTGCGCAGTTGGAACAGGTAATCAAACAGCCGTGGCTGCGCCTGCTTGGCGCGCTTGGCCATCTCGATGGTGGCGTAGACGTCGGCCATCGCGTCGTGGGCGTTGCTGTGCTCGATACCGTTGGCCTGAGAGAGATGTTCCAGTTTGAAGCTCGGCAGGCCTTGTTCATTTTCCGGCCAGACGATCCCCTGTGGCCGCAGGGCGTAGCAGCTCCGCAGAACATCCAGCAGATCCCAGCGCGAATTACCATTTTGCCAGCTGTAGGCGTAAGGATCGAAGAAGTTACGATAGAACAGGTTACGGCTGACCTCGTCGTCAAAACGAATATTGTTATAGCCAACGACACAGGTGCCCGGCACGCTAAATAGCTGGTGGATGCGTTCGGCAAACTCCGCTTCACAGATCCCCTGAGCCAGCGCCGTCTGTGGGGTGATCCCGGTGATCATCACCGCCTCGGGTTGGGGAAGGTAGTCATCGGCCGGACGGCAGTAAAACACCTGGGGTTCTTCGATGATGTTGAAGTCGGCATCGGTACGCACCCCGGCGAATTGGGCGGGGCGATCCAACGCCGGATGCTGACCGAAGGTCTCATAATCGTGGAACAAGAAAGAGGGCGCAGCCTGGCTCAAAATAGGATCTCTATAGCAAAAAAATATAGCCTAGTGTAACCGTGCCGCAGGGGAAACCCAATCCTGGAATGAGGTCACTGTGAGGCTGTCCGGGAGAAATAATGAGCAGACTGGGCATTTATTTATGACGTTAATATCCGTTACACTGAATGCTCATCTCGGTTGAGAGTGTGATCCAAGGTCGTTTCTGTGCGTTTAAATAAAAGTATCACCCCGTTTGACTCCTTCATCTATGGGCACTATCGCGCTGTACACGGTGTGCGTATGGCGATCTCTTTCGTATTAACCTTTCTGTTGATCCGCTTGTTAACCGTGCCCGAGGGAGCTTGGGCGTTAATCACCATGGTGGTGGTGATCGGGCCGATCTCTTTTTGGGGTAACGTGACCGTACGGGCGTTGCAGCGTTGTCTGGGGACGGTCTTTGGCGCGGCATCGGGATTGATCGCGCTCTATCTGGAACTTTATTCGATGAGCCTGATGCTGGCTTGGTGTGCCGTCGTCATGTTCGTCTGTGGTGTCGCCGCATTGGGTAAACGCCCCTATATGGGATTGCTGATCGGCATCACCTTGGGCGTGGTCTGTGCCGCGGGCCCCGGCGATATCGATACGGCATTGCTGCGTAGCGCCAACGTGATCATCGGCTCGCTGTTGGCGTTGTTATTCGCCAGCATCTATCCGCAGCGTGCCTTTACCCACTGGCGTCTCAAGATGAGTCATGGCCTGAACTGCATGAGCAATATTTATAGCGCTTATGTGTCACCCAACATGGTCGAGCGGCCGCAGCTTACGGATCGCCAACAGCGCATTCTTTCTGATCTCGGTACGGTGCGTGGCTTACTGGCGCCCAGCGCCCGCGAGACTAAGGTGGATAAGGCGGTGTTCGATGCTATACAAGTGATCACCCGTAATCTGGTCGCCACCTTGGAGATGATGACCGACGCTTACTGGGCTAGTCGGGAGAGTCATTTCATCATGCTGAATGCGACTCGTCTGCGTACGTTCCAGAAGTTGACCATTAGCGCACTGAATGGCTTGTCGGCAATGTTGCTCAGTGGTCGAGTCGAGGAGTTGGAGCGTCTGCCGGAGATGGTGCCGATGGCGGCCGAGTTGAAGGCGTTGATCGAAGAGGCGCAAGCACGTTGCGACGAGGAGGCGCCGATCTACGGTTATCTGTGGCTGAATATGCAGTTGGCGACGCAGCTGGATGAGTTGCGCGATCTGCTGGCGAGCGTGCTACGTCGTTAGGGTGGCGCCATCTTCCGTGTACCGGTGTCTGGGCGGCTGATTTTATCCGCCCGCTGTGCGACAATAGCGGCTTATCTTCCCGCAGCGAGCATCAATGGCACTTTCCAGCGCACTCAAGACGCAAATTTCCCAGTGGTATAAGTCCCTGGCGCAGCAGATTCCCAATTTTGTGACGCGACCGCAGCAACGGCAAATGATTGCCGAGGTGGCGCGTGCCCTCAGCGGGGATGCGGGGCGTCATTTGGTGATCGAGGCGCCGACGGGAGTTGGTAAGACGCTGTCCTATCTCTTACCTGGTATCGCCATCAGCCGAGAGCAACAAAAGCCTCTGGTGGTCAGCACCGCGAACGTGGCGCTGCAAGATCAGATCTATAGCCAGGATCTACCGTTGCTGCGCCGTCTCATCCCTGACTTGACCTTCACCGCCGCCTTTGGCCGCCGGCGTTATGTCTGCCCGCGTAATCTGGCGGCGTTGGCGCAGACTCAGGGAGAGCAGGGGGAGCTGTTGCTTTTCATCGATGACACCATGCCGCCGAGCAGCGAGGCCGAGCGCGAGCAGTGCCGCCAGTTACAGCAGGCATGGGCGCGTCGCCGGTGGGATGGCTTGCGCGATCATCTCCAGGAGAATGTGGCAGAGGGATTGTGGGCGAGGCTAAGTACCGATCGGGCCAGTTGTCTCAATCGTAGCTGTGCTTATTTTCGTGATTGTCCCTTCTTTCTAGCGCGGCGTGAGATCGAAAGTGCCGATGTGGTGGTCGCGAATCATGCCTTGGTGATGGCGGCGTTAGAGAGTGAGTCGGTGTTGCCGCCGCCGAAGGATTTGCTACTGGTGTTGGATGAAGGGCATCATCTGCCGGATGTGGCGCGTGATGCCTGGGAGATGGAGGGCGAGATCAGCGCCCTGTTTGTCCAAGGGCAGATCGAGATGATCGTGCGCCATATTGAACAGTGTCACACACAGTATCAACCGAAGAATCCCCCGCGTTTGCTAAACAGCACGCGCCTGCAAGAGCATTGCACCGAGTTACGCCAACTGAATGCTGACTTCGACCGTGCCGCGCAGGCGTTGTTAGGCGACGAGACGCAGTACCGTTTCGTTCTGGGCCAACTGCCGGAGGCGCTGGCAAGCTTGGCACAGCGCCTGTATAAGTTGTGTGATGGTTTGCGCGGTCTGTGCGAGTTTATGATGAATGACTTGCAGGAGAAGAGTGGGACGCACGACGCAGTGCGAGTACAGCGTGCGTTATTGCAGATGAGCCGCGCCTTTGGTTACCTGGAAGGGTTAACCAAATTGTGGCGCTTGGCGGCGCTGGAACAGGCCTCCAATGCACCGATCTCCAAATGGCTGACACAGGAGGTGACGGAAGGGGTGCACCACCGCCAGCTACACTGTGTCGGGATCCGGGTATGTGATCAGCTGGATCGTCTGTTATGGCGCCGCATTCCTCATGCGGTGGTGACCTCGGCGACCCTACGCTCGCTGAACCGGTTCGATCGTCTCAGTGAACTCTCTGGCCTCAACGCCGAGGCCGGTGATCGTTTCGTGGTGCTGGACTCCCCTTTCGATCATGTCCACCAAGGGCGACTGGTGATCCCACAACTGACACTGGAGCCCTCGTTAGCCAACGAGGGCGAGCACCTGCGCCAGATGGCACACTATTTTCGTCATGCCTGGCAGCAAGGGGCGCATCGTGGCATGTTAGTGCTGTTTGCCAGCCAGCGGGCGATGCAGACTTTCATCGGTTTTTTACCGGATTTGCGTCTCGGTCTGTTGGTCCAGGGTGAGCGGCCACGTTATCGCCTGGTCGAAGAGCATTGCCGACGGGTGCGAGCCGGAACGCAGAGCGCATTGGTGGGGCTGCAATCCTTTGCCGAGGGGTTGGATCTCAAGGGCGAATTGTTGACTCAGGTTCATATCCATAAGGTGGCGTTTCCGCCGGTGGACAGTCCGGTGATCGTGACGGAGGGGGAATGGTTGCAAGCGCGTAAGCGCTATCCGTTCGAGGTCCAGAGTCTACCCGGCGCCTCCTTTACCCTGATCCAACAGGTGGGACGCCTGATCCGCAGCCATGGTTGCCATGGCGAAATCGTTATTTATGATCGACGTCTGCTGAGTAAGCGCTATGGCAGCCGCCTCTTAGCGGCCTTGCCGGTATTCCCGATCGTACAGCCCGCGTTACCGGCGGGGGCGTTGCCTGCCTGGCCACAGTCAGCGGCAGCGCGACGCGCAACACCGCGTTTATCGTCTCGCCGTCATCGCTAGCGGGTTGATAATTATATAATTTCTAAACAGTTAATCGTAATACAATAGTTATTGCCCAGGCTGAGAATATTCTGTATCCTAGCGATTGAATATCATTTTAATTAATTAATAAATCACTATTATTACCGGTACGCAATGATGTGTAACACATTTGTGTTATCGTTAGTTAGTTTAGGTACGGCGTATCGGTAAACCATAGTTTTATTATTGGGTTTACTATTTGTCACGATTTCATCTCGGGAGGTCTCCCAGCGTGGGGGAGAAACGTGTTGCCTCATAAAGCTCATCAATCGAATCAACTGACGACCTCTAGCAGGGTGCTGTCACCGACACCCTTATCACCAGCGGACGAGATCGATTTGTTAGATCTATTGTTGGTACTGTTCAAGGCCAAGTGGGTGATCATCGGGGCGGTATTCGCCTGTGCGCTGTTGGGGCTGGTGGCCAACACGCTATTGCCACAGAAGTGGACCAGTAATGCTGAGTTGGTGCCAGCGCAGGCGCGGGAGCTCTCCACGATGCATAAGGCGCTCAACCAATTGGCGCTGTTGGATATTCATGTGGATGCCTCCCCCGCGTGGTTGATCGCGCATTTTATACAGACGTATGACTCGCAGATCGTGCGGCGCGAGTTTATCGCCCAGTCGGATTACTATCGCCAATTGACGGCGCAGATGCGCGATGCGCAAGAGAAGGCGCGGGTTCTGAGCGCCTTGGCCGAGCAGGCGTTTAGCCTGAGTACGCCCAAGGATAAGGGGATGGAGGATAAAGCCTTCGCTTATTATCGTCTGGGCGTCACGGCGCGCAGCGCGCAGGAGGCGCATGCCTTGCTGCAAGGTTACATCGACTTCGTCGCCAGACGGGTCGAGGATGACTTACGCTACCGCATTCAGGATCAGGTGGATCAGATCCTGACCCAGAAGAAGGCACAGTACCAGTTGAATCTCGAGCGTTGGAAGAATCAGCAGCAGGTGAATATTCGCCGACTGAATTATTCGCTGGCCTTGGCGCAGGCTGCGGGTATCAATAAGCCGATGTACGGCAATGGGGCGACCTTTAAAGATGATGGCGACTTCCCCATTGCGCTTGGAGTGAATGCGTTGCGCCAGAAGCTGGATATCGAGCGTGCGCAGACCGATCCGAGCGACCTGAGCGCTGATCTGAAGAATGCCCAGTTGTATATCGAGCGTCTCAGCCAGGTGCAAGTGGCCGACTTGCAAATCCAGCCGTTCAAGTATCTGATGCTGCCTAGCATGCCGTTGCAGAAAGCGTCGCCGAAGGGGACATTGATCGTGCTGCTGGCGGCGATCGCCGGACTCCTGCTGTCCAGTGCGCTGGTACTGATGCGTCATGCCTTGGCCAGTCGACATGCGTGCTCCGGCGCGTCGGCCGAGGGCAAGTAACCTTCTCCCCGCTGGTCTGCGCGTGCGGCCAGATACCTCTTGTCTGCCCCAAACGCAGCTTGCGCGCGGCGTTTGGGGCAGCGCTGCGAGCTTGGCCGCGAGCTGCGATTAGCGCGTTATTTGTTGCGCCTTTAACCAGGCAATCTCATCTAACCAGCGATCGGGATCGGTGGTTTCCAGGATCAACGGAATACCATCGAAACGCGGGTCGCGCATGATCCAACGGAACGCTGCCGTCCCGATGTTGCCTGCGCCGAGGCACTGATGACGATCGACGCGGCTATTGAAGTCGCTTTTGGCATCATTGAGATGCATGCCGCGCAGATAGCGGAAGCCGACGCAGCGTTCAAACTGGGCGAAGGTCTCCTCACAAGCCTCCTCGTCGCGCAGATCGTAGCCGGCGGCGAAGGCGTGGCAGGTATCGATGCACACCCCGACGCGTGACTTATCATCGACCTGCTCGATGATTTCCGCTAATTGCTCAAAGCGAAATCCCAGATTACTTCCTTGCCCGGCGGTGTTTTCGATCACCGCGCATACCCCTTGGGTTTGACTCAGGGCTAGATTGATCGATTCGGCGATACGCGCCAGACAAGTGCGTTCATCGATTTGCAGCAGGTGGCTACCGGGATGAAAATTAAGTAGCGTCAGGCCGAGGTCGGCACAGCGCTGCATCTCGTCGATAAATGCACTGCGCGACTTTTCCAGCGCCTCGGCGACCGGGTGCCCCAGATTGATCAGGTAGCTGTCGTGCGGCAGGATCTGCTGTGGCAGATAGCCATACTGGGCGCAGGCCGTGCGAAACTTGGCGATGCTCTCTGCCGTCAGCGGGGCCGCTTTCCATTGACGTTGATTTTTGGTGAACAGTGCGAACGCCGTCGCCTCTAGCGCATGGGCGCGCAGGACGGCTTGATCCAGTCCCCCGGCGGCGCTGACATGGGCTCCGATATATTTCATACAGTTATCTCCTGATTCGAGGCGTTATTATGGCATCGAATATGCGTGCCGCGTAGTCTTTTAGTCGCCATAAGACAACACCCTGCTAACCGTGGGTTAACAGGGTGTGGCAAACGTCTGGTCGGGTATTTAGAGGCAGCGTTCGATAAACAGGTTGATGGCGGCTCCGCCGGCGATCAGCCAAGCGAACAGCAGGCTGGCCAGGATGATGGGGCGGATGCCGGCCTGGCGAATGGCACTGATATGGGTGGTCAGGCCGAGCGCGGCCATCGCCATCGCCAATAGGATGGTGTCCAGGGTGATCAGGGCGTGCACCAGTGCCGCGGGCAGCAGGTCGAAGGAGTTAAACCCAGCGACCAGGATGAAGATCACCGCGAACCAGGGAATGGTAATCGGTGCTTTCTTGCCCCCGCTCGCTTGCTGACCACGGCTGAGAACGCTGGAGAGAATCAACAGGAAGGGAGCCAGCATCATGACGCGGATCATCTTGGTGATCACGGCAGCATTGCCTACGTCATCGCTGATGGCGCGCCCGGCAGCCACCACTTGGGCCACTTCATGGACCGTCGAGCCGATATAGATGCCAAAGGTTTCCTGGCTCATCGCGATCCACTGGTAGTGCGCATTGAGCTGATATAACCAAGGGTAGAGGAAGATGGCGATGGTTCCGAAGATGACCACGGTAGAGACGGCGACGGAGACTTTACTGGCGTCAGCCTTGACAACCGGTTCGGTGGCCATCACGGCCGCCGCGCCGCAGATGCTGCTGCCAGCGCCGATCAGCATCACTGTCTGGCTGTCCATCCGGAAAACTTTACGCCCTAACCACATTGCCAGCAGGAAGGTGGAGGTGAGCGTCAGCGCATCGGTGATGATGCCAGTTAGCCCAACATCGGCGATCTGTTGGAAGGTCAGTCGGAAACCATACAGGATGATCCCCAGGCGCAAGAATTTCTGCTTGGCCAGATGTACCCCGACGGAGCAGGGGATGCTGAGTGCCGGATAGACACTGTTACCGATGAGAATCCCGAGGATGATGGCCAGTGTCAGCGCCCCGAACCCCAGTTGCTCTACCCAAGGGAGCGCGCCGGCCCACATGGCGATGGCGGTGATCGCGCCGGTCAAGAACAAGCCGGGCAACAGGCGCAGCAAGGCGTGCGTATAGTGCGGTGCAGGAGAATGCGATTGATGAGTTGTCATTGTTACGTCGAGTTAGCTTCGTTTTTATAAAAGGAGAACAAGCTTAAAGAGGTCGCGGGCAAATTCAAAATAGATAATATGATTATGATTAATAGAGATATCTGTTATGCCATCTCGGTGTAGCGCATCAGCGCTGTGACGTATTGACGCGGCCGAGGGTGATGATGATTAAGAGGACGCAGAGCGGGGAGAGTAATGCCGCCAGAGCGGCGGTAACGGCGTTTCCCTGGGAGAGCAGCCAGGCGCCTTGGTAGAAGAGGCCTGCTAGCACCAGCTGCAAGATGAACGCGAATAGCCCGGTGCGCCAACCGCGCCGTGTCGCGGCGAAGATGGCGATCGCCACGACGACCAGGATAGCGATCAGATAGCCATAACGTGTTTCCATGCGCTCCTCCTCGGCACTCTATTCTTGAGTATAGTGTAAGCGCTGGGCATATGTCGGGAAGGGGTGCGATCTGTTGGCATCAAGTGTCTGCCGGGAAGTGTGTTCCAGGCTGGCGAATCTTTCACCCGCCTGTGCTATAACCAACAAGCGTGTTGAACCAAACATCTATTCCAAACATCAATGCAGGAGGTCCATCATGGATTGTGCCTATCGGGTGATTTTGGTACCGGTCGATTTGGCGGAGCCGCAGTTGACGCAGGAGGCGTTACGCCACGCCCTGTTTTTAGCCAACCAGAGCAACGCCACGCTGTATCTGTTACACGTACACCCCGCGCTGCCCACTGTGTTTTTAAGCGAATACCCTGAGCAGATCGCCGAACTGCGGGAGGCAGCGTTGCAACAGGCGGAGGAGCGCTTAGCGGCTTTGGCTGCCTCGTTGCCGCTAGCGGCACAGCGCGTCGCGGTCAAGGTGAGTTGGGGGTCCATCTACGATGAGATCCTGAAAGAGGCCGAGGGATGCGGTGCGGATCTGATCATCATTGGCTCGCGTCGTCCCAGCATGTCGACCTATCTGCTGGGCTCGAATGCCGCCCGCGTCGTGCGCCACGCCAGTATGTCGGTATTAGTGGTACGTTAACCCTCCATTACACGCACCTTCCTCGTCATGCGAGCGGGGAAGGAGAGCGAGATCAGAGATAAATCACTTTAAGTAGTAAATTACCCCTGATTTATCTATATTAACCGAGCGTAAGAATACACTGGCGCAGAGCATGGCTTTGTCGTCGCTGGCGTGGCGGGAGCTGCGCTCTCTTTAGGCCGGGCGGCGGTCGATTGAAACGGTTTGGATCTGTCTATGCACATTACCTTGCGACAACTGGAAGTTTTTACCGAAGTATTGAAAAGCGGCTCGACGACGCAGGCCTCCATGGTGCTGGCGCTCTCACAATCGGCGGTGAGCGCGGCGCTCTCCGATCTGGAGACACAATTGTCGGTACGGCTGTTCGATCGCGTAGGCAAGCGACTGGTGGTTAACGAACATGGTCGCCTGCTTTATCCCAAGGCGATGTCGTTACTGGAGCAGGCCAGCGAGATCGAGCAACTGTTCAAGGGGGAGAGCGGTGCCTTGCGTATCGCGGCCAGTAGCACCATCGGTAACTATATCCTGCCGCCGATGATGGCCGCCTACCGGCGCGATTTCCCCGTGACGCCGCTGGAGTTACATGTCGGCAACAGTCACGATGTTATCAGCGCAGTGGCCGAGTTTAACGCTGATCTGGGATTGATCGAAGGGCCATGCCATATGCCGGATCTGACGACGCAAAGCTGGTTGGAGGATGAGTTGGTGGTGTTCGCCGCGCCGGATCATCCATTACTGCGCGAACCGGTAACCTTGGCCCGCTTGGCTGAGGCACCGTGGATCTTGCGTGAGACCGGCTCGGGTACCCGTGAGGTGGTGGAGCATTTGCTGCTCTCACACCTGCCACATTTCGATTTGGTCATGGAGCTGGGCAATTCAGAGGCGATCAAGCATGCGGTGCGTTACGGTATCGGCATCAGTTGCCTGTCGCGGCGGGTGATCGAGGAGCAACTGAGCAATGGAACCTTGGTCGAGGTACCCTTGCCGGGGATCAATCTGCATCGCTCTCTGTATCTGATCCATCATCGCCAGAAGCATATCTCGAAGGCGTTAGCGCGTTTTCTCAGTTATTGTCAGGCTTAACGCCAGCGACGGCAGCAGTATAGACTGCTGCCGTAGCGTCTTGTCATTATTGTGTATTTTTCTTGTACGCTCTCCCTGCCGCTCGCTAATAATCCTCCTGCCATCATGAAGCTCTCTTATTATCGTTAGATTGTTACTTCCCGCCGCAGATGGATTTGTTACAATCGCGCCGGGTTTTATGATTTAACGCGAAACAACGATAGGGTTCTAATGGCTCAGACAAAAACTACCGTCTCTGACACGGGACAAGGACCGGCGCTGCGCCGGGAGTTAAAAGCGCGGCATTTGTCGATGATTGCTATCGGCGGGTCCATCGGTACTGGGCTGTTTGTCGCATCGGGCGCGACGGTATCTCAGGCGGGCCCGGGCGGGGCATTGTTGTCCTACATCATCATCGGCATGATGGTGTACTTCCTGATGACCAGCTTAGGTGAGCTGGCGGCCTTTATGCCGGTTTCCGGTTCGTTCTCTACTTATGGCTCTCGCTACGTCGAAGAGGGATTCGGCTTTGCCTTGGGCTGGAACTACTGGTACAACTGGGCCGTAACCATCGCCGTCGATCTGGTGGCCGCGCAATTGGTAATGGGCTACTGGTTCCCCGATCTTCCCGGTTGGATCTGGAGTGCGTTATTCCTGGGGCTGATCTTCCTGCTGAACTATATCTCGGTGAAAGGATTCGGTGAGGCGGAGTATTGGTTCTCGCTGATTAAGGTCAGCACGGTGATCATCTTCATCGCAGTCGGTTTGATGATGATTGTCGGTATTTTCAAGGGCGGCGAGCATGCCGGCTTCCATAACTGGGTGGTGGGTGATGCGCCGTTCGCCGGGGGCTTTGCCTCAATGATCGGGGTCGCGATGATCGTCGGCTTCTCTTTCCAAGGCACCGAGCTTATCGGTATCGCCGCCGGTGAGTCGAAAGATCCGGGTAAAAACATTCCGATGGCGGTGCGTCAGGTGTTCTGGCGTATCCTGTTGTTCTATGTGTTCGCCATCCTGATCATCAGCCTGTTGATCCCCTATACCGATCCCAGCCTGTTGCGTAACGATGTGAAGGATATCTCCGTTAGTCCGTTCACCCTGGTCTTTAAGAACGCCGGTCTGCTGTCGGCGGCGGCGGTGATGAATGCGGTGATCCTGACGGCGGTGTTGTCTGCTGGTAACTCCGGAATGTATGCTTCGACGCGGATGTTGTACACCCTAGCGACGGAAGGCAAGGCACCGCGTATTTTTGCTCGCTTGTCGAAAGGTGGGGTACCGCGTAATGCGCTGTACGCCACTACCGTGGTCGCCGGGCTGTGCTTCTTAACTTCGATGTTTGGTAATCAAGAAGTGTATCTGTGGCTGTTGAACACCTCGGGGATGACCGGATTTATCGCCTGGTTGGGCATCGCCATCAGCCACTACCGTTTCCGCCGCGGCTATGTCAAGGCGGGGCTGGATCTGAATGCCTTGCCCTATAAGTCCGGCTTCTTCCCGCTTGGACCGATCTTCGCTTTCGTACTGTGCCTGATCATTACCCTGGGGCAGAACTATGAGGCGTTCCTGGAAGATCGCATCGACTGGTACGGTGTCACGGCGACCTATATCGGCCTACCGCTGTTCCTGATTATTTGGTTCGGTTACAAGCTGACGCAAGGCACGCATTTCGTGCGCTACAGCGAGATGACCTTCCCGAAGACCAAGATTGACTAAGCGTACGCGCCGAGTGGTAAAGCAACGCCCCGTGAGCCTGATGGCACGGGGCGTTGTGCTATGGGAGCTATATTTAGCTTTCGCGGCTTCAGCGCAGTAACCCTTTCCGTTTTGGAGAGAGCGTGCATGTAATAAAAAAACCCGCCATAGCGGGTTTTTTATTTTGTTTAGGTCTGAATTACTTCACCTGTTGACCCGGCAGTGCGCCGCAATCCGGACTGAGCAGGAAGATATCCTTCCCACCAGGGCCGGCGGCCATCACCATCCCCTCGGAGATACCGAAGCGCATCTTACGCGGCGCCAGGTTGGCGACCATCACCGTCAGACGACCGACCAGCGCTTGCGGATCCGGGTAGGCGCTACGGATGCCGGAGAAGACTTGGCGCATTTCGCCGCCGAGATCCAATTGAAGCTTCAGCAGCTTATCCGACCCGTCGACCAGTTCGGCGCTGACGATCTGGGCGATACGCATATCCACCTTGGCGAAGTCATCAAAAGTGATGGTGTCCTGGATCGGATCGTCAGCCAGCGGGCCGCTGAGGGCGGGTTTAGCCGCGGCGGCCTGTTTCCCCTCTTCGATCATCGCTTCAACTTTTGCCATTTCGATGCGGTTAAACAGAGCCTTGAACGGCTTAACCTGGTGGCCGAGCAGCGGGGTGGCGATGGTATCCCACTGCAACTCGCTATTGAGGAACGCCTCGCTGCGAGCGCTCAACGCCGGTAATACCGGTTTGAGGTAGGTCATTAGGACGCGGAACAGGTTCAGCCCCATGGTACAAATCGCCTGTAGATCGGCATCACGCCCCTCCTGCTTGGCAACCACCCAAGGCGCCTGCTCATCGACATAGCGGTTAGCCAGATCGGCCAGTGCCATGATTTCGCGGATGGCCTTACCCGACTCGCGCGCCTCATAGGCTTGGGCAATCTCCGCCGCGGCGTCGACGAAGGTTTGGTACAACGCTGGATCGGCCAGGGTGTCGGACAGCTGACCGGCGAAACGCTTGTTGATAAAGCCGGCGTTGCGCGAGGCGAGGTTAACCACCTTGTTGACGATGTCGGCGTTGACGCGCTGGACGAAGTCCTCCAGGTTGAGGTCGATATCGTCGATACGGGCGGAGAGCTTGGCGGCGTAGTAGTAACGCAGGCAATCCGGGTCCAGGTGATTCAGATAGGTACGGGCCTGAATAAAGGTGCCGCGTGATTTGGACATTTTAGCCCCGTTCACGGTGACATAGCCGTGGACGAAGATATTGCTCGGCTTACGGAAACCGCTGCCTTCCAGCATCGCCGGCCAGAACAGGCTATGGAAGTAGACGATATCCTTACCGATAAAGTGATACAGCTCGGCGTCGCTCTCTTTATTCCAGTAGGCGTCGAAGCTCAGGTCGCCACGCTTGTCGCACAGGTTCTTGAACGAGCCCATGTAGCCTATCGGCGCATCCAGCCAGACGTAGAAGTATTTACCCGGCGCGTCGGGGATCTCAAAGCCGAAGTAGGGGGCGTCACGGGTGATGTCCCATTGTTGTAGACCGGACTCGAACCACTCCTGCATCTTGTTGGCCACCTGCTCTTGCAGAGCACCGGAGCGGGTCCAGGCCTGCAACATGGCGCCGAAGGCCGGTAGGTCGAAGAAGAAGTGTTCGGATTCGCGCAGGATCGGCGTCGCACCGGAGACCACGGATTTGGGGTTGATCAGTTCAGTCGGGCTGTAGGTGGCGCCGCACACTTCGCAGTTATCGCCGTATTGATCGGCCGATTGACACTTCGGACAGGTTCCCTTGACGAAGCGATCCGGCAGGAACATGCCTTTTTCCGGGTCATAGAGCTGAGAGATGGTGCGGTTCTTAATGAAGCCGTTCTCTTTCAGTCGGCTGTAGATCAGGCTTGCCAGTTGGCGGTTCTCTTCGCTGTGCGTCGAGTGATAGTTGTCGTAGCTGATCTGGAAGTCGGCGAAATCATGCTGATGTTCGCGACTGACGTCGGCGATCATCTGCTCCGGCGCGATCCCCATCTGCTGGGCCTTCAGCATGATCGGCGTCCCATGCGCATCATCGGCGCAGATGAAATGCACCTGGTTGCCGCGCATTCGCTGGTAACGTACCCACACGTCCGCCTGGATGTGCTCAAGCATGTGGCCGAGGTGAATGGAGCCGTTAGCGTAAGGGAGCGCACAGGTCACCAGAATCTTGCGTGAACCTGTTGTATCAGTGACTGAAGCCATAGTGGATTTCGTATCTCTCGGTTAAATATAGAAGGTAACCGCTGATGTTACCCGATTGCGCCGCGAGTCGCTAGGCCACGGTCGGTGATTCTGGCGTAGGCCTGGATGAGGCTAGCGCTAGGAGTAAGGTAGACAAAATTCGCAGCCGTAACCCTGCGCGATCGGCAGTCAGTTCTGGTAGACTGGCGGCGTTGTTTATAATAACGAATAAAGGAGTCGGGATGAGCAATAAATCCCATGAGCAGTCCATGCCTGAGGCGCTGAGCAAGCAGGTCGGCGCGATCCTCGATGGTTTTACCCACCCTACCTTGAACCACCCGTTAAGCGCGCTCAAGGCGTTGCACCATTGTGCCTTGTTAGACGGTGCGTTACACATCGAGTTGATGATGCCCTTCGCCTGGCAGAGTGGGTTTGACGCTTTGCAGGCGGCCGTCACACCGGCGTTGTTGCAGCTGGCAGGCGTGCGCAGCGTCGTCTGGCGTCTGGCGCACAATATCGCCACGCTGAAACGGGCCAACGATCAGCCCGGCGTGAAAGGGGTGCGTAATATTCTCGCCGTCAGCTCCGGCAAGGGCGGGGTAGGTAAATCGAGTACCGCCGTCAACTTAGCGTTGGCGCTGGCTGCTGAGGGGGCACGGGTCGGCATTCTGGATGCCGATGTCTATGGTCCCTCCATCCCGACGATGCTGGGCACCGCCCATGAACGCCCGACCTCGCCGGACGGCCAGCATATGGCGCCGATCATGGCACACGGTCTGGCGACCAACTCCATCGGTTATCTGGTAACAGACGATAACGCCATGGTGTGGCGCGGCCCGATGGCCAGCAAGGCGCTGCTGCAATTGTTGCAGGATACCCTCTGGCCGGATCTGGATTATCTGGTATTGGATATGCCGCCGGGCACCGGTGACATCCAATTGACGCTGGCGCAGAGTATCCCGGTGACCGGCGCGGTGGTGGTGACAACGCCGCAAGACATCGCCCTGCTGGATGCGATGAAAGGCATCGTGATGTTCGAGAAGGTTCACGTCCCGGTATTGGGGATCGTGGAGAACATGAGCATGCATATCTGTAGCCAGTGCGGCTTCCATGAGCCGATCTTCGGCACCGGTGGGGCACAGAAGCTGGCGGAGAAGTACCATACCCGCCTGCTGGGGCAGTTGCCGCTGCATATTTCGCTGCGAGAGGATCTGGATCGCGGCGAACCGACGGTCAGCAGCCGACCGGAAAGCGAGTTCAGTGCTATCTATCGCCGTCTGGCCGCCGATGTAGCCGCCCAGTTGTACTGGGGGGGCGAGGCTATCCCGACCGAGATCGCCTTCCGCGCCCTCTAATCGGGAAAATGTGGCATGAGGACGGGACCCATACGGGGGCCCGTCCTTTTTTCCTGGTACAGCGGCGCGATTGGGCTGGCGTCGGCCGGGCAGACTCCCTATAATTGCCGCGTCTCAGGCACCGGTCATCCCGATCCTTTCGTGCCTTGCCCCGTCGAACCTATACATACCAGGTCTTATACACATGACTGACAACACCCACCAGTGCGTCATTATTGGCATCACAGGCGCATCCGCCTCAGGAAAAAGTCTGATTGCCAGTACCCTTTACCGTGAGCTGCGCGAGCAGGTCGGTGAGGCGCATATCGGTGTCATCCCGGAAGATAGCTACTATAAAGACCAGAGTCACCTGACCATGGAGGAGCGCGTCAAGACCAATTATGACCATCCGAGCGCCATGGATCATAACCTGCTGTTCCAGCATCTACAGATGCTCAAAGCCGGCCAGGCCATCGAATTGCCGCAATACAGTTATGTCGAACACACACGCGTTAAAGAGACTATTCACCTGGAGCCGAAGAAGGTGATCATTTTGGAGGGGATCCTGTTACTGACCGATGCCCGTCTGCGTAACGAACTGAACTTCTCCATCTTCGTCGATACCCCGCTGGATATCTGCCTGATGCGTCGCATGAAGCGTGACGTGAATGAGCGAGGGCGCTCCATGGAGTCGGTAATGGCCCAGTACCAGAAGACCGTACGCCCAATGTTCCTCCAGTTTATCGAACCCTCTAAGCAGTATGCGGACATCATCGTACCGCGTGGCGGTAAGAACCGTATCGCCATTGATATCCTCAAGGCGAAGATCAGTCAGTTCTTCGAATAAGGCCGGATGACGGCGTACTCGCGCGGCCCGGTGCCGTCAGCGGGCGCCGTCCTGCGCTGAGAGTGATTCCAGTTTCCCTTCCCGCAGGCGGGCATCGCGCGAAATCAGCAATACGGAGGCGATGATCAGCAGTGATCCCAGCCAATCCATGATGCCGAAGGTGATCCCCAGCAGCAACAACGAGAGTAGCGCGCTACACAGCGGCTCGGCACAGCTCAGTATGCCGGCCTTGGCGCCGCCGATGATCTGCGCCCCTTTCAGATAGAGGCTGAAGGTAAGCGCCGTCCCGATGATGATCAGGTAAAACGCCGCCAACAGGGTGGCGCTATCCATGCGCACTTGGGCGGTTTCACCGGCAAAGAAAGGCATCAGCATCAGGCCGCCTAACAGCATGCTCCAGCCGACGATCGGCAGGGTACCGAAACGGGCGATCAGACCAGCCGGGTAGGTGGTATAGAAGGCGGAGGCGAAGGCCGAGGCGATCCCCCAAAACAGGGCGGCGCGCGAGATGGAGAGGGAGGTGGGATCGCCGTGGGTAACCAACAGGAAGGTGCCGGCCAACGAGGTGGCGATGGCCAGCGTCACCGCTAAGCTAGGGCGTTGCCGCCGGGCGAAGGCGAACCAGGCCACGATGATGGTTGGCGAGAGAAATTGCAGTACGGTAGCCGTGGCGGCGTTGGCGCGTTCGATGGTCATCAGGAAGGTTAGCTGCACCATGATGGCGCCCAGCAGCGTAAACCACAGCAGGCTGAGTATATCCCGGCGCCGCGCTAGCGGGGCGAACAGCTTGTCGCCGTTGAGAAAGGAGACCAGCAACAAGATCCCGCCGGAGAAAGTGAGGCGGAACATGGTCAGCCATTGGGCCGATAAGCCGGTTTTTTGCAGGATATATTGCGCACAGACGCCAGAGCTCCCCCAGAGCGCGGCGGCGACCAATACATACCCCATTCCTTGCCGTAAATTGCCCATCGCGCTCTCCCTGTACGCACACTGGTTACGTCACGATGTTAATGGTTTATTCTGACGGCGGCAAAGCCTACGGCGTTTTTTTTCTGTGCGCCGTACCGCCGGAGAAAATAGCGTCAATGTTACTGAATCATTTCGGAAAAAATCGGTAATCGGGTAAGATGAACCGATGGGCAGCCGTGCTGCATAGCGATGAGACGGAGAGGAGCGATTATGAGACTGTGTGACCGCGATATTGAAGCATGGCTGGATGAGGGGCGCCTGAGCATCACACCGCGCCCGCCGCAAGAGCGCATCAGCGGTGCGACGGTCGATGTCCGTCTGGGAAACCGCTTTCGTGTCTTCCAGGGGCATACCGCGCCCTATATCGATCTGAGCGGCCCCAAGCAAGAGGTCGCCGAGGCGCTAGAGCGGGTGATGAGCGATGAGATCTTGCTGGGCGAGGATGAGGCATTCTTCCTGCATCCCGGTGAACTGGCGTTGGCGGTGACCTATGAGTCGGTGACGCTACCGGATGATCTGGTCGGCTGGTTAGATGGCCGCTCCTCGCTGGCGCGTTTAGGACTGATGGTGCATGTGACGGCCCACCGCATCGATCCCGGCTGGCAGGGTTGCATTGTCCTGGAGTTCTTCAACTCCGGCAAGCTGCCGTTGGCGTTGCGTCCCGGGATGCCGATTGGCGCATTGAGCTTTGAACCGCTCTCCGGCCCGGCGGCACGGCCCTATAATCGGCGCGAAGATGCCAAGTACAAAGGGCAGCAGGGTGCGGTAGCCAGCCGGATCGATAAGGACTGAGCCGCAGGGCTGTAACGGACGAGTCAGACTGAGGATGGCATGAGACGACTTCTTACCACGTTGATGATCCTGCTGGTGGTGGTGACGGCGGGGCTCAGTGCGTTGCTGCTGTTGATCGACCCCAACGATTTCCGCGCCTATATGGTTAAGCAGGTGCAACAGCGTACCGGCTACACCCTGACACTGGATGGCGATTTACGCTGGCGTGTCTGGCCGCAGTTGAGCATCCTCAGCGATCATATGTCGCTACGCGCCGACGGGGCGTTACAGCCGGTGATCAGCGCGGATAACATGCGTCTGGATGTGCGCCTCTGGCCGCTGCTCTCCCATCAATTGGACGTGCGTCAGGTGATGCTGAAAGGGGCGGTGATCCGCCTTACTCCCGATAGCGAACCGCAACAGGTCATTAGTGCGCCCAGCTCACCGGTGGCGCGCGGCGAGGCCATCAGCGACATGGCTTGGCGTTTGAACATCCAGAAGGTCAAGGTGGAGGATAGTCTGGTCATCTGGCAGCCTGCCGACAGTGAGCCGATTAACCTGCGTGATATCCAGCTATACCTCGATCAAAACGCTCAACGTCAAGTGCAACTGAGTTTTTCCAGCCGCATTAACCGCGATCAGCGCGATCTCCTGGTCAATCTGGAGGCTAATGTCGATTTGCGCCATTACCCGCAACAGTATCGGGCGCAGATCAGCCATTTCGACTATCACTATAGTGGCGCCGGTTTGCCGGCGGCGGGGATCGCTGGGCAGGGGAGTACCATTCTGAGTTACCAAGCGGCGCCAGCAACGGTCACACTGAGCGGACTGACGCTGAGCGCTAATGAGAGCCAACTGCACGGCGAAATCCAGGGGACGCTGGGAGCCAATCCTGACTACCGGGTGACGTTGCGCGCCGATAAGCTCAATTGGGATATGTTGAGTGGCTGGCAGGGGGGGAGCACAACATCCGGTCAAGATGAGGCGGTGACGCCACCGCCATCGCCGGTGGTATCGCAGGTTTCGGCCCCGATGCAGAATGATAACCTGGCTTTCCTGCGTGACTTCAGCGCGGCGTTGAGCATTCAGGCTAACCAGCTGACTTATCATGGTCTGACGATTGACGGTTTCGATTTGCAGGCCAGTAACCGGCGGGGCCAAGGAGAGCTGACGCGCCTAAATGGGCACATCGGTAAGGGGAGCTTCGCCGTTAGCGGTACGTTGCAGAGCCAGGCCGACCAAGCGCCGCGCGTGACATTACAACCGCGTCTGCAACAGATCGCTCTACAGCCTGTGCTGAAGGCGTTCGCCTTGCCGGAATTTATCTCCGGCCGTTTGTCGCTGGAGGCTAGCCTGCGCGGTAGCGGTTTGGCCCCCGCCTCGCTGCTGCGCCAGTGGCAGGGGGACGGCATGCTCACCCTCGACGATGCACGCCTAGAGGGGTTAAATATCGCGCAACTGGTGCAGCAGGCGGTGACGCGCAGCCAACGCGGCGTGCAGGCTGACGAGCGGCTAGATACCTTCACCACCTTCCATTCCCTGCGCGCCGAGGCGGCGCTCCGCGATGGCCGATTGACGTTGAACCGCTTGAGCGGACAATCAGCGCTGTTGGATCTGAACGGCAACGGTAGCGTCGATCTGGCGAATCAGCGCTGCGATATCAACTTGGGGGTACGCGTATTGCAAGGCTGGAGCGGGCACAACGAGCTGGTGACGCTGTTGCAACAGGTACGCATTCCGCTGCATATCTACGGCGATTGGCAGCAACTCAATTACCAACTGAATGTCGAGCAGGCATTGCGTGGTTCGCTGGAGCAAGAGGCGCGCGATGCGCTGAAAAATTGGTTGAAACGGCGTTAGTCTTGCCGCTGAAAGACACGTGTGTCTGCGCCTCCCCGTGCCTCATGGTGCGGGGAGTATTCAGTATAAAAATATATCCTGGCTCACACTCTCCCCGCCGCTGCTCATTTCACTTCGGAAAAACTTGACCGATATCAGTAAAATAATCTTACCGTTTGGGCACAGTGCTGGAGTTTCACGCTATCAAAGGGAATGGATGACCAATAAAGACAGAAAGAATGTCAGCTTACCAGGCGTAACGCCTGCGTATACCTACTGAGGAACACTATGCTTGAGTTATTGATTGGGATTGTGGTCGCCGTTGGTGTCGGCCGTTATATTATCAAAGGCTACTCCGCGACCGGAGTGCTGATGACCGGTGGCTTACTGTTGCTGATCATCAGCGCGCTGATGGGGCACGATGTCTTGCCGGCCGGTGACAAGTCAACGGGCTGGCGCGCGACCGACATCGTCGAATATGTCAAGGTATTGCTGATGAGCCGCGGCGGTAACCTTGGCATGATGATCATGATGCTGTGTGGTTTTGCCGCCTATATGACCCATATAGGGGCCAATGATGTCGTGGTCAAACTGGCCTCACGGCCACTGCGTTATATTAACTCTCCTTATATTTTGATGATCGCGGCTTACTTTGTCGCTTGCCTGATGTCGTTAGCGGTCTCCTCTGCCACCGGGCTCGGGGTACTGCTGATGGCGACGCTGTTCCCGGTGATGGTCAACGTCGGCATCAGCCGTGGCGCGGCGGCGGCGATCTGCGCCTCACCGGCAGCGATTATTCTGGCACCGACCTCCGGTGACGTGATTCTGGCAGCCAAGGCTTCTGAGATGCCGTTGATCGACTTCGCCTTCAAGACTACATTGCCGATCTCGCTGATCGCCATCGTTTGTATGGCCATCGCCCACTACTTCTGGCAACGCTATCTGGATAGCAAAGAACAGGTACAGCACGAGATGCTGGATGTGAGTGAGATCACGACTAAATCCCCCGCGTTTTACGCCATTTTGCCGTTTACTCCGATCATTGGGGTGTTGGTATTCGACGGTAAGTGGGGGCCACATCTGCACATTATCAGTGTGCTGGTGATTTGTATCCTGTTGGGCGCTATCCTCGAGTTTTTGCGCAGTTTCGATGCCAAAAAGGTGTATGGCGGGCTGGAGGTTGCCTACCGTGGCATGGCGGACGCCTTCGCCAACGTGGTGATGCTGTTGGTGGCTGCCGGCGTCTTCGCCCAAGGGTTAAGCACCGTCGGCTTTATCAGCAGCCTGATCGAGCTGGCACAATCCTTCGGCACCGGCGGCATCATCATGATGCTGGTACTGGTGGTGATCACCATGCTGGCGGCGATGACCACTGGCTCCGGCAACGCGCCGTTCTACGCCTTTGTCGAACTGATTCCGAAGCTGTCCGGCCAGATGGGCATCAACCCGGCCTACTTGACCATTCCGATGTTGCAAGCCTCCAATTTGGGTCGTACCTTATCACCGGTCTCCGGCGTGGTGGTCGCGGTCTCCGGGATGGCGAAGATCTCGCCCTTCGAGGTGGTGAAGCGTACCTCGGTGCCGGTGCTGGTCGGCCTGGTGGTAGTGATCGTCGCCACCGAGTTTATGGTGCCGCTACACCGCTAAGCGCATATGCGATGGGAAAGGGCAGGCCAATGGCCTGCCTTTTTTGTTTCATAGTATGAGCGTCAGTAGGAGGGGCTGCGGACGCCGATACCAGCGCATATTTAAGAGAGAATATTCAGTTTTCCTATATTTCATCTGATATATTAAGCCATTAATCTATTGTCTGTTGAGCGGTAAGCAGAAAAATCATGTGGTATGAAGATTAATTGAGCAGGCTTTTGGAGTCAAAAAACAATCGATTCTGGAAAATTTAGTAAGATTTAGCTTTTCATCTTGCCTCGCACAGGCGAGAAGGATAAAAATCTGGCACTGTACTTTTGGCTAGGTTGGCGTGTGGGGCGTTGTGTTAACCCTACTGGATAATGAGGGAGCGAACAGTCACTAACATGACGTTATGATAAACATTATTATGTGGCGCGACTCAGGTATGAGCCAGGTAAGCGGGATGATGGGTGAGCGGTCAGTGCATTGGTAGCTGTAGAGCCAAGGGCGGTAGCGTATCTAAAATAAAAGCATAATAATATTGTGTTATTTGAGTGGTTCAGTTTTAGATTTAATGAAAGATATATTAACATAGCTTAATTTACCATTAATTATGTTGTTTAGCGTTAAATAATATATTGTTTGTTGGTGTATTGTGTGACTATAGATGCATACCATTTAAAAGAACTGGTTATATGAGGGTAAATATATATAATATGGATTGACATGATAATGTTATTGATTGTTTTTTCACTTTAAGTGAAATTTACTACCTATCACATTTTTATGGAATTTAATGTTGGATATAAGGTTTGTGTAATGACAAAAAAACGTATACTGACTGTTTTTGGAACTCGTCCAGAAGCTATTAAGATGGCACCTCTCGTTCATGCATTAAATATTGATGGGCGTTTTGATGCAAGAGTTTGTGTTACAGCGCAGCATCGTGAGATGCTTGATCAGGTTTTAGAGGTTTTTAATATTACACCAGATTATGATTTAAATATTATGAAATCTGGCCAGACTCTTAATGATGTTACAGCTTCAATTGTTCTTAATTTAAAACCTATACTCCAAGATTTTAAACCTGATGTTATGCTTGTCCATGGTGATACAGCAACAACATTTGCAGCAAGTCTTGCTGCATATTATGAGAAAATAGCAATCGGACATGTCGAGGCAGGTTTACGGACTGGAAATATTTATTCACCATGGCCAGAGGAAGGTAATAGGAAATTAACAACTGCTTTAGCTAAGTACCATTTTGCTCCTACAGAAATATCTAAAAAAAATCTTTTGAATGAGGGTGTTTCTAGCTCCGCAATAACAGTTACTGGGAACACAGTAATTGATGCATTATTAATAATAAAAAACAAAATAGAAAAAAATAATAATCTAAAGAAAGAGTTAGATTCAAAGTTTTCATTTCTTGAATCAGATAAGAAAATGATATTAGTAACAGGCCATCGTAGAGAAAATTTCGGTGACGGTTTCGAGAATATTTGTCAGGCATTAGCTCTAACAGCACAAAAAAACCCTAACATACAAATAGTCTATCCTGTTCATTTAAATCCAAATGTACGTGAGCCGGTCAGCCGAATTCTTACTGGATATGATAATATTTATCTTATTGACCCACAGCAGTATCTCCCATTCGTTTATTTAATGAGTCGGTCAAATATAATTTTGACAGACTCTGGTGGCATACAAGAAGAGGCTCCTTCATTTGGTAAACCTATTCTTGTTATGCGAGATACAACAGAGCGTCCAGAGGCAGTCGCTGCAGGCACTGTGAGATTAGTCGGTACAGAGGTATCTTCTATTACTCGTAATATTGATGAATTACTTACTAGTAAGTCAGCATATGATGCAATGAGTTTCTCTCATAATCCTTATGGTGATGGAAAATCTTGCGCTCGAATTATTAATAAACTATTACATGAAGAAGGATGTTAAAAATGTCTTTTAAGACTATTTCAGTTATTGGCCTTGGTTATATAGGCTTGCCGACTGCAGCGATGTTTGCATCAAAAAAGAAAAAAGTAATTGGTGTCGATGTCAATAAGCATGCTATAGAGACAATTAATCAAGGTAAAATACATATTGTAGAGCCTGAATTAGATGTGGTTGTTCAAACAGCTGTCGAGGAAGGTTATCTGAAAGCTGTTATAAAACCAGAGCCTGCAGATGCATTTTTGATTGCAGTTCCAACGCCATTTCTTCCCTGCAGTAAAAATGAAATTCCTGCGCCAGATCTTTCTTTTATAGCAGAGGCTACTAAAGCGATTTCCCCAATTTTAAAGAAGGGCGATCTTGTTATCTTAGAGTCAACATCGCCTGTTGGTACAACAGAGCAAATGGCTATATGGATGAAAGAGTTGCGTCCAGATCTTTCTTTCCCTCAAGATGCTGGAGATAAATCAGATATCAATATTGCCTATTGTCCAGAGCGAGTTTTACCTGGTAAGGTTGTCCAGGAACTTGTAACAAATGACCGCGTTATTGGTGGTATGTCTGAGCGTTGTTCCTTACGTGCAGTAGAACTCTATAAAACTTTTGTAGAGGGTGATTGCGTAATTACTAATACTCGTACTGCTGAGATGGCTAAATTAACAGAGAATAGTTTTCGCGATGTTCAAATAGCATTTGCTAATGAACTTTCTATGATCTGTTCAGAGTTAGATATCAATGTATGGGAACTAATATCTCTCTCTAATCGCCATCCCCGTGTGAATATCCTACAGCCAGGACCCGGTGTTGGCGGTCATTGCATTGCTGTAGATCCTTGGTTCATCGTATCTAAAACACCTAATGAAGCCAAAATTATCCATACAGCTCGAATGGTTAATGATAGTAAGCCTGACTGGGTGATAAGTAAAGTTAAACAGGCTTTAGCTGATTTTTTACTTGTGAATAAAAATAAAAAGATAGATGAAGTGACTATCGCTTGTTATGGATTAGCGTTTAAAGCTGATATTGATGATTTGCGTGAAAGCCCCGCTATGCAAGTTACAAAAGCGATTTCTGAATTTCATCCGGGTAGAGTCATTGCTGTTGAACCAAATATTCATACTGTACCACCTAAGTTAAATAATATAGAATTGGTAGACCTTAACTTTGCAATGCAACATGCTGATATTCATTTGCTATTAGTTGATCATAAAGAGTTTAAAGGTAAGAGTGTGAATAACGGCATCGTTATTGATACGAAAGGTATTTGGGTGTAGAAGAGGAGGTTTGGCACATTATGTGCCATTCCCTATTATGAAACAATTGATTTATTATACATTAATTATTATTCCTATAATATATGGATTGATCCATTTTTTAGAATATTCTAGTTTTTTAAGTCGGGTGGCAGGGATAGTCACGGGAAGTAAAGTTATAAGTTATACATTACAACAGAGTACGTTTGTTTTGACGCGATTTGGTTTTGTTGCAATGATGCCAATGATTGGATTGATTGTCGACTATCAAGTAACAAAATATCAATATTTATTTATGGTTCACTCGTCTCTTCTGGTAGCTACATTACTTTGTTTATTATCCTATTTTTGTAGGAAGTATATAATTTCTTATTTTATCAATGTGATAGATTTATATTCCAATAATGGCTCGCTAATCAAATCTATTTTAGTTGGGTTTATTAAAAGAGAAAAAACATACTGTGAAGTTTATAGTATGTATAAGTATATCAGAGGAGAGAAAGAAGCTAGAAAATTGATTTTAATATCAAGCGTTGTATTTGGGACTTATGCAATTGGTGTTTATCTTTCTTTTTTTGCAGCGTTGAACTTCTATGAACATAGGTCATCAATTGGACAGCTTTCAGGTCTAATAAATGCCTTTGCTACTGTATTGTTAACATTTTATATTGAACCAAAAATATCAATTTCAATTGATAGGAATGATTCTGATGCGGAAAAAAAAGTACTATGTTTATTGATAGGGCGACTATTGGGAGTTGGATTGTTGGCTCAGATAATAGTTGCACTCATGTGGTTCATATGATTGATAAACTACAAGGATTTAATCTTTGATGATTTTTGCTCTGATGCTTCCACTATTATTGGTAAATTTTATATCTATATATATAGATTATAAAATAAAAAGTCCGTTTTTTTCATTCTCTTCTGCTACATTATTGGTTTTTACATTGCCTAATATAGGTTATTCTTTATTAGGTAAAGAATATTCGACTGACACTATATTAATAGTTACTCTGTGTGGAACATTGTTTTTATTGTCTTATTCAATTTCAAGACTGGCCTTTACATATCTTATAAATAAAAGAATATCTCAGATTAATATAAATAATTCGGATAATGATATATCAATACAAATAAAAATATCTACAGTATGCCTGGTTATTTTTCTGCTTATATCTATGTATGGATTCAATTTTAGTATTAAGTCAATGATGATTTCTTCATGGTCTGAATGGCGAGAGCAAGCAAGTTATATTGATTTGCTTGGAGGGTTTTTATTTTTTATAAGTTCATCATTGACGCTGATGATCATAAAATATGATAGAAAAAAATATATACCCTTGATAGTGATTATAACACTCTATGTTGTTTTTGTGTTGAAGACAAGAAACTATTTAGTTACATTATTTGGGCCTGCTATAATATATTATATTCTTCATAAGAAAATAAATTGTAGATTTGTTTTGACTGGCTTGTTGTTAATTGGCGTTTTTTTTATGCTATACTCAGCAGCAAGAGATATTCGACATATAGGTTCTATAGAGAAAATTAGTCACTCTAATGTTGAGTTTGAATTTGACCGTGGTGAATTTGAACTAGTAAAAACATTGTACTTTTTTGTTGGAAAGGGAGGAGTTGACGATGAAACTCCATTTCCAACTATTCTTCGGCTTAGTTTATTACCTATACCGTCAGTAATATTGCCATTTGAAAAACCTAAAGAATTATCGCATATACTCTGGAATGAAAAAACGGGTGTTATGGGAGTGTCTGGCTCTCTACATGTAACAGCTATTGGTGATAGTATATTAAATCAAAAATATGTAGGGTGGCTATTTTTCTCACTGTTATACGCAATGTTATTTACATGTCTTGATTTACTTTTGCGAAAATTCAGGTTTGGATTTATTTTGTTTGGTGTTTTTTCAGTAGTTGGCTTTTATATAGCTAGAGGTGCAGTATATAACGGCTTCATTATTCTTCTCATTACAGGCTTCATTTTTACTTTATTTTCATTAATTTTTAGGATGAAAATCATTAGGAGATAAGTTGAATATTTTAGTTTTAATGAGTGGTTATCCATCAGAAAATAATCTGTATAATTGTTCTTGGGCACATACAAGAAATAAATATTATATTAAAAACAATATTAATGTTGATGTTTTAGTCTTTGGTAATGAAGAAGACTATGTGTTTGAGGGGGTAAGTGTAATAAATCGAGCAAAAGCTATATCTCGGTTGAATAAAAAATATTACTTTAAGGTGGTTAGCCATTCCCCTAATATTAGGAACCATATTCCATTTTTGAGTAAATACTGTTTGAATGTACAGAAGATACTTTTTATGCATGGTTCTGAATCAATGTGGATAAATTTTGATTATCCCAAGCCATATGATTTTATGAAGGGGAGTTTTTGGAAAAGATGGGTTAGAAATATTTATGACTTATTTAAGTTTAAGGTGATGAGGAACTTCTTAGAGAAAAATAAAAATATTGATATTGTTTTTGTTAGTGATTGGATGAGAGCAATGTTTGAAAAAAACGTAATCTCATTAAAAAAACTAAAAGTTAACTTTCATATCATCAATAATCCATTGAACTATGTATTTTTTGAGCGAGGTTTTTCTGGAAAAACGGAAAAGGTTGCTGATTTTATTACAATCAGAAGTTTTGACTTGTCAAAATATGCAATTGATTTAGTACTGAAAATGGCAAGAAATAACCCGGCTAATACTTTTCATTTATACGGGAAAGGTGACTATTTTAATTATTATGACCTTCCTAAAAATGTAACTGTAATTAATTCTTATCTTAGACAAGATGATATTCCTGATGTTTTGAATAAATATCGGGCAGCTATTATGCCTACGCGATGTGATGCGCAAGGTGTTATGGTTTGTGAAATGGCAACATTTGGTATACCTGTAATCACTAGTGATATAACTGTTAATTTAGAAATGTTTTCAGATTTTGATAATGTTTTCTTATTAGATAACTCTAAAGAATGGGATGTTATTAATACAAAGGTTTTATTGGACAACTTTCCTTCTTTTATGAGAAATACGTCTAGGTTTTCTAATAGTAAAACTTTAGATAAAGAAATTGAGTTATTAACTAAGTAAAACCATGTCAATAATTATTATTATTTTCATAGCATTTCATGTAAGATATTTTATTTGAATGGTTCAATATGGAAGCGTTTTTATTTAAACTCTCTCTATGAAGAGAATTGCTTAAATTATTCATCTAAAGTTAATGTGTATTTATGAATATATTTTTATTGTATTATCATACTTTGAAGTATTTGAAGATTTCTCAGGTAGTTGGTAGGATTAAAAAAAAATTTAAGAGGGTTAAATTATGCAAAGACGAAATTTCTCTAAGAGAGAGCTCAGGGAGGTTAATAAGATATGAGATAAATAAACCTGGTTATCTAGGGAGTAGGTGTTTTTTTTTCCTCAATGTAAGACACGAAATAGCATCATGGAATGATGAGTGTTTAGATAAACTCTGGTTATATAACTTACATTACTTTAATGATTTAAATTCTACTGGTTCGTTATTAAAAACAAGTCAGCTTAATTCTTTAATAGAATCTTGGATACAAGAAAATCCACCCTTTTATGGTAATGGCTGGGAGCCCTATCCAATATCATTAAGAGTAGTTAATTGGATTAAGTATTTTTTACACTTAAAAACATACCCCTATTATTATTTAGAGAGCCTTTATCAACAAGCTAATGCATTGGAACAGCAATTGGAATATCATTTGTTAGGTAATCATTTATTTTCCAATGCCAAGGCTTTATTATTTGCTGGTTTGTTTTTTGATGGGGAACGAGCAAATTTTTGGATAAAAAAAGGATTATCTATCCTTGATAAGGAAATTACAGAGCAAATACTTCCTGATGGTGGCTATTTTGAATTGAGTCCAATGTATCATAACATTATTCTTTCCGATCTTCTTGATTTGTATAATTTATCAAGTGTGTATCCATATGACTTTATGGTAAAGCGGAGAAGAAAATGGCTAAACATAATTAATAGTATGATTCAATGGGGTAAGCATATGAGTCATCCTGATGGGGAGATTTCATTTTTTAATGATTCGGCTATGAAAGTCGCACCGTCTATGGATGATATTTACGCATATGCTAAAGCTCTTGGGATTAACATCTCTGATGTGGGGATGGTACCAACAACTCAATTTACATATAAGCATCTTTACGATTCCGGATATGTTTCTGTAGTGAGTCAAAATGTTAAGGCTATTTTAGATTTGGCAAAGGTTGGCCCAGATTATATTCCTGGTCATGCGCATGCTGATACTCTTTCATTTGAAATGAGTTTTTTTGGGTTGCGAGTGTTTGTAAATAGTGGAACTAGTGTTTATGGTTTGGGGCAAGAAAGGCTTAGACAAAGAAAAACACAAAGTCATAATACTGTGGAGGTGGATGGTAAAGATTCATCTGAAGTCTGGGGAGGGTTTAGAGTAGCTCGTCGTGCCTATCCAAGTAACCCAATTATTAGTTATGATGATTGTTTAACTATTTCATGTGGTCATGATGGATATAAAAGGCTTCCTGGTCGAGTAGATCATTTGAGAGAGTGGAGTTTTTTTGATAATAAAATAATAATTACTGATAATCTAGTCGGTCAGTTTTCTTATGCGACTGCTTATTATCATCTTCATCCAGACGTTCATGTAGAGCAGTTAGAGAATGTGGTGCAGTTGACGTTATCATCAGGTCAAAAAATTCAGGTTGAATCTAATATTAAAATAGAGATACAGTCAAGCACATGGCATCCTGAGTTTGGTATAAGCATATCAAATAAAAAATTAGTAATAAAAACTGAAGGTTCCATTATCAATTTAATAGTGAGGTACTAGTTTTGCATATTCTGTTTTTAACTGATAACTTTCCTCCAGAAGGAAACGCACCGGCTACTAGGACATATGAGCATGCCATTAGATGGATAAGAAGTGGTCACCAAGTAACTATTATTACTTGTGTTCCAAATTTTCCAGAGGGAAAAATTTTTGATGGTTATAAAAATTGCTGGTATCAGAGTGAGGTTATTGATGGAATTAATGTGATAAGAGTAAAAACATATATTACTGCAAATGAAGGCTTTACTAAGCGCATTATGGATTATATGTCATTTATGGTGACTGGTTTCATTGCTGGGCTTTTTCAAAAGAAACCTGATGTTATTGTCGCAACATCCCCGCAGTTTTTTTGTGCTTGTGCCGGATGGGCATTGTCAGCCATCCGTAGAAAACCATTTGTTTTTGAACTTCGTGATATTTGGCCTGCATCTATAACTGCTGTTGGAGCAATGAAGGATGGTTTTGCAATTCGTTTTCTAGAGAAAGTAGAACTTTTTTTATATCGTAGAGCTAGTGCTATTATTTCTGTTACACATGCTTTTAAAAGAGAGTTAATAGCACGAGGAGTTGATGGGGATAAAATAGATGTTATTTTAAATGGTGTTGATCTTGACAAATATGAACCTCAAGCAAAGAAAGATATTCATTTTTTGAAAGAGTATGCTTTAGAGAGGAAGTTTGTTGCTGGTTATATTGGTACTCATGGAATGGCTCAAGGCTTAGAATGTATTATTGATGTTGCGGAAATTCTACAGGAGTATGATGATATACGTATTGTATTTGCGGGAGGGGGGGCAGAAAGAAAAAAAATTGTCGAACTCGTTGAAAAAAGAAAATTAAAAAATATAGTTTTAATTGAACGTCAGCCTAAAGAGATGATGCCAAAACTGTGGTCGTTGTGTGATGTGTCATTAGTCCCATTAGTTAATAATGATTTGTTTAAAACTGTTATCCCATCAAAGATATTTGAATGTATGGCTATGGGAATACCAACTATAATGAGTGTCCCTGAGGGTGAGGCAACTTCAATTATACGTGATACAAACTCTGGGATTGTTGTTGAAAGTGAGAATCCTAAGCAGATTGCTGAAGCCATATTAAAACTATATTCAAATGAAGATCTTTATCAGGATGTTAGAGTTTGTGGCATAAATGCTGCTTCGAATTATAGTCGAGAGCATTTGGCTGCAGATATGATACGTACTTTTAAACGTGTCTGTAGCTAGTAATTAATTGTTATAGTTTGTTGGCATGATTGATTTCTATATTTCATATATGCGTGACAATTGTTTGATAAAATTTCAGCCCGAAGCATCAACAATTGAATTAAAATGTGCTATTTTATTCAATAAGTATTTAATATGGCATTTACCCCGATTATATATTAATTGTATATGTATTGAGGCTATTATATGACCACACTTAAAGCCGTAATCCCCGTCGCCGGGCTGGGGATGAAGATGTTGCCGGCCACCAAGGCCATCCCGAAAGAGATGTTGCCGATCGTCGATAATCCGCTGATTCAGAAAGTGGTACACGAGTGTGTCCAGGCGGGGGTAAAAGAGATTATCCTGGTAACCCACTCCTCTAAGAATGCCATCGAGAACCACTTCGACACCTCCTTCGAGTTGGAGGCGTTGCTCGAGGCGCGCGTCAAGCGCCAACTGCTGGATGAGGTGCGCTCTATCTGCCCGCCGGGGGTGACCATCAACAGTGTACGCCAGCATAAGCCGCTGGGATTGGGGCATGCTATCCTCTGCGCTCGTCCTCTGGTGGGGGAGCATCCCTTTATTGTGGCGTTGCCGGATATCTGGTTAGATACCAGCACCTTCGATCCCGCTACCCAGAACCTGGCGGCGATGGTCAAGCGTTTCGAGGAGAGTGGTCGTAGCCAGGTCTTGGTGCAGCCGATGCCGTTAGAGGTGCTGCCGGAATACTCGGTGATCAACTGTGCTGATGAGGTGTTGGAGCCGGGGCAGCGTGCCCGTATGACCTCGATAGTGGAGAAGCCGGAAGATGCGGAAAAATACCAGTCCGATCTGTCGGCGGTCGGACGTTATGTGCTCTCCGCGGCTATTTGGCCGATCCTGGCGGCGACCGGTTTCGGCGCCTGGGAGCGTATTCAGCTCTCCGATGCCATCGCTACCCTGTTGCAACACCGCCCGGTAGAGGCCTACCGTCAGGTTGGGCAATCTTATGACTGCGGCGAGAAGCTGGGCTATGCCGAGGCCTTTGTCGCCGGTGGTCTCAGCCATTCACAGCAGGGAGAAGCTTTTCGCGCCTGGTTACGTGACCTTCAACAACGCATCGATTAATTTAGGATACTTGTAATATGGCGATTTTGGTGACTGGCGGGGCCGGTTATATTGGCTCTCATACGGTACTGGCGCTGCTCTCGCGTGGCGATGAGGTGGTGGTGCTGGATAACTTTGTTAATGCCTCACCGCAGGCCTTGGCGCGCGTCGCGCAGATCTGTGGGCGTCAGCCCCAGCTTTATCGCGGCGATGTGCGTGATCGGGCGTTGCTTCAGCACATTTTTGCTCAGCATCGCATCAGCGATGTGATCCACTTTGCCGGCCTGAAGGCGGTCGGTGAATCGGTGGTGCAGCCATTAGCGTATTATGACAATAATGTCGGCGGTACTCTGGTGTTGCTCGACGAGATGCGCCATGCCGGAGTTCCGGGGTTTATCTTTAGCTCCTCGGCGACGGTGTATGGCGATCCAGAATCGGTGCCATTACGGGAGACGAGCCGCATCGGCGGCACCACCAATCCTTATGGCACCTCCAAGTTGATGGTCGAGCAGATCCTCCAGGATCTGGCCGCGGCGGCGCCAGAGATGCGCATTACCGCGCTGCGTTATTTTAATCCCGTTGGCGCCCATCCCTCTGGCTTAATCGGTGAAGATCCTAACGGCATTCCCAATAATCTCATCCCCTATGTCGCCCAGGTGGCAGTGGGGAAACTGAGTTGCCTATCGGTATTCGGCAACGACTATCCGACTCACGATGGTACTGGGGTGCGTGACTATATCCATGTGATGGATCTGGCAACTGGTCATCTGGCGGCGCTGGACCATCGCGATGAGGGAAGTAACTATAAAGTGTATAATCTCGGCACGGGCATTGGTTACTCGGTGCTGGATATCGTGGCGGCGTTTGAGCGTAGCGCCGGGGTGACCATTCCTTATCGTGTCGTGCCGCGTCGCGCTGGTGATATCGCCGAGTGTTGGTCCGATCCTGCCTTGGCGGCGCAAGAGTTGGGGTGGCGTGCGCAGTATGGCCTGGAGGCGATGATGGCCGATACCTGGCGTTGGCAACAGCAGAACCCCAATGGATACAAGGGTTGAGTTTTCAATTAAAAATATAAAGGCATATGATGAAAATTGCGATTAGCGGTACGGGCTATGTTGGCCTGTCCAACGGGATTTTGTTGGCGCAGCATCATGAGGTGGTGGCGCTGGATATCGTGCCGGAGAAGGTTGAGATGCTCAACCGGCATGAGTCACCCATCGTGGATAAGGAAATCCAGGAGTACCTCACGACGCGTTCCTTAAATTTCCGCGCCACCCTGGATAAGGATGAAGCGTACCGTGGCGCTGACTTCGTGATCATCGCAACGCCAACGGATTACGATCCGAAGACCAACTACTTCAATACCAGTAGCGTCGAAGCGGTGGTGCGTGACGTGCTGGCGGTGAACCCAGCGGCGGTGATGATCATCAAGTCAACCATCCCGGTCGGTTTCACCCAGCAACTGCGCGAACGTCTCGGCATTGACAACCTGATCTTCTCGCCGGAGTTTTTGCGTGAGGGGCGGGCGCTGTATGACAACCTGCATCCGTCGCGTATCGTGGTCGGCGAACGCTCCGAGCGCGCCGAGCGTTTTGCCGCCTTGCTACAGGAGGGGGCGATTAAGCAGAATATCCCGACCCTGTTCACCGACTCTACCGAGGCGGAGGCGATTAAACTATTCGCTAACACCTACCTGGCGATGCGTGTGGCCTACTTCAACGAGCTGGACAGCTACGCCGAGTCCTTGGGGCTGAATAGCCGCCAAATCATCGAAGGGGTGAGCCTCGATCCGCGCATCGGTAATCATTACAACAACCCCTCCTTCGGTTATGGTGGCTACTGCCTGCCGAAGGACACCAAGCAGCTGCTGGCTAACTACTCGTCGGTACCGAACAACCTGATCCAGGCGATCGTCGAGGCCAACCGTACGCGTAAAGATTTTATTGCCGACTCGATCATCGCGCGTAATCCGCAGGTGGTGGGGGTCTATCGCCTGATCATGAAGAGCGGCTCGGATAACTTCCGCGCCTCCTCGATTCAGGGGATCATGAAGCGTATCAAGGCCAAGGGCATCAAGGTGGTGATCTTTGAACCGGTGATGAAGGAGGAGAGCTTCTTCCATTCCGAGGTGATCCGCGATCTGGAGCAGTTCAAGGCGATGTCGGATGTGATCATCTCTAACCGTATGGCGCCGGAGCTGGATGATGTCGCCGACAAGGTCTACACCCGCGATATTTTCGGTAATGACTAACCCTTACCGACAAATTTTGTAAGACAATACCGGCTGTCGAGGTTAGCATAGCGCCATTGAAATCGGCTAACTCACCTCCGCCTGCCGCGCACGCCTTAGGGCGTGCGCGCTATTGTGGTTCCAAGCTCGTCAGGTGGACTTTTGATGGGATAATTTATGCGTATTTTAGTGACCGGCTGCGCCGGCTTTATCGGTGCCAATCTGTGTGGTCGTCTGCTGGCGGCGGGACATCAGGTCGAAGGTATCGACAACCTGAATGACTATTACGATGTATCGCTGAAGCAGGCACGTTTAGCGCCGCTTCAGGCTAATGCCGCCTTCACCTACCATCCTATCGACATCGCCGACAGTGTGGCGATGGCGGCGTTGTTCGGCGCGACCCATTTCGACCGTGTGGTGCATCTGGCGGCGCAGGCCGGGGTCCGTTACTCCCTGACCAATCCCTTGAGCTATGCTCAGAGCAACCTGTTGGGGCACGTTAACGTGCTGGAAGGGTGCCGACACGGTAAGGTCGGTCATCTGGTCTACGCCTCCTCCAGCTCGGTGTATGGCCTGAACAACAAGGTGCCGTTCTCGACCGGCGATCGCGTCGACCATCCCGTTTCGCTGTATGCCGCCACCAAGAAGTCTAACGAACTGATGGCGCACTCTTACTCCCACCTGTACGGCCTGCCGACCACTGGCCTGCGTTTCTTTACCGTCTATGGGCCGTGGGGCCGTCCTGATATGGCGTTGTTCAAATTCACCAAGAACATGCTGGCGGGTCAACCGATCGACATCTACAACCATGGCGATATGCAGCGTGACTTCACCTACATCGACGATATCGTCGAAGGCGTATTGCGCATCATGGAGGTGATTCCGCAAGCCAATCACGATTGGCGCGTGGAGCAGGACTCACCGGCGGCCAGTTCCGCCCCTTACCGTATTTATAACATCGGCCACGGTAGCCCGGTACGGCTGATGGATTACATCACCGCGCTGGAAGAGGCGCTAGGCATCGAGGCGCTGAAGAACTTTATGCCGATGCAACCGGGGGATGTCTACCAGACCTATGCCGACACCGAGGATCTGTTCGCGGTGACCGGTTATCGCCCTCAGGTTGGGGTAAAGGCCGGAGTGCAGGCTTTTGTCGACTGGTATCGTAATTATTATCAGCAGTAATTCGCTATTCTTTTATGATTGATTCACAGCCCCGGCCTTGATGCCGGGGCTGTGCTTTTTGCTGACTGGCTTCGCCGCGAGAGTCAATCCGTGCCATCACCCGCCGAACGATGGCAGCAATCGATATCCCTGAACTGCAAACCTGAGTTAACATAATACCTACATTTATGCTGTGTGTTTGACACAGTCGGTATTGGTTACACAGGAGTTTGTCATGTCCAAACAACAAATCGGCGTCGTGGGAATGGCGGTCATGGGGCGGAATCTGGCGCTGAACATCGAAAGTCGCGGTTATAGCGTCTCTATCTTCAACCGTTCACCCGAGAAAACCGATGAGGTGATGGCGCAGAATCCGGGACGGAAACTGGTGCCTTACCATTCGATTCCCGAATTTGTCGCCTCGTTAGAGACGCCGCGTCGCATTCTGCTGATGGTGAAGGCGGGCGAGGGGACGGACAAGACCATCGCCTCGTTGACCCCCTATCTGGAACCGGGAGACATCCTGATCGATGGCGGCAACACTTTCTTCCAGGATACTATCCGCCGTAATCGCGAGCTGTCGGCGCAGGGCTTTAATTTTATCGGTACCGGTGTCTCCGGTGGTGAGGAGGGCGCGCTGAAGGGGCCATCCATCATGCCCGGCGGACAGAAGGAGGCCTACGAGCTGGTAGCGCCGATCCTGCGTAACATCGCCGCCGTCGCCGAAGATGGCGAGGCCTGTGTGAGCTACATCGGGCCGGACGGCGCCGGGCACTATGTGAAGATGGTGCATAACGGTATCGAATACGGCGACATGCAATTGATCGCCGAAGCCTATGCTCTGTTGAAGCATGCCGTCGGCATGAGTAACGACGAGCTGGCCGCGACCTTCGCCGAGTGGAACCGTGGTGAGCTGAGCAGTTATCTGATTGAGATCACCGCCGATATCTTCGCCAAGAAAGACGACGCGGGGAACTATCTGGTCGATGTGATCTTGGACGAGGCGGCCAATAAGGGGACGGGCAAGTGGACCAGCCAGAGTGCGTTGGATCTGGGCATTCCGCTGACCCTGATCACCGAATCGGTTTTTGCCCGCTATCTTTCTTCGCTGAAGACGCAGCGCCTCGCCGCCGCCCAGGTACTGACAGGCCCGCAGGTGCAGGTATTGCCGGCCGCAGAGCGCGCCGCCTTTGCTGAGAAGGTTCGTCGTGCCCTGTACTTGGGTAAGATCGTCTCTTACGCTCAGGGCTTCCAGCAGTTGAAGGCCGCTTCCGATGAGTACGATTGGTCGCTGAACTTCGGTGAGATCGCGCGTATTTTCCGTGCCGGTTGCATCATTCGTGCCCAGTTCCTACAGAAAATCACCGATGCCTATGCTGCTAATCCGGCATTGGCTAACCTGCTGTTGGCGCCGTATTTCAAGACGATCGCCGATGAATACCAACAGGCGTTGCGCGATGTCGTCGCCTACGCCGTACAGCAGGGAATACCGGTGCCGACCCTCTCTGCCGCCATCACGTATTACGACAGCTATCGCTCGGCGGTGCTGCCGGCTAACCTGATCCAGGCGCAGCGCGACTACTTCGGGGCCCACACCTACCGGCGTACCGATCGGCAAGGGGTGTTCCATACCGAATGGCTGGTGGACTAAGTCCATCGCAGTGCTTCTATCGATCCGGGCGCAGAGGCCCGGATTTTTTTATCTTGATTCGGCATTGAACCCACTCATCGTGCACAGTAACGCCATAGTTTGTTGCATAAAAACTCGGCAGTCATACGGTTTTATTGTGATAATGGGCTGTTCTTGTCACCCTGTCGATGGTACAAACAGCAATAGAGCGCTGTATGCCAGCCGATGGGCTGCCAGGTTTGATTTTTTAACTTAAGCAAAGGTGTGTTGATATGGAAAATGCAAACAAGCCGACGTTCCAGAACGTGTTGGAATTCGTGCGTACCTTCCGCCGCAAGAACAAGCTCCAGCGTGAGATCGCGGACATCGAAAAGAAAATCCGCGACAACCAGAAGCGTGTGCTGCTGTTGGACAACCTGAGCGAGTACATCAAGCCGGGCATGAGTGTTGAAGCGATTCAGGCGATCATCGCCGACATGCGCGGCAACTACGAGGATCGCGTCGATGAGTACATCATCAAGAACGCCGATCTCTCCAAAGAGCGGCGCGAGCTATCTAAAAAGCTGAAAGCACTGGGCGAAGGCGAGCACAAAGACGAGAAGTAAGCATTCGCAGAAATTGGCTGAGCAGAGAGGCGAGATCGATGATCCCGCCTTTTTTAACTCAGCTTTTGGCTTAGCGAGTCGGCGATAAAGACAAAAAAACCGCTTAAGTTTCCTTAAGCGGTTTTTTCTAAATTTGGCTCCTCTGACTGGACTCGAACCAGTGACATACGGATTAACAGTCCGCCGTTCTACCGACTGAACTACAGAGGAATCGTATTGATGGCGGGCATCATAGCGAAGGTCAGTGGAGCTGTAAAGCGGTAAATAGCGGGATGTTATCGTTCGGCCAGAATAACGGCAATTCGATGATTTTCAGTCCATTACTTCCGAGAATCGGTGGCGGGCTCGGTCGGTGGAGGCGCGAGGAGCCAGGGCTATCCTTCATCCGGCGCTAGCGAGCCACAACACAACCTATCAAAAAGCAAAAAGCCTGCTTAAGTTTCCTTAAGCAGGCTTCGCTAAATTTGGCTCCTCTGACTGGACTCGAACCAGTGACATACGGATTAACAGTCCGCCGTTCTACCGACTGAACTACAGAGGAATCGTGTTGACGGCGGGCATCATAGCGAAGGTCAGTGGAGCTGTAAAGCGGTAAATCATCGGAGGCGATCGTTCGGCTAGAATAACAACAATACGCTGATTTTCAGTTCATTTTCATAGGAAATCAGCGCAGAGTGATGGCGCATTGGGGGGCAAGAGGTACCATCCGCTGCCGACAAACCGCAGTACAACCGATCAGAAAGCAAAAAGCCCGCCTAAGTTTCCCTAAGCGGGCTTCGCTAAATTTGGCTCCTCTGACTGGACTTTACTCATTTATAAACAGTTTGGGATAACCGCCGAACCGTCGCGACTTTTTAGCCATTTATGATCCCGCTTGAGCGAGCTTGGCAATAGGTTCCAAACGATTCTTATATGATATTGATCAGATGTCTTATAGTTTGCGCTTGCCCAAATGATGAACTGCGTTAGTCTGTCGCGTATCATCTGTACAAAGGATAATAAAATGAATGTTATACAGCAGCAGGCAGTCGTACTTCTTGAAAATGTGGCTCGCTGGGCTGAGGTCACTCGTCAAGCGAAATTTCGCTATCAGGCCGAGCTGGCACCAGATTTCAGTCTGATGGACTGGCTAAAGAATGATGAACTAGCACTTTCACGTTATCTATGTTTTTTATTATCCCCTAATGAAAGTCATGGCCAGTCAATATTGTTTCTAAAAGGGTTTACCAATCTCATTGAAAAGAGGGGGCACAATAGTCCTATCGTTGATATGGATTGCCTTTGTAAGGCCTGAGTAGATTATGAAGTCATTATCGAAAACGGCAGAAAAATAGATGTTTTATTGACAACATCAGAAGGTGTTATCGCTATAGAAAATAAGCCATGGGCTGAGGATCAAGAGAACCAATTAAGAGACTATGCACAATGGCTAAATAAACTGGGGAGACCATGGAAATTAATATACTTATGCAATCATGAACCCGGAGAATGGACTCTTCCGAATAATACGCCAGACTCTCTGAAAAAACACATTCTGACAATATATTGGCATGATGTCATCGGATGGTTAGGTGATTGTTTATTGTACGTCCGTGCAGGCACAGTCAGAGTGTTTGTTGAGTCACTAATTAAATATATAAATCAATCAATTAATGGAGAGTTTGCCGTGGACACCAATGATGAATTATCTGAAATCATCCAAAAAGATAGTTATACTATAGAGTCTGCATTTCTGATTTATAACCAGATAGAAAGTTTGCGTAAAAAGTTATATGAAAGGTTGATTTCAGATCTGAATAAAAAACTGATTCCATATGATTTAAAAATTAAATTTACTGATGTAGATACATCTAGTCGATGGGCTGGGTTTTATATACCTTTAAGCTCTAGTGATACTTATTGTCTTTGCTGGGAGTTTGACCGAACTAACTTTAATGGGTTGTACTTTGGCATATCAGGAGTAAGTGAAAAAGAAGGCCAAACGGCTGACATTTCAGCAGCCATGTCAGAACTTTTTCCTCATATGCAATATAAATCAAATGAATATTGGTCATGGTGGAGTTGGGACCTCGATCCACAAGGGAAAAATAGGATCCCTCGAAACTGGGGAAATGATGGCGCGTTCTGGGCAAAGCTCGGTGAACGAGATGAAGATAGTGTCTTTGCTGCACTGTATGAAGTGATAATGACTATTCACGAAAAAATGGACATGAAGCTATTTATATAATGAGGAATAATTGATAAGCCTCCACAGCCCCTAGGGAAATGCGAGTAACTCCTGTGAGCCATTATTGCATCGGGGATGTGGGGGGGATTTCCCATCGTGGCAATCACTTATATCAATAAGGTATTGGTCTGCTAAATAATGTGAGATGGTGAGCGAGCTGAGATTGTAAGTACCCCGTATAATCGTGCCATTCACATTTAGAGAACATCCGGCATAATCAATCTGCCAACGAAGGAGATAGCTATGCGTAAAGTCCGTTTTACTGAGCATCAGATCATCGCTGTGATTAAGTCGGTTGAAGCCGGACGAACCGTTAAAGATGTCTGCCGGGAGGCCGGTATCTCTGAAGCCACCTACTACAACTGGAAGTCCAGGTTTTGCATTTTTTGCTTTAATATCAGTCAGTGACATGACCTTCCCCTCGTTTGTTGGTAAAAACGAAATCGAACCGGGCATATCAATATTTTTACCATAAAAATGATATGGCTTCGCGTGGTTTTTAGTGGACGAGAGTGAACGACTGAAGAGGGATAACCAATTGATAGAAAAGCAGAAAGCAGACGCCAGTGAACGTCTGCTTCCCC
>NZ_BAUC01000012.1 GCF_000474215.1 Edwardsiella hoshinae NBRC 105699 = ATCC 33379 | reverse complement strand
ATGAAGCTCGCGTCTTTATTCTTTGCTTTGCGGAGTTGGTGCGTTAGATGTCGGTTAGGTGAGTGCTGCACCACGGGGCGAGAGTCAAGGGAGTGAGAGACAGCAGACTACATCCCCCCAAGGGGTGGGGGAGACGGTAACAATAAAGAAAAATTGATTATAGATTAATATTATTATAAGTAATGTTGCCAGGGCGTTGCATAAAATAACGCCCAGAGCATTTAGCGTACATATTGCCAGACTTCGGCCGGAATTTTATCGTATAGCTTATTCATAGTTAATTCGGCTAAGCGATGATCGGCAGCGGAATAAAAAATTTCTAGCTCATCATTGGAAAGCTCATATTTATTCTTTTCGATCACGCGTTCCAGCGTCTCCAGCGACGTGCACTTACGCAACTTCATCAGATAGTCGATTTTGGTCATTACACAACCCTAATATTGGATTAAACATGCAAGGCGGCGTTACGCTTTTCATGTGCTAGCGAGTACGCTACCCTGCGTTTGCTTCGTAACCAGTGCCTGAGCGCCTGCTCACTGATGCTATAGGCGCTGAACAAGGCATAGGTTTCATCCAGATAATCATCCACTATTTCGCAAAGGGACGAATGCTGTGGATATTTAATCTTAAATGACAACGCTACGTTGGCAATATGTTCAATCAACTCGTTGAGCTGAAGATTAACCATTGCCGTCGGATCGCTGACCCAGCCATGATGGCTCTCTTCCAGGACATCCATTCCCTGATGATACAGAGAATCACACAGATATTTCAGCTCTGCGATGTCATGTCGATAAGATGTGTACTCATCCATAACCGGCCTCCTAGCGCAGCTAAAGGCTCTGACCTGTACTAAGAAATATAGCAATGATCAATAACTTGGTACAATGGCTATGCTAAGTCACCTTTCTATCATAGCAAAGCTGTTGGGCGATGGGAAAAGTTTTGTGTTAGGAAGTATTTAAATAATACCGCCTGATAAGGTCGTGGACAAGCCTGCATCCATTCCATAGATAAAGTTAACCCATGCTAATGTCTTTATTTTTATCAGGCATATTAGCAGACATATAAATAATATTAATTAGGTGAGCGAGTGACAATCGGTTAAGTCTTACATCGGGTGAGGGCGATAGCCTGGAGATAAAAAGGCCGCCCAGAGGGCGGCCTTAGTACGGTGATGACGCTTACTTACCGTCGTGTGGTGCAACCGGATGGCTGTGCTCGATATCTTCATCGCGGCGACTAAAGCGGCGGCGTACCACCACGAAGAACACCGGCACGAAGAAGATAGCCAGGATGGTAGCAGAAACCATGCCCCCCATGACCCCGGTACCGACAGCGTTCTGAGCGCCGGAACCGGCACCGTTACTGATCACCAGCGGCATAACCCCGAGGATAAAGGCCAGCGAAGTCATCAGTATCGGGCGTAGACGCATACGTACCGCCTCCAGCGTGGCCTCGACAAGGCCCTTGCCTTCCTTGTGCATCAGATCGACGGCGAACTCGACGATCAGAATGGCGTTCTTCGCCGACAGACCGATCGTGGTCAACAGACCCACCTGGAAGTAGACATCGTTGGTTAACCCACGCAGCGAGGTCGCGAGTAACGCCCCCACCACGCCGAGCGGTACCACCAGCATCACGGAGAACGGGATAGACCAGCTCTCGTACAAGGCCGCCAGACACAGGAAGACCACGATCAGCGAGATGGCGTACAACGCCGGCGCCTGGTTGCCGGACAGACGTTCCTGGTAGGACATCCCCGTCCAGTCATAACCGATACCTGCCGGTAGCTTGGCGACCAGCGACTCCATCATCGCCATGGCTTCACCGGTACTCTTACCCGGTGCGGCCTCACCCAGGATCTCCATCGACGGCAAACCGTTATAGCGTTCCAGACGTGGCGAACCGTATTCCCAACGCGAGGTGGAGAAGGCGGAGAACGGTACCATCTGCCCATTGCTGCTGCGGACATACCAGTTGTTGATATCGCTTGGCAACATACGGTACGGCGCATCGGCCTGGACATAGACCCGTTTGACGCGTCCGCGATCGATAAAGTCGTTGACGTAGGCTCCCCCCATCGCGGCAGAGATAGTCTGGTTGATATTAGAGAGAGAGACCCCCAGTGACTGAGCCTTCTCTTGGTCGATATCCAGCTTAAACTGCGGAGTATCTTCCAAGCCATTGGGGCGTACCCCTACCAACAGATCCGGATGTTGCGCCGCCATGCCTAACAGTTGGTTACGCGCCTCGGTCAACTTCTCGTGCCCCAGGTTTGCCTGGTCGATCAGCTCGAAGTCGAAACCGGATGCCGTACCTAATTCCACGATAGCGGGCAGGTTGAACGGATAGACCATTGCGTCAGTGATCTTACTGAAGGCGACCGCGGCGCGTTGGATGATGGCGGTGACCTTGTTCTCATCGCCCTTACGCTCATCCCAGGGCTTCAGGCTGACGAAGGCTAAACCGTTGTTCTGCCCCTGACCGCTGAAACCGAAGCCGCTAACGGTAAACACCGATTCGACGTTATGCTTCTCTTTGGTCAGGTAATAGTCGGTGACTTGTTTGAGCACGTTGTTAGTGCGCTCTTGGGTCGCCCCTGGCGGCAGTTGAGCCATGGTCAACAGAACCCCCTGGTCCTCTTCCGGTAAGAAAGAGGTGGGCAGACGGATGAACAGCAGCCCCATGCCGACCACGATCAGCAGGTAGATCACCAGGTAGCGCCCAGTGCCGCGCAGGATGCGGCCGACGCTATCGGTATAGTGGTGGGTGCTCTTCTCAAACAGGCGGTTAAACCAACCGAAGAAACCGGTCTGAACACCATGGCTGCCTTTAGCGATCGGCTTCAGCATGGTGGCGCACAGGGCCGGGGTGAGGATCATCGCCACCAGTACTGACAGCACCATCGAGGAGACGATGGTGATGGAGAACTGACGGTAGATGGCCCCGGTAGAGCCGCCGAAGAAGGCCATCGGTACGAATACCGCAGACAGTACCATGGCGATACCGACCAAGGCACCCTGGATCTGCTCCATGGATTTTTTGGTCGCTTCTTTCGGGGGTAATCCCTCCTCGGCCATGACGCGCTCGACGTTTTCCACCACCACGATGGCGTCATCTACCAATAGGCCTATCGCGAGCACCATACCGAACATGGTTAGGGTGTTGATGGAGAAGCCCACGATCTCCAGGATGGCGAAGGTCCCCAACAAGACGACCGGTACGGCGATGGTCGGAATCAGGGTGGCGCGGATGTTTTGCAGGAACAGATACATGACGGCAAACACCAGCACGATTGCTTCCAGCAGGGTTTTCACCACCTCATCGATGGAGAGCTGGACGAACGGCGTGGTGTCGTAGGGGTAGACCGTCTTCAGGCTAGCCGGGAAGTAAGGCGCCAGTTTAGCCAACTCTGCCTTCACCGCTTTGGCGGTATCCAAGGCGTTGGCCCCGGTTGCCAGTTTCACGGCGATACCGGCAGCCGGCTTGCCGTTGTAACGGGCGACGGTGCCGTAGTTCTCAGCCCCTAACTCGACACGAGCGACATCACGCAGCAAGACGCGCGAGCCATCCGGTTGAACCTTGAGTAGGATTTTGCCGAACTCTGCCGGATCTTTCAGACGGGTCTGGACAATGATTGAGGCGTTCAACTGCTGACCCGGTGCGGGCGGGGTTCCCCCCAACTGGCCGCCGGCGATCTGGTTGTTTTGCACCTTAATCTGTGAGATGACATCGACCGGGGTCAGGTTGTACTTGTTCAGCTTGTTAGGATCCAGCCAGATACGCATGGCGTATTGGGAACCAAACAGCTGCACACTCCCCACGCCCTGGGTACGACTCAGGGGATCTTTAATGTTGGAGGCGACGTAGTCGGCGATGTCATCTTGGCTTAGACTGCCGTCCTCCGAGATAAAGCCGGCGACCAGCAGAATACTGCTGGAGGCTTTATCTACGCTGACCCCTTGTTGCTGAACTTCTTGCGGTAGAGAAGGCATCGCCAGTTGCAGTTTGTTCTGCACCTGAACCTGGGCGATGTCTGGATCGGTCCCGGCTTCGAAGGTCAGGGTGATGGCGGCATTACCGGCCGAGTCACTGGTTGACGACATGTACATCAAGTTATCGAGGCCGTTCATGTTTTGTTCGATAACCTGCGTCACGGAGTTCTGCACCGTGGCCGCATCCGCACCCGGATAAGAGGCGGAGACGGTGACGGCTGGCGGCGCAACGGTAGGATATTGTGCAACCGGCAAACTCATGATCGCCAATGCACCGGCCAGCATCAGGATGATGGCGATAACCCAGGCAAAGATCGGACGATCGATAAAAAACTTAGCCATGTATTACTGGCTCCTTTTTCCTAAAAGTGTGCATCACAGCGTAATCACTGCTGTGAGCCATTGGCCGCCTGCGCGCCGGCCGGTGCGTTCAGTTTCGTTTCCTCGGCTTTTACCTGCATACCCGGACGGACACGCTGCAGGCCGGAGACGATCACCCGATCGCCCGCTTTCAGACCGTGGGTGACTAACCATTGATCGCCGATGGCTTGAGCCGCATCGATGATGCGTACTTCAACCTTATTATTGCTATCGACGACCATCGCGGTGGCCTGGCCGCGCGGGTTACGCGTTACCCCTTGCTGGGGAACCAGCAGGGCGTCGGGGCGAACCCCTTCTTCCAGGCGGGCGCGGACAAACATCCCCGGCAGTAGATCGGTGTGCGGGTTAGGGAACACGGCACGGATGGTAATCGAGCCGGTGCTCTCATCCACGGTGAGATCGGAAAACTCTAACGTTCCCTTCAGCGGATAGGGCTGACCATTTTCCATCACTAGCTCGACGCTGGCCTTACCGTTTTCCTGCTTAATCTGGCCATCGGCCAGCTCTTTCTTCAAGCGCAGAAAGTCGGTGCTGGACTGGGTGACATCGACATAAATCGGGTCAAGCTGTTGCACGGTGACCAACGCATTGGCTTGATTTCCGGTGACTAACGCGCCCTCGGTGACGGACGATTTACCGCTCAGACCGGTGATCGGCGAGGTAACTTTGGTATAGGCCAGATTGATCCGGGCATTTTCTACGGCTGCCTTGGCGGCGATGACGCTGGCATCGGCCTGGCGAGCGGTAGAGACGGCGTTATCGTAATCTTGCTGACTGATGTATTTGGTTCCCAGCAACGGCGTGTAGCGTTTGACGGTCAGATGGGCAATGTTGGCGGCGGCTTGCGCCTTAGCCAGGTCGCCGACGGCGCTATCATAGGCGGCCTTATAGGTCGCGGGATCAATTTGATACAGTGAATCGCCGGCTTTTACCGTGCTGCCTTCGACAAAATTACGCTTAAGGATAATACCACTGACCTGTGGACGAACTTCTGCAATACGGTATGCAGAGGTACGACCAGGAAGTTCGGTGGAGACATTCAATGGCGCTGTTTTCAGCGTAACCACGCCGACTTCTGGCGCAGAGCGCTGTTGGGCACCCCCCTTGTCATCATTACATCCTGTAAGAAGTAAACTGCCGGAAAACAGCAGTATTGCCGCCAGAGGCGTTAACCCTCTGTTTTTCTTCATATTATACCTCAAGAGTCCGAGTGCGAAATGGGCATAATGCACGTTGTTAACAACCCATTGCTGCGCAATAGAAATGCGCATGTTATGGTACATACATTCATCAATGCATGTAAGTCTTGATACTTTAAAAAAACGACGCCATGGCACGAAAAACCAAACAGCAGGCCCAAGAGACCCGACAGCAGATCATCGATGCCGCCATCCGTGAGTTTTCTGTGCGTGGCGTTGCCGCGACCTCACTCAATGATATCGCCAAAGCCGCTGGCGTAACCCGTGGTGCCATCTATTGGCACTTTAAGAATAAGATCGATATTTTTAATGCCGTGTGGGATTTCATGGAATCCCGGATCAGCGGACTTGAGTTAGAGTATCAGACAAAGTTTCCTGATGATCCACTGCGGATTTTACGCGAACTCTTAATTTTTATTTTGCTCGCCACGGTAGAAGATCCGCAGCGTCGAGCGATGATGGAAATTCTGTACCATAAATGTGAATTCGTTGGCGAGATGCGCGCATTGGGCGAACGGCGTAAGCTAATGTATCTGGAGAGCTATGCCCGTATCGAGCGCGTGTTGCAGCGTTGCATCGCGCTGGCGCAGTTGCCGGCGGATCTGGACACCTTGCGCGCGGCTGTCGCCCTACGCAGTTATATCAGCGGCATAATGGAGAGTTGGCTGTTTGCGCCGGAGAGTTTCGATTTGCGCCAGCAGGCCTTCTTCTTGGTCGATAATGTGATAGCGATGCTGCAACACAGCCCTTTCCTGCGGCGGGAGGCGGTGAGTGCGCCGATCGACGCGGCCGTGTGGCAGGCTTACTCCCTGCCGCATGCCCCCTCATAAATAAAGAGACGAGTAAACCGTAATGCAAAAAATTGTCGTGATTGCCAATGGGGCCGGTTATGGCCAGGAGTCGTTGTTCAATGCGCTGCGTCTGGCGTTAGCCATGAAAGAGCAGGCTGCGGAGATCGAGCTGAAGATCTTCCTCATGTCGGACGCGGTGACGGCGGCGTTGCCCGGACAAAAGCCGCATGAAGGCTATAACCTGCAACAGATGTTAGAGATCCTCTGTGCCCAGCAGACGCCGATCCGTTTGTGTAAAACCTGCGCCGATGCACGCGGTATCGCCGTGTTACCGTTGATCGAGGGCATCGCCATCGGCACTCTGACCGAATTGGCGGCCTGGACCTTGGCGGCAGATAAAGTCCTTACCTTCTAATCCGCTCCAGTTGTCTTTTCTCACCGCCCATCACCTGGGCGGTTACGCCTTCGTGCCCCAGTTTCACCTATGATTGCCCGTCTCTATGGATTAGGCACACGCGCCTGCGCGGGCAACTTTCTCCGCTTGCGCCTATTCTTGCTATTACGGCTTCATGTTACGCTAATGAATCTATTGTCACGTTATTATACATTCTACTTATTTATTATGACTCACGGCGTGTTATTCCGGTCCGGCACGAGGATCGCCTTGTGGCGCATGGTAGGTGTCATTCTGCTATTTTGCCTCTTCTCTAGTGTCTCTGCGTGGGCACAGGGCGGTGACATCGACTCGCGCGGCGAGGTGCAGAATCAGCTCGATGCGCTGAATCGACAGAAGAGTCTGTCCGCCAACGACAAGCTGGTGTTGCAAGATCTCAATCAGACCTTGGTCTATCTGGATGGTATCGAGCGTTACCGTAAAGAGAGCCAACAGCTGAAGCAACAGGCGCAGCAGGCACCGGGTAAGCTGAGCCAGGCACTGGCTGGACTGGAGGCGCTACAGCGTAATGACGATGCCGCCGATGAGGCCAACTTCGCCTCGATGGGGACGCGCCAGCTGCAAAACCAGTGGGATAGCACGCTGGAAGCGCTGAAGCAGGCGCAAGAGGATCTCGGCGCTTACAGCAGCCAACTGATCGCCTTGCAGACGCAGCCCGAGCGCGCCCAGGCTGCGATGATGGCCAGTTCGCAGAAGATCCAACAAATCCGCAATATGCTGGCTGAAGATAGCCAGTTGCGTCCCAGTCAGCGCAATATGCTGAACACCGAACTGGCCATGCTCAACCAGTCGCTAGAGTATCAGCAGCAGAGCTTGGAAGATAACACCACACTCCAGGATACGCTGCAAAAGCAGCGTGACTACGCCAATGCCCGTATCGCCCAACTGGAGCATCGCGTCCAACTGATCCGCCAAGCGGGTTACCATAAAGAACTTAGCCAGCAGGAGAAAACGGCGCGCGAGGCGCTTAATCCCGGTGATGTGGCCCAGGATTTTACCCGTAATCCGCTCATCGCTCAGCAGATCGAGATCAACCGAGAGCTGAGCCAGCGTTTGATCGATGCCACCGAAAAGACCAACACCTTGGTGCAAGAGAGCATTCGCGTCAAGAACTGGCTCGATCGCTCGTTACAGGCAGAGCGTAACCTAAAAGAGCAGATCTCAGTATTGAAAGGCAGCCTGTTGTTATCGCGCATTCTCTATCAGCAGCAACAAAAGCTGCCGACGGAAAAGCTAAACAATGACGTGGCAGAGCAGGTAGCCGACTTGCGGGTGGCCCAATTCGACATCAATGCTCAGCGCGATGCCCTGAGCCAAGGCGGCGACTATGTGGCGGCATTGTTGGCGAGCAGTAAAGAGAAGCTGAGTGACGAGGGCGTTAGCGTACTCGAGGACCTGATCGACACCCGGCGTGATCTGCTGGATAAGCTGAATAAACAACTGGGCAACGAGTTGACGCTGGCCATCAGCCTCCAGATCAACCAGCAGCAGTTGCGTAACGTTAATGAATATCTCCAGCATACCCTGACGCAACAGATCTTCTGGGTGAGCAGTAACAAGCCGATGAATCTAGCTTGGTTTATCAGTTTGCCCAACGCACTGCGCACGCAAGCGGCCAATCTGCACGTCGAGTTGAAGCCAGCTGCTTTGCTGGATGGCTTTATCAGTTCGTTATACCTGTTTATTCCATTGCTGATCGGTACCGGACTGCTGCTATGGCGGCGTAAGGCGATCAATGCCCGGCTAGAAAAATTGGCCAACGAGGTGGGGCAATTAAAGCGAGATGGTCAGTTGCATACGCCGCAGGCGATCCTGCTGACGCTCCTGCGTGGATTGCCGGGTACGCTATTGATCCTGGCCCTGGGGGTGATGTTCTACCACACGGCCACCCCGTTGGGCGGGCTGCTGTGGGTGATGGCGTTACGCTTCTCACTCTTCTGGCTGATCATTAGTACCACTTACCGACTGATTTCGCCGGGGGGGGTCTCCGAACGTCACTTTAATGTGCCGCCGCTGGTCTGCGCCCATTATCGGCGCATGGTATGGCGTCTGGGCTTTACCCTGATCCCGCTGATGGTATGGTGCGTCATCGGGGAGAAGTCGCCGTTACAATTGAATGAAGATGTGATAGGTCAGGTGGCGATTCTGATCACCTTGGCATTGTTGACGGTGTTTGTCTTCCCATTGTGCCGTGACGCCTGGCGCGAGAAAAACTCGCACAGTGTGCGACTGGTGCTGATCACGCTACTGGCCATCGCGCCGCTGGTGCTGATGATCCTCACGGCTTGCGGCTACTTCTATACCGCCTTGCGTCTCGCTACCCGTTGGATCGAGAGCTTATACCTGATGCTGTTGTGGGCGGTGGTTTACTCGACCGTGCTGCGTGGCTTGAGCGTCGCCGCCCGTCGCCTGGCCTATCGTCGAGCCTTGGCGCGTCGTCAGCAGAGCGCCGCCGGTGCCTCGCGCGAGGGCGCGGAGGGATTAGAGGCCGTCGAGGAGCCGCCACTGGCCATCGATCAGATCAATTCCCAGTCGCTACGTTTGACCACCATGGTGCTGTTTTTGATTTTCGGCTGCATCCTGTACTGGATCTGGGCGGATCTGTTTACGGTGATCTCCTACCTCGATAGTATCACCCTGTGGCACTACAACAGCGGCAGTGGCGCCAGCCAGATCACCCAGGCAGTGACGTTGGGGAACCTGTTGTTTGCCCTGATGACGGTGGTAGTAGCCTATATCATGATGCGCAACCTGCCCGGCTTGTTAGAGGTACTGGTGCTGTCGCGCCTGCAACTGCGCCAAGGGGCTTCCTATGCCATTACCACGATCCTGACATATATCATTATCAGCGTCGGGGTGATCATCTTCTTTGGTTCGCTGGGTATCTCTTGGGATAAGTTACAATGGATGGCCGCCGCGCTGTCGGTGGGGCTCGGTTTTGGTCTGAATGAGATCTTCAGTAACTTTATCGCCGGCCTGATCATCCTGTTCGAGCGACCGGTGCGCATTGGCGACACCATCACCATTGGCTCCTATTCCGGCTCGGTGAATAAGATCCGTATTCGCTCCACCACCATCACCGACTTCGATCGCAAGGAGGTGATCATCCCCAACAAGGCGTTCGTCACCGAACGTCTGATCAATTGGTCGTTGTCGGATACTGTGACCCGGGTGCTGATCAAGGTTGGGGTCGCCTATGGCTCGGATCTGGATAAGGTGCGGGAGATCCTCTTACAGGCCGCCGGGGAGAACGCGCGCGTGATGGCTGAGCCGGAACCACAGGTTTTCTTCCTCGCCTTCGGTGCCAGTACGCTGGATCACGAGATGCGCTTGTATGTGCGCGAGCTACGCGACCGTAGTTATGTGGTGGATGAGTTGAATCGGCGTATCGATCAATTGTGTCGCGAGAATGACATCAATATCGCCTTCAACCAGTTGGAGGTTTATCTGCACAACCCGCAGGGCAATGAGGTACAAGAAGTGAAGCGCACCTTGCCGACGGATCGCCCCGACTTCCCGACGGCTTAAGAGGCATGCGGCGATGGCGCGCTAAGTGTGCGCCATCGTCGTCATCAGCGCGGGATGCTCTGGGCGTCCAGCTTGGCTTGGTAGTCGCGCTGGACGATCGCCAATGCGGCCAGGACGGTGTGGGCAGGCACGTCGTTGCTTTCTAGCAGATAGATCAGGTCGACGGCCAGTTTGACTTCGTCGCTCTCCAGTTCCAGTGACATAGTGCTCCTTAAGCGCGGATCTTGCGATAGATAAAGAGTATTAGCATCGCCCCGCAGAGCGAGACGAGCAGGCTTTTTAGGCTAAAACCGGTCACCACATCCAGATGGAACAGCTGATTGCCGAGATAGCCGCCGAGCAGAGCGCTGGCGATGCCGAGTGCAACGGTGAGGATAATGCCACCGCCATCCCGTCCCGGCATCAGCCATTTCGCCAGGATACCCACGATCAGCCCCAGAACAATCCACGCGATAAATCCCATGGTCGCTACCTCGTTGCTTGGCCGAACCCCTGCTCGGCTATCTGTCTCCAGTATAGCTAAGGTATGCGCATCAGCTCAGACCGCGTTCGCGCCGCTCGAGGGCTTTTTCGATGCGCCGCAACGCCTGGCGGCAGCGTTGGAGGCGTCCCTCTAACGCCGCGAGCTCGCGTTGTATCTGTTGTTGCTGCGCCAGGGTTTGACAATTCGCCAGGCGCCACTCGCGCTCACGCACCATCGTCTGAAGGCGGCGCTCATAGTCTTGGTGGCGGGCCAGTTCTTGATAGGGATCGCCGCCTGCTTGGGCCGGTTGCGGTTCGCGTTGACGCAACGCCTGGGTAGCCTGCTCGCGTTGCAGGGCTGCCATCTGCGCCAGTAGCCGCTCGGCGAGGAAGGCAACCTGCTGGCGCTGGGCCGCGGCAACTGCGCGTTGTAGTGCGGCAAAATTTTCCTGCGTTTCACGCAGATAGTCTTTTAACCGCGTACCGTGGGTAAGGAACAGGGCGCGATCGAAGCGAGAGCGCGCGGCGGGTTGTTCGGCCAGTGGCGCCAGATCGTGCGCCAGGCGTTGTAGGCGCAGCTCCAGTTGTTGGAGCATTTGTTGACTCGACATAACCTGCTCTAGATGATAGTAACCATAGCGCATGGTACTGAGTGGCGGGAAGGGGGGCAAGCGAGAGAATGAAGCGCATTGTGTTGATCATCATCGGGTGGTTCGCCGTCCTCTTAGGCGGACTCGGCATGGTATTGCCCCTGCTGCCTACCACTCCGTTCCTGCTACTGGCGGCGGCTTGTTTCGCTCGCTCCTCGCCGCGCTTTCATCGCTGGTTGCTGTATCGCTCCTGGTTTGGTGGTTACTTACGCCACTGGCAACGCCATCGCGCGCTGCCGCGCGGCGCGCGATGGCGAGCGTTGCTGTTGCTGGTGATGAGCTTCTCCCTCTCGCTCTGGTTGGTGGAGCATAATGGCTTGCGTCTGTTGTTGTTGGCGATATTGGCGACACTCTTGATCGGCATCTGGCGTCTGCCGGTAATTGATGCATCGCAAGAAAAGTCCCCTTAATCGCTACGGGGCAGTTGCATTTTTCCTGCGCTTTGCATAGATTTGAGCGTTTTCGTGCGCGGGTTACCTCCCTTTTCCGAGGGCTACTGGATGCCATTCCGGGGCAGATTTGGGGGAGTTTTAGGTGGCTTGCGTTAGCCCGAACCCGGTGTTTATCAGGCAACAAGTTATGACCGCTACAGCACAACAACTCGAATTTCTGAAACAAAGCATTAAGACCATCCCTGACTATCCTAAGCCAGGCATTCTTTTCCGTGATGTTACCAGTCTGCTAGAGAAACCCGACGCCTATGCACTGAGTATCGAGCTGCTGGCGGCGCGTTATCGCGCGGCGGGGATCACCAAGGTCGTGGGCACGGAGGCGCGTGGGTTTCTGTTCGGTGCCCCGGTGGCGCTGGCGCTGGGCGTTGGCTTTGTGCCGGTGCGTAAGCCTGGTAAACTGCCGCGCGCCACATTGGCGGAAAGCTATGCGTTGGAGTACGGTACCGATACCCTAGAGATCCACCAGGATGCCATTGATGCCAACGATCGTGTATTGATGGTCGATGACCTACTGGCGACGGGGGGGACCATCGAAGCAACGACGCGCCTGATCCGCCGCCTGGGGGGGATCGTGCACGACGCCGCGTTCATCATCGACCTGCCTGCCCTCGGGGGCGAAGCGCGTCTGGAGGCGATGGAAATCAACTGCTACAGCCTGGTCTCTTTCGACGGTCATTGATCCGTCTCGCCGTGCCGATTCGCTTCTCGTCAGGGGAGCGCCGTGTGTTCCGAGCCACCGCCTGTGCGGTGGCTCGGCCATTTCTGCCGCCGTCCGGTACGGGAATAAAGTGATAGGCATTGAGGCAACTACTGTTACAATGATCAGAGGTTCGGGCTGGGCGGGCGCGCTGTCCGCCGGCCGCAATGACTCTGAGCGCGCCGGCCCATCCGCAGGAGGGACGGCTTAATTTCTTATTCAATCAACGACGAATCATCGATGAGCTATCAGGTTCTCGCCCGCAAGTGGCGTCCACAAACCTTTGCCGATGTCGTGGGGCAAGAGCATGTCCTGACGGCGCTGGCGAACGGGCTCTCTTTGGGCCGTATCCATCACGCCTATCTCTTCTCCGGTACCCGTGGCGTCGGTAAGACCAGTATCGCCCGCCTGTTGGCGAAAGGATTGAACTGTGAAACCGGCATTACCGCTACACCGTGCGGCGTCTGTGATAACTGCCGGGAGATCGAGCAGGGGCGTTTCGTCGATCTGTTAGAGATCGATGCCGCCTCGCGGACCAAAGTGGAAGACACGCGCGATCTGCTGGATAACGTGCAGTACGCCCCGGCGCGTGGTCGCTTCAAGGTCTACCTGATCGACGAAGTACATATGCTGTCTCGCCACAGCTTCAACGCGTTGCTGAAGACGCTGGAGGAGCCGCCGCCGCACGTGAAGTTCCTGCTGGCCACCACCGATCCGCAAAAATTGCCGGTCACCATTCTCTCCCGTTGCCTCCAGTTTCATCTGCGCGCGCTGGATCATGAACAGATCCGGGCACAGTTAGCGAAGATCGCTCAGGCCGAGTCGCTGACGGCCGAAGCCCGCGCGTTGCAACTGCTGGCGCGTGCCGCCGAAGGAAGCATGCGCGACGCGCTGAGTCTGATGGATCAGGCCATTGCCATGGGGCAGGGGCAGATCACCGCCAACGCGGTCAGCCAGATGCTCGGCACCTTAGATGATGAGCAGCCGCTGGCGCTAATCGAGGCGCTGGCCGCCGCGGATGGTGCCCTGGTGATGGCTCGTGTGGAGCAGGCCGCCGGGCGAGGCGTCGATTGGGAAAATCTACTGTTAGAGATGCTGACGTTGCTGCATCGGGTGGCGATGTTGCAACTCCTGCCCAGCGCCCTAGACAGCCAGTACGCCGCTGTGGAGCAGCGACTGCGTGAGCTGGCGCGGCTGTTACCGCCGGCTGATCTCCAGCTGTTTTACCAGATCATGCTTAATGGGCGTAAAGAATTGGCCTATGCTCCGGATCGGCGTATGGGGGTTGAAATGACCCTATTGCGCGCGCTAGCGTTTCATCCCAAAGTTGAGATCGCGGAGACGCCGACGATGCCGGCCTTAGCCGCCGGGCATGCCTTGCCGCCGCTGGCCGATGCCGCCCCGCAGGGGATGGCAGCAGCGAACTTAGCGTCCTCAGCTATGCTGACGGAGTCTCCTCTCCCACCCGCCGCGCCGCAGGTGGCTCCTGCCGTGCCGGACAGTACCGCTCAGTTATTACAGGCTCGCTCGCGCCTGCGGCAGAAAGCCGCCGGAGGGAGCGAGGTAAAAAAGAGTGAGCCGGCGGCGTCGCAGCGTACGCAGCCGGCTTCCTCAGCGCTAGAGCGTCTGGCTAACATCAGTGAACGCGGCCAGCAGAAGATAGCCGCGGCGGCCGAACAACAACCGGTGCGGAAGGAGGCGTATCGCTGGAAGGCCCAGCATCGTCCGGAGCAGGTCGAGGCCCCGAAGACCACGCCGAAGGCGCTGCGCAGTGCCTTAGAGCACGAAAAAACGCCGGAGCTGGCGGCGCGTTTGGCGCAGGAATCACTGACGCGTGACGACTGGGCGTTGACGCTGAGCCGTCTCAAGTTGCCCAAACTGGTACAGCAGCTGGCGTTGAATGCGTTTCGAGAACCCTCGGAGGAGGGAAGCGTGCTTCTGCATTTACGTTCGGCCCAGCGTCATTTAAACTCCGCCTCTGCACGGCAAACGCTGGCTCAGGCGCTCAGCGATCACTACGGACACCCGGTGACGCTGAGCATCGTGGAGGATGATGATCCCCAGCAGCGCACGCCGCTGGAGTGGCGCCAGGTGATCTACGAAGAGAAGCTGGCGCAGGCGCGTGCGTCGATTGCCGCGGATGGCAATATCCAGACTTTGCTGCGTCTGTTTGACGCCGAGCTGGATGACGAGAGCATCCGACCCGTTTAACCGCCGTGCCGCTGCGGCACGGCCCCACGTAAAAGAGAGAACGCTATGTTTGGTAAAGGCGGACTGGGCAACCTGATGAAGCAGGCCCAGCAAATGCAGGAAAAAATGCAGAAAATGCAGGACGAGATCGCCCAGCTTGAGGTGACCGGTGAGTCCGGCGCCGGCCTGGTGAAGGTCACCATCAACGGCGCTCACAATTGCCGTCGCGTGGAGATCGATCCGAGTCTGATGGAAGACGACAAAGAGATGTTGGAAGATCTGATCGCCGCCGCATTTAATGATGCCGCGCGTCGCATCGAAAGCGAGCAGAAAGAGCGTATGGCTTCCGTCTCCTCCGGTATGCAGTTGCCGCCGGGCTTCAAGATGCCGTTCTGATGCAGACCAGCCCGCTGCTTGAGGCGCTGATGGAGGCGCTACGCTGCCTTCCCGGCGTCGGTCCCAAGTCGGCCCAGCGCATGGCCTTTCACCTATTGCAGCGCGATCGGAGTGGGGGCATGCGCTTGGCGCAGGCCTTGACGCGCGCCATGTCGGAGATTGGCCACTGTCGCGATTGCCGTACCTTTACCGAGCAGGAGATTTGCACCATTTGTGCCAACGCACGGCGGCGTGAGAATGGGCAGATCTGCGTGGTAGAGAGTCCGGCGGATATTCACGCCATCGAACAGACCGGGCAGTACTCCGGGCGCTACTTTGTGCTGATGGGGCACCTGTCGCCGTTGGATGGCATCGGGCCGCAGGATATCGGTTTGGATCGGTTGGAGGCGCGACTCGGGCAAGAGACGCTCAGTGAGGTGATCCTGGCGACCAACCCGACAGTCGAAGGGGAGGCTACCGCCAACTACATCGCCGAGATGTGCGCCGCGCATGGCGTGCTGGCCAGCCGCATTGCGCATGGCGTACCGGTCGGCGGGGAGTTGGAGATGGTGGATGGCACCACGCTCTCCCATTCGCTGGCCGGACGTCACCCGGTGAAGCGTTAACAGCTGCGTTGGCTACGGGGATAGGCCTTGGTCTATCCCCGTCCGTTTGGGTTGTGCGCCGGCGTGTTGCCCGCCATGACGGCTTTCTCGCTTTTTCCCCCTTGAAAACCGCATGCCGATCCCCATCTGTAAGCTAACCCATTTGATCTGCGTGTTATCGATGAGAGGTAAAAGCGAAGAATGAAAGGCCAAGAAACCCGTGGCTTCCAGTCAGAAGTGAAACAGCTTCTGCACCTGATGATCCACTCACTCTACTCCAATAAAGAGATCTTCCTGCGAGAGCTTATCTCTAACGCTTCCGATGCCGCTGACAAACTGCGCTTCCGTGCGTTGTCTAACCCGGATCTGTACCAGGGCGATGGCGAGTTACGCGTGCGCATCAGCGTGGATCGCGACAATCGTACCCTGACGCTGAGCGATAACGGTATCGGCATGACGCGCGAGGAGGTGATCGAAAACCTCGGCACCATCGCCAAGTCCGGCACCAAGGCCTTCCTGGAGTCACTCGGCTCCGACCAGGCGAAAGATAGCCAACTGATCGGCCAATTCGGCGTCGGTTTCTACTCGGCTTTCATCGTGGCAGATAAGGTCACCGTACGTACTCGTGCCGCTGGCGCCAGCGCCGATCAGGGCGTTTTCTGGGAGTCTACCGGCGAGGGTGACTACACCATCGCGGATATCGAGAAGGCCGATCGCGGCACCGAGATCACCCTGCATCTGCGTGAGGGTGAGGAGGATTTCCTCGACGATTGGCGTCTGCGCAATATCATCGGTAAATACTCCGACCATATCGCCCTGCCGGTCGAAATCCTCAGTAGCGAAGGCGAAGAAGGGGAGAAAAAGTGGGAGAAAATCAACAAGGCGCAAGCCCTGTGGACCCGCAATAAGGCCGACATCAGCGACGAAGAGTATCAAGAGTTTTACAAGCACATCGCCCACGATTTCAGCGATCCGCTGATCTGGAGCCATAACCGAGTCGAAGGTAAGCAGGAGTACACCAGCCTGCTGTATATCCCAGCCAAGGCACCGTGGGATCTGTTTAACCGCGACCATAAGCATGGCCTGAAGCTGTATGTGCAGCGCGTGTTCATCATGGACGACGCCGAGCAGTTTATGCCTAACTACCTGCGTTTCGTGCGTGGCCTGGTCGACTCCAATGATCTGCCGCTCAACGTATCGCGTGAATTGTTGCAGGATAGTCGGATCACGCAGAACCTGCGCGCCGCGCTGACCAAACGCGTGTTGCAGATGTTGGAGAAACTGGCCAAAGATGACGCCGACGCTTATCAGACCTTCTGGCAGCAGTTCGGCCAGGTGCTGAAAGAGGGGCCGGCGGAAGACTTCGCCAACCGTGAAGCGATCGCCAAGTTGCTGCGCTTCGCCTCGACCCATAACGACAGCGCGCTGCAAAATGTGTCGCTGGACGACTATATCGGGCGGATGAAAGAAGGGCAGGAGAAGATTTACTACATCACCGCCGACAGCTATGCCGCCGCCGCCAACAGCCCGCATTTGGAGTTGCTGCGTAAGAAGGGCATCGAGGTATTGTTGCTCTCCGATCGTATCGACGAATGGATGATGAGCTACCTGACGGAGTACGACGCTAAGTTCTTCCAGTCTGTCAGTAAGAAAGACGAGGCGTTGGAAAAACTGGCCGATGAAGGGGATAGCGAAGCGCAAAAAGAAGCTGATAAGGCGCTGGAGCCGTTCGTTGAGCGGGTGAAAACGCTGTTGGGCGAGCGGGTGAAGGAGGTGCGTCTGACCCACCGCCTGACCGATACGCCGGCGGTCGTCAGCACTGACGGTGATGAGATGACCACCCAGATGGCCAAACTGTTCGCCGCGGCCGGTCAACAGGTGCCAGAAGTGAAGTATATCTTCGAGCTCAACCCTGAGCATCCGTTGGTGCAACGCGCCGCCGAACAAGCGGACGATGAACGCTTCGCCCAGTGGATCGATCTGTTGCTGGATCAGGCGCTGCTCGCCGAACGTGGCACGCTGGAAGATCCGAACCAGTTCATCAAACGTATTAACGCCCTGTTGCTGGCCTGATCGGCGACGCGACTTCATCATAAAGGCGGCCTTGTGGCCGCCTTTTTTGTGGTGATGAGCAGGGGAAAAAGGTTTTTTTCTTGCTGTTGAACAGGATACGGGCGGTTTCACGTTTCAGCCCGGTGCCGCCGCCTTGAGCCGGTGGGCGTTATAATGGTAAGGTTTAGCGTTTTTTTAATCGTAAGCAATAATCTGAGAGGAATTACGCGATGCGTATCATTCTGCTGGGCGCCCCAGGCGCCGGTAAGGGCACACAGGCACAGTTCATTATGGAGAAATACGGGATTCCGCAGATCTCCACCGGTGACATGCTGCGCGCTGCGGTGAAAGCGGGTAGCGAGCTGGGCAAACAGGCCAAGGCGATCATGGATGCCGGCAAGCTGGTAACGGATGAACTGGTCATCGCGCTGGTGAAAGAGCGCATCGCCCAGGAAGATTGCCGCAACGGTTTCCTGCTCGACGGCTTCCCGCGCACCATTCCACAGGCCGATGCGATGAAAGATGCCGGCATCAACGTGGACTATGTGCTGGAGTTTGCCGTACCGGATGAGCTGATCGTCGAGCGTATCATCGGTCGTCGCGTACATCCGGGCTCTGGCCGTGTCTATCATGTCAAATTCAATCCGCCGCAGGTGGAAGGTAAAGACGACGTGACCGGTGAAGATCTGGTGACCCGTAAGGATGACCAGGAAGAGACTGTACGTAAGCGTCTGGTTGAATATCATCAGCAGACTGCGCCGCTGATCGGCTACTATGGTCAGGAAGCCCAGGCAGGCCATACCCGCTACGTTAAGATCGACGGCACACAGAGCGTTGACCGCGTACGCGCCGAGCTGGAGAAGGTGCTGGGTTAAGGCGGGCATCGGACAGCATAAGGCGGCCTGCGGGCCGCTTTTTTTGTCGTCGCCATGCCACTTTCGACCAATACCAGCGATTGGTGGGTGCGTGCGCAGGATGCTTTACACTAGCGCTAATCAAGTTGCTGTCAATGAGGAACGTATGGCGGAAAAACATGGGGTATTGCTGGTTAATCTGGGGACGCCATCGGCCGCGACGCCGGCGGCGGTGAAGCGCTATCTGGCGGAGTTTCTCAGTGACAGGCGTGTGGTCGATCTGCCTTCCTGGCAGTGGCAGCCGCTGCTACGCGGCCTAATCCTGCCACGTCGCGCTCCACGCGTCGCCCGTCTCTACCAGGCCATCTGGACCGATCAAGGCTCGCCCTTGTTGGTTTACAGCCAGCGTCAGCGTGACGCGTTGCAGGCTCGCCTGGGGGCCTCAATCCCCGTCGCTCTGGGAATGAGCTATGGCGAACCATCGTTGGCCAGCGCCCTCACGGCATTGCAGGACGCCGGCGTGACGCGCCTGCGGGTGATCCCACTTTATCCGCAGTATTCCTGTTCGACCAGCGCCGCGGTTTTCGATGGGGTCGCCGGCTGGTTGGCTCAGCAACGGCGTATACCGGCACTCAGTTTTGTGCGTGATTACGCCGAACATCCAGCCTATATCGCCGCGCTATGTCAACGTATTCGCTACAGTTTCGCCGAACATGGCCAACCCGATAAACTGCTGTTTTCCTACCACGGCATCCCTCAGCGTTATGCCGATGAGGGCGATGATTACCCGCAACGTTGTCGGGCGACCACGCAGGCCGTCGTAGCGGGGCTGGGGTTGGCACCCTCACAGTATGCCATCAGTTTTCAGTCCCGCTTTGGTCGTGAGCCTTGGCTGACGCCCTATACCGATGAGACCGTTTGCGCCTTAGCAGGTGAGGGCGTGGTGCATCTCCAGGTGATCTGCCCGGGGTTCGCCGCCGACTGCCTGGAGACCCTTGAGGAAATCGATGAGCAGAATCGCCAGGCCTTCCTGGCGGCTGGCGGACGTCAATTCGTCTATATTCCGGCGTTGAATGATGATGCGTTGCAGATCGATCTGTTACAGCAACTCGTCGAGGTCTGGCTCTCGCCGAACAGCGAGCAGGATGGCCGCTGACGATGACCGAGGGAGTGTGTTATTCTTACAGGCTCCCTTTTTCTTTTTGCCGATAACACAGATGAAATTCCCCGGTCAACGCAAGTCCAAACACTATTTCCCGGTCAATGCCCGCGATCCGTTGCTACAGAATACGCAGCACAATGAAATTGATAAAGCCTACGTCGTTGGCATCGACCAAACGCTGGTCGACATTGAGGCCAAAGTGGATGAGGCCTTCATCGCTCGCTATCACTTAAGCAAGGGACACTCGCTGGTGATCGAGGACGAGGTGGCGGAGGCGTTGTATCAGGAGCTGTGCGCCAACAACCTGATCACCCATGAGTTCGCCGGTGGTACCATCGGCAATACCCTGCATAACTATTCGGTGCTGGCCGATGACCGTTCGGTGCTACTGGGGGTGATGTGCGAAAACGTGAAGATCGGCAGCTACGCCTACCGTTACCTGTGTAATACCTCCAGTCGCACCGATCTGGATCATCTGCAAGGGGTGAACGGCCCGATCGGTCGTTGCTTCACGCTGATCAGCGATAACGGTGAACGTACCTTCGCCATCAGTCCGGGGATGATGAATCAATTGCGTCCGGAGAGCATTCCCGAGTCGGTGATCGCCGGTGCTTCGGCGTTGGTGTTGACCGCCTATCTGGTGCGTTGCAAACCGGGAGAGCCGATGCGTGACGCCACCATGCAAGCTATCGCCTACGCCAAGAAACATCAGGTGCCGGTGGTGTTGACCCTGGGCACGAAATACGTCATCGCCGATGATCCGCAATTCTGGCGTGATTTCTTGCGCGAGCATGTCAGCATCGTGGCGATGAATGAAGAAGAGGCGCTAGAGCTGACGGGGTTATCCGACCCGCTGGCGGCCGCGGATCGGGCGTTGGAGTGGGTCGATCTGGTGCTGTGCACCGCCGGGCCGGTCGGGTTATACATGGCGGGTTATACCGAGGAAGAGGGTAAGCGTAAGACCCAACATCCGCTGCTACCGGGGGTGATCCCCGAGTTCAATCTGTATGAGTTCAGCCGTGCGATGCGTCGCAGCATGTGTGAGGCGCCGCGCCGCATTTACTCCCACATCGCCCCCTATATGGGTGGGCCGGAGAAGATCATGAACACCAATGGGGCCGGGGATGGCGCACTCTCTGCCTTGTTGCATGACATTGCGGCAAATGAATTCCACCGTACCAATGTACCCAACTCCAGTAAGCATCAGCGCAGTTATCTGACCTATTCATCGTTAGCGCAGGTATGTAAATACGCTAACCGCGTCAGTTACCAGGTATTGAATCAACACTCACCGCGCCTGACTCGTGGCCTGCCGGAGCGGGAAGATAGTCTGGAAGAGTCGTATTGGGAACGCTAAGACGACGCGTGTCGTGGCGATAGCGTATGTTGGCGCCGGCTTATTTGCCGGCGTTTTTTTTGTCGTCTATATTCGAAAAGAGCAGGAGGCGCGTACGACGGATTCAGGACGGCGCGCGCCAAGGCTGTTCGCATGTAGGCTAAAAATGGTCAATAATCCACCTTTTCTCTAACCGGAATACACCTTTTCACTTTCTGCAACGCAAGATTGATAGCCGATTTGTGGCCAAACTAATAAATCATACAATAGTAAAACACTATAAAAAACAGCACATTATAAGAATGTTCTTAGTGAATTAAAATGTGATTTATCTGCATACAATCAAAATAGATTGATTTTAAATTAATTAATATTTTTATCGATTTTACTGCCCGCTAGGTGACAATTAACCTTTGTGCAAGCTTTATCATTTAATTAATTTTGTATTAAGAAAATACGCTTAACTACTGCTACGGGTATATGAAATAGTGAGTAATAAGTCGTGTCTTAATCTGTCTTCTCTGTATGTGGAAGCTGAGTAGTTTTATTTTTTAAAAAGTTACCTAGCTACTGTTACCTGACTTCCTCTCTATTGATAATGCATGATTTATTCATTGTGGAGACTGTAAATACACTCCGCAGTAGATCATGTGAGAAGTTCGTTCATCCTCATTCCGTACCGTAATAGTACGCGGATGTTTTTATTTTATAAATGGAGTGCCAGCATGAAAAAGATTTTACTGTCTGTTATGGCTCTGACCGCTAGCGCGATGAGTGGTCAGGTCAGTGCCGCCAACGGGACCGTTAATTTTACCGGTGAAATAGTTAAGTCAGCGTGCCAAGTAGTAAGTAGCGATTCACCCGATATCAAAGTCTTTTTAGGCAAATATCCGACCTCTGCATTTAAGACGATTGGCGCAACATCGGCCTCTAAGGCTTTTCAGATCAACTTGGAGCAATGCGAGCCGGGGACCTATACCGTGCGCTTCGATGGCAATACCGTCGCCGGTCACCCCGATCTGCTGGCCGTTAACAGCACTGGGAAAGGGGATGCGGCCAAAGGGATCGGTATCGAAATCACCGATGTTAATGGCAAGCACTTCCCGATCGCCAACAATGTGAGTAGCGATACGCCGAGCGTGACTGTTAGCGATAATAAGGCGGTCTTTTATCTACAGGCTCGTTATCGCTCTTATGCTGAGACGGTTACCGCTGGTCAGGCTAATGCTACCAGCCCGTTTACCATCGAATATAAATAATCATTTATTATCATACGAGACCAAGGATGGTCTGTATAAGGAATAAAATGAAGAAATTAATTGCCGCATTATTGCTGACCTGTGCCGTGAACGCCCAGGCGGGTATTCAGGTCGATGCCACCCGTGTCATTTATCATGGCGGGGAAAAATCTGCATCGTTGCCGATCCATAATGACAGTCAAGATGCCTACATGGTGCAAACCTGGCTAGATCAAGGCGATAGCAGCAAGGTTGACAATAAATTACCGATGGTGGTCGTGCCGCCGATCGTAAAATTGGATGCGCAAAAATCGGCAATCTTACGCTTCATCTATTCCGGGCATGGTTTTCCGCAAGATAAAGAAACATTGCTGTGGGTGAATGTGCAGGAGATTCCGCCTGCGCCCAAACAAGACAATGTATTACAGGTCGCGGTGCGTACCCGCATTAAATTGTTCTACCGTCCCAGTGGCTTGAATACCACCCTAGCGCAACAAGTACAGAAATTGCGCTGGCAGAAGTCGGGCAATCAGCTGCTGGCAATTAATCCGGGACCGCTGCATATCACCTTTGGCAGCATCCAACTGCAAGGGAGTAACGGCAAGCCCATCAATGTGGATGCCAACATGGTCGGGCCGCAGGGGCGGTTGGCGATCGCCATTCCCGCGGGAGCGCACATCGGAAATACGATCTCTTTTAGCTATATCAATGACTTTGGAGGTCGGAGCGAAGTTAAAAACGTGTCTGTTCAGTGATAACGAGGAGTGGAATAGTGCGACAGAAACAGCTAAGACAACAGAGGATGGATGTGGCGCGCTGGATGCGTTCGGCCATCTCTGCCGCTATGTTGTCGTTGCTGTGTAGCACGGCGGTTCGTGCCGAGTTCAACATGTCTTTCGTGCATGGGCGTGAGAATATCGATGCCGTTCAGGCCGTTGCCGAAGGCAATGCCTTGCCGCCGGGAAAGTATCCTTTTGCCATCTATCTGAACAAACAGCAGGTCGATAATAAGGAGGTCCGTTTCATCGCCAAGGCAGGCGCGGCAAGCCAGCCCTGTTTGACGGTCGAGGATCTGCTTAACTACGGGGTTAAACTGCCGGACTCGTTGACTCCGGGCAGTTGTGTCGACGTCTCGGCGACGCTGCCGGGCGCCAGCCTGTCGTTCGATCCGGCGATTCAGCAGATCGATCTCTCTGTCCCGCAGGTGCTGTTGGCTGAGCATGCACGCGGTGCTATCCCCCATACGCTGTACGATCAGGGGATCAATGCCGCTTTCAGCAACTACAACCTCAACTATAACCGTAACGCGAATCATAATGCGGGTGGCGAGAACAGCGAGTATACCTTCCTGTCATTGAATAACGGTATCAACCTGTGGAATTGGCGACTGCGCAATAACATGACGATGAATAAAGTCAGCGGTCAGTCAACGCAGTGGAATAATATCGCGAGCTGGGCGGAGACCGATATCCCCGCCTGGCGTAGCCGCCTGGAGTTGGGGCAGGCCAGCAGCAATAACACCGTGTTTAATAGCATCCAGTTTCGTGGTGTTCAATTGTCTAGCGTCGATGACATGCTGCCCGAGAGTCTGCGCGGTTATGCGCCGGTGGTACGTGGTGTTGCGGCAACCAACGCCCGCGTGGATATTCGTCAGAACGGCTATGTGATTTATAGCACTAACGTGGCGCCGGGACCGTTTGAGATCCGCGACATCTATCCGCATACCAATAACGGCGACCTTCAAGTGACGGTGAATGAAGCGGATGGCACGCGTAAACATTTCACGGTGTCTTACTCCTCGGTGGCGAATATGTTGCGCGAGGGGATCTGGAATTACCAGTTGACGGCAGGCCGCTACCAGAATGGCGATACCCACTATACGCCCAGTTTCCTGCAAGGAACGGTGGCACGCGGTATTCCCTATGGCCTGACGCCTTATGGCGGGGTGCTTGTGGCGCAAAACTACCGTTCAGCGGCGCTTGGCGTTGCGAAAAACATGGGGGAATGGGGAGCGATTTCCTTCGATGCCGCCTATTCCGATACCGCGCTGGCGAACGGGGAGCGGGCGCGCGGTCAAAGCTACCGCTTCCTCTATTCCAAGTCTCTCAATCAGTTGGGAACCAACGTACAACTAGCCGGTTACCGTTACGCCACCTCAGGCTACTATGACTTCTCCGATGCGGTCGAGGAGCGCAACCGCTGGCGTCAGGGGATATACGAGAACAGTTATTACGATCCGAGTAAGCCGCAGACCGGGATCGCCGATCTGGACAACCGTAACCAGCATCGGGTGTATTCCACGCGCTATGCCAACAAGCGGGAGCGGATCGATGTCTCCATCAATCAGCAACTGTGGCAAGGGGCGATGTTGTACGCCAACATAAGTAGCCAGACTTACTGGAGTGGCGCTGGACGCGATCGCACCATCCAACTGGGTTATAACGACGCCTTCCGCGGCATCAGCTACGGAGTCTACCTCCAGGATACACGCAGCCAGTACGGCTATGCCGATCGGAGCATTAACCTGTCCGTCTCGGTTCCGTTGAGTTGGGGGAACGATAATCACTCCACGTCGTTGAACCTCAGCGGGGCTCACAGCCGCCAAGGCGGTGACAGTTATAACGCCGGCGTCAGCGGTACGCTATTGGACGATCAACGGATAAGTTATGCCTTAACGACCGGCCACAGCGAGTCTGGTGGGCAGAGTAGCGCCTTGAATCTGGATTACCGTGCCGCCTATGGCAACCTGAATGGCAGTTATAGCTACAGCAATAGCTACAACCAAATAGGTCTGGGCGCGTCCGGCGGGGTACTACTCCATAGCGGTGGCGTCACCCTGTCGCAGCCGTTGCAGAATACGATAATCCTGGTCGAGGCCAAGCATGCCAGCGGTGTGCGCATCGATAACCAGAGCGGGGTGGCCATCGATCCCTTTGGTTACGCGGTGATACCGTCGGCGACGCCTTACCGCTTTAACGCCGTGGCGTTACATACTCAAGACTTTATGCCGGGCCTGGATGTGCCGGTGGCCAGTAAGCAGGTGGTGCCGACGGAGAAGGCGATCGTACGGGTGCGCTTCGATACTTTCTATGGCGTCAGTCTGCTGATCCATAGTCATCTGAGTCAGGGCGGTTATCCGGCGGTCGGGGCCAGCGTCTTCAATCAGCAGGGACGCAACAGCGGTACCGTCGGCATGAATGGCGATCTGTACGTTTCTGGCGTACAGCCGGGCGAAAAGCTCACTCTTCGCTGGGGCAACCAACCGGGACAGCAATGCGTATTAGCGTTGCCGCATGATTTGCCTCCGGTGGGAAAAACGGCCGGTTATCAAGAATTAACTTTATCCTGTCAGACTCAGTAAGGTGACAGTATGACTAAAAGCATAACCCTGAAAACGCTCCTAATGTTGGGCCTGCTAGCCTTGCTGGGGTTCAGCGTCAGCCGACAGGCGTTCGCGCTATCCTGCCGCGAGGGGAGTAATGCGCATCGCCCTTATCCAAGCGGACTCCTTAGCCAAACCATTGAAATCGAGCAGCCCATCGTCTTATCGGCGTCTGAGTTTGTGCGAGACCGTTTGATTTGGCGCTCGCCGACCTTTACCTCGACCTTTACCTGCTGGGATACGAATAATCATCCTCAAGGGGAGGATGCCTATATCTACTGGAACCCGCAAGGTTGGCTGCGATGGCTTGATCCCTCGCTGGCCGTTGGCGTGTCGATTAATGGTGTTGACTACGATGGCATTAATAGGCAGGAGGGCAGCAAGGGACCCAACCTAGGTCCGGCAACGCTGCCGAGATATCACCATTGGTATCAGGCACGACCGCAGACCGTTAGGGTGAGTTATTCGGTATATATCAAGGCGACGGGAGTGCCGCCGCCGGCGGTGTTCAGACCCTTCGGCATCGCTCCCGCCTTGTTCCAGGTGGATGGCGTCGGTGGGTTGAACGCAACGCCGGATAGTAACTTCCGTGCTCATATTCGAGGGTTGGATCGGATCCAGGTGATCCACTGTAATCCGCAGATCCATGTGCAGACTAACGGCGGCAATAGTATCCACTTTGGCAAGCTCAGCGCCGCCAGGGCCCGTCCGGGGGAGATCGCCGCTCAGCAGTCCTTTACTATTACGGCGAGATTGCGCGGCGGTCAGTGTGGTGGCCAACAGTTGCAGGCTAGCTTTAGTACGCTGCGACCGGATGCGAGCGATCGCACCTTGATCTTGCCCGATAGCGCTCCCGGCGTGGGGATCTTCTTGAGTAAGGCGAGCTCTCCCACGCAGCCGATCCCGTTACAGACCAACGTCGACTTCGGGGAGAAGCTCCACGATAAACAGTATGAGGTCAGCGAAAACTTCATCGCCAATCTGAAGTGGCTGACCGATCGACCCAAGGCAGGCAAGTTCCACGCGACGGCCAACGTCGATGTCACCTTCAAGTAATCAGTGGCGGCGCGTCGGCGCCGCCATCCTCCCGCGTTAGGTTGCCTCTTGGCTTCCGAAATCGGCCCAGAATGGCGCTCAATGCTGCGTTAAGTGAAGCTCATCACAATAACTACCTGATATATCGGGATAAGCGTTGCCTAACTCAGGCTAAAATAGCGTCGTTCGCCATATCATCTCTGCGCCTGGGCAGGCATGGATGGCTGGTTATCGCGACAAGGAGGGATGGCAATGAGATTAACCTATCGAGGTGTGGCCTGTGCCGTGACGTTGGCGCTGGCGATGGCGCCGGGCTGGTCGTTGGCCTGGGAAAAAGATAAAACCTATAATCTGACTATATTACATACCAATGATCATCACGGTCACTTCTGGCAGAACGAACAGGAGGAGTATGGCCTGGCGGCGCAGAAGACCTTGGTCGATCGGTTGCGTGCCGAGATCGCGGCTGAGGGGGGCTCGGTGCTGCTGCTGTCTGGCGGTGACATTAATACTGGCGTACCGGAGTCTGACTTACAGGATGCCGAACCCGATTTTCGTGGCATGAATCTGGTGGGTTATGACGCGATGGCGATCGGCAACCATGAGTTCGACAATCCACTGAGTGTGTTGCGCCAGCAGCAGAAGTGGGCCACGTTCCCATTACTGTCGGCCAATATTTATGCGCAGGACAGCGGTGAACGCCTGTTCCAACCCTACCAAATGTTTGAGCGCCAGGGGATCCGCATCGCGGTGATCGGCCTGACCACTGACGATACGGCCAAGATTGGCAATCCTGAGTATCTGAAAAATATCGAGTTTCGCCCGCCTGCGGCGGAAGCGCGCCAACTGGTGGCGCAACTGCGCGCGCAGCTGAAGCCGGATGTGGTGATCGCCGCCACCCATATGGGCCATTATGACAATGGCGCCCATGGTTCGAACGCGCCCGGCGACGTGGAGATGGCGCGCGCGCTGCCGACGGGGTATCTCGACATGATCGTCGGCGGTCACTCGCAGGATCCGGTATGCATGGTGGCAGAGAATCGTAAACAGAGCGACTATGTTCCCGGCACGCCCTGCGCGCCAGATCGCCAAAACGGCACTTGGATCGTCCAGGCGCATGAGTGGGGGAAATATGTCGGCCGGGCCGACTTTACTTTCCGTAACGGCGAGCTGACCTTGCAACGTTATCAACTGATTCCGGTTAATTTGAATCGTCAGGAAAAGCAGGCCGACGGTACCCAAAAGCGTATCTATTATACCGAGCAAATCCCGCAGGATCCGGCGATGTTACAGCTATTAACACCGTTCCAGGAGCAAGGGCAGGCCGCCTTAGGGGTAAAAATCGGCCATGTTGAGGGGCGTCTGGAGGGCGACCGCAATAAGGTTCGTTTCGAACAGACCAACATGGGACGTCTGTTGCTGGCCGCCCAGATGGAGCGCACCCAAGCCGATCTGGGCGTGATGAGCGGCGGCGGCGTGCGTGACTCTATCGCAGGAGGCGATATCAGCTATAAGGATGTACTCAAGGTACAGCCGTTCGCTAACTCGGTGGCGTATGTCGATCTCAGCGGAGCTGAACTAGAGAAGTACCTTGGGGTGGTCGCGAACAAGAAGCCCAACTCCGGCGCCTATGCACAGTTTGCGAATGTCAGCCTGATCGCTGATGGTCAACAGGGAGTTAGTCACGTGAAGATCAACGGGCAGCCGCTGGTCGCCGATAAGACCTACCGTTTGGCGTTGCTCAGTTTTAACGCCAGCGGCGGCGACGATTACCCGAATGTCACTCAGCATCCCGCTTACGTGAATACCGGGTTTGTCGACGCGGAAGTGCTGAAAGATTACATTCAGCGCCATTCCCCGATCAAGGCGGCGGACTATCAGCCGCAGGGGGAAATCGTCTACCGTGAGTAAGCATTACGCGGCATGACGTGTGCGAACGGCCTAGGCGTGATTGTGCCGTCGCCGCCTACCGCGTAACGAGTCTCAGGAGGCGTCGCGTTTGGCGATGTCGGCAAAGGTAGCCTGTAGCAGTGCCGCCAGATCTGTGGCGGCCAGCTCAATGTCTAGTCCACGCTTGCCGCCGGAGACAAACATGGTATCGAAACGGCGGGCTCCCTCATCGATCACCGTTGGCAGACGTTTCTTTTGTCCCAGCGGACTGATACCGCCGACTAGGTAGCCGGTGACGCGTTGCGCCAGCAGGGGGTCGGCCATATCGACCTTCTTTGCCCCGAGCGCCTTAGCGACCTTCTTTAGATCAAGCTGGCCGGCGACCGGCGTGACCGCTACCGCCAGTTTCTTGCTGTCGCCGTCCAGGGCGACCAGCAGCGTCTTGTAGACACGATCGGCGCTGAGCCCCAGTTTGCGGACCACCTCATCACCGAAGTTCGTTTCCTGAGGATCATGCTCATAGGCATGCAGGGAGAAAGGGATATTGTTTTTTTCCAATAAGAGAACGGCGGGTGTCATCGCTACAACCTCATGCTAAGTTTTTTAGCAGTATATATCATACAAAACCCTGAATTCGCCTCCCCGTTGTGACGTTCGTTGAAAAAGCGAGCGCGGTTAACAATCGAGCCGATAACGGTTGCCAGTGGCGCGTGGCCGTTGTTACCCTATAACGGCAGCAGGCCCGCCGCGGGCGAGCCTGTATAATAATAAGATGTTGAATTCCTCTTTGACTGGCCAATAGTGATATTGGCCTTTTTTTATCGTTGCGGCGCTAGCGCCGCTGACCAGAGGTTATGCCACGAGGCTGATGATCAAGACGATGATCAGACCGACCACAGAGTTGACTAACTCCAGCAAACCCCAGGTTTTCAGCGTGTCTTTCACCGACAGATCGAAATAACCCTTGAACAGCCAGAACGAGGCGTCGTTGATATGGGTCAGGGTATTGGAGCCGGCGGCGGTCGCGAGCACCAGTAACGCCGGGTTGACGCCGACCAGTTGTCCCGTTGCCGGGTCGAGGATCGCCGCACTGATGATCCCGGCCGCCGTCATGGCGGAGACGACGCCCTGGCCCGTAGCCAGACGAATCAATACGGTGATAAGCCAAGCCATGATGTAGGGGGAGACATTACCGTGGGACATGAGCATCCCGATGGTATCGCCGATGCCGGTATCGATGATGGTCTGTTTCAGGACGCCGCCAGCACCGATAATCAAGATCACCATCGCGATGCTTTTCACCGCATTCTCAAAGGCATTCATCACCCATTGCATATCGTGTCCGCGAGCGGTGCCGAACAGTACGAAGGCCACCAGCATGGCGATCAGCATGGCGATAGGCGAGGAGCCGAGGAAGTTTACGATCTCCCAGAGGCGAGTGCCTTTCACCAACCAGACGTTGGCGATGGTGGTCGAGATCATGATGATCGCCGGGATCAATGGCACCAGGATCGAGACGCCGAAAGAGGGCAGATTATCGCGGTCAACGGGGACGTCGGCTTTGAGAAACGCGGGCGTCGGTCGCTCCAGGTTACCGAGGAATTTCGGCAGGATGATCCCGGCACAGATCACGCTAGGAATGGTGACCAGAATACCGTAGAGGTAGACCATGCCCATGTCCGCGCCATAGGCGTTGACCAAGGCGACCGGACCGGGTTGTGGCGGAAACAGCGAGTGTGCTGTGGTGGCGGCGGCGACCGCCGGGATCGCCAGCTTCAGGAAAGGGATCTTTGCCTCCGCTGCGATCACGATCACCAAGGGGGCCAGCATGATAAAGGCCACCTCATAGAACATCGCCAGGCCAAAGATCAGGCCGATAATGATCACCGACAACTGTACGTAGCGGAGCCCGAGGCGGGCCAGTAACGTATGGGCGATCTGGTGCGCCGCGCCAGAGTCAACCATCAGCTTCCCGATGACGGCGCCGAAGACGACGATGATCGCCAATTCACCCAACGTGCCGCCGAAGCCAGACTTCATGGTATGTAATAAGGCCATGAGATCCATGCCGGCCAGCATCCCGACGGAAAGTGCGGCCAGCAACAACGCCACCATGGAGTTGATGCGGAACTTGAGGTTGAGCACCAGCATTAAACCGATGCCAAAGACGACCCATAATATATTTAATATGTGCATTAAATCCCTGCCTTTAATTTACCTGCTTTTAAATTGGTGGCTATGCTAGCGTTATTTGGTTGACCAATAAAGCGATGCTTGTCACACCAATTTATGCACTTATCATGAAACATCATCATCTCAGGTCGATTCCGGGCAGAATGGCATTGCTTCGCTATATATAATTCAATTAAATATTAAATTGATTAATCGATTTATTTTCGTATGGTATTCAGCTGTTGTTTTTAGCTTAAGCCTGGTGATTATGTTTAATAAGTGCATGATCATGCGTGGCAATAAATCGGTTAGGCGTAGTGATGGCGAGCCTGAGAGTATTGGTTGACCAGTGTGGTTGGATACGATATGCCCGGCGTGATACGGCCGGAGTGGGGAGCGACGGCTGTTGTAGGGCGCGTGGGGAGAGAAAGCGCGTGCACGCCGACAGTTTAGGCGGGGCGTGGTGCCCAGCGTTCGCACGAAGTGGTATAGTCCGGCGCCAGGGAATCGCCGTCGATTGGTTTAACAAAATGAGACATAACAGTTCACAGACCCGGCCCTATCAGGCCGTGGGGGAGATGATCCGGCGTTTAATCCATGAAACGCCCTACCATCCCGGTATGCGCCTGCCTGCCGAGCGTGAGCTTGCCGAGCGGCTAGCGGTGACGCGCACCGTGGTGCGCGAGGCACTGATCATGTTGGAGCTCGCCGGGCTGGTGGAGGTACGGCGTGGCGCGGGGATCTATGTGCGTGAAGCGTTGCCGCAGGGAGAGGATGAGCGTGGCGATGGCAACGATGCCGGCCCCTTCGAACTGTTGCAGGCACGCCAGTTATTGGAGAGTAATATCGCCGAGTTTGCCGCCTTGCAGGCGACACGGGATGACATCCTTAAGATGCGCCGAGCGCTGCAACTAGAAGAACGTGAGTTGAGTCAAACGGCGCCGGGAGGGCCGGAGCGCGGCGACATGCAGTTTCACCTGGCTATCGCCGAGGCGACCCATAACAGCATGTTGGTGGATCTCTTTCGCCAGTCCTGGCAGTGGCGCGAGAATAACCCGATGTGGATCCAACTGCATCGCCACTTGAATGATACTCGCTATCGCGCGGCCTGGTTGGATGATCATCGCCAGATCTTGGCGGCATTAATCAAGAAAGACGCGCGTGCTGCCAAGTTGGCCATGTGGCAACACCTGGAAAACGTCAAGCAGCGACTCCTGGCGTTTTCCGATGTCGATGCCATCGATTTCGACGGTTACCTGTTCGACTCCTGGCCGTTGGATAAACTCACCTCCTGAGTACTCTCTTACTGGTGGGGGGACTGCCCGCCGCGCTGGGCGCTCGGCAGCGGTAGCCAACCTTTCAGGCTGCCTCACCGCCGGTGGCCAACAGCTCAGGTAATCCATGCGGGCCGAAGAGATGGAGGGCGCCGACGGCGACCACATAGTCTCCCGGCGGCAGTGCGCGTAGGCGTTGACACCAGGCGTGGTTGCGTTGCGCCATCAACACATCGGCCAACGCCGGGCAGAAAGTCATCGGTAACGGTGTCGGTAGGACTGGCGGTGGCGTGAGCCACCAGCCGATCAGAATCTGTAGTAGACGCGCGTTGTCCTGCCAGTGGGTCAGGGTGTCATCCAGCAGATCGCGCCCCTGGTGCGGCAGGTGGTGCAGCATCGCCAACTGGCTCTGCGCGCCCTCCAGTTCGATGATGGGCCGTACGGCGCGTTGTGCCTCGAGCAGCAGTTGGTAATCGATACCGAACTCGCCGTTTAATCCCAGCTGTTGCGCTTGTTGCGCTTGGAGCAGCAGCGCGCAGCGCCACAAGGGAAAGTTGTCCAGCCGACTGGCGTCCAGGCCGGTTTCCCGGCAGCGGCGCACGAGGGCCGCATAACGCGTCGCATCCAGGCGTTGCGCCAGTGGGAGCGGTTGCGGTGTGCTGCTGATGGCGCTGTCGGCGCGGGTAATATCCGCCTCGACGATCAGCGCTTGCGCCCGTGCGACCCGCTGCGCTAGCGCCGCCGGTAGCGGTGACATCGCCGCATTTCCCATATGAATACTGGCGACCAGATGCAGTCGAATGCCGCCAGGCAAGGTAACGTCACAGGCCGGGTAGGGGTAGTGAGGGGGGGGCAGCAGCCCGAGACGGGCCGCCAGACGCCGTAGTCGCTTGAACATGATGCCTCCGGCAAGGGCGCCGCCGCACGCGGGCTGGCAGCGTTACGCGCTATGCTAAATAGTTCATGCTACCTGATGAAGAAAAAAAAGCACCGGATTCCGGTGCTTTTTGTCGCCAAGTACTAGCGTATTTACCCTTTAGGGGTGAAGCGCAGCAGCCGGTTGGCGTTGCTCACCACCGTGATGGAGGAAAGCGCCATGGCGGCGCCAGCCACCACCGGGCTGAGCAGCGTGCCAGTCAACGGGTAGAGTACCCCTGCGGCGATCGGGATCCCCAGGGAGTTGTAGACGAACGCCCCCAACAGGTTCTGCTTCATGTTGCGCAGCGTCGCGCGCGACAACGCCACCGCATCGGCCACACCGGACAGACTATGACGCATCAGGGTGATGGCCGCCGTTTCAATGGCGATATCGCTCCCGCCTCCCATGGCGATCCCGACATCGGCCTGAGCCAGCGCTGGTGCATCGTTAATGCCGTCGCCGATCATTGCCACCTTGTGACCTTCGTGCTGTAACGCCTTGATTGCCTCAGCCTTACCGTCCGGCAGTACACCGGCGATCACCTGATCGATCCCCGCCTCGCGAGCAATGGCCTGAGCGGTGAGCGGGTTATCACCGGTCAACATCACCAGACGATAGCCCATACCGTGCAGGCGTTGTAGGGCGGCGACGCTGTCGCTACGCAGCGGATCGCGGATGGCGAGCAGCGCGGCAGCCTGGCCGTCGACGGCCAACAGGACCGGTGTCGCGCCTTGGCCGGCCTGCTGCTCCAGCAGACTTTCTAATGCCGTGATATCGACGCCCTGTTCACGCATCAATGCGGCGTTACCCAGCAGCAGCATATGCCCCTGCGCCTCGCCACTGACGCCCAGCCCACGCAACGTGCGGAACTGGCTGACTTCCGGCAGGGTTTCGCCTGCGGCGCGTTCGATGATGGCGCGTGCCAACGGGTGGTTTGAGCCGCTCTCTAGCGCCGCGGCCCAGCGTAGCACCTGCGCTTCACTGTTCCCCGCCAGGGTTTCGATGGCGACCACCTTTGGCATCCCTTCGGTCAGCGTGCCGGTCTTATCGAACACCAGGGTATCCAGTTCACTGGCGTGCTGTAGGGCATCGGCATCGCGTACCAAGACCCCCAGTTCAGCGGCACGGCCAACTCCAGAGATAATCGACATCGGTGTCGCCAGGCCCAGAGCGCAGGGACAGGCGATGATCAGCACCGTTGTCGCCACCACCAGGGTATATACCAACTGCGGCGCCGGGCCAAAGAAGTACCAGATCAGCCCACTGAACACGGCGATGGCGACCACCGTCGGCACGAATACCGCCGAGATGCGATCCGCCAACTGGCCGATGGCCGGCTTACTGCTCTGCGCCTGACGTACCAGCTTGATGATACGCGCCAGGGTGGTCTGGCTGCCGATGGCGGCGGCACGGAACAGCACACTGCCGTCGGTGACCACGGTACCGGCATGCACCCGATCGCCGGGCCCTTTCTGCTGCGCGATCGGTTCACCGGTCAACATCGCCTCGTCGAGCCAAACCTCGCCGGAGAGGATTTCCCCGTCGACCGGCACCCGATCGCCGGTGACCAGGCGCAGGGTCATCCCTAACTGTACCTCGGCTAGCGGCACGCTCTGTTCACCCTCATCCGTCACCAGGCGTGCGGTGGGCGGCGTCAGATCTAGCAAGCGCTCTAAGGCGCTGGAGGAGCGCTGGCGTGCACGAGCCTCCATGGCGTGGCCCAGGTTGATCAGGCCGATGATCATCGCGCTGGCCTCGTAGTAGAGGTGCCGTGCCTCCGGCGGGAAGATCTCGGGCCACAGGTTCACGCTGATAGAGTAGAGCCAGGCGGCGCCGGTACCCAGTGCCACCAGGGTATCCATGGTGGCGCTGCCATTCATCAGGCTACGCCAGGCGTTACGGTAAAAGTGACCGCCTGCGCCGATCATCACCGCCAGCGTCACCAGGCCGACGATCAGCCAAGGCGTGCGGCTCTGTTCACTCAGTGTCATCGAGCCGCCGAACAGCCCCCAGGCCATCAGCGGTACCCCTACCCCCAGGGCGATAGCGGCCTGCCAACGGAACATGCGTACCGCCTTTTGGGCACTCTCATGTTGACGGGCGCGGCGCACGCTCTCATCCTGGATCACCTCAGCGCCGTATCCCGCCTTTTTCACCGCTTCGACCAGGGCCTGTGGCGAGCTGTGCCCGCTGACCAGGGCGCTGCGTTCGGCCAGATTGACTCGTGCGTGCTCGACGCCGGGGACAGATTGCAGCGCGTTTTGTACCTTCAGCACACAACTGGCGCAACTCATCCCCTCGAGCAGCAGTTGAACACTGTCGTCGTCGTCTGCCTGAGGCGCGGCGGCGACGGAGGGCGCCGGAGTGGAACGCGGAGCCGCTGCCGGGGTTTCCGGCATCACTGCATCAGTACGGGGCAGCGGCTCAGATTTTGGGTGCGAGCCCTCCGCGAGCTGTGCCTGGTAGCCGGCCTGTTGCACGGCGGCGATCAGGGCCGCACTGTCGGCTTGGCCGTAAACGTCCGCTTGCGTCAGGGTTACCAACACGGCGTCGACGCCCGGCACCGCCTCTAGCGCCTTCGTGACGCTGGCGATGCAGTGGGCGCAACTCAGTTCGCTCAGCGCCAGGCGCAGGGTTGGTTGGCTGGCGAGGGCGGCGTGGTAGCCGGCCTGTTCGACGGTGGCGATGATCGCGGCGGCGTCGGCATTACCGCTGACCTTGGCGTAACGCGGGGTGGCGACGATGGCCTGCTCCACATCGGGTCGCGCCTCCAGCGCATTTTTGACTTTTTTGGCGCAGTTCATGCAGGAGAGTCCCTGCAAAGCGAATAATTGTGTCTGTGACATGTTAAACCTCTCTCGCGAATGATTACGTCAACGATGCGGTCGGGCCGCTTAGGGTTTGGCGTAGAACTCAATTGCATTTAAGCTTAAACCTTCCTGCAAGGTTAAGGTCAAGGGGAAGAAATGAATATTAGCGAAGTGGCGAAAAAAACCGGCCTGAGTAGTAAGGCGATCCGTTTTTATGAAGAGAAAGGATTGGTCACCGCGCCGCTGCGTGGGGAGAACGGTTACCGCCGCTATACGGCGCGGCATCTGGAGGAGCTGACGCTATTACGCCAGGCGCGCCAAGTGGGTTTTACCCTGGAGGAGTGCCGTGAGTTGGTGGTGTTGTTCCACGATGAGCAGCGCCAGAGTGCGCAGGTGAAACAACGCACCCTGCGGAAAGTCGCGGAGATTGACCAGCATATTCGCGATCTCCAGGTGATGCGTGATCGTCTGGCGACGCTGGCCCAGGCTTGTCCTGGTGATGACAGCGCCGACTGCCCGATCATCAATGGCCTGGCCGGTTGCTCTCAGCGGGCCGAGGGCACGGAATAACCTCAAGCGTAATGCCGCTGACGGCGTGTACTTGTACGCATTGCCCGGCCGGAAGATCCTGTCGGCAGGTGATGCGCCAACTACTGTCGCCTAGACGTAAGCGGCCATGGCCGTTGACCAGAGGCTGCTCTAGCGTGGCGCGTTGGCCGATCAACTGACGCCCGCGTTGATTCAGGGCGCTATCCAGCGTCTCCACGCGTGCGCTATGCCGTTGCCAGCGCCACCAGAGTAGGGCGCTCATTACCGTCAACAGCGCAAACAGGGTGAGTTGCGTCTCCCAGCCGAACGGCCACAGCCAGTGTAGTAGACCGACCAGTAGGGCGGCGCAGCCACTCCACAAGGCGTAGCCGCCGGCACCAAGCAACTCGGCGGCCAGGAGCAAGCCACCCAGCGTCAGCCATAGGCCATGCGGGTTGGCGAGCAGATAGGCCATCATGGCTGACAATCCTTATCGCCCTCGCGGCGCAGCAGCTCGCTGATGCCACCGACGGCGCCCAACAGGCTGCTCGCCTCCAACGGCATCATGATCACCTTGCTATTTTGCGATTCGCCGATGCGTTGTAAGGCCTCGGTGTATTTTTGTGCGACGAAGTAGTTGATCGCTTGCACATTGCCGGCGGCGATCGCCTGAGACACCATGGCGGTGGCTTGCGCCTCGGCCTGCGCGGCCCGTTCGCGTGCTTCGGCTTGGAGGAAGGCGGATTGACGCTCGCCCTCCGCCTTGAGGATCTGTGCCTGTTTCTCCCCTTCGGCCCGCAGGATAGCGGCCTGGCGTACCCCTTCGGCCTCAAGAATATCGGCGCGCTTGGTACGTTCGGCCTTCATCTGGGCATTCATTGAGGCGATTAATTCTGCTGGGGGTCGCACATCGCGGATCTCGATACGCGTCACCTTGATCCCCCAGGGATTGGTGGCTTCATCGACGATCTGTAATAGGCGACTATTGATCATATCGCGCTGGGAGAGCATTTCATCCAGCTCCATCGAACCGAGTACGGTACGGATGTTGGTCATGGTCAAGTTGATGATCGCCTGATCGAGGTTACTGACCTCATAGGCGGCCCGCGCCGGATCGATCACCTGAATGAAGCAGACGGCGTCGATGGTTACGTTGGCGTTATCTTTGGAGATCACCTCCTGAGAGGGGATATCGAGCACCTGTTCCATCATATTGATTTTTCTGCCAATGCGATCCATGAATGGCACCACCAGATTCAGACCCGGCATCAGGGTGCGGGTGTAGCGCCCGAAACGTTCGACGGTCCATTGATAACCCTGTGGGACGATCTTGATCGCCGACCAGACGACGATCAGCGCCACAACCACCAAGACGGGAAAGACTGTTAACATAGGTTGCTCCTTGCGCGGATGGAAATCATCAGGAGGCCTGGCGGCCTCATTCGGGAAATGCCGTTAACTCGAAGACCCCCAATTGACCGTGACCGCTGAGATCCAAGCTATGTGTCTGAGGGCAGGGGGTGATCAGGGTGGCGCTGTCATAGCGCCCAAGGTGCAGCGCCTGGCTCGCCCCGAGTGGGGTCAGGGTCACCGCGCCCTCACGGCAGAATAGCAGAATGGTGCTGGCATGGCAGCGTAGCGGCGGCATCTCGGGACGAATGGCGAGCCATTGTAGCCGGGCACCGTAGTGGCGCGGATCGTAGATCAGATTGAGATCACGCACCGCCCCAGCGCACAGTTGACTGGTGACCCGGCTATCGCCGGAGAAACGGGCGATGGTGCCGCAATGCAACACCGGCTGCGGCGTGCCGTCGATGGTCAAGAGCAGGCCGTTGCCCTCCAGGAGGGAGAGGATGCGTTGATAGCCACCATAGTGGGAGAAGGGCGCGTCGTGGGTAACGTCGGCCATCGAGAGGCGCCAGCGGAAACGCGTACCGCTGCGGTTATCTTCCCGCATGATCTCTCGGGTATGCCCCTGGCCGTTGTGCCAGGGTTGGATCGCGTAGTCACTCAATCGGTGAATTTGCCACGGGTTCATCGCTCTCTGTCCTGTCAACGGGGCCGCACGACGGCGTGATCCTGTGGGACGCAGACGTCCCGTCCATCTTTATAATGTATAGCTATTTTGTGAACAATGGCATGCCGTGAGTCAAATAGTTATCCTCGATGGCCGTCATCGCTAGCGGTTTGGCGCGCCGCGTGAAATCTGCCACAATGGCTGCCCGCAACGGTGTACAGAAAGGCAGAGCGATGCAGTATCCGATCAATGAAATATTTCACAGCCTTCAGGGCGAGGGCTTCTATACTGGCCTGCCGGCCATTTTTATTCGCCTACAAGGTTGTCCGGTCGGCTGTAGTTGGTGCGACAGTAAGCATACCTGGCAGCAGGATGCGGCGCGCCAGGTCGACTTGGCGCAAGTGGTGGAGAAAGCAGCGGAGAGTGATGCTTGGGCTAACGCCGATGTCGCCGCCCTGTGTGCGCTGTTGCAACGGCGCGGCTATGCGGCGCGCCATGTGGTGATCACCGGCGGCGAGCCATGCCTACATGACTTGCTGCCGTTGACGTTGGCCTTGGAGCAGGCGGGGTATCAGTGCCAGATCGAAACCAGCGGCACACATCCGGTGCGCTGTAGCGCGCAGACCTGGGTGACGGTGTCGCCGAAGGTGGCGATGCGGGGCGGGATGACGGTGTTGACCTCGGCGCTGCGCCGTGCCAATGAAATCAAGCATCCGGTGGCGCGGGAGCGTGATATTGCGGCGTTGGATGCACTATTGGCGAGCCTGGAGGGGGCGTTGCCGCCGGTGGTGGCGTTACAGCCGATCTCGTGTAAAGCCGGGGCGACGCGTCTGTGCATCGACACCTGTTTAGCGCGTAACTGGCGTCTCTCTATGCAGACGCATAAGTATTTACATATCGTGTGACAATCATGCCGCCGCGATCTGGAGCGATAGCGGCGGCGGCGAGGTTAACGCCGGGTTGGCGGGGGCGAGCGACGCGCTGTCGGCGCGACGCCGGTCGGGTGAGCCGGTGACGCCGGTTGGCGATCGGGCCTGAGATCCATCTCAATCATCCATAGTTGCTCATTGATCTCCGCCTTACGGGCATCGATCTGACGGTAGTCGACGTGCGGGCTTTGCGTCACGGTATACGCTCCTGATGGATTAATTACCGGCGCATGATAGCGCGTCGCCAGCTAAGGTGAAGCAGGGAATATCCGAAAACCGTTACCCCTCTCATTTCTTGTAGTCTCGCTGTGCGCGTACTGAATGTACGGCCTGTTGCCGCCGAGGCGGGCGGCGCCGAATAATCGTTTGCCTGGCTCCGGACGGATGGCTAAAGTAGGCGGCTATTTTCAGCGTGCAGCGCTGGCCGCGCAGAGAATGGGCGGCGGCGTAGGTGAGCAAGGAGAGGTTATGCTGCCATCAGCGGGTTGGTTAGGACTGAGTTATTTCACCTATTTTTTCTCTTTCGGCGTCTTTCTGCCGTTCTGGAGTCTGTGGCTACAGGCTCAAGGCGTCGCCCCGGAGTCCATCGGCATACTGCTGGGGGCTGGCATGGGGGCCCGTTTTCTCGGTAGTCTGTTCATCACCCCGGCGGTCAAGAAAACCTCGCACCTGATCGTGGCGTTGCGACTGGTGACGCTGATTGCCCTGTTCGCCGGGGTCGCCTTTATGTTGGGTAACGCCTGGGCTTGGCTGCTGGCGGTGATGATCGGTTTTAGCCTGTTCTATGGCCCGTTGGTGCCGCTCACCGATGCACTGGCCGCCACCTGGCAGCGTCAGATCGGCCTGGATTACGGTAAGGTGCGTCTGTGGGGGTCGTTGGCCTTCATCATCGGCTCGGCGGTGACGGGTGAGTTGGTCAATGCTTTTGGCCAGCAGGCGATCTTGTATAGCCTATTGGCCGGGTTGTTGGCGATGCTGCTGGGGATGCTGCCGCGTCCGAGCAAACCGCCACAGGATGGCCCGGCGCGCCAGGCGGCCCAAGTGACCCCATGGTCGCGTTTGTTACGCGAACGCACGGTATGGCGTTTCCTCTTGTGCTGTGCGCTATTGCAAGGCGCCCATGCCGGCTATTATGCCTTCAGCACTTTGTTCTGGAGCCAGGCCGGTTACTCCGCCTCCTTGATCGGCTATCTCTGGTCGTTGGGGGTCGTCGCCGAAGTGATCATCTTTGCCCTGAGCCATCGCTTATTCCGCCGCTGGACGGTGTCGGGGTTGCTGCTGCTCTCTTGCCTGTGCGCCTTGCTGCGTTGGCTGATGATGGGCGCCACCACGGCACTGCCCTGGCTGGTGGCGATGCAGATCCTGCACGCCGGAACCTTTACCGTGTGTCACCTGGCGGCGATGCGCTTTATTTCCGCGCGGCAAGGCGGCGATGTAATCCGCCTACAGGCGGTGTATTCGGCGTTAGGCATGGGGGGCAGCGTGGCGTTGATGACGGTGCTGGCTGGTGTGGTCTATCAATATAGTCCGAGTAGCACCTTCTATTTGATGGCGCTGATGGTGACGCCGGTGCTGTTCCTGCGCCCCGGCGTTCGTTGATCAGGCACCGCGATAGGTACAGCCGGCGGTGCAGGTCTCTTTTACCATGACGGCGCTGAGCAACGGTAGGCGCGGCTTGAGCTGTGCCCAGATCCAGTGCGCCAGCACCTCGCTGGTCGGATTTTCCAGTCCGGGGATCTCGTTGAGATAGTGGTGATCCAACTGATCGTAGATCGGCTGAAAGCGCGCTTTTAGATCGGCAAAGTCCATCACCCAACCGGTATAGGGATCGACCTCTCCGCTGATCTCAATGCGCACCAGAAATGAGTGGCCGTGTAGCCGGCCACACTTATGCCCCTGCGGCACATGCGGCAGGCGGTGAGCCGCTTCGAACTGAAACTCTTTAAACAGGGTCGTGGTCATGGTGACGCCTCATAATGAAAAGAGACGCATGGTAACGCAAAGCGGCGTGGGGGGGCTAGTTTCGTCGCAGCGCATGAGATAGTGTTACTGAGTTTGCATTATTCTGTTTTTTCTTTGTTAATTTTGGGCGCGCGACACTATTCTGTGGACATCCCCCCCTCTGGTCTGTCACAGGAGTGTTGCCATGCCTCATCCTCATTGCCATGCGATTCCGCCCGCCGAGATACTGTTATCCCAGTTGCGTGCCATCGTCGGCGCAACCGCCGTATTAAGCGATGCGCGCAAGATGGCGCGCTATTGTAAAGGATTCCGTTCCGGTCAGGGGAGCGCGTTGGCCGTGGTGTTTCCCTCTACGTTATTGGCGATGTGGCGGGTGTTTAAGGCGTGTGTCGAGGCCGATCGCATCATTCTGATGCAGGCCGCCAATACCGGTCTGACCGAGGGATCGACGCCCCACGGCGACGATTATGATCGTGAGTTGGTGATCATCAATACCCTGCGTCTGGATGGCGCACAGCTCCTTGCGGGCGGGCGTCAAGTACTGGCGTTGCCTGGCACTACCCTGTGGCACTTGGAGCGCTTGCTCAAGCCATTGGGGCGTGAACCCCACTCGGTGATCGGCTCCTCCTGCATCGGTGCCTCGGTGATCGGCGGTATTTGCAATAACTCCGGCGGTGCATTGGTGCAGCGCGGTCCGGCCTATACGGAGATGGCGTTGTATGGCCGGGTCAATGAGCGGGGTGAGGCGGAGCTGATCAATCATCTGGGGATCGCCCTGGGCGATACGCCGGAGGCAATCCTGAGCAATCTGCAACAGCGGCGCTATACGGATGAGGCGATCCGGCATGACGTGGGACAAGCATCGGATCAGGAATATGCCCAACGGGTGCGAGAGGTCGACGCGGACACGCCGGCCCGCTTTAATGCCGATGAGCGCCGGTTGTTCGAGGCTTCCGGCTGTGCGGGGAAACTGGCGGTCTTCGCCGTACGCCTGGACACCTTTCCCGCGGCATCGCGCCAGCAGGTATTTTACATCGGCACCAATCAGCCCGAGGTGCTGAGCACGCTGCGGCGTCATATCCTGACTCACTTCACGCATTTGCCGGTCGCCGGCGAGTATATGCATCGTGATATCTTCGATATCGCGGAGCGCTACGGCAAGGATACGTTTCTGATGATCGAAAAGTTGGGAACGGAGCGCATGCCGTTTTTCTTCAATCTTAAGGGGCGCATCGACGCCTTGACGGAAAAGGTGCCGTTGCTGCCGGCTCATCTGTTGGATCGCACCATGCAAGGGCTGAGCTGCCTATGGCCCAGCCACTTGCCGCCGCGTCTGAAGCAGTATCGCGATCGCTACCAACATCACCTTTTGTTGAAGATGGCCGACGACGGTATCGAGGAGGCTCAGCAGTGGTTGCGGCGTTACTTCGCCGAGGCGGAAGGGGATTTCTTTGTCTGTAGCCCAGAGGAGGGCAATAAGGCTTTCCTACACCGCTTCGCCGCCGCCGGCGCCGCTATCCGTTACCAGGCGGTGCATAGCGATCAAGTCGAGGATATCTTGGCATTGGACATCGCGTTGCGGCGTAATGACCGCCAGTGGTTCGAGCAATTGCCCGCGGCGTTGACACAAGATCTACTGCATCGTCTGTATTACGGCCACTTTATGTGCCATGTCTTTCACCAGGATTACATCGTGCGTAAGGGGGCCGACGTGGCGGCGATCAAGGCGCAGATGCTGGCATTGCTGGATGCACGAGGGGCCGAGTACCCGGCGGAACATAACGTCGGCCACCTTTATCAGGCCAAAGCGCCGCTACGCGATTTTTACCGACGCCAGGATCCGACTAACACCCTGAATCCCGGTATCGGCAAGACGAGCAAGTGCCGCCATTGGCAGTGCGATGGCGACCATTAAGCCGATTCATCCGGCGCCGGGCAGTATAGCTGGTGTAGCGTCTCCAGCAGCGTCAGAGTTCGGGGGTCCGCGATGCGGTAGAAGATCTGCTTGCCCTCGCGCCGGGTCTCGACCAGCGTCAGACGCCGCAGCACGCCGAGTTGTTGGGAGAGCGTCGGTTGTAGGATCCCCGTCGTCGCCTCCAACTCGCCGACCGATGCCTCGCTCTGGCTGAGACGACACATCAATAGCAGACGGTCAGGATTGGCCAGGGCACGCAAAATCGCCGCCGCTCCGGCGGCAGCCTGTTGCATCCGTAGCGGTGATGCGGATGAACGCATGCGTCATGCTTCCTTAATATTTTATAAATTAATATTATATATTATTGTATAATGATAATAAGATCGAGGCAACACGAGTGCTCGTGCTTGCCGAGCAGATGAGTGAATACGATGAGGTGAGTAGATGAAAATCGTGATTATCGGCGGGGTCGCCGGCGGGGCATCGGCGGCGGTGCGGGCCAGAAGGTTATCGGAGGAGGCGGAGATCATCGTATTGGAGCGCGGACATTATGTCTCCTTTGCCAATTGCGGTCTGCCCTATCATATCGCAGGCGAGATCCCACAGCGTGCCAGCCTGTTGTTGAAGACGCCGCAGGATTTTCGCCAGCGCTTCAACCTGGACGTGCGGGTAGATAATGAGGTGCTGGCGATCGATGCACAGGAGAAATTCGTCGAGGTGCGCGATCTGACCAGCGGTCGGATCTACCGCGAATCGTACGATCGCCTATTGTTGAGTACCGGCGCCGCGCCGCTGCTGCCTCCCTTGCCCGGTATCGCCAGTACGGGGGTGTTCTCCCTGCGTAACATCGACGATATGGATGCTATCCTGGCGTATATCGCTACTCGGGCACCGCAGCATGCCAGCGTGGTCGGCGGCGGCTTTATCGGCCTGGAAGTGGCCGAGGCATTGCGCCAGCGTGGTCTGGCGGTAACACTGTTAGAGATGGGCAGCCAGGTGATGATGCCGGTGGATGCGGAGATGGCGCAGCCGTTGCATGAGACGCTACGTGCCAACGGGGTCGATCTGCGTCTACGAACCGCGTTACAGGCGATCCGCGCGCATGAGGCGGGACTCACTCTGACACTGAGCGATGGCAGTGAGCTGAACAGTGGGATGGTGATCATGGCCATCGGGATTCGGCCGGAGAGTCGCCTGGCTCAAGCTGCCGGCTTGGAATTAGGGGCCAGCGGTGGCATCCGCGTCGACAGTGCGATGCGCACCTCGCAGGCCGATATCTATGCGGTGGGCGATGCCGTCGAGGCACCGCCCTTCGACGCGGCGTTGCCGCCGTTGGTACCGCTGGCCGGGCCCGCCAATCGTCAGGGAAGGATCGCCGCCGATGCCATGTTGGGGCGTGCTAGCCATTACCGTGGTAGCCAAGCGGCCTCGGTGTGTAAGATCTTCGCGATGACTGTCGCCAGTGTGGGATTGAATGAGAAGTTGCTACGCCGTCAGCAGCGCCCCTACGAGGTCGTGTTTGTGCATGGCCCGAGCCATGCCGGTTACTATCCCCAGGCGACGCCCATCTCATTGAAGTTGATCTTCGATCCGCGTGATGGGGCGATCCTCGGCGCTCAGGCGGTGGGCAAGGAGGGGGTCGATAAACGCATCGATGTGCTCTCCGTCGCCCAGCGTGCCGGCTTGACGGTGGCCGATTTGGAGCATCTGGAGCTGTGTTATGCACCGCCCTATAACAGCGCGCGTGATCTGGTGAACCAAGCGGGTATGCTGGCACACAATGTGCTGAATGGCGATACCGCCATCTGCCATGTCGCCGACGTATTGCAACGCGATCCGGCGCGCCAGTGCCTGCTGGATATTCGCACGCCGCAGGAGCTGAAGGCACATGGGGGCTATCCGCAGGCGTTGCATATCCCACTGGATGAATTGCGCGCGCGTCTGGATGAGCTCCCGCGAGATAAAGAGATCCTGATCGGCTGCCAGTCGGGTCTACGCGGCCACGTAGCTTACCGTCTGCTGGTGCAGCACGGTTTCCGGGCGCGAAACTTGACCGGTGGCTATATCACCTTTACCCAGACGTTGGCGGCGCAGGCATAATGCCACGCCGGGCTCTTCCGCCAGACGGCGGAGGAGCCCGGTGACGCAGACACCGCCGTCGAAGGGGGAAAGAATATTTCCCCCACTAATGTCTATATTATTAAAAATAAACTCTGGGTGCAGGTTAAATTTTATTTATCGATATATCCACGGATTTAATCGAGACGCGATCACTGTATACGCCTTTTCGGTTGGTACTGGGCGCCATGACTTATTATTCTGCCTTATTCCCTTGGCGCGCCGGACCGAGATAAATCATGCCTACACGCAGACAGCCCATTATTAATCTGGATCTGGATTTATTACGCACCTATGTCGCGGTGGCCGATAGCCATAGTTTCGCCGCCGCTGCGGAGGCCGTATGCCGAACCCAACCGGCAGTCAGTCAACAAATGCAGCGCCTAGAGCAGATCGCCGGGCGACCGTTATTTGTCCTACAGGGGCGCAATAAGACGCTGACGGAGGAGGGGGGATGGCTATTGAATTATGCCCGGCGTATTTTACGGCTGAATGATGAGGCCTGCCTGTTTCTGCGGCGGGAAGATATTGATGGCGTGCTGAAAATAGGGTCGCCGGACGATACGGCCAATACCATTTTACCCGATCTGTTGGCGCGGTTTTCTGCCGCCTACCCGCGCCTGACCATGGATATCGTGGTGCAGCGCAGCCCCTTTTTGATGCGGATGCTTGCCGATAATGCGTTGGATCTGGCGATCTCCACCGAAGAGTGCGTCGGCTATCCGCGGATTACCTTGCGGGCCTCGCCTTCCCTGTGGTTTGCCGGACGTCACTATCAGCCGGACTTTTCCCGTCCCCTGCCGTTGGTAGTGCTGGACGAGCCCAGCACCTACCGCAGCATGATGATAAGCCATCTGGAACAGTACGGCATCCGTTGGCGCATCGCCTACATGGCTACCACCCTGTCTGGGGCCCGGGCAGCGGTGCGCGCCGGGTTAGGCATTATGGCGCGCTCTCTGGAGTTGCTCGGCGAAGATCTCGGCGTGCTGGATGAGCGGCACGGCCTACCGCCGCTGCCCGCCATTCGTTATAACCTGTATCTGAATACCGTCAGCCCAGCTCGGGCCGCCCCGATTTTATTCAATACCCTACAGGCGGAGTGGGCGCGGGCGGACGGCGCCGCGCCAGAGGCGTAACTAATAGGCGGTGTCGGGAAGCGTCAGCAGCGCCGCCAGCGTGCGTGGCTGGGGGCAGGCCGCGTCGTGCAGCAGTCTGTCGGCCAGCGTTTGCGCCTGTTCATCGGGCAGACAGCTCTTGGCGTTGGCCAGAAACTTGGCGCGGATGGCTGACGCTGCTAGTGGGTTGTCCGGATTACCGTAGTTGATGGGGAGGGCGTGTTGCAAGCAGCGCCCGTCGTGGAGCCATACCGAGATCAGCCCGGGGAAATAGCGCGGAAAGTCAATCTCGCCGGGATGGGGATAACGGTAGCCGATGCGCCGAGCCAGTTGCAGCAGCGCCGGGCGAGCTAGACGATCCGGTGTCAACGAGGCCAGGGTGAGCTCATCGTCCAGGATGACGGCGGCAACCAGCCAGGGCAGGCTGAATTTCGCGGCGTAGCTGCTCGTGGGACGGTATTTGGTGTCGGGGGGCTCGCAGATTAGCGCTGCGGCGACCGGATCGATGACGCACTCGATTCGGGCTATCTGCTCGGGGGTAATGCCGTGGCGGCGTAACTGACGGGCACAGTCGAGCGTCGCATGGGCAAAGTGGCAGCAGGGATAAGGTTTAATGGAAACCTGCATGAGTTGCCAAGCTTCGCCGAGCCCCTGAGTCAGGCATTCCAGCTTGGCCTGATCTTCCTGACCATGGGTTTTATACAGTCCGAAGCGTCCTTCAAAAATGGTTTCCGGGCCGCTGACTCCCGCTTGCCCCAGACGCGCGGCCCAGATACCGCTGAGGGCGGCCCAGCCGGCATGAAAACACTTGGCGTCGTCGCTGCGGGTTAGAAACTCGGTCACGCCAGCGGCCTGGCTGCCGGCCAAGCCCAAGGCATGACAGGTTTGCTGTGGCGTCAGGCGGAGCAGTACCGCAGCACAGGCGCAAGCACCAAAGATTCCGGCGACGGCGGTCGCGTGAAAGCCACGCCGGTGAAAACCGCCGTTGGCCGCCAGACCGACGCGGGCGGCGATTTCCCAGCCGATAGCCCAGGCGCTCAGCATCTGCTCGCTGCCGCTGTTACAGAGCTGACCCAGCGCGAGCGCGACCGGGGTCAGTAGTGCGCTACCGTGCAGGATGGCGCCGGTGTGGGTATCGTCAAAGTCTAGCGCGTGTGCGGCGATACCATTGAGCAGTACCGCCTGAGAGAGTGGCGCGCGGCACGAGGTTCCCCAGACCGGCACGCTGGCTTCGCCGTCAGGTAAGCTCTCTAGCGTCGCGCGGGCGCGGCGCGCGGCGTTTTGTCCGGCACCCGCCAACGCCACGCCAAAGGTATCCAGCAAGTGTAGCCGAGCGCGGTCACTTACCGCCGTCGGCAGCGTTAAGTGACCCTGAGCGACGATAAAACGGCTGAGGGTATGGCTGAAGGTCATGGGCGGCTCCTAACGGGGGCAAGGGGGAGGCTGAGGGGGCCGGTTAATCTAGCCAGCCCGCCTGGTCGACCGTGGCCAAGAGGTGATCGACTTGCCGTGGGGCATGGCCGATATAGGTGCTCGGATCGAGCAAGGCTTCCAGCGCCGAGCGGGTGAGGTGGGCGCTGATACGGCGGTCGTCATACAGGACCTGGCTGAAAGGGAGCCCCTGCTCCTGCCCGCGCATCGCCGCCGCGTATACCAGCTCATGAGCGCTCTGCTTACCCACTTTCTCCGCCAGGGCAAACATGACGCGCTCCGCCAGCATGAAGCCGCCGAGCAGATCCATATTGCTGCGCATTCGTGCACTGTTGACCGTCAACGCCGAGAGTACGGTACGCAGGTTGTCCAAGATCACCGAGAGCATCAGGCATAGCTCCGGCATAATCTTCCACTCGGTCTTCCATAGCGCACCATCGCGTTCGTGCTGGTGCTTCATCATGTCGCTTAGTACGCTCAGATTGGCTTTGAGGGCATTGCTGACACAGGCGGCGTTCTCTGCCACGGCGGGGTTACGCTTATGCGGCATGGTGGATGAACCGACCTGCCCTTGGGCAAAGAATTCGCTCAGTTCGTCGATTTCGTTATGGGCGAGTAGCAGGATTTCGTTGGCTATCTTGCCGAGCGTCGCCGCGATAAGTCCGATCGTCATACCATATTCGCTCAGGCGATCACGTGCTGGCTGCCAGGAAATTTCTGGCGTGCCCAGCCCCAGCCGAGCCAGCACTCGCTGCTCTAGTAGCGGGGCCTGTTCGCCAAAGGAGGCTTGGGTTCCGACGGCGCCGACCATGCTGCCGACAAACAGACGTGGCTCCAGTTCGCGCAGGCGTTGATAGTGACGCCCCATTTCTGCCAGCCAGATCGCGCTTTTGTGGCCAAAGGTGATCGGCAGTGCTTGCAGCGCCAGGGTGCGCCCGCTCATCGGTGTCGCACGGTGGCGTGCGCTCAACTGGTACAGGCTGCGGCCAATGGCCTTCACGTCGCGCAAAAATACGCCGTGCGCCTGTTGCAACTGTAGGATCAGACCGGTGTCGATGACATCTTGGGTGGTGGGGCCAAAGTGGACATACTCGCCCGCTCCGTCTGGGCAGGCCCGCTCCAGCGCCCGGATCGCTGGCACCAGCGGATGGCGGGTTAGGCGCAACTGCTCCAGCAAATAGGTAAAGTCCAGTTTTTCCAGCCGGGCGCTGTCGGCGATGGCGCGCGCGGCATCGGCGGGAATGAGACCAAGTTCGCCCTGCTCAAGGGCCAATGCGGCTTCGTAGTCTAGCCATTTTTGAATACGGGTCTCATCGGAGAAAATCAGGCGCATCTCCTCGGTCGACCAGGCATTATTTAATAATACAGAATCAAACACACTTGAGCCCATATAAATACCTTATACGTTAGATGAATTTATTTTCATACATAATAGTGACGTATGACTATCGCCAGTGAATTATGCCGCGCATTACATCGGTATAGTGTGAGAAAAACAGGGTGCGCTGCAATATGGCCGCGCTGTTTTTTCATTGAGTTATTCTAATATGTCGTTGCCTCTGGTTAATATATTTATTGCGCGGCGTGTCGTTAATTACATTGCGATAACGGCGCTGTCAGAAAGTAATTAGCCGTGTGCAATACACGATAAATATAATTAACCCGTTATTGCTGGCTTTATATTGCCTTTCTTGTGATGGTCAATAACACGATCGTTTCTGGTCATTTACTGCATGTTGTTTACCTTGGGCTTTTTTTGCGGGAGAGGCATGATGGACCCCATTACCTACCTGATCCACGGCGAGCGCCCCCAGGGGCGAATCACGCCGGTCAATCCACCGCTGATGCGCGCCAGCACCATACTCTTTGACAGTGTACAAACCTGGCGTGAGACGCGCAGTCGTCGTCAGCAGGAGCGGGTGTTGAGCTATGGCGCCCGCGGCACCGAAACCGGCTTCGCCCTGGAGCGGATGATGACGATGCTGGAGGGCGGACACCGTTGTCAGCTGTTCCCCACAGGCTTAGCGGCACTTGGCTTCACCATCATGGGTTATGCGCGTACCGGCGGACATGTGCTGTTTTCTGACGCGGTATATGAACCGGTGCGTAAGATAGCCGCCAGCCTATTACGCCCCAATGGGATCGCCTATGACTTTTTCCGCGCCGACGCCGCCGATGTTGAGCAGAAAATTCGGGACAATACCCAGCTGATCTTTGCCGAGTCCCCCGGTTCCTTGCTGTATGAAATGCTGGACTTACCGGCGCTGTGTCGCCTGGCTCATGCGCGTGATATTCCGGTGGCGGTCGACAACACCTGGGGATCGGCCTGGCTTTATCACCCGTTGCGCCTGGGCGCGGATGTATCGGTGATCGCCGCCACCAAATACCTCGGCGGCCATTCGGACGTGATGATGGGCATGATGGTGGCCAACGAGCGAGCCTGGTCGCGCATCGGTGCGCTGCCGGAGGCGCTGGGGCAGACCGTTAGCCCTGATGACGCCGCGTTGGTGCTGCGCGGTATGCGAACGCTGGCGCTGAGGATGGCGGCACACGGTGCCGCCGCGTTGCGGGTGGCTCAGTGGCTACAGGGGCGACCCGAGGTGGCGCGGGTGCACTGTCCGGCGCTGCCGGATCATCCCGGCCATGCGCTGTGGTTGCGTGACTGTAGCGGCAGCAATGGGTTGCTGACCTTGGAGTTCGCCGCCCGCTATAGCCAGCGTCAGGTCGACGCCTTTATCGATGCGCTGACGTTGTTCGCTATTGGCGCCTCCTGGGGCGGTTTCGAGAGCCTGGTCTTACCGGCGAATGTACAGGGTGCCCGCTCGATCACGGATTGGCACAGCGGGCGCGGCCCCTATGTGCGCCTGCATATCGGGCTGGAGTCTGTCGATGCCCTGATCGCCGATTTGCAGCAGGCGCTGTCGGCGTTGTAGCCGTCCAACGGCGTGCCACCTGTGCATGGCCTTCTTCTTTCTTTTCTGCCTATTGTGCTACGGGATACGATGATGACGGGTCTACTCTGCGCCGCGTTGGTGACGGCACTGTTGATCGCGCTGTTTGCCAAAGGATATAAAACACAGCCGGTGCTGTTTCTGGCAGGTTTTTTACTGCTGCTGCTGACGGTACTGTTCGACTTGAGGCCGCTGCTGCCCGAAAAGAGCACCAGCGGCAGCAAATACTTCGATATTTTCAAGGTATTCAGCGATATTCTTAGCTCGCGCCTGGCCGGCTTGGGGTTGACGCTGATGGCCATCGCCGGATTTTCTCGCTACATGGAGCATGTCGGCGCCAGCATGGCACTGTTTCGGGTCTTCGAGCAGCCGCTGAAGCGAGTGCGTTCCCCTTATGTCTTATTAACGTTGGCGTTTCTGATAACGCAGATCCTGGTGATCTTTATCCCGAGCCACGCCGGTTTAGCGATGCTGCTGATGGTAACGATGTACCCGATCCTGATCCGTTCGGGGATCAGCCCACCGTCCGCGCTGGGGGTGATTGGCTGTTGTCAGTTTATCGATCACGGCCCCGGCTCGGGGAATGTGGTGCTGGCCGCACAGACGGCGCAGTTGGAGCCCGCGGTCTATTTCGTTTCACATCAGCTGCCGTTTACCCTGCCGATCATCGGTGCCGTGGCGCTTACCCATTACGTTGTCCAACGCTGGTGGGATCGTCGCGACGGCTTTGTCTTTACGCCGCCGCAGGCGGCGGAGCATCAGGCGGAGGTGTGCGCTGCACCGCCGCGGATCTACGCTATCCTGCCGGTGATCCCGCTGCTATTGATTATCGGCTTTAGCCCGCTGTTTCACCCCTCGATTAAGCTGGATGTGACCAGCGCTATGGTGATCAGCACCGTCGTGGCACTGGGCTTCGAGTGGGTTCGCCTGCGCAGCGCCCGGGCGGTCATGGACAGTTTTATGCTGTTTTTTGAGGGCATGGGGCGGCAGTTTGTGTTGGTCGTCTCGCTGATCGTCTGCGGGGAGTATTTCGCCCGCGGGCTGCTGAAGATCGGTGCCGTCGATACGCTGGTATCCGCGGCCCAAGAGGTCGGGTTTGGCAGCGGGGCGATGATCGTGGTGATGAGCGCGGTATTGGCACTCGCGGCGTTTTTGATGGGCTCCGGCAACGCGGCGTTTTTCTCCTTTGCCGCCCTGATCCCTAAGATCGCCGCCTTTCTTAAGGTAGATGTGGTGACGTTGTTGCTGCCGATGCAGATCATGACCAGTTTTGGCCGTACGGTGTCGCCGATTACCCCGGCGATCGTGGCGATTGCCGGTATCGCCGGGGTATCGCCTTTTCTGGTGATTAAGCGTACCGCGATTCCGATGGCAGTCGCGGCGCTGATGAATCTGTTGCTGACCTTTACCCTGTTACCACTGTAGCGGGTGGGGCAGATGCGCTTGGCCGAGGGGGCTTATCGACCAAGCGCTGAAAAGTTAACGAAAAGTTTAATAACACGCCGAAAGTATTTTGCTAGGCTGCCCAAGGGATCACATACTATGGGAGTCGAGTAATGAAAAAAATCCTTTTACTTACCACGATGTTATCGATATTCAGTACGGCGGCGCAGGCCGAACTGAGCGTGCATATCCTGAATCAGCAGACGGGAAAACCAGCTGCCGGAGTGACGGTGCAGCTGGCGCAACAGGATGGTAATGCCTGGCGTGAGCTTGCCAGCGCCGTGACGGATGATGACGGACGTATCCGCGCGCTTTACCCGGCGGGAGGGGATATGCTCCCTGGTATCTATAGGGTGACCTTTAAAACTGGGGCCTATTTCCATAAGCTGGGACAGGATAGCTTTTTCCCGCAGGTGCCGGTCTTATTTCAGGTAACGCAAAAGAATGAAAAGCTGCATGTGCCGCTGCTGCTGAGTCAATATGGCTACGCCACTTATCGCGGCAGTTAACACCCGCTAAGCATGCCTGGCCGCCGCGCATTTACAATCTCCAGCGAGAGTATTATCCTGCCGGCGGATTCACTATGTGTTAATGACAGCATCGTGATGAATAACATGACTCGGGGTGCCCTTCTTTGTGAAGGCTGAGAAATACCCGTATTACCTGATCTGGATAATGCCAGCGTAGGGAAGTCACGGTGTCTGACCGCGCCGCCTTCTTCGCGCCGGTTGGGAGACACACTATGTTGACACCCCCCGCCCCCTTGCCTGACGCGCTGTGCGCACAGGCGTTACTCACCCTTCGCCAGCGCGTCCCGCTGGTGCATTGTCTGACCAACGAAGTGGTACAAAACTTTACCGCCAACGTACTACTGGCGCTGGGCGCTGCGCCGGCGATGGTGGTGCAGGCCGATGAGGCGCACCAGTTTGCTGCTTTGGCTGATGCGCTATTGATCAACATCGGAACCCTGTATGACGCACGAGCGGACAGCATGCTAGCGGCGATTGCATCGGCCAATCAGGCGGGTACGCCTTGGGTATTGGATCCGGTGGCGGTCGGCGTATTGAGTTACCGTAGCGACTTCGCCCGTCAGCTATTACGTTTGGGCCCGGCGGCGATCCGCGGCAATGCCTCCGAGATCTTGGCCTTGGCCGGCTTCCCCTCGAGCGGACGCGGCGTCGACAGCCAGGATGACGCGTTGGCGGCGCTGCCGGCGGCGCAGGCGCTGGCGAGGCAGAGCGGCGCCATCGTCGCGCTGAGCGGACAGTATGACTATGTGACCGATGGGGTTCGTAGCTATCAGATCGCAGGCGGTGATGCCTTGATGACACGGGTGGTTGGCACCGGCTGTGCGCTGTCGGCGGTGGTGGCGGCCTTCGTCGTGCAGACGGATCGCTTGACGGCGGTAGCCAGCGCCTGCCGGGTAATGGCGTTGGCGGGACAGCGGGCGGCGGCGCAGGCCAGCGGCCCCGGTAGTTTCACGCCCCATTTCCTGGATGCCTTATATGGCTTTCAACGCGCGGCTAGCCTGGAGGAGACACGATGAGCAGCCATGCAGAACGCATTAACGCCTTGACCATTGCCGGTACCGATCCCAGCGGCGGTGCCGGGATCCAAGCCGATCTCAAAGCCTTTTCGGCGTTGGCGGCCTACGGCACCAGCGTTATCACCGCGCTGGTGGCACAAAATACCCGCGGAGTACAGTCGCTGTATCCCATCGCCGCCGATTTTGTCGCGGCGCAGTTGGACTCGGTGCTGAGCGATGTACGTATCGATAGCGCCAAGATCGGTATGTTGGCCAGCGCGGATATCGTGGCCTGCGTTGCCGAGGCGTTGACGCGTTACCCGTTGCCACATGTGGTGTTGGACACGGTGATGGTCGCCAAAAGCGGGGATGCGTTGTTGGCTCCCCAAGCCGTCAGCGCCATCCGGGAGTTGTTGTTGCCCCGGGTCTCGTTGATCACGCCCAACCTGCCGGAGGCCGCCGCGCTGCTGGCGTGCGAGGTGGCACGCGACGAGCGGGAGATGCGCGTCCAAGGCGAGGCCTTATTGGCTTTGGGATGTCAGGCGGTATTGATCAAAGGCGGACATCTCCAGGCGGCGGAAAGCCCGGACTGGCTGCTGACGCAAGCGGGAAGCGCCACACGTTTTAGCGCTCCACGCGTGGCCACGCGCCATACGCACGGTACGGGTTGTACCTTGTCGGCGGCGTTGGCGGCATTGCGTCCGCGTCATGCGGACTGGGACGCCACCGTCGCGGCGGCTAAGGCATATCTGCAAGGCGCCTTGATGGCGGCCGACTCGTTGCAGGTCGGTCAAGGCATCGGGCCTGTACACCACTTCTATCGCTGGTGGTAAGCGACAGGGGCCTACTCCGCCCGGCCAAGCGGTGCGGCGGTGTAGACCTAACGGTGTGGCGTCCAGGCCCGATGCCTCATGCGGCGCTGGCGGCCGGAGAGCCGCGCTCGGCGTAGTCGGTCAAACGCGGGGATATTCTCTCCGTCCCGATACGCCGCGAGGAGGCCCAACGGGGCGGGATAGCCCTTAGGCGTCGTGTGGTTGCGTTGACGCGGCCTGTTGCCAGAGGTGCATAAAGAGGGCGTGCAGGCGCTGGAGATGTGCGGCGTCGAAGCGGTTCAGGGTGAAGAAGGGCTGTTCGGGACGCGGACGTAGCGCCAACGCCAGCGCTGGCTGTCCCTGTTCATCCGCCAGCCAGCCGATCAGGTAGCTGATCGTGGCCGTCGCTGTGCGCTCAGTCAGCAGCAGTGAAGGCCAGGGTGTCGCTTCGCTGGCTGCACGGCTGGCGATGAATCGATCCCCCAACCAGCGTCCGGCGTAGTCGCCATCCTGCTCCAAGGGCTGTGTGGCGCTTTGCAGCCACTGTTGCAAGGCCGTGACACGTGCGATGCTGAGTTGCTCCGCCAGCGCTTGCCATTGCGGATAGTCATGCCGTTGCTGCCAGCAGGCGATGCCTAGGTAGTCGTTGATTTCCGCCCACCACTGATTCATCTTGCCGCGTAGCGTTGCGTCACGCAGGCTGCGGTAAGGCAGGAGGCGCTGATCGCCGGCGGCCAGATTTTGCAGGGCGATCAGCGGCAGCGTTTTCGGTTTAGTCCGGAGGGTGGCCCAGAGCAATAGTTTAGGGATGCGTGGGGTGATGGTCTGTACGCTAAAACGGTACTCATCGCCGATGGAAAGCAGAAAGCCGCTGGAGGTGCCGCGTTTATCCTGGTAGTTCCGAATGATCACCAAGGGATTGGGCCCTATCCAGCCGGTCAGATAGCTCTCCTGGGGCGACGTTGCTTCGCCTAAAAAGGCGAGACGTTGACCAATGGCCGCGCACGTCAGCGCATCGAGCTGGCCGGCATCGGCGGCGCTGTAGCACTCCCGCTCAAGAGGGGGGAGTGAGGTTGCAGAGGTTATGTCGCTCATCATGTCGTTTCCCAGAGAATCGTATGCGCGCCAGCTTACCTGAAAGGGGAGAGAGAGGGCCGCCATCAGGGTACTTTTCTGAGTTAGATCAACTTTCTTGCCAGGTGACGGCGCGGAAAAAGCAATGAATAATAATCTCTTTCCTTTCGTAATGAGGTGATTTGCATGATGGTGAAAAGCGTATCTGGTGTCTGTTTATCCCTGATGTTGCTGTTCAGCGTATCGGCACAGGCCGAGGAGACGATGGCACCCTCGCTCGCGCAGGTGATGGCACAGGCGGAATACCAGGCAGCATGGCGTCAGGCGGTGCAGGGGGAGACGGCGTTGCCGTCGTGGGTACGCAGCGGTCAGGGCACATCGGCTCCCCCGCAACGGTTACGCTGGCAGGGGAAAGATTATCTGACGGGGATGGTATGCCAGCCGCATAACTGTGGCAATCAGCAGTTATTCGTCGTGTTCAGCGCCGATCGGCGGCAGGCCTGGGGACTGCGGGTGATGTTGCCGGACAACGAGGCGGCCATGCTACATCCGTCGCGCTATGCCCGTTTTCAGTGGCTGGGAAAACCGGATAATGTGTTACAGGCGTTATTGATGCGTCAGGTCGAGAGCCAGCCTGATTGGCAGTGAGCGGGAGTTTGTCACCGGGTGTGTAACTGTGTCGCATGGTAATCCGGTGTAATTAATCGTAAATCCGAGCGCGAGTGGGCGGTTGAGGATGGTAATCTGCGCAATCAGTTGACTTAATACGGTATTTTATGATGAAAAAGACACTCTTCCAGGCCGCCGTCGGCCTACTGGCACTGTGCTCCGTCGCCGCTCAGGCCGCAGAATATCAGGCCGGTAAGCAGTATACCGACATGCAAAAGGCGGTGCCGGGCGCGCCGCCGGTGGTTGAATTCTTCTCCTTCTATTGCCCGCCGTGTAACCAATTCGCCAACGTTTACCGTATCGGCGAGGCGGTGGATGCCGTGCTGCCTAAAGGCGAGAGCGTGGTGAAATACCACGTGAGCTTCCTTGGGCCGCAGGGCGCGGCGTTGACTGAAGCCTGGTCTGTGGCGCAGGCGCTAGGGGTCGCGGATAAGGTGGAAAAACCGTTGTTTGATGCGGTGCAGGTGAAGCGCAGCATTAACTCTCCGGCCGATATTCGCCAGGTGTTCGTCGATGCCGGCGTGCCGGCGGCTGATTACGACGCCGCACAGCATAGCTTCGTGGTGAAGTCACTCACGGCGCGTCAGGAGAATGCGGTGCAGGCGTTTGGCGTACGCGGCACACCGTCTTTCTTCGTCGCCGGTAAGTACCAGATCAAAAACGATGGGATGCAGTCTAGCAGCATCGAGGGTTACCGCAGCGAATATGCCGATGTGGTGAAGTTCTTATTGGCACAGGGCCAGTAATCCTGGCCTTCTGAGCGCGCCGGCCTTCGCGCCGGGCGCGCTTGTTCTCTCGGCTCCACTGTCATCGTCGCTTCGTGGTCACCTCTCTTCTTTGTGGTCACCTCTCTTCTTTCTTATTTTTCCCCAGTTAGTCGCGCCTGGCTATGGCGGTACGCGCTTTTGTCGCCGCTGCTCCGGAGATACGGAATTTGTGCGATCGTCTATTGCTAATGGCCGATGACATATTGAGTTATTAGCGTGAATGTATAATCTTTCCCACAGGAGATTTTTAATAAAAACGGTGTAAAAACATAAGGATATGTAATGGCTCGCGAGTATTATAATCACGGAGGTCTATTGCACCTCAAAGGATTCGATCTCAATCTCTTGACCGTCTTCGAGATGGTTTTCCTTTATACCAGTGTCAGCCGTGCAGCGGCGGCATTGGGGACGACCCCCTCGGCCGTGAGCCAGTCGCTGCAAAAGCTACGGCAACATTTCGACGATCCGCTATTTGTGCGCGAAGGGAAAGGGATCTCGCCGACGGCATTGGGGGTTAGCCTGCACGAACAAATCGCCCGCGGGCTATCCTTGATCGATCACACGCTCAATGCCACTCTCTCGGCCAAGCAGCGGCGTAAGTTTGTGATTTTTTCCCCCTGCTGTCTGGCGTTACAACTGTTGCCTGCCACGATTGGCGCCCTCGAACACCTGGGCGTGGGATACGAACTATTGCACTATAGCAGCTATGGCGATGCGAATCCTTACACCATCGCCGAGAGTCTGCTCACTTTTCGCAAGGTGGATGTGGTCTTCAGCCCTGCGGCGGTGAGTGCGCATGCGGTACAGTGCCTGCCGCTGGTGCATCAACCATGGGTACTGGTCTGTCGCGAGCAGCATCCGCGTATGGCGCAGTGCTGTAGCGAAGCTCAGCTGGCCGGTGAGCGGATGGCCTTGTTACAACACGCGAACCATAGCGCCGCCTGTTTCGACTGCCTACCTGAAATCCGCGTCGTATTGCGCTCCGATTCTTTTATCTCGATTCTGGAAACCGTAAGCCGCAGCGATCTCTTGACGCTGTTACCCCGGGAGGTGGTGCAGCGTTATGCCCCATTATTTAATCTCCGCGTGGTCGAGACGACCTTCTCGCTGCCCCCGTTGCCGCTCTATCTTACCTACAATAAGTTTTCACTGCGTAACTCTGAGTTTCGTACCTTGTTGGATGTGCTGCTGGCCAGCATATGCATCGCCTCGGGGACACCGGCGTGAGAGAGGGGGAGAAAACTGGCGGCGCGTTGAGCGGGCTGAGTCGCGTATGTCCAGATTGTCGTTGTTCCGTTTTATCAGTCGTGCGGGCAGCGGGATTGGATCTGGCTTATCGGGGGTATTTTTAGCTGAACGGATTCAGTTATTCCAAGTTATTTCTATTATTCGTAATAATGGGGGAGTTTTCGGCAATAAATTAATAAAATAATATATTGCCCATGCGCAAAAATATATTTTGCGAGCAGAGCTGTAGCGGAAAAATCAAGCCTTACGATGAGGTTTTGTTAAAAATGCGTTTATAAACAATATGTTAGCATTTTGCTATGAAGGGAGGGAATATTTTACGCAAAAAAGAAAACCAGCCCAAGGGAGATTGGGCCGGCAAGGAGGTGGTTCCTAGTATTGCTATTCGTTATTGCTTCTTGTGCGGCAATAATAACCGTCGCCTGCTGGGGTTAGTGTGATCAATATCGGGTATTGCTAAAAAAATAGGAAAAAGCCGGAATAATTCCGGCCTTAATGCGCTTTTATTGGCCGTGCGGATTGCGCGTGCTGTTGCCGTGTAGATTACGCATCAGCAGAGCATACGCCAGATTGATCTCGGCAGGCAGCGGAATATAGACCGTATGGCCGTTGCCGGGGGCCACGTCGCAGGGCTGGCCCTGTTTGTCGCGCAGATCGTCGAGGGTGAATTGGATATTCCCTTGCGGCGTCATCAATTCCAGGCTGTCGCCGCGGGAGAATTTGTTCTTCACCAGCACTTCGGCGTAGCCGTCGCGGCGTATCCCACTCAGTTCACCGACGAACTGCTGACGTTCAGACACAGAGTAGCCGTAGTCATAGTTCTGTTGGTCTTCATGCACATGGCGGCGGAGGAATCCTTCGGTATAGCCGCGGTGGGCTAGGGATTCCAGCGTGGTTAACAGGCTGGGATCGAAGGGTTTGCCGGCGACGGCATCATCGATCGCTTGGCGGTACACTTGGGCGGTGCGAGCGCAATAGTAGAACGACTTAGTGCGTCCCTCGATCTTCAGCGAGTGAACCCCCATCGCGGTCAAGCGGCCAATATGCTGGATAGCGCGCAGATCTTTCGAGTTCATGATGTAGGTGCCATGTTCGTCCTCGAAGGCGCTCATGTATTCGCCGGGACGCTGGCTTTCCTCCAGCATGAAGACCCGATCAGTCGGCGCGCCGATGCCCAGCGTCGGCTCGACTTGCTGCACGGGGATCGGTGCATGCTGGTGGACGATGTTGCCGACCTCATCTTCTTTCCCTTCCTGCACCTTATATTCCCAGCGGCAGGCGTTGGTACACGTACCTTGGTTCGGATCGCGCTTATTGATATAACCCGACAGCAGGCAGCGGCCAGAGTAGGCCATGCACAGCGCGCCGTGTACGAACACCTCCAACTCCATCTGCGGTACTTGCTGGCGAATTTCGGCGATCTCTTCCAACGACAGCTCGCGCGACAGGATGACGCGCGTCAGTCCCATCTGCTGCCAGAATTTGACTGTCGCCCAGTTGACCGCGTTAGCCTGCACCGACAGATGGATCGCCATCTGTGGGAACGTCTCGCGCACCATGGCGATCAACCCCGGATCGGACATGATCAGGGCGTCGGGCCCCATGTCGATGACCGGCTTCAGATCGCGCAGGAAGGTTTTCAGCTTGGCGTTATGCGGCGCGATGTTGACCACCACATAGAATTTCTTACCCAAGGCGTGGGCCTCTTGGATGCCTAATGCTAGGTTTTCATGGTTGAATTCGTTATTACGCACACGCAGGCTGTAGCGAGGTTGGCCGGCATATACCGCGTCGGCGCCATAAGCGAAGGCGTAACGCATGTTTTTCAGCGAACCGGCCGGAGACAGTAATTCCGGAGTAAACATAGACGACTCTCTTGTTCTGATCACAGGTCAGGCTGTAGCGGAAGGCTACAGTAAAGGCGGGCATTATAGAGAGTTGCCGTAGGCAGTACAATCAAGGTGCCGCAGGGGAGCGGCACCTTGAGGGGCGTGCAGGATTACAGGCGACTCAGATCACGGATGTCGTGGCTCTGAGCATTTCTTTTCACCGACGCGATCCCCTTTCTGGCGGCGCTTTCCGAGCTGTAATGTTCGCTATGGCCGATCACCTGATGATTCTTGGCCCGCAGTAAAAAATAAGGCTGCTCACCCTCGCAGCACAACTCGTATTGCGCGTCTTCGCCAGCGTTACTCTGCACATAGAGAATGCCATTTTCCACCGAGGCACGGCTAGCATACATCTCGCTGTACAGGAGTGCCTCGCCATTACCGGACTTGAGGCAGAAATGAAAGCGCCCATTGTGGGTGCGCGAGATTTCGTAGTAACCCATGGTCATGGGGATCTCCTTACCTGCCTAGAGACAACCCTTCCCCCCCTCTACCTGACGTGTTGTGGTGCAGATAACGGAGGGGATGGAACCCGCTCTAAAGTATAAGCAGCGGCAGAATAAAGCGGGGGGACGATCGTGTGAAAATTGTTGGCGAAATCTGACAGCGCGGATTAGGCGATGATCTGACAAGGCAATCCTTCCCAGCGATAGCCGACCCCGTAGACCGAGCGGATCAACGGCTCGCCTTGTTCGATGGCCTCCAGTTTACGCCGCAGGTTTTTAATGTGGCTGTCGACGGTGCGGTCAGTCACCACCCGGTAGTCATCGTACAGGTGGTTGAGGAGCTGTTCGCGCGACAGCACGCAGCCTGGTTGGGTCGCCAAGGTTTTGAGCAGGCGAAATTCGGCCTGGGTTAGGTCAAGGATCTGCTGGCGATAGCGCACCTGAAAACGGCTTTCGTCGATCAGCAGCGGCGTGCGAACCTCGCCATTCTCCTGTAACCCACAACGGCGTAGGATCGTTTTCACCCGCGCCACCACCTCGCGCGGGCTATACGGCTTGCAGATGTAGTCATCGGCACCGATCTCTAGCCCCAACAGGCGATCGATCTCTTCGATCTTCGCCGTGACCATCACGATCGGCACCTCGGAGCTGCGACGGATCTCGCGGCACAGGCTCAGGCCGTCGACGCCGGGCAGCATCAGATCCAGTAAGATCAGATCATAGAGATGGCTTTGCAGATGGGCTAACACTTCGTCGCCACGACTGAGCCAATGCGGGCGGTAGCCGGCGGCGAGCAGATAGTCGATCAACAGCTGTCCCAGCTTCGGCTCATCCTCGACGATCAGGATGCGGGCGCCCTCGGGGGGCGGAAACAGTGGAGTGGTCGCCAACAGGTTCATCGGATTACTCACGGATTAAGATGATGGATAAGAATGTCAGTATACCCCGCGGTAAGAGGCGGCGGGGGAATTCTTGTTCACTTAGGCGTGGGGCGCCAAGGGTAATACCACACGCAGTGTCAGGCCCCCTAATGGCGAGTGATGGGCACTCAGGCCCCCGCCATGGGCGGCGACAATATTTTGGCAGATGGACAGCCCCAGACCCGAGCCACCGCTGGCGCGACTGCGTGATCCCTCGGCGCGGTAGAAGCGTTCGAAGATATGCTGGAGCTGTTCATCGTTGACGCCTGGCGCGCTGTCCTGCCAGCACAGCGTCAATGTGTCGTTCTCCCGTTGGCCGAGGATCTGGAGTTCGCCCCCGGCATCGGTATAACGCAGGCTGTTTTCAAACAGATTATTGAACAACTGTAGCAGGCGATCGGGATCGCCGAATACCTGAGCCTGCTCCGGCAGCCGGAGGTGCAGGTCGATTCCCTTCGCCGCTAGGCGATCGCGGAACGCGCCGGCCGCGGCGTGCACCAAGGCGCAGACATCGATCGGTCGCTTACGATAGGCCAATGCCCCGGCGTCGGAGAGTGACAACTGATGCAGATCGTCAACCAGCTTGGTCAGGGTCTTGACTTCGGCCTGTAAGGAGAGCAATGAGTCGGGGGTCAGGCGGCGCACCCCGTCTTGCAGCGCCTCTAACTCGCCGCGCAGCACCGCCAGCGGTGTGCGTAGCTCATGGGAGACATCGGCCATCAAGGCCCGCCGGATCTGCTCGTTGCGCTCCAGCGTGGTGGCCAATTGATTGAAGTCTTGCGCTAATTGGCCCAGTTCGTCGCGGCTACTGACTTCGACGCGGGTAGCGAAGTCCCCGGCAGCGAGCTGATGCATAGCGTTGATCAGCCGTTTGACCGGCGCCAGCATGCCGCGCGACAGCAGTAAGGTCACGGCCGTCGCCAGCAGTGTCGCCAGGGCGACGATAAACCAACTGGTGCGGCGTTGTTGGCGATCGAAGTTGATGTCGGCGTTACGCGTGAGCCGGTCGGGCGGGGTGGTCAACACCCAACCGACCACCGCGTCTTGATAGCGTACCGCACTGCGAATGCCATCATGAGGCAGTTTTCCCGCAGGACCGACAAGGCGCTTACCGTTGGCATCCAGCACCCAGAAAGGCGTACGCCAGCCATGAGGCGGTAGGTTGACGTGCTGGCTGTTATTCTGCTCGATGTCACGCAGGATGCTCATGATGATGCGTTCGTTGTGGCGCAGGAAACGCCAATTGCCTTGGCGGGCGTACAGCGTTTCCAGCTCGCTGGCCATCAATTGAACCCGCTGCTCGTTGCCGTGACGGATGTAGTCAATAAAGCCACGTTCGAAGCTGACGCGGACTCCCCAGTGCATGATGATCAACACCAGAATGCAGGTGGAGAGTATGGTCAGAAAGAGTTTGGCGGAAATGCCCAGTTTCATGCGTTCTCCTAGTGCGCCAAGGGCGGCAGGTGCGACTGCCGACGGAAGCGGCGCCGTAGTCGCGCCATATACCGGTAGACCACCGCAGTTACCGGTAGACCACCGCAGTGGCTCGACTGGCTGATCCGCAGGCCACCGACGAGGCTGATGCCCTGCGGCTGGCGTAGTTCGGCGCCGTCGCTTGTGTAAAGGCAACGGCAGGATGGCATCCATTCAGCAATCGAGAGGCGTGCATGCCTGCATGTCGCAGGCGGCACACGCTGTGGCCCGGCGTCTATTGTAGCTGTTTCGCCTGCGGGCAAAATGGAGGAAATATGAAAATCGTGCGCTGTCAGCGGCCAGGGTGCCTGGCGCGTGCGCGGCGGTGAAGGGGATGGCGTTTTTTTCAGCGTTCGCCGCGTTGTGGCGTGTCGGCGATCGCACCTTGAACGGAAGAGGGTGACAGCCTGGCTTTTTTTGCCCAAGATGAGGAGACCACTAGCGGGAAAGAGGCCACACTATGCTGAATGTGAATGAGTATTTTGCAGGGAAAGTGAAGTCGATCGGCTATGATAGCGGCACAATTGGCCGCGCCAGCGTGGGGGTCATGGAGAAGGGGGAGTATACCTTCTCGACCGACAGGCCTGAGGAGATGACGGTGGTGACGGGGGCGTTACGGGTTTTGATCCCCGGCGCGCCCGATTGGCAGGTTTTTACGCCCGGTGAGACTTTCTTCATCCCGGGACACAGTGAGTTCAACCTACAGGTGGCGGAGCCTAGCGCCTACTTGTGCAAGTATCTGAGTCGTTAATATCCGACATTAGGCGGCGTGCGTCGCCGCCTAATGTCTCGTCGCTAAATCCCACCTCGCCATAATGGCGATGACGAAATTCCGCTAATACCTTACGAACATAGGGTAGGGTTGCTTCCGGCAGCGCATCGGGTGGGTACCAGGCCAGCGCGCTGCATTTGTGCGGCTCGCCGTTCTCCACCATGGCGGCGTCATCGGCCAGGTAGAACCATTGATCAACATAGGTACGATCGCTGCTGCGCCGGTGCAAGGTATAGACATGCCTTAGCGCCGTCGCTGCCAGCGTCAGGCCGATCTCTTCTTGGGCTTCGCGCACCAGCGCTTGACTCGCGGATTCGCCCGCCTCGACATGCCCAGCCGGTAGCGACCAGCAGCCATCGGCGAAACCGGTGTTGGCGCGGCGCGCCAACAGGAAACACCCTTGGCGCTCCAAAATCAGATAGACGGCATGAAAGATCTGTCCGTGTTCGGCCATCAATGGCACCCTCCGCGTTTTAGCCCTGAGCCTCACCCCCCAACGCAGCGATCAGTTCGTCGATCAGTACCGCCAGCTCGCCACTCATCAGCGTGAAGTCGGCATCGAAGCGTGCGGCGCGATCGTCCCGATCAATGTCCTCATTTTGATCGCGCAAGGTATCGGCGAACTTGAGGCGTTTGAGCGCGCCATCGTCGGCCAGCACTAACTGGATACGCTCGCGCCAGTCCAGCGCCAGCTTGGTCACCCGTTTACCGGCCTCGATGTGGACGGCGATCTCATCGCTGACCAGCTCCTGCTGTTTACAGCGGATCACGCCGCCCTCTTCCAGGGTAGCTTTGAGCTCGGCCTCATCTTGTAGGCTAAAGCCTGCCGGGGTATTACCGCTGCGTACCCATTCGGTCAGCGTCAGCTCGATGGGCTCCTGCAAGGTCAATGGCACCACCGGCAGGGAGCCGAGGCTCTTACGCAGCAGTGCCAGTACATCTTCCGCCCGCTTGGCGCTAGCGGCATCCAGCATGATGCGCTGATTGACGGTGTCGATCCATAACCAGGTCTGGTTGAAGCGGCTAAAGGCTCGCGGTAACAGACTGTGCAACACCTCATCCTTGAGCGCGTCTTTTTCGGTCTTCTTCAGCTTACGGTGCTGCTCGGCCTCCAGGCGCTCGATCTTGGCTTGCAGGGCTTGCTTAAGGACCGGTGCCGGCAGGATCTTCTCTTCTTTTCGGGCACACAGCAGGATCTGACCATTGGCGCTGTGGGTCAGGGCATCGCTGTCGCCACCGAGGGGCGGCACCCAGCCGGTACGCGACATATCCTGGCTGCCGCAAGGAGTAAATGCCATGGCGCTGAGTTGGGACTCCATCTCCTGCGCGACCAGCGGGGTTTCACGGTTCAGACGGTAAATCAACAGGTTCTTAAACCATAACATGGGCATTTTTTCCAAAATTTAGGGGGATGATAGCTGGCGTGATGATAGCGAATTCTCCCCGTTTCTTCACGGGAAAACTCCGCTACTATGAGGGAGAGAGAAGGCGTGAACGAGGAGTGATGGATGCGGATCGGCATTGATTTGGGTGGGACGAAGATTGAGGCGCAGGCCCTGAGCGCGACGGGAGAGACCCTATTCCGGCGGCGGGTGGTGACGCCGCGCGACGACTATCCCGCCACGCTGGCGGCGATCGCGGCGCTGGTGGAGGAGGCTGAGCAGCAGTGCGGCCAACGTGGTACGGTCGGCGTCGGTATTCCCGGTACCCTCTCGCCCTTCACTGGGCGGGTGAAGAACGCCAACTCTACTTGGTTGAATGGCACGCGACTGGATGTCGATCTCGCGCACCGATTGGCGCGTGAGGTCCGTCTGGCTAACGACGCCAATTGCCTGGCGGTCTCGGAGGCAACGGATGGGGCGGCAGCGGGGGCCGCGCTGGTGTTTGCGGTGATCATCGGCACCGGTTGCGGTGCCGGCATCGCTTTGCAGGGCCGCGTACATGCCGGCGGCAACGGTATCGCTGGCGAATGGGGGCACAATCCGTTGCCTTGGCAGGATGACGAGGAACGTGCCATCGCTGCCGCTACGCCATGTTACTGCGGGAAAGCGGGCTGTATCGAGACCTTCGTCTCCGGTAGCGCCTTCTGCGCCGATTACCGGCGTTTGGGCGGGGAGGCGCTCGATGGCGCGCAGATCATGGCGCGTGTCGCGGCGGGTGAGGCGTTGGCCCAGGCGACCATCGTCCGTTACGAGCGGCGTCTGGCGCGGGCCTTAGCCCAGACCATCAATATGCTCGACCCTGATGTGATCGTGCTGGGCGGCGGGATGAGTAACGTGGCGCGCCTCTACCAGACCCTTCCCGATTTGATCACCCCCTGGATCTTCGGCGGTGAATGCCGAACCCCGATCCGTCCGGCCCAGCACGGCGATGCCAGTGGCGTGCGTGGCGCGGCCTGGTTATGGCCGCTCTGAGCCGGCGACCTGTTCGGGGGAGCTATACGGTATCGCTTGGCGATGCCTAACACAGGAGAAGCGGGTATGACGTTACAGATCGAGATGTTGGCGGCGCGGCCGCTGTTCGCCCTGCGTTTAGTCGGGCCGTTGGCGCACACGCTACCCGAGGGGTTTACGCGTTTAATGGCCTGGGCGGAGCGTCACCATTTGTCAGGCGAGTGGATGGCTATCTATTACGATAATCCCCGGCAGGTGGCACCCGAGGCGTTGCGGGTGGATGTCGCCCTGGCGGCAGCGCCGGGTGTGCTGTTGCCCGCCGATGCCGACGACGCCGGGGTCCGCATTTTGACGCTGGCGGCGGGCCAGTATGCATTGGCCGCGGTACAGGTCACTCAGCATGACTTCGCCACCCCCTGGATGGCGTTGTTTGCCGAGCAACTGCCCGCCCGTGGCTATCGCCCGACCGGGGGGCCCTGCTTCGAGCGTTACCTCAACGATGGCCGCCTTAGTGGCGAGTGGCAGTTGGAGTTGGGCGTACCCGTGGTCAAAGGGTGAATATGTGCGGATTTCGCCGAGCGCAGCGGGGCATCAATGGCGCGCCAATTGTACTTTTCGCCTAGACGCGCGAATATAAGTGAAATTTATCACAATTTATTGCAACTGAATGAAACCAACACTGCTCTGTTGCGGCGCGCTGGCGTTGCTGTTAGGGATTTGCCTACTGACCGCTCACCCCGCTTGGTATGGGTTGGCGCTGGTGAATCTGTTAACCTTCCTGCTGTATGGCGGCGACAAACTGGCGGCGCGGCGGCAGTGGCGGCGGATTCCCGAGCGCATCCTGCTTGGGATCGGCGTCGTTGGCGGTTGGCCAGGCGGGCTGCTCGGCCAGTGGCTGTTTCGTCATAAAACGCGTAAGGAGGCCTTCCGTAACGCCTTCCTGCTGTCGGTAGTCGCCAATCTTTTGTTACTGCTGGCGTTGTGGTATGGCTTATATGGGCGCTGGTTGTTGTAGGTGTGGGGGCGCTTGCCCCCGTTCTCCGTTTTGTGCGCGGGGGCTCGGCGCTAGCCAGCCTCGCCATCCCCTACCCGGTAACGACTGTCCAGGCGACTGAAGCCCAGTCCGTTGATCTTCTTCACTCGAATCTGCAATGGGATACGCTCCTTCATCGCGTCGATATGGCTGATCACTCCGATGGTTTTGCCGCTGGCGTTCAGGGTATCGAGGGCATCCAAGGCGGTATCCAGCGTCTCGGCATCAAGCGTGCCGAAGCCCTCATCAAGAAACAGCGAGTCAATGCGGGTTTTGTGGCTGACCAGATCCGATAATGCCAGCGCCAGCGCCAGACTGACCAGGAAACTCTCGCCGCCGGAGAGTGTGCGGGTATCGCGCCGCGCATCCGCCTGCCAGGTGTCGACCACCTCCAGCTCCAGTGTATCGCCTGCACGCCGTTGCAGTTGATAGCGTCCATGCAGGCGCATCAGTTGCCGGTTGGCCAGATAGACCAGATGATCCAGCGTCAGCCCCTGGGCGAATTTACGGAACTTATCGCCGCTGCTGGAGCCGATCAATTGGTTCAGATAGCTCCATTCCTGGTAGGTTCGTTCCCGTTGGGCGATCTCGTCGAGCCAGCTCTGTAGACTGAGACGGCGCTGGCTATCGCTGTGCAATTGCTGCTGTAGCTCACCTTGATGCAGCCCAAGTTGGCGTAGGCGTTGGCCCAGCTCGGCGCAGCGGTGGCGCAGATCGGGATCGTCCTCGCTGACGCACAACGCCGCCGGTCGGCTGGCCTCACCGTCGCGCCAAGCCTGGCGTGCCGCCGCCAGTAACGCCGCACTCTGCTGGCAGCGGCGTTGGCCGTCATCGCGCAGCGCGGTGAGATGCTGCGACGCCTCTTGGCTTAACCTGGCGGCAAGAAAAGCCGCCTCATCGTCGAAGGGGGAGGCCGCGAGGGCCGCCTGCCACTGCTGGTGCAAGGTCGCGTGGCGTTGGCTCAATGTTTGTTGCTGTTGATGGGCGGCCGCCAGTTCACCGCTGAGTCGCTCATAGTGTTGTTGCCAGTTCAGGCTGGCGCGCTGCGCCTCGCTTAAGCGCTGCTCCTGCGCCTGCTCCTGCTGTTGTAGCTCGGCCTGTACCTGCGCGACGGGTTGACCGTCGAGCAGTGTTTGGCGTTGCGTCTGTAGCGTGTGGTGTTGCTCGACTAGCGCCTGGTGTTCACGCGTCAGCGTCTGGTGGCGTTGATTCTGCTCGTCGAGCCGTTGTTGTAGCAGGCGCCACTGCTCGTCGAGGGTCAGCCTTTGTTGCCGTAACTGTTGCTCCCGCTCCTCATCCTGCTGCCAGCGTCGCCGTTCCGCCTGGCGCGCCGCCAGCCAGGCTTCGCTCTGTGCCGCGTCGGGGACGCTTAGGGCACAATCGGCCAGATCGGCGGCGATTTGCTGTTGCAGCGCGTCCTGTTGCTGCGTCAGCGTGTGCTGTTGTTGGGTCTGTTCGTGTTGCCGCTGCGTCAGCGCCTGGTGTTGTTGTGCCAGTAGCCCCAATGCATGCTGTGCCTGGCTTACGCCGACGCTGGCCTGCGTGAAGTCATCGCGCGCCTGGCGCAGACGCTGTTCGAGCGCCTCGCCTTGACGTTGAAGCTGTTCCAGAGTGCGAGCCTGCGCGGTGCATTGCTGGAGATAGTCGGCGAGTGCCGTCGCATCGTCGAGAGGTACGCTCAGCGCCAGCGCCTCGCAGAGCTGTTGCCAGCGCGTACGCTGTTGCGTCAGGCGCTGTTGTAACTGTTGTTGTTCGTCGCTCAGTTGGCGGTGTTGCGCGGTGGCTTGCCGGAGGCGCTCGCTCAGTGCGCTGCCCTCTTGCCCGAGGCGCTCTACCGCTTGGCTGAGGCGATCGCGTCGTTGTTGACTTTCATCGAGTGTGGGGCGCGGGCCGGCATGCGCCAGTGGATGTGTGGTGGCGCCACACAGCGGGCAGGGCTCGCCGTCGATCAGTCGGGCCCGCTCGGCCTCCAGACTGAGGATGCGCTGTTGGAGCGCGATCTGCCGCTCCAGATCGAGCAGATGCTGGCGTTTTTCGCTGTAGTGGCGCCGCTTCTCCGCCAGCTGTTGTGTCAACTGTTGCTGCGCTTGCTGTAACGTGGCGAGCTGGAGCGTGAGCGCCGCATTGCGGGCGATCTCTTGTTGCGCCAGGGGTTGCAGGGCGATCAACTGTTGGCGGGCCTCATCGCCCTGTTGCAGCCGGGCGTGCTCGGCGGCTAGCTGCTCGGGCGGATGACGTTGTCGCCAGGCCTGTTGTTCGGCTTCCAGCGCGTTGAGCGCCTGGCGTTGTGCCTGCTCGGCTTGCTGTAGGGTGCGTAGCGCCTGTTGCCGCTCGGCATGTTGACGCTGGAGTTCGGCCGCTTGTGCTGTCTGGCTTAGCCGTGCGTTTTCGAGTCGCTGGGCGTCGGCATCCAGTGTCGCGCGCTGTTCGAACCACAGCTGCCAGCGCGGCAGCCGTTCGCCCCACTGAGCGTGGGCGAGCGTCGCTTCCCGTTGCCGTTGCAGAGTGTCTAACTCGTGCTGTAATGCCTGGCGTTGCGCCGTTAACTGCTGGTGCTGCTGTTGTAGACGCTGTTGCTGCTGATGGCTTTCCTGACACTGTTGTGCCCGTTGCGCCTTCGCCTCCTCCAGCTTACCGAGCGCCTGATCGAGCGGTACGACCTGTTGGCTGATCAGCGTCTGGGTCGCGTCACGTCGCTGGCGGAAATGCTGCTGTTGGTCGAGCGCCTGCTGTAACGCCTGTTGCAGGGGGGCCTGCTGGCAGCGTAGTGCCTGTAGTTGCTGTTCTAGCTGTTGTTGGCGTTGGTCGGCGTGGCGCAGATCCTGTTCGGCCTGAGTCCACCCTTGGTAGTGCGGGTGTAGACGCAGCGCCGGTTCAGCCTGCGCGAGACGCGCCAGTTGCGGCTGGATCGACTGCCAGTGGTGCTGCGCCTGCGCCGCCTGCGCTTCGGCCTGGTTCACCGCCTGTTGCTGCTCCTGCTGACGTCGTAGCCAGGCTTGTTGCTGTTGCGCCTGTGTCAACTGAGTCTGTAACTGGCGCTCCTGTTGTTGCACCTGCTTAAGCTCGTCTTGTAGCGCTTCGCGTTGTGCCTCGTTGAGCAGGTCGACACCCGCGACCCGCTCGCGCAGCGTATCGAGCTCAAGCTTGGCCTGTTTATAGTGCTCAAAGACGGCGCTGGAGAGTTGGCCGTAGATCTCGGTACCGGTCAGCTCTTCCAACAGCTCGGCGCGTTTGCCCGCGTCGGCATTGAGAAAGGCGGCGAACTGCCCTTGAGACAGCATCATCGACTTGGTGAAGCGGCCAAAGTCCAGGCCGGTCAGTTCAGCGATGCACTTCAGCTTGTCACCGATCTTGTCGCACAGAATGCGCCCATCATCCAGGCGCGCTAGCTCGGCCCGCGGTGGTTGTAACTTGCCATCCGGGCGCTGATTAGCGCGGCGCTGACTCCAGAAAGCACGATAGCCGACGCCCTTGACCTCGAACTCGACTTCGGCCAGCGACTCGGCGGTACCGCGTGTCATCAATTCATTCTGGTTGGCGGAGAGGAGGCCCAGACGGGGCGTCTGGTGATACAGCGCCAGGCAGATGGCGTCGAGCAGGGTGCTCTTTCCGGCGCCGGTGGCCCCGGTGATGGCGAACAGACCGTTGTCGCAGAATGGCGGGGCGTTGAAATCGATCTTCCATTCGCCGCGCAGGGAGTTGAGGTTTTTAAAGCGTAGACTCAGGATCTTCATACCGATGCCTCTTGGGGATGCGTCTGTTCGACCTCGTGGCATACCTGTTGGAACAGTTGTCGCGCCCGCGCCTGTTGCGCCGCATCGCCTTCGCCCTCTAGCGCCAGACGGCGGTTAAAGACCTCGTCGGGCGTCAATTCGCTCAGGGTCTCGCCCGCCTGCATGGTCAAGGCGCGTTGGCGTTGCTCTCGGCTGCGGCGTAACAGCAGGATTTCCACCGGCAGACTGGCCGCCTGCTGTTGCAAGGCACGCTCGGCATCGCTAAGCCAGCCGTCGCTATCGATTTCGATGTCCAGCCAGATGGGCGGCTGCGCCGCCTGATCGCGCAGGGCCTCCAGGGCGGCGCCGATTTCAGCCAGATTGCCCTTCAGCAGACGCATCGGTTGGCTCTGTGGCACCGCCAGCGGGGTAATGGCCTGTAGTCCCTGTGCGTTCAGCTCCACCAGGCAAACGCTCTTGGTGCTGCCCAATTCGTCGAAGCTGAGGGGGATGGGTGAACCACTGTAGCGGATATGCTCGGCGTGGCCGACACGCTGTGGACGGTGGATATGTCCCAGGGCGATATAGTCGGCTGGCGGGAAGGCGCTGAGCGGTAAGGCGTCCAGCGCACCGATATAGATATCGCGTACCGATTCAGAGCGGCTGGCGCCGATGGCGGTCAAATGACCGGTGGCGATGATCGGCAGCGTAAGGCCCAGCGTCTGGCGCAGTGCCAGGGCGCGTTGATACAGGGTTTGGTAGTGCTCGGCGATAGCGTGTTGCAACGCGCGTTGTTTTTCATCCGCCGACTGACCGGCCTGGCTGCGCAGCAGGTCGCGAGGGCGCAGAAAGGGCACCGGGCACAAGATGGCGCCGGGGGCACCATCGCGCCGTGTTAGCAGTCGCGGGGCATCGTCGGCTTGAGCCCCCGCGATCACTTGGGTATGCAGGCAGGCTAACAGATCGCGCGATTCGTTCAGGGTCGCCACCGAATCGTGGTTACCGGCCAGGACGATTAACTGGCAGCCGCTCGCCTGGAGCGTCACCACGAAGCGGTTATACAGCTCACGGGCGTAGCTGGGCGGGGTGCCGGTATCGAACAGGTCGCCGGCGACGATGATGGCATCGACATGATGTTGCTCGGCCTGTTGCTGGAGCCAGTCGAGAAATGCACGATGTTCGGCGGCCCGGCTCTTGCCGTAGAAATGCTGGCCAAGATGCCAGTCGGAGGTATGGATCAGACGCATGGAGTCCCTTGGCAACGGGTGGCGTGCCCGCGCGGGCGGGCGGAAGCGATGCGGCCAGTATACCCGGTGGCTATGGGGGGCGCCAAGGCGCCGCATATCGCGGGCGCATGGCATGATGCTTTTTTCATAAATCTGTCATAAAAATGACGCATAATTGCGGGCGAGTGACAATTACCTGGGAAGTCGATATGGCCAGACGTATTTTAGTCGTGGAAGATGAAACCCCCATCAGGGAAATGGTGAGTTTCGTTTTAGAGCAGAACGGCTATCAGCCGCTGGAAGCGGAAAGTTACGACAGTGCGTTGAGTCGGCTGTGTGAGCCCTATCCCGACCTGATCCTGTTGGATTGGATGTTACCGGGTGGCTCCGGCATTCAGTTGATCAAGCATCTGAAGCGCGAACCGGCCACCCGTGACATTCCGGTGATGATGTTGACGGCGCGCGGCGAGGAGGAAGATCGGGTGCGTGGTCTGGAGGTCGGTGCCGATGATTACATCATCAAGCCTTTCTCGCCCAAGGAATTGGTGGCGCGCATTAAGGCGGTGATGCGCCGCATCTCGCCGATGGCGTTAGAGGAGACCATCACCTTACAGGGATTGAGCCTCGACCCGGTCTCGCATCGGGTAATGGCCGATGAGGCGCCGCTGGAGATGGGACCGACCGAATTCAAATTGTTGCACTTCTTTATGACCCACCCCGAACGCGTCTATAGCCGCGAGCAGTTGCTCAATCATGTCTGGGGCACTAACGTGTATGTAGAGGATCGTACCGTCGATGTCCATATTCGTCGCTTGCGTAAGGCGTTGGAGAGCAGCGGTCACGATCGCATGGTGCAGACCGTGCGGGGCACCGGTTACCGCTTCTCCGCCCGTTTCTGATTGCCGCAGGCGATGGAGTCCTGACTGTGCTTGATAAACTATCCTGGAAGACGCTGCTCGCCGAGTTGCTGTTGTGCTGCATACCGGCATTACTGCTCGGCGCATTGTTCGGCTATTGGCCTTGGTTCCTGCTGTTGGCGCTCTGCCTGTTGTTGCTGTGGCATGGCTGGAATCAATTGCGCCTATCGCACTGGTTATGGGTGGACCGCAGCATGACGCCGCCCAGCGGGCGCGGCAGCTGGGAACCCTTGTTCTACGGCCTGTATCAGATGCAGCAGCGCAATCGGCGGCGGCGGCGTGAGCTGAGGGTGTTGATCAACCGCTTTCGCAGCGGGGCGGAGTCGTTGCCTGATGCCATCGTGATGTTGACCGATGAGGGCAATATCTTTTGGTGTAACCAATTGGCGCAACACTTGCTCGGCTTCCGCTGGCCGGAGGATAACGGGCAGAATATCCGCAATTTGCTGCGTTATCCCGAATTCAGTACCTATCTGTCCTCGGCCGACTATAGCCAGCCGTTGACGCTGCACCTGAACAGCGGGCGTTATATGGAGTTTCGGTTGATGCCCTATAGCGAAGGACAGATGCTGATGATCGCGCGTGATGTCACGCAAATGCGTCAGTTGGAGGGGGCGCGGCGTAACTTCTTCGCCAACGTCAGCCATGAGTTACGCACCCCGCTAACGGTGCTACAGGGTTATCTGGAGATGCTCGTCGGTGATGAGATGCCGGCGGCGCAACGCGCCAAGGCGCTGGCGACCATGCAGGCGCAGACGCAGCGCATGGACGGCCTGGTGCAGCAACTGCTGGTGCTGTCGCGTATCGAGGCGGCGCCGCACATCGATCTCAACGCGCTGGTGGACGTGCCGGCACGGCTACATCTGCTGGAGCGCGAGGCCCGCGCCCTCAGCGAGGGGCGTCACACCCTGCGTTTTAATATCGATGAGACGCTGCGAGTACGCGGCAACGAAGAGCAGCTGGGTAGCGCGGTCTCTAACCTGGTGTACAACGCGGTGAACCATACGCCGCCGGGAAGTGAGATCGTGGTGAGCTGGCAGCGTACGCCGCAGGGGGCGTGCTTCACGGTGCGTGATACGGGGCCGGGGATCGCCAGCGAGCACTTGAGTCATCTGACCGAGCGTTTTTACCGCGTCGATCGCGCCCGTTCGAGCCGAACCGGCGGCAGTGGACTGGGGCTGGCGATCGTCAAGCATGCCTTGCAGCATCACGATGCACAGCTGGCGATCAGCAGCAGCGTAGGCCAGGGGAGCTGCTTCTCCTTCACCCTGCCGAGCCATCTGGTGGTTAATGCCGCGTCCGCCTGATGCTGCGGGGGGGCCGCTAAGCGCATCGCGCAGACGGTGGGGCGGTGCCGCCTGGATGCGGCGTGCTTAGCTGTGGCGGGCTACGCCTCGGTCAACTCCTCAATGACCAGTCCCCAGCCATCGACGTCGCGCCAGTAGGCCTGCTCTTTCTCTAGATCTAACTGCATCAGGCTGTTTTGCTGTAGATAATGGGCAGGGAAACGCAGTATCCATTGCAGCCCACAGGTCTCCAACTGGAGTGTTTGCGGCGGCGTGGTGGCTTGCCGCTGGTTGTTGAGCAGGGTAGCCAGACGCAGGATCTGGATCAGTGGCAGATACTGCTTCTTTTTGAATAAGGCAAAGCGCGGTAGTTCCGCGAGGCGCAGTGCCTTGCGCTGGTAACGCACCAGCGTTGCCAGCATCAACTGCTGCTCCTGGGTGAAGCCGGGTAGGTTGGTGTATTGCAAGATATAGGCGGAGTGGCGCTGCATCCCGCTGTGGTTGATGCTTAGCCCGACCTCGTGCAGGGCGGCGGCCCAGTTGAGCAACGCCTCCAACTGCGCATGGGCCAGACGTGGGTTTTGGACCATCCACTGCGCGTACAACTGGCGTGCGCTAGCTTGGACGCGTTGGGCCTGTTCGCGATCGATGTTGTAGTGTTCGGCCAGACTGTGCGCGGTGCGACTGCGAATATCCTGGTGGCGGAAGCGCCCCTCCATCTCATACAACACGCCTTCGCGTAGCGCGCCGTCGGACAGGCGCAGCTGCTTGATCGCCAAGGCATCGAACACCCCACAGAGGATGGCGAGGCCAGGGACGAAAACCTGGCGACGCTCCTCGGCAAGCCCCGGCAGGCGCAGCGCATCGATCCGTGGGTAGCGCAGCACCTCGTCGCATAGCCGCTCCAACCGTGCCGGCGTGATCAAACCATCTTTTTCGCCTAGCGCCACCAGCACTTCATAGACCGCCTTGATCGAGCCGGAGGCGCCCAGCGCGGCATTCCACCCCTGGATGCGGTATTGCCAGGCCATATTCTCCAACTTCTGCGCTGCCGCTAACCGAGCACGCTGGAAGTTCGCGGGGGTAATGACTCCGGCGGCGAAGAACTGCTGCGCGAAGCTGACACAACCCATGCGTCGGCTCTCCACCAGTAGCGGATCGAAGTCTTCGCCGATCACCATCTCCGTCGATCCCCCGCCGATGTCGATGACCAACTTGCGCCCCTTCTCCGGTTGCGTGTGGGCGACGCCCATAAAGATCAGCCGCGCCTCTTCGTGGCCGGAAATGATCTCGATGGGGTAGGGGATCACCTTGGCGGCGCGCTTGAGGAACTCTTGGGCGTTATCCGCCTGCCGCAAGGCGTGGGTACCGACGATGCAGACGTTCTCCGCGGCAAAACCCTGTAAGCGCTCGGCGAACAGCGCTAGGCAGGCCAACCCACGCGCCATCGACTCCTCGCTTAGCCGCTGCTGAGCGTCCAGGCCGTCAGCGAGGTGGACGCGCTGCTTGAGCCGTCCCAAGATTTGCAGTGCGCCATTGACGACGCGGGCGATCACCATGTGAAAGCTGTTGGAGCCGAGATCGACGGCGGCGATCTCCTGCGGGCGGGGGGAAGAGGGAGTCAGCGGCATAGGTGGCGGTCCGGTTTAGTCATGGGGAGGGACGATAGGAAGATCTTGCGCCCGTTGGGCGTCGGCGGCTTCCAGCGCCCGGATGTAGTCGTAGATCGCCAGTTGCGAACGCACCTTACGGCGATTGCCGCGCGGCACCCGGCGATTGCTCAGCTCACGATCGAGGTAGCGCGCCTTGACCGTATCGCTGAATTGCAGCTCCAGTAGCTCCAACACCCGTTGGCGGAGCTGCGGGTCGAGCAGGCGTACTGCGACCTCGATGCGGTAATCGATGTTACGCGTCATCCAATCGGCCGAGGAGAGAAATACCTGCGGATCGCCGTGGTTGTCGAAGACATACACCCGCGCGTGTTCCAAGAAGCGATCCACGATACTGATGGCGCTGATGTTGTCGCTCACTCCGGGGATCCCCGGGACCAACGAGCACATACCGCGTACCAGTAGGCGGATCTTGACGCCGGCGCTGGAGGCGGCGTACAGACGATCGACCAGCCCCTTGTCCACCAGGTTGTTGACCTTCAAGGTGATGCCGGCGCCCAGCCCGGCCTGGGCATGGGTGATCTCCTGGTCGATCAGTTGGTACAGCATGCGGCGCGAGTTTTGCGGCGACACCATCAGATATTCGAAGTTGACCGGGCGATAAGGATTCTCGATGAAGTTGAATACCCGGCGTACCTCGTTGGTGATACGCGCGTCGGCGCTGAGCAGCGAGTAGTCGGTGTAGAGGCGAGCGGTCTTCTCGTTGAAGTTGCCGGTACCGATATGGGCATAGCGCACGATGTCGTCGCCCTCGCGGCGCGAGATCAGGAACAGCTTGGCGTGGATCTTCAGTCCCGGTGCCGAGAAGATGACATGCACCCCGGCTTCCGTCAGCCGCTTGGCCCAATGGATGTTGGCCTCCTCATCGAAGCGTGCCTGCAACTCGACTACCACGGTGACCTTCTTGCCGTTGTGGGCGGCATGGATCATCGACTCGATGATGCGCGAATTCTTGGCCACGCGGTAGATGTTGATCTTGATCGCCAACACGCTAGGGTCGAAGGAGGCCTGGCGCAATAGCTCCAGTACATGCTCGAAGGTGTGGTAGGGGTAATACAGCAGCACGTCGTGATCGCGAATGGCGTCGAAGCCGTTGCGAAAGCGATCGAACCAGACGTGGCGTAGGCGCGGCAGGGGACGGTTAAGCAGATTGGCCTTGCCGACATTGGGAAACTTGATGAAGTCTTTAAAGTTATGGTAGCGTCCGCCGGCGATCACCGAGTCGTAGGAGGAGATGCCCAGCTTGCGCGTCAGCAGCGTGACTAACTCATCGGGCATATCGCGCTGGTAGACGAAGCGCACCGGCTCGGCGGTCAGGCGCTGTTTAAGGCTGGAGGACATCAGTTCCATCAGGCTGGACTCCATCTCCGTCACCAGATCGTACTCGGCATCGCGCGTCATCTTCATCGAGTAGGCGTTGAGGGTGTGGTAGTCGAAGAAGCCCTTGAAGATATCGTCTAGGCAGTAGCGTAGGATGTTGTCCACCAGGATCATCGGTTTGCGGCGACGCGGCGTCTCTGGCGGCAGGGTGATAAAGCGTTCGACCTTGTCCGAGGGGATCTCCAGCAACGCGTAGCGGGTCTGTTGGCCGTTGATGATCTCGACCGCCAGGTAGGTGTAGTCATCCTTGAGGAAGGAAACCAGATCGGTCTCCTCGTCGAGCATGATCGGCGTGATGTGCTGGCGTAAATGGTTACGGTAGTACTGGCGTAGCCACACCTGTTGGTTTTCCGACAGTTGACGCTCGTTGATCAGGAAGATTTGGTTGCGCGCCATCTCTAACAGCAGCTCGTTGTACAGGGAGTCGAACTCCTGGTCGGCTTTCAGTACCTTGGCTTGGATCTGTTGGAGCAGATGACGCGAGCTGCCATTGTCCGTTCCTTGCTCCTCGCTGATCAGAATACGGCGTTTTAGCTCCGCGAAGCGCACCTTGTAAAACTCATCCAGGTTGCTGGAGTAAATGCCGAGGAATCGCATGCGCTCGATCAGCGGATTACTCTTGTCGGCGGCCTCCTGCAATACGCGCTCATTGAAGGATAGCCAGCTGAGTTCTTTGTCGATGTAGCGCTTTTCCTGCCCCATGGTGACTCCAGTAGCAAAGCAAAAACAATCCGCCCCGGCGCTTTCCCGTGCGGGGCGGCCCGTCGGCGACGGGCCATGATGCTGACTATTATGGCGAGTCCCAGGGGCGAAAGTCCAACCGACGCGTTATACGTTAGGTACCTCGCCGCCACCGGCACGGTACATGGCCATGTAACGGTGTTGGAACATACACATGCGAATCGCGTTGCGGTATTCGCCGTTGATGAAAAATTCGTGGATCAGCTCGCCTTCGATCTCGAACCCCAGCTTACTGTAGATATGGATCGCCTTGTGGTTCTCTTTATCGACCAGCAGATAGAGCTTATACAGGTTCAATACCGCGAAGGCGTGCTCCATGGCCAGCAAGGCCGCTTTACTGGCATAGCCGCGGCCCTGATGGGCCGGGTCGATGATGATCTGAAATTCGGCGCGGCGATGGATGTGGTCGATCTCTACCAGTTCGACCAGCCCGATCTTGTTGCCCTCCTGCTCGACCACGAAACGGCGTTCGCTCTGGTCGTGGATGTGCTTATCATACAGTTCGGCCAGTTCAACGAAGGCAATATACGGTTCTTCGAACCAGTAACGCATCACGCTGGCGTTATTATCGAGCTGATGGACAAACGGCAGGTCCTCCCGTTCCAGGGGATGAAGCCTGACGTGGCTGGTGCTGGACATGATCGTTCCTCTCGTCACGGGTGATGGGCGGCCGGGTGGGCCGCCGGTTAGGAACGATAGTATAACTGTTGTTTATCGATTACAGCAGGGGCGAATCGTCGATGTAGCCCTGGGGCGGTAAGGGCTGGCCGTCTAGCCAGGCTTGCTGCGCGTGATAGCGTAGGCGCCCTTGGCAAAACCAGGCCACCGCTAATGGATAGATGGCATGCTCTTGCCGCTGCACCCGGGCGGCGATCTCCTCGACGCTGTCGTCGGAGAAGATCGGCACCCGCGCCTGGAGCACCAATGGACCGCCGTCGAGCGTCTCATTGACGAAGTGCACCGAGGTGCCGTGTTCACGCTCGCCCGCCGCCAACGCACGGCGGTGGGTGTCCAGGCCGGGATAGCGTGGCAGCAGCGAGGGGTGGATGTTGAGTATTCGCCCGCAAAAGCGCTGGACCACCACCGGCGACAGGATGCGCATATAGCCGGCCAGCACCACCAGATCCGGCTGGTAGGTGGCGATGCGATCCGCCAGCGCCGCGTCGAAGGCTTGGCGCTCCGCATAGTCGGCGGCGGCCAGTGCGTGGGCGGCGATGCCAGCCTGACGCGCGCGCGTCAGGCCATAGGCGTCGGCCCGGTTGCTGAAGACGGCGACGATCCGTCCCGGGATACCTCCCGTCTGACAGGCGTCGATCAGCGCCTGGAGATTGCTGCCCTGTCCGGAGATGAGGACGACGATGCGTTTCATCGCGCCTCCTTAGCGCACGATCTCAACCCGCGGCTCGTCGCCCTGTGCCTCGGCGATGTGGCCTAACAGCCAGGCTTGCTCGCCTTGTTGCGTCAAGCGCATCAGGGCGTGCTCCACGTCGCTCTGCGGCAGGACGATCACCATGCCGACGCCGCAGTTAAAGGTACGGTACATTTCATGACGACTGACGTTGCCGGCCTGCTGCAACCAGTCGAAGATCGCCGGCCACTGCCAGCTGTTCTCGTCGATCACCGCCTTGCTACCGGCGGGCAATACCCGGGGAATATTTTCCCAGAAGCCGCCGCCCGTCAGATGGGCCAGAGCGTGTACCGGATGGTGGGCGATCAGATCCAGACAGGCGGTGACGTAGATTTTGGTCGGCGCCAACAGATGATCGGCCAGCGAACGCCCGGCCAGCTCGGTGCTGCGTGCATCGCAGCCGCTGACGTCCAAGATCTTGCGGATCAAGGAGTAGCCATTGGAATGAGGGCCGCTGGCGCCGAGAGCGATCAGGGCATCGCCAGGGCGAACCTGGCTGCCGTCGATAATCTGCGACTTCTCGACCACGCCGACGCAGAAGCCGGCTACGTCGTAGTCTTCGCCGTGGTACATGCCGGGCATTTCGGCGGTTTCCCCGCCGACCAGCGCGCAGCCGGCCTGTTTACAGCCCGCGGCGATGCCGCCGATGACGCTGGCGGCGGTGTCGACGTCCAGCTTGCCGGTGGCATAGTAGTCGAGGAAGAACAACGGCTCGGCGCCTTGGACCACCAGATCGTTGACACACATCGCTACCAGATCGATGCCGATGGTGTCGTGGCGTTGCAGATCCATCGCCAGACGCAGCTTAGTACCGACGCCGTCGGTGCCGGAAACCAGTACCGGCTCTCGGTATTTCTGCGGCAGCGCACACAGGGCGCCGAAGCCACCCAGCCCCCCCATCACCTCGGGACGGCGGGTCTCCTTGACAACCCCCTTAATCCGGTCGACCAAGGCGTTGCCAGCATCGATATCTACTCCGGCGTCTTTGTAACTGAGAGCGGTTTTGTCGGTCACTGCGTAAATCCCCATGGCGGTTAGGCGTGGTTCTCCAGGCGTACATCGACGCTGGCGAACCCTGCGGAAAATGTCAGGCGGCGCAATTCTAACAGCCAAGGCAATCGTTTGCTATCCCCTTATCGCCGACGTGAACGTTTTCGTCGTGTCTTATAGAGAGTGTTTCTTCATTGACCAAGATCATGATTTTTCCGCTGGCATCCCGGCGAAAAGGCGGTATAATCTCGCGATTTTTTTGGGCGCAGAACAGCTACATGGGAGAAAAAAAATGAAGATCGTTGAAGTGAAACACCCGCTTGTGAAACACAAACTGGGTTTGATGCGTGAAAATGACATCAGCACCAAACGATTCCGTGAACTGGCCTCGGAAGTGGGCAGTTTGCTGACCTATGAAGCGACCGCAGACCTCGAAACAGAAAAAGTAACTATTGATGGTTGGTGCGGCCCGGTCGAAATTGAGCAGATTAAAGGGAAAAAGATTACCGTAGTACCGATCCTGCGCGCAGGATTGGGCATGATGGAAGGGGTTCTGGAGCACGTACCGAGCGCCCGCATCAGCGTGGTCGGTATCTACCGTAACGAAGAGACGCTGGAGCCGGTGCCGTACTTCCAGAAACTGGTGTCGAACATCGATGAGCGTATGGCGTTGGTCGTCGACCCGATGTTGGCGACGGGCGGTTCAATGATCGCCACCATCGATCTGCTGAAGAACGCCGGCTGCCGCGCTATCAAGGTATTGGTGCTGGTCGCCGCACCGGAAGGCATCGCGGCGCTGGAGCAGGCGCATCCGGATGTCGAACTGTATACCGCCTCCATCGATCAGGGACTGAACGAGAACGGCTACATTATCCCGGGGTTGGGCGACGCCGGCGATAAGATATTTGGTACTAAATAACCCGTGAGCCGACTCGTTAGTCGGCTTTTTTTTGGCGTGCTGGCGACTCGCCGTCACGCCTAGTCAAAGCACAACACCCTTCAACGTTATTAGAGGAAACTGACATGACCCGTCGCGTCATCGGTGTCAGCGAGCGTCCGCCGCTACTGCAAACGATTCCGCTGAGCTTCCAGCATCTGTTCGCCATGTTTGGCGCCACCGTGCTGGTTCCTATCCTGTTTAAGATCAATCCGGCGACGGTATTACTGTTTAACGGTATCGGCACGCTGCTGTACCTGTTCATCTGTAAGGGCAAGATCCCCGCCTACCTCGGTTCTAGCTTCGCCTTTATTTCACCGGTGATGTTGCTGTTGCCGTTGGGCTATGAGTTGGCGTTGGGCGGCTTTATCATCTGCGGAGCCCTGTTCTGTCTGGTGGCGTTGATCGTCAAGAAGGCGGGAACCGGTTGGCTGAATGTGATTTTCCCGCCCGCGGCGATGGGGGCTATCGTGGCGGTGATCGGCCTCGAGCTGGCTGGCGTCGCAGCGAATATGGCGGGTCTGCTGCCGCCCGACGGCGCACATGCTGATGGTACCACCATCACCATCTCGATGGTGACCCTGGCGGTAACGGTGCTCGGCTCGGTACTGTTTCGCGGCTTCTTAGCTATTATTCCGATCCTGATTGGGGTATTGGTCGGTTATGCGCTCTCTTTCTATCTAGGGGTCGTCGATATCACGCCGATCAAAGAGGCGCACTGGTTTGCCTTGCCGACCTTCTATACGCCGCGCTTCGAATGGTTCGCCATCCTGACTATCTTGCCGGCCGCACTGGTGGTGATTGCCGAGCATGTCGGTCACCTGGTGGTGACGGCGAATATCGTGAAGAAAGATCTGCTGCGCGATCCGGGGTTGCATCGCTCCATGTTCGCTAACGGCTTGTCCACCATGATCTCCGGCTTCTTCGGTTCGACGCCGAATACCACCTACGGCGAGAACATCGGCGTGCTGGCGATCACCAAGGTCTATAGTACTTGGGTGATCGGCGGTGCGGCGGTGCTGGCGATCCTGCTCTCCTGCGTCGGCAAGCTGGCGGCGGCGATCCAGGTGATCCCGGTACCGGTGATGGGCGGGGTTTCGCTGTTGCTGTACGGGGTCATCGGGGCGTCCGGCATCCGGGTACTGATCGACGCCAAGGTCGACTACAACAAGGCGCAAAATCTGATCCTGACCTCGGTTATCCTGATCATCGGCGTCAGCGGTGCCAAGGTGCACATCGGTGCCGCGGAGCTGAAGGGCATGGCGCTGGCGACCATCGTCGGTATCGGGATGAGTCTGCTGTTCAAGCTATTCAGCCTGATGCGCAAAGACGAAGAGATTATTGAGCTGCCGGAGGATATCTAACGCCTCCGACGGGAGCCTGGCGGTGTCCGGCTCCCTTCTTTCCGCCCGTGCGCGTCGGGATGAGGCGGGACGGAGCTGCCGCACGCAATGTCCTCTCTTCTCTACGCCCTGTGGTTATGTTAAGCGCGTTAGGGCGCGCTGTCGTCGCTGGCTATTCTCTTGATCCTGCTCCTTTTTATTTATCTTCCTCCCCGGTGAAGGGGGCGTTGGCGTCGCGCCAGTGGGCCTCCCGGCCTGTAAGGATATTTAACTATGAAAAAGGACTTATCTCATGAATGTATTCCTACTGCGCCTGAACCAACTGCTGCACAATGAGGATCTCGGTAAATTGCTGCTGCGTATCACCCTGGGCGGCCTGATGCTGTTCCATGGTGTCAATAAAGCGGCCTTCGGTCTGACAGGCATTAATGCGTTGTTGGCGGCGAAGGGGCTGCCGGCGTTTCTCAGCTACGGTACCTACGTTGGGGAGCTGTTGGCGCCGGCGCTGATCGTGCTGGGGGTGTTAGTTCGTCCTTCGGCCCTGATCATGGCGTTTACGATGCTGTTCGCCTGGTATTTAGTCCATGTCGGCGATACCTTCAGCTTGACGAAGAACGGTGCATCGGCGATTGAGAGCCTGCTCTATTACGGTGTGGGTGGCCTGGCGTTGGCCTGCCTGGGGACGGGGAACTATTCCATATTGAAGACGACGCGCTGGCGTTAGCGCCGTCGCCGTGACCGCGTAGGATGGCTGCCGCAGGCGCACGCCGCGGCGTGGGTTTTTAGCGCCGCGGCGTGATTAGCGCATGCCTGTGCGCATTTCTGTGTTAAACTGAAAGCGTTTTTTGCAAGTTCATGCCTGAGGTGATTCTGAACACGCCCACCCAGCTTTCATTGCCGCTCTATCTGCCCGACGATGAAACCTTTGCCAGTTTCTATGCGGGAGAGAATGCCGCGCTGCTCGCCGCGTTGCAGAATGCATTACGCCAGGAGCACGCCTCCTATATCTATTTTTGGTCACGCGAGGGCGGCGGCCGTAGCCATCTGTTGCATGCGGCCTGCGCCGAGATGTCGCAACATGGCGAGGCGGTGGGCTTTGTACCGTTGGATAAGCGCGCCTACTTTGTGCCCGAGGTGTTGGATGGCATGGAGCAACTGGCCCTGGTGTGTATCGATAATATCGAGTGTATCGCCGGCGATGAGGCCTGGGAGATGGCCATCTTCAACCTGTATAACCGCATTCAAGAGAGTGGGCGTTCGCGCCTGTTGATCACCGGCGATCGCCCACCGCGCCAACTGAACCTGCATCTACCCGATCTGGCCTCGCGCCTGGACTGGGGGCAGATCTACAAGTTACAGCCGTTGGGGGACGAAGAGAAGTTGCAGGCGCTGCAACTGCGTGCCCGCTTACGCGGTTTCGAATTACCGGAAGATGTCGGCCGCTTCCTGTTGAAGCGGTTGGATCGCGAGATGCGCACCCTATTCATGACGCTGGATCAACTCGATCGTGCCTCGATCACCGCGCAGCGCAAGCTGACCATTCCCTTCGTCAAAGAGACGCTGTTACTCTAGCCATCGGCTTGGCAAGATCCGGGGGCATCGGCGTACGCATCATGATAATGGGCGGCTATGGCCGCCCATTATCATTGCCAGCGCTACGCTTGGGCGTCACATTATAGCAGATCTAACACCTGTTCCGGCGGTCGGCCGAGACGTGCGCGTCCATCCTTGACCACGATCGGCCGCTCGATCAGTTGCGGATACTGCACCAGGGCGGCAATCAGCGCCGCCTCGTCCACACTTGCCTCATCGAGGCCCAGGCTTTGGTACAGCGCCTCGCCCTGACGCATCACCTGGCGCGCCGAGTTGAAGCCCAGCGCCTGGATCAGCGTGCGAAGGGTGGCGGCGTCCGGCGGCGTTTCCAGATAGTGCACCACCTTGGGCTGAATGCCGCGATCCGTTAACAGTTGCAGGGTGGCGCGGCTCTTGGAGCAGCGCGGATTATGGTAGATGACGACAGCAGACATAGTGGCTCCGGTTAGCTTGGGCGATGGTAGCGCGCTCGACGCTCGCGCGTCGGGCGAGGCCTCGGATTAACGGCGTTGATACTGTTTGAAGCGTTCTTGCAGTTGGCGCAGTTGATCGATGCGCGCATCATAGCGCGCTTGTTTCAGACTGCCGAGCGGCACCAAGGCGCTGGCGTTGCCCAGCAAGCCGATGGCTTGCTGTAATTCGCCGCTAAGCGCCAGTTGCTCGGCGCGGGCGGCCAGCTCCTCGTCGCGTAGCCCTTGGGCGCCACTGGCCTGGGCTAACAGCGCCCAGCCATTGACATCGTTGGGGTGGCTATAGGTATAGCGGTACAACAGGCGGGAGGCCTGTGCGGCCTTCCCCCCCTGAATGTAGGCATTCGCCAGGTTGATCTGCAATACGGCATCGTTGCGATTTTTCGCGAGCGCCGCCTCTAGACGGGCGATGGCGGCGGCGGCCTGTTTCTGGTTGAGATCGATGTCGGTCATCAGGTCGATATACCAGACGTTGTCAGGATCGGCGCTCAATAAGGGGTGTAGGGCGCGACGGGCATCGTCGAACTTATTAGCCTGAGAGAATAGAATCGCCCGGCCATAGCGAGCCGCCGCCTGTTCACGTACGTTGCCGCGCGCCATGGCGTCTAACGTGTCGCTCGTGAGGTAGCCACCATCGATATCGTTACCGCTGTACATGCCGAGGGTACGCATCTTTGCCAGCAGGTAGTCTAGCGATGACTGCACCGGGTGCGGACGCATCTGGTTGGCGCGGTTACGGGTATCGGTTAGACGGCTGTCGGGCAACGGGTGGGTCAGCAGCATTTCCGGCGGTTTGGAGGAGTAGCGCGACTGGTCGGCCAGCTTCTGTAGGAAGTTGGGCATCGCCTGGGGATCGAATCCTGCCCGTTGTAAGACCTGTATGCCGATGCGATCCGCTTCCTGCTCGTTCTGCTGGGTAAAGCTAATGATCCCTTGCTGAGTCCCGGCCAGGGTGCCGGTTAGTGCCGCCATACCCGCCTGAGGGTTGGCCATTGCCAGCAGGATAGAGCCGAGCGCGCCGACCCAGGTCAGCGGTGCGGTACGCTGCTGCTCCTCCATCGCCCGTGCCAGATGGCGTTGCGTGACGTGCGAGATTTCGTGCGCCATCACTGAAGCCAGTTGGCTCTCGTTATCGGTATAGCGGAATAGGGCACTGTGTAGCACGACGTTGCCGCCGAAGAAGGCGAAGGCGTTGATCTCGTCGTTACGCACCAGATAGAAATGAAACGGGGTGCGCACCCCGTCGGCGTGGGCGACCAGTCGCTGCCCCAACCGGTTGATGTAGCCGTCGAGCAGTGGGTCGTTGATCAGCGGTGCGCTGGCGCGTAATTGGCGCACGTAGAAATCGCCCATCGCCAGCTCTTGGTTGATACTGAGGATATTGCCGGCGGTGGTGCCGATATCCGGTAACTGCTGATCTTGAAACGGGGCCGCGTACAGCGAGGGTGTAGCGCCGAGTAGTCCGCCTGCCAGCAGCAGGGCGATAAGCGATCGGTTAAATCGTAAAGTCATGAGTGACGCTTCCAAGGCAACGATAGACATTTGACGCTGATCGCGGCGAAGAGTTCTTCTTCCCGCCCCCGCTCTCTATTACACTAGGCGCGCGAGAGAAGCGCGCCTTGCAATAATTGAGGTTTATCATTCTGCCACTATTATCCGGCCGTGCCAAAACTTGTTGGTTTTTATTTATCCTATTGTTATGTAAACCTATTTATAGGTTGTCGCGTCATGGCACAGAGTGAGGGAGTATAACCGTGCTTGAAATGCTGATGCAGTGGTACCGGCGTCGTTTCACCGACCCGCAGGCGATTGCCCTGCTGACCATACTGCTAGTAGGTTTTTGCATTATCTATTTCTTTAATGGCATCTTGGCGCCGTTGCTGGTCGCCATCGTGCTGGCCTACCTGCTGGAGTGGCCGACCAACAAGTTGGAGGGCATCGGTTGTTCGCGGATCTGGGCGGTGAGCGTGGTTCTGCTGGTGTTTATTGGCATCGTGCTGATGACCATGTTGGTGTTGATCCCGATCGTCTGGCAGCAGGGATTGGGGTTGATGGGCGACATGCCGAAGATGGTAACCCGTTTTTATGAGTTCGCCGCCACCCTACCGCGCCGCTATCCGGCGTTGGTCGATGCCGGCATCATTGATGTGGTGGTAGAGAACCTGCGTGCGCGGATGGCGCTGATGGGAGAGTCGGTACTGAAGTTTTCCTTAGCATCGTTGGTGGGGATGGTGACGCTGGCTATCTATCTGGTGTTAGTGCCGCTGATGGTGTTCTTCCTGCTGAAAGATAAGGAGCAGATGCTTAACGTGTTGCGCCGCGTCTTACCGCGCGAGCGTGGTCTCGCCGGCCAGGTATGGTTGGAGATGAATCAGCAGATCACCAACTACATTCGCGGCAAGGTGGTTGAGATGATCGTGGTCGGCGTGGCTACCTATTTGGTGTTCCTGATCCTCGGGTTGAACTATGGCCTGCTGTTGGCGGTTCTGGTCGGTGTTTCGGTGTTGATCCCTTACATCGGCGCGGTACTGGTGACGATTCCGGTGGTGCTGGTGGCGTTGTTCCAGTGGGGGATGGGCGCGGATTTCTGGACGCTGTTTATCGCCTATCTGGTGGTACAGGGATTGGATGGCAACGTCTTGGTGCCGTTACTCTATTCGGAGGCGGTCAACCTGCACCCGTTGGTGATCATTCTGTCGGTGATCATCTTCGGCGGTTTGTGGGGGTTTTGGGGCGTCTTCTTCGCCATTCCGTTGGCGACCTTGGTCAAGGCGGTGATCCATGCCTGGCCGGATGATTTCGGTAACGAGGCGCCGAGCGATACGGCGCAGTGAGCGTAGTGCGGCGCCTAAGGGCGCCGCGGGATTACGCGCCTTTAGGCATGGGCACGCAGATAGGCCAGCACCACCTCGCTGTGGTTGCTGGTCTTAAAGTCGTCGAACACATGCGCTACGCGGCCTTCAGCATCGATCAGGAAGCTGATGCGGTGGATGCCATCGTAGGTCTTGCCCATGAACGATTTTTCGCCCCAGACGCCGAACTGTTCGGCGACGTGGTGGTCTTCATCGGACAGCAGGGTGAAGTTCAGCAGCTCTTTCTCGGCGAAGCGTGACAGCTTCTCGGGCTTATCGCTGCTGATGCCCAGCACCTCCACGCCGAGTTGCTTCAGTTCAGCCATGCTGTCGCGCAGTCCGCAGGCTTGTACCGTACAGCCTGGGGTCATCGCTTTGGGATAAAAATAGACCAATACGCTCTGGCCCTGGAAGTCGGCCAGGCTGATCTGCTCACCATCTTGATCCAACAAGGTGAACTGCGGCGCGAGGCTACCGGCTTGCAATGGACTCATTACCATACTCTCCATCTCTTTATTCGTCATGCTGAGAATAATTCACTACGTTAATGCTGCCCTGAGCGTTCAGCTCGGCACATAGCCGATTGAAGGCCTGTTCGATCAGGCTGGGATCCTGGTTGGCCGGGCTGTGGGCGGTGATCTGAATATAGAGCTGTTGCTCTGCCGAGCCGTCGCGGGTCTGGGTGCGAGACACCAGCTCGGCGATGTTCATCTGATACGAGTCAAACAGATCGGTGAAGCGTTCAATGATATGCGGCGAGTCTTTAACCTCCACCTGTACCCAAACCGTCGCCGGCATGGTGGGACGTTCGTGCCAGGCGGTGCGCTTCATCACGATCAGTAGATCCATCTCGACGCCTTTCAGCGGCAGGGTGGATTCGATCAGGGTAATCGCGTTCCAGCTGCCGGAGAGCAGCATGATGAACGTGAACTCTTCGCCCAACATCGCCAGACGGCTGTCTTCAATGTTACAGCCGCAACTACTAACGTGACGGGTAATATTGTTGACGATGCCGGGGCGGTCCGCGCCAAGGGCGGTGATGACTAAATAGTGTTGATTGGGCTGTGGCAAAAGAGTTCTTCCTGTAATGGGGATCGGGTGTACCAAGGTAATCATAAAAAAAAGTACGCGACAAGCAATTAGCATTCAGATGTCTACTTGCGTTGGCAATGCTTTAAAACGTACCATGAGACGCCTGTTTTTAGAGGGGGATGGAGTATGTTCACGGGAAGTATTGTTGCGCTGGTCACGCCGATGGATGACAAGGGGCATGTCGACCGCGCTAGCCTGAAAAAGTTGGTGGATTACCATGTCGCCAGCGGTACGTCGGCGATCGTTGCCGTGGGCACCACCGGTGAGTCGGCGACGTTGAGTCATGACGAGCATGTCGACGTAGTCTTACAGACGCTGGAGCTGGCCGATGGACGCATCCCGGTGATCGCCGGTGCCGGCGCTAACGCTACCAGCGAGGCCATCGCGCTGACCACGCGTTTTAATGATAGCGGGGTGGTGGGCTGCCTGTCGGTGACACCTTACTATAATAAACCGACGCAGGAGGGGCTGTTTCAGCACTTCCGCGCCATCGCCGCCTGCACCGATCTGCCGCAGATCCTGTATAACGTGCCGTCGCGCACGGGGTGCGATATGCTGCCGGAAACCGTGGCGCGCCTGGCGCAGATCGAAAATATCGTCGGAATTAAAGAGGCGACCGGGAACTTAAGCCGTGTCGGCCAGATCCAAGATCTGGTGCGCGACGAAGATTTCATCCTGCTGAGCGGCGATGATGCCTCGGCGCTGGATTTCATGCGTCTGGGCGGGCAGGGCGTTATCTCGGTGACGGCGAACGTTGCGGCGCGCCAGATGGCCGAGATGTGCCGTCTGACGCTGGCCGGCGAGATTGCCGCCGCCCGTGACCTGAATCAGCGTCTGATGCCGCTGCATCACGACCTATTTATAGAAGCAAACCCGATACCCGTAAAATGGGCAAGCAAAGTATTGGGCTTGATAGCGACCGACACCCTGCGTCTGCCGCTGACACCGCTGAGCGACTCTGCGCGCCCGGTGGTAGAACGCGCACTGCGCCATGCCGGTGTGCTGTAACTCTTAGGGAGATTGAATGGCTTACTCAGTACAAAAGTCGACGATTGCCACCCTCGTTGGCGTCTCTTTGGCGATGATGCTCTCCGCCTGCTCCAGCGACCAGCGCTATAAGCGCCAGGTCAGCGGAGATGAGGCTTACCTGGAAACGCCGGCGCTGAAGGAGCTGAAGGCGCCAGCGGGGATGATCCTGCCGTTGCAGAATAGCACCTATGATATTCGCTTGGGCAATGATAAAGGGGCTATCGGCAAGGCGCTGGATATCCGTCCGCCGGCTCAAGCGCTGGCGCTGCTCAACGGCTCGCGCGCCCAGTACAGTAACGGCGCCGCCATGATGCTGGTGGAAAACACCGCCGGAACCCGTGGGTTGTGGGGGCAAGTGGTGAGCGCGGTACAGGCGGACAACTTCCCGATCGCTAACCGTCAGGACGCCAGCCAGTCGCTGACTACCGACTGGATCGCCTTCAATCGTGCCGATGAAGATCAGCAGTATCGCGGGCGTTATCAGATCTCCGTGCAACCGCAAGGTTATCAGACCGCGATCGTGGTCAAGTCTTTGGCCCTGGAGCAGAGTGGTTCGCCGGTAACGGCGAACGGTGAGATCCAGCGCTATGCGGTTAACGTCTTGAACGATGTGGTCAGTAATCTGGACAAGATCCAGAGTGAGCTGGCGGATGCGCGTGCCAATCGCACCACCGGTCAGATCGATGTGCAGAGTGGCGCGGACGATACCGGCTTGCCGTTGCTGATCGTGCGGGCACCTTATGCGCAGGTGTGGGAGCGCGTGCCAGCGGTGCTGACGCGTCTGGGGATGACGATCAGCGACAGCAGTCGTCCACAGGGTACCATCGCGGTGAAATACAAAGAGCCGGGCAGCAGCACCTGGGAGAGCCTGGGGGTGAGTGCGCCGGATCTGGCCAATGGCGACTACAAAATCCAGGTCGGTGATCTGGATAACCGTACCAGTCTCCAGTTCCTCGATGGTAAGGGACAACCGTTGACTCAGGCGCGCAACGATGCGTTGGTCAAGGTGTTCCAGGCGGCGTTTGCCCGTCCGTAACGCGGGCTGAATGATCATCAGGGGGCTGCGGCCCCCTTTTTTCTGCATTTTTCCCTCCACGCAAACGTTTGGCTGGCGTATAATGCCTGCCATCCGGCGCTATCGCCGCCGCCGAACGCTTCGGTTTATTCTGTCCTTAACCTATTGGAGTACGCAAAATGCAAAAGCTCGCTGAGTTGTACCGTGGTAAAGCCAAAACGGTCTATGCCACGGATAATCCGGATCTGCTGATTCTGTCGTTCCGCAACGATACGTCAGCGCTGGATGGCCAGCGCATTGAGCAGTTTGATCGCAAGGGGATGGTGAACAATAAGTTTAATCACTTCATCATGACCAAGTTGGAGCAGGCTGGGATCCCGACACAGATGGAGCGCTTGCTGTCCGACACCGAGGTGTTGGTGAAGAAACTGGATATGGTGCCGGTCGAGTGTGTGATCCGTAACCGCGCCGCGGGTTCATTGGTGAAGCGTCTGGGCATCGAAGAGGGGACTCCTCTGAATCCGCCATTGTTCGATCTGTTCTTGAAGAACGATGCGATGCACGACCCGATGGTGAATGAATCCTACTGCCGCACCTTCGGCTGGGTCAGTGATGCGCATCTGGCTCAGATGAAGGCGCTGAGCTACCGGGCCAACGAGGTGCTGAGCCAGTTGTTTGATGACGCCGGACTGATCCTGGTCGATTTTAAACTGGAGTTCGGCCTGTTCAAGGGCGAACTGGTGTTGGGCGACGAATTCTCTCCGGATGGCAGCCGACTGTGGGATAAGGTGACGCTGGAGAAGATGGATAAAGATCGCTTCCGCCAGAATCTGGGTGGCCTGATCGAGGCCTATGAAGAGGTCGCTCACCGCTTGGGTGTGCAACTCGACTAAGCCTGTATCCGATGGGACGGTGGGACGCGGCCCGTCATCGTCCGGTGTTGCTTGCAGCGGGGCCGCGATGCGTGGAAAGAGGACGGGGGCGTTAGCCTCCGTCGGCATTATGGCGCCAGTCCGGCCATGACGCTCACCTGCCCGCTGTCGGCGCCGACGATCCGACTTGGCCCCAGGGTCAACAGCAGTGGTAGCGCATCTTGCAGCGATGTGAGCGCCATATCTTCGATAGCGATAATAAACTTCTTGCTATAGTACCCCAGCAGCCAACGGTGCGCCTCCACGCCCAGATCGTTGCAGGGGGAGCCGATAGAGAGAAAATCCATGCCAATGCACAGCAGGCGTGGAAAGTGCTCAACCAGATAGCGGCAGAGATCGGGGTGCAGGCAAGGCCCCTCTTTGCTGTATATCTCGGGAGCGCGCTGGCGATAGGCCTCGAATCCGGTACGGATCAACAACAGCTTTTTATCTTGCAGCTGTGGGGCGTAGGGGGCGATATCCGCGCGGGTCACGATCGTGCGCGGCCCCTTTGGCACGGCGATCAACAGAATTTCATTTTGCTGATAGGCAAAGTAGTCGATGGGCAACTGGTGCAATGCGGGACCGTTGGGGCAAAAATGGCGGGGGGCATCGCAGTGGGTGCCAAAGTGATTAGGCAGGTGACTTATCACTGCGTTAAACGGGCTATTCTGCTGATCGATGCGCGACGTGACGGTGAGGGATAGCGTGGGCTCTCCCGGCCAGGCGACGTCCGTCGGATCCAGTTTATGGGATAAAAAGACAAAGCGCATAAGCGTGACTCCTGTCGGGTGAGGATTAGCTGCCGACACCGCTGAATAGGGCGCGGTAGCACAGAGCCGCCAGCGCGGCGCCTAACAGCGGGCCGACGATCGGCACCCAGGCATAGCGCCAGTCGGAGCTGCCCTTGCCACGGATCGGCAGCAGGGCGTGGATGAGGCGCGGCATCAGATCGCGCGCGGGGTTGATGGCGTAGCCCGTTAGCCCGGCAAAGGCCATCACTCCGCCGGACAGGGCGATAAACAGATAGAGAAAGGCGACGCCATTGGCGGGAAGCGAATGGGGAAAGCTCAGCACGGTAAGCATCAGGATAAAGGTGGCGGTGGCCTCGGCCAGCGCGTTTTTTAGCCCGCCGCGGATAGCCGGCGCGGTGGCGAAGACACCGAGCTTGCTGCGCGGACTCTCTTCGCTATCGAGGTGCTCCCGGTAGAGTACCCAGACCAGCAGCGCGCCGCAGAAGGCGCCGCAAACCTGGGCTAGGAGGTATCCGGGGATCTGCTCGGCGGGAAAGCGCCCCGCCAGAAAGAACCCCAGGGTAAACGCCGGGTTGCAGTGGGCACCGGAGATGGGGGCGACGATGATGGCGGCCGAGGTCATGGCGGCGCCCCAGCCCAGCGCCGCCACGCCGGCGCCAGCACCATAGAATGCCGAACTGCGCAGCGAGACGGCGGCGACCACGCTGAGTCCCAGGGTGACCAGCAGGGCGGTGCCAATAAACTCGGCTAAATACAGTGAGCTATGCAGCGGCATGGTGCCTCCTTGACGGCACGCTCAGCAGAAAACGCGCGACCTGTGGCGCATAAAGGTGCGCCTGAGCGGTCGTGGCGTGGCCGCGGCTCTGCGGGCCCGCCGGGATCAGGTAGAGGGTACCGTGCGGCAGGCGCGCGATAGCGCGCTGCATGATCCCGGTCTCGGGCGGGTTTCGCTCATCGTCGGCGGCATTAATCGCCAGTACTGCGGCGCGCACCTGCTCCAAATGTGCATCGGCACGGTAACCGCGCGAGGCGTCCCACTGGTACAGCAGATCGTTGGCGTCGACGTTAAAGGGGGCAGACAGGCGCTGCTCCAGTAGTCGCTGCGCGCTGTCCCAGGTCGGCGCCTGCCGCTGCCAGGCTAGGTTCCCCCCGCTGGTGGCGATGGCGTAGAAGACGCTGGCAAAGTGTGCGCTGGGCGGCTGCTGACGGTAGTTGCCGTTTTGCCACGCTGGGTCTCGGCGAATGCTGTCGGTGATCAGTCGACGCAGTATCCAGTTGCGAGAGGCCATCTCCGTGGGCTGGGCGGCCATGGGAATGAGTGCGTCCATGGCATCGGGATAGCGTTCGGCCCAGAGCCAGGCGTGCATCCCACCCATGGAGTTGCCCATGACCAGACGCAGGTGGGAGAGGCCTAGCCCCTCGCGCACCAGGCGAAACTGTGCGGCGACCATATCCAGATAGTTGTAGCGCGGGAAGCGGGCGCGCAGTCCATCGGAGGGCTTACTGGAGCGGCCGTGGCCGATGGCGTCCGGCATGATGATGAAATAGCGCTGAATATCGAGGGGTTGACCGGGGCCAAACATCGCCTCGGCAAAGTCGGGGGCCATAAAGCTGTCGCCGCTACCAGCGGTGCCGTGCAGCAGCAGCACCGGCATCCCGCCAGGATCGCCCAGAGTACGGTAGTGCAGCGTCAGATCCATCCGTGTGCCATCGTGGAAGGAAAAGTCACGGGCGATCCAGTCTCCATGGCGCGGGGAGTGCGCCTGCGCGCCGGAGATCAGCGCCAGTAGTAGGAAAAACAGACGAAAAGTAGAGCGCATGCGTTTTTCTCCTTTGTGCAGAGGAAAAACCGGACATGGCACGGGCCATACTGCGCCGGGGGCGAGAGGCTGCGAGTAGGTTTGTGATAATTAGTTGTGTATTGTGATTTTATGATATTAAATGGTCTTTTTTGGTGATAAACATCACGATAATAGATTGCTTTGTGATTATTTGTTAATGATGACGCCGACAGCGCGGACGGTGGCGATGCTGGTATACTCTGGGGTCCCCTTTTGCTGCCGTGGTGTCGCTATGTCCCTTTCAGCCTCTCTTCCTGCCATGCGCCGTGCCGGCGTGCGTCGTCTGTTGGTGATCAGCGGGGATGCCGATTGGTGCCGACGGCGCGCCGCCCTTGCTATCGCCCCGCTGGCTGACGTGACCTGGTGCGGCAGTCCGGCGCCGACGGGATGCCAGGCGCTGCCGCTGACGCAGATCCGTACGGTGCTGGGACGTGAGCTGGGGCACTGCGTGCTGGACTGGCATCCGGGCTGTCACGCGGAGGCGCTGGCGGCGCTGGCCGGCACGCTGCGCGCTGGCAGTTGGTTGATCCTGTTGACCCCCTCTTGGTCGGCCTGGCCGCAGCAGGCCGATGCAGACAGTCTGCGCTGGAGTGAGTGTGCGCAGCCCATCGCGACGCCGCATTTCGTTTTCCACCTCTTGCGTACTCTGAGCGATGCTGCCGGGGTGACACTGTGGCGGCAGGGGGAAACATGCCGAGCGCCGACGCCGTTGGCGTTAGCGGACTGGCAGCCACCGGATGGCGCGCCGACGGCGCAGCAGCGTGCGATCCTCGCCGCGTTGACATGCCCGGCGGCGGTGAATGTGGTACTGGGGCCACGTGGGCGCGGCAAATCCACCCTGAGTGGCATGTTGGCGGTGCGCTTGGCGGGCCGCTGCCTGTTGACGGCACCGGCGCGGGTTTCGGCGGCGCGAGTGCAGCAGGCGCAGGCGGCGTTGCCATTCGTCGCGCCGGATGCGTTGTTACGGCGCATTGAGGCAGGCGAGACGCTAGCGGAGTGGCTGCTGATCGACGAGGCGGCGGCGATCCCGGCGCCGCTGCTGCACCGGTTGATCGCCGCCTTTCCCCGGGTGTTGATGACCACCACCGTGCAGGGTTATGAGGGAACCGGGCGCGGGTTCTTGCTCAAGTTCTGTGCCGAACTGCCCGATTGCCGCATTCATTATCTGGATCAGCCGTTGCGTTGGGCCGCCGCCGATCCGTTGGAAGCCTGGCTGAATGCGGCATTGCTGTTCACCGATACCGACGACGAACCAGCGGCACCCGTGACGTCGCTACGTTGGTTGTACCAGGCGCACTGGCAGACGGCGCCGGCACGTATGGCCGATTTCTACACGTTGCTCACCAGCGCACACTACCGAACCTCGCCGCTCGATCTGCGCCGCTTGATGGATGCGCCCGGTCAGCATCTGTGTGCGGCGTTGGGGGAGGAACGGGTGCAGGGGGCGTTGTGGCTGGTGGAAGAGGGCGGGCTCAGTGCCGAGTTGGCGCAGGCGGTATGGGCCGGCGTCCGGCGTCCGCGCGGCAGCCTGGTGGCCCAGTCGCTGGCGGCGCATGCCGGCGAGATCCTCGCTCCACAATTACGCTCCTGGCGTATCAGTCGTATCGCGGTGCTAGCGGGATTGCGTCGGCGCGGCGTAGCGACAGCGCTGGTGAACGAGGCTTTATCCCAGGGGCGTGGGCAGGCGATCGATTTTCTTTCCGTGAGTTTTGGTTATACCGCGCCGTTATGGGCCTTCTGGCAGCATTGCGGCTTTAGGCTGGTGCGCGTCGGGACACAGCGCGAAGCCAGTAGTGGCTGCTATAGCGCCATGGCGCTCTATCCCTTAACGTCGGCCGGGCAGGCATTGGTTGAGCGCCTCGCCCGACGCCTGGCGCGCGATGCGCAGTGGGTGATGGCGCAAACCGGACTCTCTCTGCCGCTGACGCCGTCGGCAGCCAGGCAGCCTGATGACGCCGATTGGCGCGAGCTGGCGGGGTTTGCGCATCATGCCCGTCCTTACGAGAGCAGTTGCCCGGCGCTGCTGCGCTTCTTGGCCACCTGTCCCGCCTCGACCCTGCCGCCGTTGCTGCTACAGTTACGACAGCAGCAGGGGGAGCTGGCGCGTCTCTCCTTACCGCCGGGTGTCAGCGGGCGGCGCGGGCTGATCGCCGCCCTACGCCAGGCGTTAGCGGCAGCCTTGGCCGCCCAGGCGTAACATTGCCAGTACACGGGAGCATTGAGCACCGCTAGGCATCGGGGCCGCTCTGGGCGTATAGTCATCGCGTAGAGAAGAGACAATGTTGTTAGTTATCAAGCGCGTTTTCCGTATTGCTGTCGCGTGCGAGCGGGGCCGGGATGCGTGCCGAAGGAGTTAAATATGGAGCATCATCATGTGGTGCAGCAGCCCGATGGGGCGCCGCAGCAGCTGATCTTACTGTTTCACACGGCGGGGGATAATCCGGTAGCGATGGGGCAGATCGGCGAGTATTTCGCCCATGCCTTTCCGCAGGCGCTGGTCGTTAGCCTCGGCTCGCCCGAAGTGAGTCCCGACGGGGCGGGATGGCAGTGGTATGCGCCACAGGCGGAGGATGAAGCGCAGCGCATTGCCGCGGTGATGCCGCAGTTTATCGCCCAGGTTCGTCACTGGCAGCAGGTCAGCGGCGTCGGCTACCCCGCCACTGCCCTGGTCGGTTTCTCCCAGGGAGCGATCATGGCACTGGAGGCGGTGCGCTGTGAGGCCGATCTCGCCGGACGAGTGATCGCCTTTAGCGGACGTTTTGCCACCTTGCCGCAGGATAAGCTGGGGAATACGGTGATCCATCTGCTACATGGCAGCGAGGACGAGCAGGTAACGCTTGCCGATGCCCAGGCGGCAGAGACGCGTCTGCGCGCTACCGGAACCGATGTGACGTTGGATACGGCGGCGGTGGGACACGCCATCAATGACGCTCTGATGGAGGCGGCATTGAATCGCATGTCGAGCTACATTCCTCAACGCTATTGGGACGAGGCACTCAGCGGTAAGCGGGGGGAGATCGTCGCTTACCGTTGAGGCGTGTAGGTGTTACTGGCGCGGCTTCCGTCCTTTGCCTGGCTTCGGCCAGTCATCATCGGCATCCCACTGGGCATTATTGTCGCGGTGGGGCGGCAAGGGGGGACGATGATTCAAATAACGCTTGGGATCGAGGCGCATCAGCGCCTTGATCCCGTTCCAGATCATCCCGACCAAGACCAGTAAGATTAGCCACCAATAGTCAGCCAGCCAACTCATTGTTTCCCCTCCTGGGTGTAAATATAACGTGCGAAGATCATCGCCATATTGGCCGTTAGCCAGGCGCGCCCGGCGATCTCGTGATCTTGCCAGGCCGCCAACAGTAAGGCTGGCGTCAGTTGGGTTTCGGCCTGCTGCGCCAGCGGACGGTAGCTCAGGTGCCAGGGCTCGGCGGCGACCCCCACGGGGGTGCGGCCGGTGAACGGTCGGTAAAAATCGAATTCGGCCATATGTGTATCCAGCCAGCGGGTGAGGGGATAGAAGTAGCCGCCGGCGTGATATTCCCACGGTTCCAGTTGTAGCCGGGCTTCCGCCGGCAGGGCATCGACATCGTAGACGTCGAGATCGCACCCCCAATGATGGCGGCTGGCACCGGGCAGAGCCGACCAGTGCAGGATAGCCTGGCAGCGCGCGCCAGGCGCTAGCTGGTTAGCTTGCAGTGGCCGGCTGTCGGCATCCAGCAGCGGACGGCGACCATGGAACTTGTCGTTCCAGATTGTCTGTTGGCGCGCGAAGTCGCGGAAGGTGCTGGCCGGTTGGAGATTAATCCCGTCGGCCTGCGCTCGCTGTTGCATGGCGCGGAACGCCTCGGCCGCCTGAGCCTGGAGGCGGTGATGGCCGCACAGCGCCACCAGGTGGTCGCTGCATTGGCCGGTCAACATCGCGGGGGTGATCATGCGATGAGTTGCTCCATGATACGTTGATACATACGGCTGAGGCGCTGGAGATCGGCGGCACTGACGCATTCATCGACTTTGTGAATAGTGGCGTTGAGAGGCCCCAGTTCGACCACCTGCGCCCCCATGCGAGCGATGAATCGCCCATCGGAGGTGCCGCCGGTGGTCAGCAACTGCGGCACCTGACCGGCGTAACAGCTGACGGCGTCGACTACCGCTTCGACTAACGCTCCGCCGGGCGTGAGGAAAGGCAGACCGGAGAGCGACCAGTTCAGGGTGTAGCGCAGCCCATGACGCGCCAGCAGCGCATTCACTCGTTGCTGGATCGACTCGACACTCGACTCGGTGCTGAAGCGTAGGTTGAATTGTACATACAACTCGCCAGGGATGACGTTATTGCTGCCGGTGCCAGCGGCGAGGTTGGCGATCTGTAGGCTTGTAGGCGGGAAAAAGTCGTTGCCGTGATCCCATTCGATGGCGACCAACTCGGCCAGCATCGGCGCGGCGCGATGTACCGGGTTGTCGGCCAGATGCGGATAGGCGACGTGTCCCTGTATGCCATGCACGGTCAGATCGGCGGTGATGGAGCCGCGTCGGCCATTCTTCACCACATCGCCGAGGCGTTGCTCGCTGGAGGGTTCACCCACCAGACAGTAGTCGAGGCGTTCGCCGCGCGCCATCAGGGTCTCGACCACCCGCACCGTACCATCGCGGGCGCAGGCCTCCTCGTCGGAGGTGATCAGAAAGGCCAGCCGGCCGCTGTGCGTGGGATGGGCGGCGACGAAACGCTCGGCGGCGACGATCATCGCCGCCAGGGAGCCTTTCATATCGGCGGCACCGCGGCCATACAGGAGGCCGTCTTCGAGTGTCGGGGTGAACGGGGGATGGCGCCATTGGCGCTCATCGCCGGGTGGAACGACGTCCGTATGACCGGCGAAAGCCAATACCGGTCCCGCGCCGCCCCGCCAGGCCCACAGGTTACGCGTCTCACCGTGCGGCATCGTTTCAATATGAAAATCCAGGGCACGCAGGCGGGCCAGCAGGATATCTTGGCAGCCGGCATCGTCGGGACTGATAGAGGGGCAACGGATTAGCTGTTGCGCCAGGGTGAGAACCGGGCAAAGCGTCATAGCGCCTCCTCGGCGAAGAAGGCCGCGTAGCTGTCGGCCTGGAAGCCCAATAGTAGCCGTTCCCCCTGTTGCAGCAGCGGACGTTTGATCAGCGCCGGATGAGTTAACATCAGCTGTAACGCTCCCTCTGGTTGCTGCGCCTGGGCGCGGGTAGCCTCATCCAGACCACGCCAGGTAGTGCCGCGCGTATTCAGCAGCGCCGTGACGCCCAACCGGGCGATAAACGCTTGTAACTGCGCCGCCTCCAGGCCATCGCGGCGGTAGTCATGAAAGCGGTAGGCTATCTGCCGTTCATCCAGCCATTTGCGGGCCTTTTTTACCGTATCGCAGTTCGGAATGCCGTAGATCACCGGCGCAGGAGAAGAGGACGGGCTGCTCATGATACTGTTACCTTTGCTGTACGAATGCCCCCATAATGCGGTAATTCCGCCGTGGGATCTACCCTTGGCGCACCGCGTGGGCCACGCCATACGCTACTGGCTTTCCGCGCGTTATCTGGCGCGGCTTATACAACTGCCTGTCCCCCTACCCACGCGCCATGGCACACGGTCGGAGCCCCCTCCCGGCAGCGCGCTAGCACGTGATGCTGGGCGAAATTTATCCGCCGAAAACTTCACCAGCGGCGGGGGACAGGGTATTATGCGGACGCCATTTCCCCTATACCTTAATAAAGATACGAAAATGATTGATAAAGAATTGGATACCTGGAAAGCATTTATTGAATTTATTTTGAGCCAGCGAGAGCAACAACAGGCGTAGCCGAGCCCCGCCCCTCGTTATACGGGCGGGGGCGCGCGGCGATCAGGAATGATAAGGCGGCTTGCCGGGGAAGCGGCGACGTACCAGGATAAAAAATAGCGGTACGAAGTAGATCGAGAGTAGCGTTGCGGCGATCATGCCGCCGAGGACGCCGGTACCGACTGCATGCTGGCTGCCGGAGCCGGCTCCGTGGCTGATAGCCAGCGGCAGGACGCCGAAGATGAAGGCCAGCGAGGTCATCAGGATCGGGCGCAGGCGTAGGCGGCAAGCCTCCAACGTCGCCGCCAGCAGATCTTTACCGTTACGATTGAGCTCGTTGGCGAACTCGACGATCAGGATGGCATTCTTCGCCGACAGGCCGATGATGGTCAACAGGCCGACTTGAAAATAGACATCGTTCTCCAACCCTCGCAGCCAGGTGGCGCAGACGGCACCCAGCACGCCGAGCGGTACCACCAACATCACCGAGAAGGGGATGGACCAACTCTCGTAGAGCGCAGCCAGACAGAGGAACACGACCAGCAAGGAGAGGGCGTACAGCGCCGGAGCCTGGGCACCAGAGAGGCGCTCCTGGTAAGACATGCCGGTCCATTCTAAGCCGAAACCGCTGGGCAGCTCGCCAACCAACTGCTCCATGATGTCCATCGCTCGTCCGGTACTGACGCCGGGCGCCGCCTCGCCGACTATCTCGACCGCCGCCGCGCCGTTATACCGTTCCAGTCGCGGCGAGCCAAAGTTCCAATGGGTACTGGCAAAGGCCGAGAAGGGCACCATCGCCCCCTGGGCGTTGCGCACATACCATTTGTTGATGTCTGACGGCAGCATGCGGTAGGCGGCCTCGCCCTGCACATACACCTTTTTTACTCGCCCACGGTTAAGAAAATCATTGACATAAGTGGAGCCCCAGGCGGTTTTTAGCGTGTCGTTGATATCGTTGATGCTCACGCCAAGCGCCTGCGCCTTGCGTTGGTCGATGTTGACCTGGAGCTGTGGACTATCTTCCATGCCGTTATGGCGGACCCGGGTCAATTCCGGCTGCTTGGCGGCGGCAGCCAGCAACTGGTCACGGGCTTGCATTAGCGCGTCGTGGCCGAGGCCAGCATGATCCTCCAGCTCCATATCGAAGCCGGCGGTGCTACCCAGGCCGGAGATCGCCGCGGGACTGCTGGCGAAGACGCGCGCCTCGCGGATCTGGGCAAACGCTTTACTGGCGCGTTCGATGATGGCGGCGGCGCTGTCGTTAGCGTTGGGGCGTTGCGGCCAGGGTTTGAGGCGAACAAACATACGGGCGACGTTCTGCCCATTGCCACCGGGGCCGGCACCGACGATAGAAAATACCGATTGCACGTCCTTGCCTTCGTCGACCAACAGATAATTTTCGACCTTCTCCACCACCTTCAGCGTCTCCTGCTGGGTTGAACCAACCGGTAATTGGATCTGGGTCATAAACACCCCGCGATCCTCTAATGGAAGAAAGGAGGTGGGCAGATGCAGGTACATGGCGCCCAGGCCGCCGAGGATCAACAGATAGAGCAGCATGCTGCGTCCCGCGTTGCGCACTACGCGCTCGACTCCGTTCTCATAGCGCAAGGCACTGCGCTCGAAGGTGCGATTAAACCAACCGAAGAAACCTTTCTTGTTGTGGTGTTGCGCCTTGTCGATCGGGCGTAGCAGGGTGGCGCAGAGCGCCGGGGTCAGGATCAAGGCGACCAGCACCGAGAAGATCATCGCCGAGACGATGGTGATGGAGAATTGACGATAAATCGCGCCGGTGGTGCCGCCGAAGAAGGCCATCGGCACAAAGACCGCCGACAGCACCAAGGCGATCCCGACCAACGCGCCCTGGATCTGATCCATCGACTTGCGGGTTGCCTCACGTGGCGAGAGCCCCTCCTCACTCATCACGCGCTCGACGTTTTCCACCACCACGATGGCGTCATCCACTAATAGCCCTATCGCCAACACCATGGCGAACATGGTTAGGGTATTGATGCTGTAGCCCATGGCGAGCAACACCGCGAAGGTGCCCAGCAACACCACCGGCACGGCGATGGTGGGGATCAAGGTGGCGCGCAGGTTCTGCAAGAACAGATACATCACCAAGAATACCAGCAGAATAGCCTCGAACAGGGTCTTCACCACATCCTGGATCGCCGCTTTGACGAACGGGGTAGTCTCGTAGGCATATTCTACCTTTAGACCATGGGGGAAATAGGGCTCCAGTTGGGCCAGCTTGGCCTTAACCCGGGCATCGGTGGCCAGTTCGTTGGCGCCGGAGGCCAGCTTGATGCTCATTCCGGTGGCTGGCTTACCATTAAAGCGCGAGAGGTAATCGTACTTTTCCGCGCCCAGTTCGACCTGTGCCACATCGCCAAGGGTGACCAGTGAGCCGTCGTTGTTGACCCGCAGGGTGATGGCACGGAATTGCTGCGGCGTCTGCAACTGGGATTGTGCCATCAAGGTGGCGTTGAGGGCTTGGCCGGGCACCGCGGGAGTGGCACCGATCTGGCCGACGGCGATCTGGCTATTCTGACTCTTGATGGCATTGACGACATCCTGGGTCGTCAGGGCGAACTGGTTGAGCTTAATCGGGTCGAGCCAGATGCGCATGGCGTACTGGGAGCCGAAGGCATCGACGCTGCCAACGCCTTCGATGCGGCTGATGGGATCTTGCAGATTACTGGCGACATAGTCGGCGATATCCTGGCGATCCATGCTGCCATCGGTGGAGACGAAGGCCACCGTCATCAGGCTGCTGTCGCCTGACTTGCTGACTCGGATCCCCTGCTGCTGCACCTCTTGTGGCAGCTTGCGGGTGGCGGCGCTGAGCTGATTCTGTACCTGTTGCATCGCCTCGTTGGGATCGGTGCCGGATTGGAAGGTCAGGGTAATCGAGGCGCTGCCACTACTGCTGCTCTGCGAGGACATATACATCAGCCCATCCAGGCCGGTCATGTTCTGCTCGATGATCTGGGTGACGGTGTTTTCGAGAGTTTGTGCCGAAGCACCGGGGTAAGAGGCGCTGATACGCACTGTCGGTGGCGCCAGGTCGGGATACTGCTCGATTGGCAGATCGCGGATGGCCAACAGGCCGGCCAGGCTAATGATAATGGCGATGACCCAGGCGAAGATGGGACGATCGATAAAAAATTTAGCCATGCACAGCCATCCTGCTAATTCTGATAACGAGGAAGTCGGTCACTCGTGGTGCGCCTTACGCACCAGCGCCGCTGATGATGTTGCACTGTATCCTGTGTCGGGAGAAAAAAAGTGGAGAAAAAATGGAAAAAACGTAAAAAATCGTGCGTTGGCGCATGGCTGTGCAATGAATGGTCGAAAAAGCGCCATTATGGCGCTGCGGCAGGGTGATTTTGCCGTGGTTTGCAGAAAAATTATGCAATACTAGGTCTTATTGCATTCAGGGAGTCCGAAGGAGAGGTGATGGAGATCAATCCGGTATTTGCCCGTCGGCTGTATCTATGCTGGCTACTGACCCATGAAGAGAAGCCGAATGTGCCACGCCTGATGCAGCGCACCGGTTGGCCGCGCCGCACGTTACAGGATGTGCTCAAAGCCTTACCGGGACTCGGGGTCACGCTGCGTTTCGTCGAACAGGGGGTACGTCATAACGACGGCTACTACATGCTGACGGATTGGGGGCCGCTCGACGCGGCTTGGGTGGCGTTACACGCCGAGGCGTTGCGCGCTAGCCTTGAGGCGACAGCGTAAGTGTCGAGGCCCAGTGACGGCCCCGACACGCGAGTCATTGGTTTTTACATTCCAGGTAGAGAACCGTCGCGGCGACGCGTGAGCGGACGTTCAGCTTACGCAGTAGGTTACGGATATGTACCTTGACCGTCTCCTCCGAAATGTGCAGCTGTGCGGCGATCTGCTTGTTGGACATGCCGCGAGCCACCTCTTGTAGCACGTCCAGTTCGCGTTCGGTAAGCTCGGCCAGTGGATCGGCGATCTCGCCGCGCGTGCCGAGATAGTCCAACACCGCCTCACTAAAGACGCTATGCCCTTCTGCCGCCTGGCGGATCTGGGCCAGCAGCGTCTCTGGCTCGCTATCTTTCAGTAGATAGCCATCCGCCCCAGCGTCGACCAAGGCGTACACATCGCTGCGAGCGTCGGAGACCGTCAGAATGATGATGCGCGCATCCACCCCTTCATGGCGCAGCGCCTTGAGTGTATCTAACCCCGATAATCCCTTCATATTGAGATCTAACAGGATCAAATCCGGTTGGAGACGTTCGGCCAAGGCGATGGCTTCGCTGCCGCTGCTGGCCTCGGCCACCACCGTGAAGAGCGTATCCAGCTCAAGCAGTTGGCGTATGCCTCGGCGCATGAGCGGATGATCATCGACGATCATGACGCGAAAACCAGCGCTGGTTGATGTTGGGTTTTCCATGACAAGCTCCCTGAAGGAGGGCGGCAGATCACCGCCCAGAATTATTATTATAAATCAGATCCCATCGCCGGATGTGGGGCGGAACGTCAGTGTGACACGGGTTCCTCCCGCCGGTCCTGGGGTGAGGTGCAATTCGCCGTCCAAACGGGCGGCACGTTCGGTCATGATGGTCAGACCATAGTGGCCCGGTGGCTCTTCGTGGCTCGGTAGCCCGATGCCATCATCGGTGATGCTGATGACATTGAGCCCATCGGCGCGCCCATGGCAGCTGACGCAAATGTGCTGTGCTTGCGCGTGCTTGATGGCGTTAAGCGTGGCCTCCCGGACAATCTGTAGTACATGAACCTGCTGCTGCGCATTGAGCAATTGGGAGGGCAGCGCGCAGTGTAGCGTGATCTGCGCCGTCGTCTGCAATTTTAGCGGGGCTAACAGTTGTTGCAATGCCTCGCGCAGATCGGCCTCCTCGATGGTCAGGCGGAAGGTGGCCAACAGCTCACGCAATTGGCGGTAGGCATCACTGAGAGCACGATCGAAGTCCTGAATGATCGCTTGTGCCTGGTGGTTTTCGGCCTCAGTCGCCCGGCGTAGCAAGGTGATTTGGATGCGCAGGAAGGCCAGTGCCTGGGCCAGCGAGTCGTGCAGTTCACGCGCGATGGTCGCTCGCTCCTCCATCAGCAGTAATTGCAGCTGTTGCTTCTGGGCACGGTTGAAGTAGACCCCGCGGCTGAGCATGTTGGCGACGTTTTGCATCAACTGGCGCTGTGGTGTCTGATGCGCCGGCCAACGCAGCATACCGAGCGGATGCCCATCCAGCATCAGCGGCAATGTCTCGCTCGCCTGGGCGGGGACGACCTTGCCGCTGGCGATCAGCCAACGCCCCTGGCCGCTGTCCACCACCTCCAACTGTAGGTAGTCCAGCCCTTCGCTGCTGCGCACGATCTTTAATACTTGCTCGAAGCTGGGTTGGGTGATCTGGCTGACGGTCAGCGCCTGCGAGGCCTCGAACAGTACGCCGAGGGTACGGTTGGCCTGGGTCAGGCTTTCGGTCTTTTCGCGGACCTTATCTTCGAGTGAGCGATACAGTTTTTCCAGCTCGCTCGACATGCGCACGAAGGCCTTGGACAGCACGCCCATCTCGTTAGGCAAGTTGACATCCAGGTGCAGCGGCGTGAAGTGGCCGTTCTGCATACGAACGCTGGCATTAACCAACTTATTGAGCGGCGCCACCACCTCGCGGCGAATGGTGCGGATGGCGAACCACACTAAGCCGAGCAGCGCCAGCAGGCCGATCAGGCTGATTAGTAACACTTGCTCCATCTTCTGCTCGGCGTGGCGCTGTAGCACCAGTACGAAGTGATCGATCTGATTGACGTAGTGTGCCACGCCGTGCAAGAAAGCCTGGCCATCGCCTTGGCGCAGTTGGATCTCTAATCTTTGCCAGGTGGTTAGCAGTTGGGCGTATTCGCCTTGCACCGAGTCGGGCACATAGAAGCGGGTCAGCTTTTGCAGTGCCGGGGCGTGCAGCGACTGGTTGTACTCGGCGAGATGGTGCGCCACATCCTGTGGTTGGTTGGTGAGATCGTAGGCCAGGCGATAGCTTTGCATCCGGAGCGAGCCGGCGATGTTCACCGCTTCGGCATCGTTGATGCTGCTGGCGACGGTCAACAGGGCGATGCCCGTCGACAGCACGGAGAGGATTACCATGGCGATCAGGGCGCGCGCTAGGGTACTGGTCACGGAGCGTTTTACCAACACGTCAGTTTTTCCTTGATGAGACAGGGCACGCCTTATGGGGGCGTGCGCACCATTCGTTATATAACTGTATAAATAGCGTTTTCCGTACGGCAGCGGACACAATGCGTGAAAGTGGACCCAAAGGTTTGATCCCGCGCAATTCTCCCCCGCATTTAACTCTAAAGAGGAATTATCAGCGCTACGAGAAACCGGATACTCGACGCCATAAGCACAATAACAACACAAATGCTGTGGTGAATACTAGCCGTGCTCCCAGTTGGCGAAAGATGGTGACGCGTCGTCATGATCCACGGGTGGACGCACGGACTGACCGCTAGCGCTTTGTTACCCGATGGATGAGCGATGTCACAGGAGCGTTCGATGACGACGTTGTCCCGACGCCAGTTGCTGCGTGGCCATTGGCGACATGCCGTGGCGGAGCGCCGCCCGCCTTGGGCATGCGCGGAAGCGGCCTTTGTGGCCGGTTGTAGCCGTTGTCATGCCTGTATCGCCCAATGTGAGAGCGGGGTGTTGGTGGTCGGCCAAGGCGGCTTTCCCACCCTCGATTTTTCCCGTGCCGAGTGCACCTTCTGTCGGCGTTGCGCCGATGCCTGCCCGCAGCCGTTGTTTCTTGCCGCCGATCAGCGCCCTTGGCGGTTGCATGTTGCGATCCAGGCGCATTGCCTGGCGCAGCGTGGCATTGAGTGCCGTAGCTGTCAGGATGGCTGCGAGCCGCGGGCGATCCGCTTCGTCCCCCGCCCGGACGGGGTGGCACTGCTACGTCTGGCCGCGGAGCATTGTAGCGGTTGCGGCGCCTGTATCGCCGCCTGTCCGGTCGATGCATTACGCATGGTGGAATATGGTGCACCCAGCGAGGTTGACGTTAAGGAAGGGGAATGAGCAGAGAGATATGGCACGTCTGCGGGCTGGTGGTTCAGGCCCGCCCACAAGTGGTGACGGACGTGGCGCAGCAGTTATCCGCCATGGACGGAACTGAAGTCGCGGCCAGCGAGCCGCAGCAGGGCAAGTTAGTGGTTGTCATGCAAAGCGAGGATTCAGACACGCTGCTGGATCGAATTGAGTCAGTACGCAATGTGGCAGGCGTGCTGGCGGTGTCGCTGGTTTACCACCAGCAGGATGAGCAAGGTGAGGATACGCCATGAAACTCAGTCGTCGAGACTTCATGAAAGCCAACGCCGTCGCTGCCGCTGCCGCAGCGGCAGGGCTGACCATTCCGACCGTGGCCAGCGCGGTGACGGGCGATGCGGCAGATACGATCACGTGGGAAAAAGCCCCGTGTCGCTTCTGTGGCACCGGATGTGGCGTGCTGGTCGGCACGCAGAATGGCCGTGTGGTGGCCTCCCAGGGCGACCCGGATGCACCGGTCAACCGGGGGCTGAACTGCATTAAGGGCTACTTCCTGCCCAAGATCATGTACGGTAAAGATCGGTTAACCCAGCCGTTGCTGCGCATGAAGAATGGCCAGTACAACAAAGAGGGTGAATTCACCCCGGTCAGTTGGGATCAGGCTTTCGATGTGATGGCCGATAAGTTCAAGGGGGCGCTGAAAGAGAAGGGGCCGAGCGCCGTCGGCATGTTCGGTTCTGGCCAGTGGACAGTATGGGAAGGCTACGCCGCCGCCAAGTTGTTCAAGGCCGGTTTCCGCTCTAACAACATCGACCCTAACGCGCGTCACTGCATGGCTTCGGCCGTGGTCGGCTTTATGCGTACTTTCGGTATGGATGAACCGATGGGATGTTATGACGACATCGAACAGGCCGATGCCTTTGTGCTGTGGGGCTCCAACATGGCGGAGATGCACCCGATCCTGTGGTCGCGCATCACCAATCGCCGACTGAGCAACGACCAGGTTCAGGTGGCGGTACTTTCCACCTTCGAACACCGTAGTTTTGAGTTAGCGGATAACCCGATCATCTTTACCCCGCAATCTGATTTGGTGATCCTGAACTACATCGCCAACTATATTATCCAGAACAACGCGGTCGACCAGGCGTTCCTCGATCAGCATGTCAATATCCGTAAAGGGGCGACCGACATCGGCTACGGCCTACGTCCGACCGATCCGCGCGAGAAGGCGGCGAAGAATGCGGGCAGCGATGCCTCGGAGCCGATGAGCTTCGACGAGTACAAGGCGTTCGTGGCCGAGTACACCCTGGAGAAGACCGCTCAGATGACCGGTGTGCCACCGGATCAATTGGTGGCGCTGGCTAAGCTGTACGCCGATCCGAACATCAAGGTCGTCTCCTACTGGACCATGGGCTTTAACCAGCACACCCGTGGGGTGTGGGCGAATAACCTGTGCTACAACATCCACCTGCTGACCGGCAAGATTTCCAAGCCGGGCTGTGGGCCTTTCTCCCTGACTGGTCAGCCCTCCGCCTGTGGAACCGCGCGCGAAGTTGGCACCTTTTCCCATCGTCTGCCGGCGGATATGGTGGTGACCAACGCCAAGCATCGCCAGATCGCCGAAACCCGCTGGAAGATCCCGTCCGGCACGATTCCAGACAAGGTGGGGCTGCACGCCGTAGCGCAAGACCGCGCGCTAAAAGACGGCAAGCTCAACGCCTACTGGGTGATGTGCAATAACAATATGCAGGCCGGCCCAAACATTAACCAGGAGCGCATGCCCGGGTGGCGCGATGCGCGCAACTTCGTTGTGGTCTCCGATCCCTACCCGACGGTCAGTGCGCTCTCCGCCGATCTGATCCTGCCGACCGCCATGTGGGTGGAGAAAGAGGGGGCCTACGGCAACGCCGAGCGGCGTACGCAGTTCTGGCACCAGCAGGTACAGGCGCCGGGCGAGGCAAAGTCGGATCTGTGGCAGTTGCTGGAGTTTGCCAAGCGTTTCACCGTCGATGAAGTGTGGCCGGCCGAGTTGTTAGCGCAGATGCCGGCGCTGAAAGGGAAGAGCCTGTATGAGGTGCTGTTCGTCAACGGTAACGTCAACAAGTATTCGCTGGACGAGATCCCGGCCGATCGCCTGAACGACGAGGCGCGTGCTTGTGGTTTCTACGTGCAGAAAGGGCTGTTCGAAGAGTATGCCGGTTTTGGCCGCGGCCATGGTCATGACCTGGCACCGTTCGATGACTACCACAAGGCACGCGGTATTCGTTGGCCAGTGGTCGACGGTAAGGAGACCCTATGGCGTTACCGCGAGGGCTATGATCCGTTCGTTAAAGCGGGGGAAGGGGTGCGCTTTTACGGCAAGCCGGACGGTAAGGCGGTGATCTTTGCGCTGCCCTATGAACCGCCCGCCGAGGTACCGGATCAGCAATATGACCTGTGGCTCTCCACGGGGCGCGTGTTGGAGCATTGGCATACCGGCTCGATGACGCGCCGTGTGCCGGAACTGCACCGCGCTTTCCCGGAGGCGGTGCTGTTTATCCACCCGCTGGACGCCAAGGTGCGCGGCCTGCGCCGCGGCGACAAGGTGAAGGTGTCGTCACGCCGCGGCGAGATGATCTCCATCGTCGAGACGCGCGGACGTAACCGTGTACCGCAGGGACTGGTGTATCTGCCCTTCTTCGACGCCGCACAACTGGTCAACGTGTTGACGCTGGATGCGACCGATCCGCTGTCGAAAGAGACCGACTTTAAGAAGTGTGCGGTGAAGGTTGAGAAGGTGTAAGGACGGCTGCTGATGACGGAACAACGCGATAAGGGGCCGGCGCGGCGACGCTTTCTGCGCGATGCCGTGCGCGGTGCGGGCGGCTTGGCGGCCGTGGCGATCCTGCTCGGGTTACAGCAGAAGCAGTCTCTGGCGCGGGATGGGGTGGCGTTACGTCCGCCCGGCGCGTTGCCCGCAGGCCGATTCGAGGCGGCCTGTATTCGCTGTGGTCAGTGCGTGCAGGCCTGTCCGTATGACACGTTACAACTGGCGACGTTGCTGTCGCCCTCGGCGGCCGGCACACCTTACTTCATCGCCCGTCAAACGCCATGCGAGATGTGTGACGACATCCCCTGTGTGGTGGCTTGTCCGAGCGGGGCGCTCGATCCGGCGTTGACCCGCATCGACGATGCCCGCATGGGGTTGGCGGTGTTGCTTGATCACGAGAACTGCCTCAACTGGCAGGGGTTGCGCTGTGACGTCTGTTATCGCGTCTGCCCGGCGATCGATCAGGCCATCACCTTGGAGTTACAGCGCAACGAACGCACCGGTAAACACGCCAAGTTCTTACCGACCGTGCATAGCGAGCACTGTACGGGCTGTGGCAAGTGTGAGCAGGCCTGCGTGTTGGAGGAGGCGGCGATCAAGGTCTTGCCGCTGGCGCTGGCACGCGGCGAACTGGGGCGGCATTACCGCCTCGGTTGGGTAGAGAAACAGCAGGCGGGGCATGCACTGGTGCCGGAAAGTGAGCCGCTGCCGATCCGCCAACCGCAAGGGGGTGAATGATGGCGAATCCGGTTGCCCAGGCAGGGTTGGCGGCGCGCCGCCGCCTCGGTTGGTGGCGTAGTCACCGCTGGTTGTGGTTACGGCGTACCTGCCAGTTGGGCGTGTTGGCGCTGTTTCTCAGCGGCCCGTGGTTCGGGGTGTGGATTTTAAAGGGCAATTACAGCGCTAGCCGTTTTCTGGACACCTTGCCGATGAGCGATCCGCTGATGATGCTGGAGAGCCTGCTTGCCGGTCATTGGCCGGCACTGACGGCATTGTTGGGGGCGTTAGTGGTGCTGGGGCTGTATGGCTTGATCGCCAGCCGCGCCTTCTGCGGCTGGGTCTGCCCGTTGAATCCGGTGACCGATCTGGCCGCCTGGCTGCGACGTCGTCTGGCTATGCGCCAATCGGCGCCGCTGTCGCGTCAGTTGCGTTATGGCATCTTGCTGGCCATCTTGGTCGGCAGCGCCGCCAGTGGCACGTTGCTGTGGGAGTGGCTTAACCCTGTGGCGTTGCTGGGACGTAGCCTGATCTTCGGGGCTGGTGCCGGCCTGTGGTTGATCCTGGCGATCTTCCTGTTCGATCTGTTGGTCACCGAGCATGGCTGGTGCGGTCACCTCTGTCCGCTCGGTGCCCTGTATGGGCTGATCGGCAGCCGGAGCCTGCTGCGTGTCGGCGCGACGCGCCGCGAACGTTGTACCCGTTGCATGGATTGCTTCCATGTTTGTCCGGAGCCCCAGGTGTTACGCGATCCGGTGCTCAATCACAATCACAGCCCGCTAGTACTGAAGCAAGAGTGCATCAGTTGTGGGCGCTGCATGGACGTATGTGCCGAGCAGGTATTTGAATTTAAGACACGATTTCATCGTTCGGGAGATAAACAATGAAGAGCAATGTCAGCAAGAAGCGGTTCTCCCTGGGGGTACTGTTACTGGCGTTGGCGGGAGGGGCCTTAGCCGTCGACGACGCGGTCGATTTGACTCAGTCGCCGGAGGTGTCCGGCACCAGTGAGGGACAGATCCGGATGCCGAAACAGCAGGAGCGGATGGCGTTGAACTATGTCAACCAACCGCCGATGATCCCGCACAGCGTGGATGGCTACCAGATCACCAAGAACACCAACCGCTGTCTGCAATGCCACGGGGTGGAGAATTACCGTACCACCGGCGCGATGCGTGTCAGCCCGACCCATTTCATCGACGCCAGTGGCAAGATGCTGGGGCAGGTGGCACCTAACCGCTACTTCTGTCTGCAATGTCATGTGCCGCAGAGCGACGCCGCGCCGATTGTCGGCAACACCTTTACTCCGTCCAACGGTTTTGGTCAGTAAAAGGGGCCGATGATGAGTGAGCAACGCAACGCCCCGACGGGCAACCAGCCGAGCCTGCTGCGCCGGGCATGGCAGTGGTGGCGTCGGCCTAGCCGTCTGGCGATCGGTACCCTGCTTCTGTTGGGGTTCGCTGCCGGCGTCCTGTTCTGGGGCGGCTTCAACGCCGGACTGGAAAAGGCCAACACCGAGCAGTTCTGCCTTAGCTGTCATGAGATGCGCGACAATGTTTACCAGGAGTATCTGGAGACGGCGCATTACGCCAACCGCAGCGGGGTGCGCGCCACCTGTCCGGACTGCCACGTGCCGCATGAGTTTGTGCCGAAGATGATCCGCAAGATTAAGGCCAGTAAGGAGCTGTACGGCAAGATCTTCGGGGTGATCGATACGCCGCAGAAGTTTGAGGCGCATCGCTTGCAGATGGCGCAGAACGAGTGGGCGCGCATGAAGGCCAATAACTCGCAGGAGTGCCGCAACTGCCATAACTTCGACAATATGGACTTCAGCCAGCAGAAGACGGTGGCGGCCAAGATGCATGACCAGGCGATCCGGGATAACAAGACCTGTATCGACTGCCATAAGGGCATCGCCCATAAGCTGCCGGAGATGAAAGGCATTCCTACTGGCTATTAAGCGCCCTTGAGGCGATATGCTAATCAATGCGCTCATCCGAGCGCATTTTTTTGTCCGCCCCGCGATGAGAGGGGATAGCGAGGCTAATCGGCCGCCGAAGCCGCAGGTATCTCACTTAAGGGCGCATTAGCAGGCTTATCGCGCCGCCAAGCGGATGCGCCTGTCGCCGCCAGCACCCGCCCGCCCATCGCGGCGGAGTATGAGCACGCGGCATTAATGCGTATGCTGAGGGCTATCTTGGCTCACGACATAAGGCTGTGCGATGAACATCCAATTTATTCATGAACGCTTACTCTCCGATGCCTGGCGTCCTCTGCGCGAGTACGAGTATGAGTTGCCGCACCATCGGGGCGGGGTGGTGCGGCAGCGGCGCGAGGTTTATCTGCGCGGTGACGGCGCTACCGTATTGCTGTATAACCCGCATCGTCGCTGCGTGCTGCTGGTTCGCCAGTTTCGTCTACCAACCTACCTAAATGGCAACCCGGACGGCATGCTGATCGAGGCCTGTGCGGGGTTGCTCGATCAGGACGCGCCGGAAACCTGTGTCCGGCGGGAGGCGATGGAGGAGACCGGCTATGCCATTGGCGAGGTTCGGCGGCTTTTTTCCGCCTATATGTCGCCGGGGGGCGTGACCGAGAGGGTGCATTTCTTTTGTGCCGAATATAGCGAGAGTCTGCATCAGGGGCACGGCGGCGGCATCGATGATGAAGATATCGAACTGTTAGAACTCTCCTATCAAGAGGCCTGGCGGATGGTCGAGGAGGGGCGCATCTGCGACGGCAAAACCATCATGCTATTGCAGCATGCGCGACTAACTAACTGGTTTTCCTCGTCAGATGAGGAGGCGTAGCGGCGGAATAAATACGCAGTCGGTGCGTTTCTTTGTGGCTTTATGTCTTGCCTCATAGTTTCGCGCGTTTCCGGCGCTATACTCACGGTTCACAACCCATTTACAGCATGATAAAGATTCTGCCGCTCTAAACGGTGTGGTGCCATGGTGGACGACCGTGCCGCGGGGTGACAGCGAGAGACGCTAAAAGGAAGCCGAAAATGGACGAACAGTTGAAACAAAGTGCACTTGATTTCCATCAGTTTCCCGTTGCCGGGAAGATTCAGGTCGTGCCGACCAAACCACTGGCAACCCAGCGGGATTTGGCGCTGGCCTACTCACCGGGCGTCGCGGCGCCGTGCTTAGAAATTGCCGACGATCCGTTGGCGGCTTATAAGTATACCGCCCGTGGCAACCTGGTCGGGGTGATCTCGAACGGTACGGCGGTGCTGGGACTGGGTAACATCGGTGCCCTGGCCGGTAAGCCGGTGATGGAGGGCAAGGGCGTGTTGTTCAAGAAGTTCGCCGGTATCGATGTGTTTGATATTGAGGTGGATGAACGCGATCCCGACAAGCTGATCGAGGTGATCGCCGCGTTGGAACCGACCTTCGGCGGCATCAACCTGGAGGATATCAAGGCGCCGGAGTGCTTCTACATCGAGAAGAAGTTGCGTGAGCGCATGAACATCCCGGTATTCCACGACGATCAGCACGGCACGGCCATCATCTGTACCGCCGCAGTGCTTAACGGTCTACGCGTCGTCGACAAACCGATCGAACAGGTGCGTCTGGTGGTGTCCGGTGCCGGTGCCTCGGCGATCGCCTGTCTTAACTTGTTGGTGGCGTTGGGACTGAAACGGGAGAACATTACTGCCTGTGACTCCAAGGGGGTGATCTACCGTGGGCGCGATGCGCATCTGGTGGAGAGCAAGGCAGCCTACGCCATCGAGGATAATGGCTGGCGTACCCTGGCCGATGCTATTCCCGGTGCCGATATTTTCCTCGGTTGTTCCGGTCCCGGGGTGTTGACCCAAGAAATGGTGAAGACCATGGCGCCGTCGCCGTTGATCTTGGCGTTGGCTAACCCTGAGCCGGAGATCCTGCCGCCGCTGGCCAAGGCGGTACGGCCGGATGCCATCATCTGTACCGGTCGCTCCGACTTTCCTAACCAGGTGAACAACGTGCTGTGCTTCCCGTTCATCTTCCGTGGGGCGCTGGATGTGGGGGCGACTACCATCAACGAAGAGATGAAACTGGCGGCCGTGCGTGCCATTGCTGATCTGGCCTTGGCAGAGCAGAGCGAGGTCGTGGCTTCGGCTTACGGTAACCAGGCGCTCTCTTTTGGGCCGGAATACATCATTCCCAAACCGTTCGATCCGCGCCTGATCGTTAAGATCGCCCCAGCGGTGGCGCAGGCGGCGATGGATTCGGGGGTCGCGACACGGCCGCTCGCCGATATGGAAGAGTACGTCGAGCATTTAACCGAGTTCGTGTATAAGACCACCCTATTTATGAAACCGGTCTTCTCTCAGGCACGCCAGAATCCGAAGCGCGTGGTACTGGCGGAGGGGGAATCGGAGCGGGTGCTGCACGCCACCCAAGAGTTGGTGACGTTAGGTTTGGCGCAACCGATCTTGATCGGGCGTCCGCAGGTGATCGCCCAGCGTCTGAAGAAGTTGGGGTTGCATATCGAGATCGGGCGCGATCTGGAAGTGGTGAACAACGAATCCGATCCGCGCTATAACGACTATTGGAGCGGTTACTATGCGATCATGAAGCGGCGTGGCATTTCTCAAGCGCAGGCGCGGCGGGCATTGATCGCGAATCCGACGGTGATCGCTGCCATGATGGTATTGCGTGGTGAGGCCGACGCGATGATTTGCGGTACGGAGGGCGACTACCAGGATCACTACGATGTGCTGCGTGAAGTGTTCGGTTACCGTGAGGGCGGCCACGTGGCGGCGGCGATGAATGCGCTGCTGCTGCCGAGCGGCAATACCTTCATCGCCGATACCTATGTCAACGAAGATCCCAGCGCCGAGCAATTGGCGGAGATCGTGCTGATGTCGGCCGATGAAGTGCGGCGCTTCGGTATCGAGCCGAAGGTGGCGCTGCTCTCTCACTCCAGTTTCGGCACGGCTGATTGCCCATCGGCGCGCAAGATGCGTCAGGTGTTGGCGTTGGTGAAGCAACGGGCACCGGAATTGGAGATCGACGGTGAGATGCATGGTGACGCCGCGTTGGTGGAGAGCATTCGCCAGGGCGTGATGCCGGATAGTCCGTTGAAGGGCGCAGCGAATCTCTTGATCATGCCGAATATGGAAGCGGCCCGTATCAGCTATAACCTGTTGCGCGTCTCCTCTTCCGAGGGGGTCACCGTGGGGCCGGTATTGATGGGGATCAGTAAACCGGCGCATATTTTGACGCCGATCTCCTCCGTTCGGCGCATCGTTAACATGGTGGCGCTGGCGGTGGTCGAAGCGCAGAACCAAGGGCGTTAAGCCTGTGACATGCCGCCCTAAGGGCGGCATTTTTTTGCCAAGATGCGCGTGCCGTGTAGGCTGATGTAGGCGGATACGCTCCGCAGGGAGGGGGCATGCGAGCGATGTTATTGATGGCGGCCCTTTTGGCGTTGGTTGGCTGCCAACGTGCGGTGCCGCCCGCCGAGCGGATTGTGGCGTTGGACGACGGGCGTCAGTTGACGCAGGCACAGCTGGTTGAACGCCTGGCGACGGCGCCGCGGGTGATCGTCGGCGAGCGGCATAGCAACCCGCGCCATCAACAGATCACCGATGAGTTATTGACACAATTGGGCCTGCGACGGGCGCAAGGCAGCGTGCTGCTGGAGATGTTAACGCCCGACCAACAGGCTGCCGTTACGGCGTTGGCTGGCCGTTCGGTGACGGATCTTCCGGACCAGGCGTTGTCTGCATCGTTACGCTGGCAAGTCGCTTGGCCATGGGCGCAATATGGCCCCTTGGTGCGTCAAGCCTTGCAAGGGGGTTATCCGTTGCTGGCAGCTAACCTGAGCGAGGCCGAACGGGGGCGTATCCGGTGCCGTCCCGAGCCGCCGCCGGGGGCCTTGAGCACGCAGGATGCGGTGCAGGTGGAGATCGTCGCCGCCTTGGCCGGGGCGCACCCTGAGATGACGCGACAGCATGCGTCGCTGACATACTACTTGGCGCTACAGCAGTGGCGCGATCGGCGGATGGCGCAGGCGCTGCTAGCGGCGCCATTACCGGCCTTGCTGTTGGTTGGTGCGTTTCATGCCCGGCGCGATCTCGGCGTGCCGTTGCACCTCGAAGATGAGGCGCCGCTGACCGATGTCAGCGTGCTGATCCTCGCCACGCCGGGGGAGGTGGTGATGGCGCAACAGGCTGATTATGTCTGGTATAGCGCCTCAGCACGCTTGTAGCCACCGCTGCAATTGGTTGGCGAACTGTTGGCGTTCACGCGGGCTGAGCGGTGCCGGGCCGCCGCTCTGGATACCGCTGGCCCGCAGCGTCTCCATGAAATCGCGTAGGGTCAAGCGGGAGCGGATCGTTGCCGGATCGTAGCGTTCGCCGCGGGGATTGAGGGCGCTACCGCCCTTTTCCAGTACCGCCGCGGCCAAGGGAATGTCGGCGGTGACCACCAGGTCACCAGGGGCGAGACGTCGGACGATTTCGTTGTCGGCGGCGTCGGGGGTGGTAGCCACACAGAGCATGCGGGCTCGGCTGCCCGCTGGCAGACGTTGCGCGCGGTTGGCGACTAAGGTGATGGTCAGGGCGTGCCGCTCCGCCGCGCGTAGCAGGACCTCTTTAATTACCGTCGGGCAGGCATCGGCGTCGATCCAGATTTGTCGTGTTGTCATGTGGTCTCGTTAGCCAGCCAATCGCGCGGGGTAAGAAAGTCGCGCGTCAGGCGCGCCTCCGGCGAATCAGCGGGCGGTTGATAGTCGTATTCCCAGCGTACCAGCGGCGGCATCGACATGAGAATCGATTCACTACGTCCGCCAGTCTGTAAACCGAATAGCGTACCGCGATCCCACACCAGATTAAACTCCACGTAACGGCCACGCCGATAAAGTTGGAATTGTCGCTCTCGCTCGCCCCAAGGCAAGGCGCGCCGCCGTTCGGCGATCGGCAGATAAGCGGGGCAGAAGCCGTTGCCGACGGCGCGGGTGAAGGCAAAGGCATGGGCGAAGTTCGGGCCATTGAGATCGTCGAAGAACAGTCCTCCTACACCGCGCGTCTCTTGGCGATGGGGAAGATAGAAGTAGCGATCACACCACGCCTTGTAGCGTGGATAGTACTGTTCGTCGAAGGGCTGGCACAGGTCGCGTGCCTGGCGGTGCCAGTGCACGATATCTTCATGAAACGGATAGAACGGCGTCAGATCGAAGCCGCCGCCGAACCACCACAGTGAGGCGCCATCGGGGCGTTCGGCGCTAAAGAAGCGGACGTTGGCGTGGGCGGTCGGGACATAGGGATTCCACGGATGTAACACCAGGGAGATCCCCATCGCCTGGAAGGCGCAGCCGGCCAGCGCTGGTCGCTGAGCGCTCGCCGCGGCGGGCAGGCTGTCGCCACGAATGTGAGAGACGTTGACGCCGGCCTGTTCGAACAACGCCCCTTGACGCAGTATCCGGGTACGCCCGCCGCCTCCCTCGGCGCGTTGCCACTCGTCTTGCTGGAAGGTCGCGCCGCCGTCGGCGGCAGCAAGTTGTTGGCACAACTCATCCTGAAGTTGCCACAAGAAATGTCGGACTGCATCACTGTTTGGGGTCATCGATGCGGCTCTTTGCATGAGGTATTCCGTTGAGTATAGCCATAAGCGGATAGCCAGCGCAGGGAGCGGGGCATTGATTGTCCGCCTGCTTACGCCGGCCGCCGCCGCTGATGAGCTTCGAAATCATGCAAGTAATGGACGATCCCGCCAGCGATGGCTTCGGCGATGGTGGTGCGGAAGGCCGGGGAGGTCAGTAAGCGCTCCTCTTGGTGATTGGTGATAAATGCCGTCTCGACCAGTACCGAGGGGATCGCCGGCGACTTAAGTACGGCGAAGGCCGCCTGCTCAGTATGCTGGCAATGCAGGCGATGAATCGGACGGATCTGGTTAAGTAGGTGGCGTCCTAGGATCAGGCTGTTCTTGATGGTGTCGGTTTGCACCAGATCGAATAACACCTGTTGCAGGTAGTTGTTGTCCTCGGCGGCATAACGTTCGCCGGCGACTTTGTCGGCATCGTTTTCACGTTGTGAGAGGTATTTGGCCATGGCGCTGCTGGCACCGCGATTGGAGAGGGCAAACACTGAGGCTCCGGCAGCCTCTGGGCTGGTGAAACCGTCGGCATGGATAGAAACAAACAGATCTGCTTGATGGTGGGCGGCGATCTCGACCCGTTTGTACAACGGGATGAAGTAATCATCTTCGCGGGTGAGTCTCACCACCAGGTTGTGTTGACGACGTAACAGATCGCGTACTCGGTGGGCGATGTCTAACACCACATGTTTTTCCTTCGCGCCTTGATGCCCGACGGCACCGGGATCGATACCGCCATGGCCGGGGTCGAGCATCACCACGCGCGGTGCATTCGCCGCCTTGCGCTGCCGGCCCAAATGTTCGGGAACTGCGGCCTGTGCACGCGGGGGAAGCAGGCCGGCGCTAAGCAATAGTGCTAGCCCTGAGCAGAGGAATTGGCGCCGGGAAGTGGGCTGCGGCAGAGGGCGAAAATCGGAAAATTTCTTCATGATGCAATCTATTCCATCAGTCAGCGTCGTTAATGATAGAGGTTAATCCTAACGCGATGAAAATGCATGGATCGAGAGGATAACTATGTCGATTTGTTGCTCGCGGACGTGGCGCTGAGCTCACCGCAGTGCATCCTAGACCGCCCGGCGATCTCCACACGGGGGCTTCTGCAAGATTTTCGTTGCGGATCTGTGGATTACAGCGATAATTAGGCGGCATCCCATGCCTTATAGGCGCAGGGCTCCGCATCGACGGCCCAGTCGGCGTGGGAGTGCGTTGATCGCGCCCGGTTTCGTGCTGTACCGGCCTAGCCCGAGGTCGATGCCCGGGCATCTTATAACCTTTAACGGTCGATATCATGGAAATTCGCGTTTTTAATCAATCCGACTTTGACGAAGTGATTACCCTGTGGGAGCGCTGCGATCTGTTGCATCCCTGGAATGATCCCGAAACGGATATTGAGCGCAAGATGAATCACGATGCCGATCTCTTCCTGGTCGCTCAGGTTGGTGGCGAAATCGTCGGAAGCGTGATGGGCGGGTATGATGGTCATCGCGGCTCGGCATACTATTTGTGCGTGCACCCAGATTTCCGTGGGCGTGGTATCGCCAATGCCCTGGCCAGCCGTCTGGAAAAGAAATTGCTGGCGCGCGGCTGTCCCCAGGTGCGCATCTTGATCGACGCAGATAATGACGCGGCGATTAGTATGTATGAGAAGCTGGAGTATGAGACCCAGGATGTCTTATGCCTGGGTAAGCGTTTGATCATCGATCAGGAATATTAAGCGGCGGGCCGTTGTGCGCTGTCGCCTAGAGCTCATTGCGTTAGCGGCGTATCAGGCGGCGCTGTTTTATGCTCGGTGGGCAACTTTTCTGTGTTTTATCACTCCAATCCCCAGAGGTTTCCCCTACGGCATGGCCGTATTCGCAAGGAGTTTATCGATGGGTGTTCGTATTTTGATCGTGGCATTGCCGTTGTTGCTAAGCGGTTGTGCCAGCGTACCGTCTTTCTCTTGGTCGGCGCTCTCTCCCTTTCACTGGTTCAGCGCGGGACTGGAGATGGGGGAGAACGGCGTCGGTGGGATCGTTGCGTCGACGCCGATGCAGCAGGAGGCCATCAATCAGGGACTGGATGGCCGATATACCCTGCGTAGCGGCATGGGGATCGAGGGAGGTCGGATGATGCGTTTCTACCAGGCGATGGCGGATGGGCAGGTGGTCATGACCCTCCGTGGCGAGGCACTGGTACAGCGTATCACGCTCGATAGCGCCGCGATCGCCACCAACTGGGGGACGCGGGTGGGGATGCCTTTTTCTGCGTTATACGCCAGCGCCTATGAAGGTAAATGCCAACGAGTGGCGGCCTCGGAGGGGGTAACGCTACAGTGTCAGGCACCGCAGAGTCAGCACGTCAGCTACCGGTTCCATGGGCAGTGGCGCGGCCCGGCGGGACTGATGCCGCCGAACGATGTGCTGATGTCATGGCCGATTAGCCAGATCATCTGGCAGGCTGATACCGACTAAGCCAAGCGGCATTTTTTTGTTTTGTAGCAAGGGAATGCCGGGAGTATGGCGTAGTATATGCATAATATCGGTCTCGACAGGCCATCATTGTTACCGGCGCGCTGTCGTGTGGCCGGCATTAACTAGACTTAACTGAATGGAGAGCCTCATGTCTCAGCCTCAGAGCGGCATTTTACCGGAACATTGTCGCTTCGGTATTTTCATTGAAGCCATGGCGTCCGGCGATCTGGCTGGATTACGCCAGGGATGCAAAACCTTTACCACGCAGTTGTTGGCATTACAACAGCGTTATCCTGATGCGCACTTGGGGGCGGTGGTGGCTTTCGGTCACGCGCTATGGCGCGAATTGACGACGAATGAGGCGGAGGGCGCCTCGCTGAAGCCGTTCGTCCCGTTGGGCAAGGGCTTAGCGCCGGCGACGCAGCGTGATCTGCTGATCCACATTCAGTCATTGCGCCATGATGTGAACTTTTCCCTGGCGCAGGCGGCGTTAGCCGCTTTCGGCGATGCCATCGTGGTCGAAGAGGAGATCCATGGTTTCCGTTGGATCGAAGAGCGTGATCTGAGCGGTTTCGTTGATGGAACTGAGAATCCGGCCGGCGAGGCTCGGCCGGGCGTCGGGGTGATCGCCGAGGGGATCGATGCGGGTGGCAGCTATGTCTTGGTACAGCGTTGGGAGCATAACCTGCGTCAGTGGTCACGTTTCAGCGTTGAACAGCAGCAGCAGATCATCGGTCGGACTAAGCAGGACAGTGAGGAGCTGGACCCGAGCGCGCGTCCGGATACGTCGCACGTCAGCCGCGTCGATCTGAAAGAAAATGGTAAAGGGCTGAAGATTATCCGCCAGAGCCTGCCTTATGGCACCGCCAGCGGCAAGCATGGTCTGATGTTTATCGCCTACTGCGCCCATCTGCACAATATTGAGCAGCAGTTGCTGAGTATGTTTGGCGAGCTGGATGGTAAGCACGATCAGCTGCTTCGTTTCAGTAAACCGGTGAGCGGCAGCTATTATTTTGCCCCCTCCTTGGAACGTCTGCTGACATTGTAAGGCGCGAGGGGAGATGCGCTACAGCGCTTCTCCACCACCTGCGATGACACAAAAAAAACGGCGCCTGAGGGCGCCGTTTTCATATTACCGATTCGGTGGTTACTTCTTGATGCGGATCACCGGCGTTTCGCCGACGACGACGCTACCCGATAGTTTGATCAGCTCTTTGATCTCATCCATGTTGGAGATTACCACCGGGGTCAGCGTCGACTTGGCTTTCTCTTCCAGCAGCGGCAGGTCGAATTCGATGACCACGTCGCCTTTCTTCACGCGCTGCCCTTCTTCGGCGATGCGTTTGAAGCCTTCGCCTTTCAGCTCAACGGTATCGATACCGAAGTGGACAAACAGCTCAACACCGCTGTCGGATTCGATAGAGAACGCATGGTTGGTCTCAAAGATTTTACCGATAGTACCGTCGACCGGTGCGACCATTTTGTCACCGGTCGGTTTGATGGCGATGCCGTCACCGACGATTTTTTCGGCAAATACGACATCGGGTACATCTTCAATATTGACGATTTCACCGGACAGGGGAGCAAAAATCTCAATGCTGCCCGTCTCTTTCTTGTCGTCTGAAACCAGCGATTTCAGTTTATCGAACAAACCCATGATCTTCTCCTAAGCAAGTAATGTTGGGCGGCGTTCCAGCGTTCGCCATTAGCAAAGGGTCTTTTCTTCGATGAACTTGTTGACCACGCCCATCAATTCGTCAGCCGTCGGCTGACGCAGCGCCTCTTCTGCCAATGCCTTCACATCTTCAAAGTTCGCATTGCGAATGATTTTCTTGATGCGCGGAATTGAGATTGAACTCATGCTGAATTCATCAAGCCCCATGCCCAACAGGAGCAGTGTAGCACGCTCATCGCCAGCCAGTTCACCGCACATGCCGGTCCACTTGCCATGCGCGTGAGATGCATCGATCACCTGTTTAATCAGGGTCAACACTGACGGCGCCATTGGGTTGTAGAGGTGAGAGATCAGCTCATTGCCACGATCTACTGCTAGAGTATACTGGGTTAAATCGTTTGTCCCAATACTAAAGAAGTCAACTTCCTTCGCCAGGTGGTGGGCGACGGTTGCCGCGGCCGGTGTTTCCACCATCACGCCAACTTCGATAGTTTCGTCGAAGGGTTTACCTTCTTCACGCAGCTGCGCTTTCAGCAGCTCCAACTCCGCTTTGAGCATGCGCACTTCCTCGACCGAGATGATCATCGGGAACATAATGCGCAATTTGCCGCAGGCGGAGGCGCGCAGGATGGCGCGCAGCTGAGTGTGCAGAATCTCTTTACGATCCAGGCAGATACGAATGGCACGCCAGCCCAGGAACGGGTTTTCTTCTTTCGGCAGATCCATATAAGGCAGATCTTTGTCGCCGCCGATGTCCATGGTACGCACGATGACCGCCTGAGAGCCCATCGCCTCAGCGACAGCCTTATAGGCCTGGAATTGCTCTTCTTCCGTCGGTAGAGCATCGCGATCCATAAACAGGAATTCGGTACGATACAGGCCTACGCCCTCGGCACCATTACGCTCGGCGCCGGCGACATCACGCACGGTACCGATGTTGGCACAGACTTCGACTTGATGACCATCCAGCGTGATCGCCGGCAGGTCTTTCAGTTTGGCCAGTTCGTTTTTCTCGCTGATGTATTGCGCCTGAACGGCCTTCAACTGATCGATAGTCTCAGCGGTCGGGTTCAGGTAAATCTGGTTGTTGACGGCATCCAGGATCAGATAGTCGCCGTTTTGTACCTTCTGGGTCACATCGCTGGTGCCGACGATAGCCGGTAGCTCCAGAGAGCGCGCCATGATGGAGGTATGGGAGGTTCGACCGCCCAGGTCGGTGATGAAGCCCAGCACTTTGTCCAGGTTCAGCTGTGCGGTTTCTGACGGGGTCAGATCGGTGGCAACCAGGATCACTTCATCCTGAATGGCACCCAGATCGATGATGGTCATGCCGAGGATGTTTTTCAGCAGACGCTTACCGATATCACGTACGTCGGCTGCACGCTCTTTCAGGTACTCATCGTCTAGCTCTTCCAGCGCTGAGGCCTGGCCGTCGATCACCTCGCGGGCGGCGGCTTCGGCACTCATGCCGTTATCTTTAATCAGGGCTATGATTTCCTGCTCAAGCTCTTCATCTTCTAGCAGCATGATATGCCCTTCGAAGATGGCCGCTTTCTCTTCACCGAGAGTCTCGCTGGCTTTCTGACGAATGGCTTCCAGTTGCTGTGCGGCCTTGTCGCGACCGTCCTTGAAGCGGGCGATCTCTTGCTCGACTTCGTCGGCAGTGATCTTCTTACGGCTGATGACAATCTCGTCTTCTTTGAGAAGAAGCGCCTTACCAAAAGCGATGCCCGGTGAAACTAAGATACCTGAAATCATAACCCTACCTTTGACGTTAGACTGGTTTAACCTGGAGTGGTGAGCCGTTAGGCTTACTCAAGCTCAGCCATCAGTTTTACCAGATGCTCAACGGCGTTCTGTTCATCTTCGCCTTCGGCGGAGATGGTCACCACAGTACCCTGGGTCAGACCCAGCGTTTGCAGTTTGAACAGGCTCTTGGCGCTGGCGCTCTTACCGTTAGAGGTAACCGTGATGTCGGAAGCGAATGCTTTGGCTTCTTTCACAAACTGAGCGGCAGGACGGGTGTGCAGACCATTCGGTGCAGTGATAGTGACTTCTTGCTGGAACATAGTTTTCCCCAACTATTTATGTTTAATGTCGTGGCGCTAAAGTCTAGCGCAATCGCTTAACTTTAGCCTGCCTTTAGGTGCGTATCCGGTGCGCTGTTCCGTGGTCGCCAAGTCGACAGGGGAGAAGACGTCGTGCCATCATCCTGTGCGTCCAGCGCGGGTCAGCCCACCCCAGTTAAGAGTACCGCCTCATGCGTTAATCGATTCAGCGGTTTTCCCATCGCAAGCGCGAATAATTTTGCGCTTCAAAATAATGGTCTGGTTAAATACTAGACCCAGAAAATAAAAGCAAGGATAGGGGGTGGTAAAATTTGAACTGCTCCACAAAAAAAGCACCCAATAGGGTGCTGTTTTGAACAATTCATGCCATCGGATTCGGCGCTCATTCCGGCTCAGGAAATAGCCCAGCAAATAGCGCGGTGCTCAAATAACGTTCACCTGAGGAGGGGAGGATCACCACGATATTTTTGCCGCTGAATTCTGGCTGCTGGGTGAGACGTAACGCTGCTGCGACGGCTGCACCGGAGGAAATTCCGGCCAGAATGCCCTCTTCGCGCATGAGTCGCCGCGCCATCTCGATCGCCTCATCGTTAGCGACGCGCTCCACACGATCTATCAGCGTCAGATCAAGGTTGGCAGGAATGAAACCGGCACCGATACCCTGGATCTTATGCGGCCCCGGCACTAAGGGTTCTCCGGCGAGCGCTTGGCTGATCACTGGCGAGTCCTCAGGCTCAACCGCCACGACGCAGAGTGGGTGACCGCGATCCTGCTTCAGATAGCGAGCGGTACCGGTCAGCGTACCCCCGGTACCAACACCGACCACCAGCACATCGACCTGTCCTGCGCTATCTTGCCAGATCTCGGGGCCGGTGGTTTGGCGATGGATCGCTGGATTGGCCGGATTGCTGAATTGTTGAAGCATGACATAGCGGGCAGGATCGCTGGCAACGATTTCTTCGGCCTTGGCGATCGCCCCTTTCATACCCTGAGCTCCGGGGGTCAAAATGAGTTCAGCTCCTAGCCCTTTCAATAGCTTACGACGCTCTACACTCATGGTTTCAGGCATGGTGAGCGTCAATTTATAACCGCGTGCGGCGGCGACGAAAGCCAGGGCGATACCGGTATTGCCGCTGGTAGGCTCCACCAGTTCGACGCCGGGTTGCAGAATGCCACGCTTCTCGGCATCCCAAATCATGTTGGCACCGATGCGATCTTTGACGCTAAAGCTAGGGTTGCGTGACTCCACCTTAGCCAGAATATGTCCGTTACCGAGGCGATTAAGGCGTACCAGGGGGGTATGCCCAATAGTCTGGGAGTTATCTTGGTAGATCTTGCTCATGGTCGCTCCTGTTCGGTCGACAGTGTCCGTGACTTAGCAGCATACGCAATAACCCGCTTAGGGGAAGTAAATAAATATTATATGGATAGTCGAAATCACACTAAACGCGGGAGAGGAGCGGTGCGCCGGAGGACGCACCGCCGTAAACTCAGCGATTAAGGGCCAGATCCGCACGATAACGGTCGACCCACATGGCGGTAGCGCCACAGATGGCCACCGGCATGATCACCAGATTGATGAAAGGGATCAGGGTAAACAGGCTGACCAGCGCGCCGAATTGTAGGTTGTCTACCTTGTCGGTGCGTAGGGCGTCACGCATGCGCGGGAAGCTAACCTTATGGTTGTCGAAGGGATAATCACAGTACTGCACCGCCATCATCCAGGCGCTGAACAGGAACCAGAGTACCGGTGCCACTGTTTGACCGACACCCGGCACAAGGTAGAGCAACAGCAGCACCAAAGCGCGAGGTAAGTAATAGGCCAGTTTGATCCATTCACGCTTCAGGATACGTGGCATATCTTTCATTACGCTCCACAGGCCGCTGTCGGGTAAGGGTTTGCCGGTCAATTGCCCCTCCAACTGCTCGGCCAGCAAACCGTTGAAAGGCGCGGCGATCCAGTTGGCCAGGGTGCTGAAAAAATAGCTAAAGACCAGCAGGAGCGAGATTACGGCGATCGGCCATAGCAAATAGCTTAACCAGTGTAACCAGTCGGGAACATACCCCATCAGCGCCGGGATCCAGCGGCCTAGACGATCGAATAGCCACCAGAAGGCTAACCCCATCAGAATAATGTTGACCAGGAGTGGCATTAGGACATAACGCTTGATGCCGGGCAGGCGGATCAAGCGCCAGCCCTGAGCAAAGTAGTGAACACCATTGACATTGCTCGGGCGCTGCGGCCCCGAGGCCGGAAGTGGGTTATTCATTGGACTCCATCTTAATTTCGTCATGCGCCTCATTCCGTCTCACGGAAAATGTGTGATACCGGTCGATTGTGCGCGTTACCGACTTATGATATCCGCGGATGGGGGGGCTTGCCAGTTAGGAGTTGGCCGAAAAAAGAACAAAATAGCGGGAAAAATCATCTTTATTAACAGAAAGTTTAGTCCAGACTTGCACTTGTCCCGGCAGCCCAATACATTTATAGATTGAAGGTTTGCCGAAATGGCAATGTATTAAAACAACAGAGATTGCGATGATGCAGGATTTGCGTCTGATATTAATTGTTGTTGGCGCGGTTGCCATAATAGCGCTGTTGCTACACGGCTTGTGGACCAGTCGTAAGGAACGCTCTGCGCTGTTTCGTGATCGTCCGAACAAACGTCAAAAGCTACGGCGCGACGAGAAACCGTTCTCTGATACTGACGACGGCGTCGGCGAAGTGCGCGTACAGCGCAGCGGCAGTTCGCTTCAACACCCGCTAGAGCCCGCCGTCGGTTCGCTGGATGAGGCGCGGGCGAGTCGTCCCGATCCGTTGGCGCCATCGGAGAGTGAGTGCTATACCGAGGACGAGCCGAACGCACGCCCCGAGGCACGCGATCCCCTATTGGGTGAGCCTCTGTTGTCTGACGAGCGAGACGATGAGCCCACGTTGCTGGCTGAGGCGTTAGCCCCTGCCTCCACGCCGGATGGCGAGGTGACGCCCGCCGCGGAGGTTGCCGCGGCGTCTGCTGCTGCGACTGAGGCGCCGTCTGCATCAACGGCATCCGCCGCCGCCGAGCGAGAGACGGTGCTGGTGATGCATGTCGCCGCTCATCAAGGTAGCAGCATCGGCGGTGAGGTGCTGTTGCAGAGCGTGTTGCAGGCCGGTTTTCAATATGGTGCGATGAAGATCTTCCATCGTCATCTTAATCCGGCGGGCAGCGGCCCGGTGCTGTTTAGCATGGCCAATATGGTGAAGCCGGGGACCTTCGATGTCGAGAATATGGCTGACTTCACGACGCCGGGTGTCTCTTTCTTCATGATGGTGCCCTCATACGGTGATGCCAACCAGAACTTTAAGTTGATGCTGCAATCCGCCCAGCGCATCGCCGATGATGTCGGCGGTGTGGTGTTGGATGATGAACGGCGTATGATGACGCCGCAAAAGCTGGAAACCTATAAGGCGCGCATCCGCACGGTACTGGAAAATCTCGACCGTAACAGCTGATGTCTCTGCGCCGTCGTCTTACTCTAAACCCCCGTTTACCGGGGGTTTTTTATCATTGAATGGTGGCTTATGACTTCCACGATTGAACAACAACTCGAACAGCTGCGTGCCGCGTTGCGCCATCATGAGTATCAATATTATGTCCTGGATGATCCGCAGGTGACTGATGCGGAATACGATCGCCTGATGATGCAGTTGAAGGCCTTAGAGAGCGAACACCCGCAACTGGTGACGGCGGACTCGCCGAGCCAGCGTGTCGGTGGCGCGCCCTTGGAGGCCTTCGGCCAGGTACATCATGAGGTGCCGATGCTGTCGTTGGATAACGTCTTCGATGAAGCGAGTTTCCGCGCTTTCGCTAAGCGTCTGCATGAGCGTCTGAAAAGTGACGCCACGTTGACCTTCTGTTGTGAGCTGAAACTGGATGGCTTGGCGGTCAGCCTGCTGTATGAGCAGGGAGTGCTGGTACGAGCGGCGACGCGCGGTGACGGCAGCACTGGTGAAGACATCACCAGCAATGTGAAGACCATCCGCGCTATCCCGCTGCGTCTCCAGGGAGACGACATTCCGGCTCGCATCGAGGTGCGCGGCGAGGTGTTTATGCCTCAGGCGGGCTTCGAGGCGATGAATGAAGAGGCGCGGCGGCGTGGCGGCAAAATCTTCGCTAACCCGCGTAATGCGGCGGCTGGCTCGCTACGCCAGCTTGACCCGCGCATCACCGCTCGCCGCCCATTGACTTTCTATTGCTACGGCTCCGGCCTGCTAGAGGGTGGATCGTTACCAGGTAGCCACTATCAATGTCTGCAACGCTTCAAGTCTTGGGGATTACCGGTTAGTGAACGCGTGCAACTGTGTCACGGCAGCGATGAGGTCTTGGCCTACTACCGCCAGACGGAGCAGGATCGCCCGACGCTGGGATTCGATATCGACGGCGTGGTGATCAAGGTGGACGATATCGCCACGCAAGAGGCGCTGGGGTTTGTGGCGCGTGCGCCGCGTTGGGCAACGGCGTTCAAGTTCCCGGCGCAGGAGCAGATGACACAGCTAAACGGGGTCGAGTTTCAGGTTGGTCGTACCGGAGCAATCACCCCCGTGGCGCGCCTGGAGCCGGTACAGGTCGCCGGGGTAACCGTCAGTAATGCCACTTTGCATAACGCGGATGAGATCGAGCGCCTGGGGCTACGGATTGGTGATACGGTGATCGTACGGCGTGCCGGTGACGTTATCCCTCAGGTTGTGGGGGTAGTGGAGGCACTGCGTCCGCGCGATGCCGCCGAGATCCGTTTTCCGACACATTGTCCGGTATGTGGCTCAGAGGTGGATCGCAGCGAGGGCGAGGCTGTGGCGCGCTGTAGCGGTGGCCTGATTTGTGCGGCACAGCGCAAAGAATCGTTGAAACACTTCGTCTCGCGCCGAGCGATGGATGTTGAGGGGATGGGGGATAAGGTGATCGAGCAACTGGTGGAGCGTGAATATGTCGCGACCCCTGCCGATCTCTACCGTCTTAGTGCCGGCAAGCTGACCGGGCTGGAACGAATGGGACCAAAGTCGGCCAGTAAGCTCATCGATGCGTTGGATCGTTCACGCAGTACCACGTTGGCACGCTTCTTGTTTGCCTTGGGGATCCGTGAGGTGGGCGAGGCTACGGCAGCCAATCTGGCTAGCCACTTCGGTTCGCTGGCCGCGTTGCGCGCCGCCGATCTGGAGAGCTTAAAGCGTGTTCCGGAGGTGGGCGAGGTCGTAGCGCAGCATATCCTGCACTTTTTGAGCGAGGCGCATAATTGCCAAGTAATCGATGAGCTGATCTCCGCGGAGATCGGTATCCATTGGCCGGATGTCACACCGACTCCCCAGGCGGCGGAGATCGACAGTCCGTTTGCCGGTAAGACCGTGGTGTTGACCGGCTCGCTGAGCGTGTTATCACGCGATGCGGCTAAAGATCGTCTGCTGGCGCTGGGGGCGAAGGTCAGTGGCAGCGTGTCGAAAAAGACCGATCTGGTGATCGCCGGGGAGGCTGCCGGCTCGAAGCTGGCTAAGGCTAACGCGTTGGGCATCCCGGTGATCGATGAGGCGCAGTTGCTGCGCATGTTGGGTGAATGATGGATAAACGTCAGTTGGTGGCGCTGGCCAACACCGCCATGCCATTCGGTAAGTACCGCGGGCGGATGATCATCGATCTGCCGGAAGAGTACCTGCTGTGGTTTGCGCGTAAACAGGCCTTCCCCGAAGGCACGCTGGGCGAGTTGATGCAGTTGGCGTTGACGTTGCGTGGTGAGGGCTTGGAGGCGTTCGTGAAGCCATTAAAGGGAATGCGCTAAAGTTAGCCGCCATTAGCGCCGTTATATATCATCGACACGATGAGCCATCAGGGGAGTGGAGCATATGGCGTTAGGGCCGATTGATATGGCGAGCGGGATGCCACCGCAGACGCCAGGAGGGGGGCAGCAGAACGTAGCGCTGCTAGACGCCCGCATCGAGCGTCTACTCCAGATCCTGAATCGCAGCGATCTGACGCCGAGTCAGCGTGAGAGCACTCTGCGCGCGCTTACGGCATTACAGCGGGAACGTACGTTGCTACAGGCATTTGCCCAGAACGAGCCGGCGGTGGCAGTCGCGTTGGGGCGCGAGGCGCAATCAGCCGTGCTTCGCCGCGCACCGCCCGCCGCATCAGCGCCACAAGCGGCAGCGGGCGCGCGCGTAACGCTGGGAGAGCAAGGCCGCATATTGGCAGAGCGCGCTAATGTGGAACGCGCCTTGGACGTGAGCCATGGTGCCGATAAACTCTTCAGTACGTTAGGGAAGCCGGCCTTGCCAAGCGATCCATTGCGCTCGGCGCTGGAGAATCAAGTGGTGGTCGCCAGCCCGATCATCGTCAACGCGGACCCGGCCGAGGAGACGTTATCCGTCGCCGCGGTCGGCAACCCACAGCCGCTATTCGGTTTCATCCCGCCACAGTGGATCCCCGGCAGTGTACGCCGGCAGGCGCGTTCACCGGTCAGCCTGCTGCTGATCGGTATCGTGGTGTTGCTGCTGGTGATCGTGTTGTTTGGTTAACGTCGGCGCTATTCATCGTCCTCATGTGCAAAGGCCGCGAGCGGTAGCATCGTGCTTATGAGGATAAAACAGGCCTGGTGGATAGCGCTTCGTGGATAGAATGTGGAGAAACACATTTGTTGTGCAGAGATATGACGAGGAAGCAATAAACAGCGTGGTGGGTGATGACGGGATCGAACCGCCGACCCCCTCCTTGTAAGGGAGGTGCTCTCCCGGCTGAGCTAATCACCCAATCTGATCCGGTAAGATTATGCAATAAGAATGGTGGGTCGTGCAGGATGACTCGGCTTACGCCTCGCCCTACAGGCCATCGCTACGCGATGTTATCCTTCACATTGGACTAATTCTTATTTATTGAAATAATGGTGGGTCGTGCAGGATTCGAACCTGCGACCAATTGATTAAAAGTCAACTGCTCTACCAACTGAGCTAACGACCCGATGTGGTGGGTGATGACGGGATCGAACCGCCGACCCCCTCCTTGTAAGGGAGGTGCTCTCCCAGCTGAGCTAATCACCCACAACGGTACTGCTGTTATCCTACACGTCAAGAAGTGGT